>NZ_JBAGKE010000011.1:0-227933 GCF_037034165.1 Geodermatophilus sp. FMUSA9-8 | reverse complement strand
ACATCCGCCGGCGGGTGACCCCGGTGGCCGACCGCTGGGCGACGCCGAGCTCCCTCAGACGGCCTGGCAGACGGGGCACCAGTAGAGGTTGCGGCCGACCATCTCCTCGGTCCGCACCTCGGTGCCGCAGATCCGGCACGGCAGGCCGGTGCGCCGGTAGACGTAGTGCGCGTCCTCGCGGCGCACCGCGCCGGAGCGGCGGGAGCGGTCGGCCGGCTGGGTGGTGACGATGCGGCCCATCCGGACGCCGGCGCGCAGGAGCACCACCAGGTCGTCCCACACCGCCTGCCACTCCTCGGCGCCCACGTCGCGGCCCGGCCGGAACGGCGAGATGCGGTGCCGGAAGAGGATCTCGGCGCGGTAGACGTTGCCGACGCCGGCCAGCACCGCCTGGTCCATGAGCAGCGCGCCGACCGCCGTCCGGCTGCGGCCGACCTTCGCGTAGGACAGGGGCCCGCCGCGCCGGGTGCGCAGCGGGTCGGGGCCGAGCCGGTCGAGGATCGCGTCGACCTCGGGCTGGGTGAGGACGTCGCACGCGGTCGCGCCGCGCAGGTCGGTCCACACGCCCTCGCCCTTCGGCCCGTCGGCCACCCAGCGCATGCGCAGCGCGCCGCGTGGGGGAGGCGGGTCGCCGACGCCGGTCGTGTAGGTGCCGTAGAGGCCCAGGTGCACGTGCAGCACGTCGCCGCCGAAGTCGGCGAACAGGTGCTTGCCGTAGCTGGTGACCTCCTCGACGACGCGGCCGTCGAGCAGTGCGGCGCCGGCGGCGAAGCGCCCCTGCGGGCTGGTCACGTGCACCGGCCGGCCGGCGAACAGCTCCGACTGCTCCCTCGCCAGCCGGTACAGGGTGTGGCCCTCAGGCATCGCGCACCGCCTGGTAGCGGGCCAGCGCCACCCGGCGCTCCTCCGCGTGGTCGACGATCGGCGCCGGGTAGCCGTCCGGCGGGCCGCCGGGCATGGTCCACGGCTCGTGCACGTACCGGTCGGGGACGTCCCGCAGCTCGGGCACCCAGCGCCGCACGTAGGTGCCGTCGGGGTCGAACTGCTGGCCCTGCCGGGTCGGGTTGAACACCCGGTAGTACGGCGAGGGGTCGGTGCCGGTGCCCGCGACCCACTGCCAGCCGTGGTGGTTGCTGGCGATGTCGCCGTCGACGAGGTGGTCGTGGAAGTAGACCGCCCCGCGCCACCAGTCGACGTGCAGGTCCTTGGTGAGGAACGACGCGACGATCATGCGGACCCGGTTGTGCACCCAGGCCTCGCCGTGCAGCTGCCGCATCCCGGCGTCGACGATCGGGTAGCCGGTGCGGCCCTCCGCCCAGGCGGCGAAGTGCTCGTCGGCGACCGGGCCGGTGTCGTAGCGCATCCGCTGCATGTCCGGGTTGAACGCCGCGTGCGCGGTGTCGGGCCGGTGCCACAGGACGTCGGCGTAGAAGTCGCGCCAGATCAGCTCGCCCACGAAGCGCTCCACCGCCTCGCCGTGGTCCTCGGCCAGCGGCTCCGCCTCGGCGACCAGCGTGCGCGGGTGCAGGGTGCCGTACTTCAGGTGCGGCGACAGGCGGCTGGTGCCCGCGGTGCCGGGCAGGTTGCGGGTGTCGGCGTACCCGGCGAGCCGCTGCTCGCGGAACAGCGCCCAGGCGTCGTGCGCCGCGGCCTCGCCCGCCGGCGGCAGCTGCGTGCCGTCGAGGTCCTGGGCGGGCGGCAGGTCCTCCGAGCGGAGGCCCTCGGCCCACGGGATGGCGTCGGGCCGGGGCGCGGGGGAGTGGATGCCGCGGGCCCGCCAGGCCCGGGCGAACGGCGAGTAGACCTTGAACGGCGTGCCGTCGTTCTTCGTCAGCCGCCCGGGCGTGACGCCGTAGGGCGAGCCGGTGCGCACGAGCGGGACCTCGCCGAGCGCCCGCTCGACGGCGGTGTCGCGGGCGCGGCCGTACACGCCGGCGTCGAAGGACACGTGCACGCTCTCCGCCCCGGTCTCGCGGACCAGGTCGGGCACCACCCGCGCCGGGTCACCGGACCGGACGACCAGCGCCCCGCCGGTCTGCTCGCGCAGGTCGGCGAGGCAGTCCCGGAGGAACTGCCGGCGCGGCCGGCCCGACGGCTCCCACAGCCGCGGGTCGACGACGAAGACGGGCACGACGGCGCCGTCCGCGCCGGCGGCCTCGACCGCGGCGACGAGGGCCGGGTGGTCGCTCAGCCGGAGGTCTCGGCGGAACCAGAGGAGCGCGGTGGGCACCTCCGCCAGGCTAGGTGGCCGGGCGCGACGCCGCAGGCCAGCGGCCGGTCAGGTGTCGGCGGTGGCCAGACCGAAGTGCGGCTTGTCGTCGTCGGCCACCAGGTCCAGCGTCTCCGGGTGCTGCTGGATGTAGTGGCGGACGAAGGAGCAGTAGGGGAGGACGTGCAGCCCGCGCTCGCGGGCGGCGTCGAGCACGCCGCTCACCAGGACCGTGCCGATGCCGCGGCCGCCCATGCTCGGGTCGACCTCCGTGTGCGGCAGGGCCATCGTGCCGTCCTCGACGTGGTAGCTGGCCAGTCCGACGACCCGCTCGCCGACCCGCACCTCGAAGCGTCCCCGTTCTGGGACGTCGACCACCGTGGTCTCCATCGCTGCTGTGCCACCTCCGCATCGCCCCGGCGCCGTTGCCGGGGTCACGACGTGCATCAGAGACGGTAACGCCTCGCAGCCGCAGGTGTTTCCCCTCGACGGGGTGTCCCCCCGGCGCGTCGCGGCCGGGAGGTCACGGGCGCGGGTCGGTCCGCGTCCAGCGGCGCTCGTCCCGGCGGCCGCCGAGCCCGGCGCGGCAGCGCCGGCACACCGCCTGCACCTCCTCGGCGTGGCGGCCCGACTCGGGCTGGACGTCGGCCCAGGTCACGTGCGGGAAGCGGGTCAGCCGGGAGCGCGACAGCGACAGCCCGCACACCGTCTCGTTGCGCCCGGGGTCCCAGGCGTGCACCTCACCGGAGGGGTACCGGACGCCGTCCTCGGGGTCGACCCACTGGCCGCCGGCGGCCACGGCCGCGTTGCGCAGTGCCATGCCGCCGTCCCTACCCCCGGACGGGTGGTCAGTGCGGCCGGCCGGGCACCGTCTGCGGGTCCAGCCCGGTGCGCACCCGCCAGGCGGACAGCGCCGTGCCCAGCCGCGTGCGCTGGCCGGGCTCGTCCACCGGCGCCCCGAGCAGGCGCTCGATGCGCGCCAGCCGCGCGTACAGCGTCTGCCGGCGGATGCCCAGCACCTCCGCCGTCCGCGTCTTGCTCATGCCGGTGGCCACGTGGGCGTCGAGGGTGCGCAGCAGGTCCGTGCCGTGGGCGGCGTCGTGGTCGAGCAGCGGCCCGAGCTGGGCGGTCACGAACGCGGCCAGCGCGGCGCCGTCGACGCTGCCCGCCAGCAGCCGGTGGACGGCGAGGTCCTGGGCCAGCACGACCGGGTGCCGGCCGCCGATGCGGCGGGTCATGGCGACGAGCTCGCGGGCCTCGGCCACCGCGTCGGGCACGGCGGCGAGGTCGGCGACGGGGTCGGCGACCGCCACGGTCCGGACGGCGGGGTCCGGCGTGCCCGCGCACAGCAGGGCCCGCATCCGCTCGGCGGCCTCCCGTTGACGCCGCTGCGCCGACCGCGGCCAGCCCCGGCCGAGGACGACGACGCTGCTGCCGGCGGCCCCGGCCAGGCAGCGGCCCAGGACGGTCTCGGCCGCCTCGCGCACCGCGGGCACCGCCTCGCTCGCCGGGGTGCGCCGGTCGAGCTCCACGGCGGCCACCAGCAGCGGCGTGCCCGCGGGGTGCGGCCAGCCGGCGGCGGCCAGGCGGTCGCGCAGGTCGCCGGCCGACACCAGCACCCCGGCGACCAGGTCGGTGACCACCGCCTGGGCCAGCGACGGGCGGGAGCCCGGGTCGGGGTGGCGGCCGAGCTCCAGGGCGACCGCCACCGCCGCGCGCTCGGCGACCCCGCTCCGGCGCGGCGTCGCCCGGCCGTGCAGCACCAGGCGGCCCACCGGGCCGTGCGGGCCGCGGACCTCGGCCCCGCAGCGCTCCGCCGAGTCGTCCAGCCCGTGCGGGCTGCTGCGCTCGACCACCCGGCCGTCGACGTCGAGGAGCTCCACCGGGCAGTCGGCCAGGCGGGACGTGGCGTGCAGCAGGGCGGCCAGCCCCTGCCCGGACACCACCAGGCCGAGCAGCTCCTGCCAGACCGGCTCCCCGGCGCGCCGCCAGGACAGCTTCCGGCGCAGCAGCAGCTCGTGGAAGTCCTCGACCATCCGCACGAACGGCACCACCTCGCGCAGCGCGAGCAGCACCATCCCGCGGCGCCGCGCCGTCTCCACCAGCTCCGCCGGGACGGCGGCGAAGGAGCGCCCGACCTCCAGCGCGAGGGCGGTGCAGCCGGCGTCGGCGAGCTGCTCGGCGTAGTCGGTCACCTGCTGCGCCGAGCGGCCGTGCAGCCCGAGGCCGGTGGTGAGCAGCAGCTCCCCGCCGGCCAGCAGGCCGGCCATCTCGTAGACCTCCGAGGAGTGCACCCAGCGGACGACGGCGGCGTGCGGGTCGCCGGCCAGCACCTCGGGCGCGGCGGCGCGGACGGCGGGCAGCTCGAGCACCTCGGCCACGGTCGGCAGCACCCGCGGACCGTGGCCGGGCGGCGGACACCGTGTCAAGGGATCGGCCGCCTCGGCCGCACGCGGTGTCCCTTGTCCCGCGGGCGCGCGGCGACTTCGCTGCGAGGTCACGACGACGTCCCGAGGAGAGCCTGTGACCACCGTGCCCCTGCCCAGCGCACCCCCCGGCCTGTCCCCGGAGGAGCTCGACCGCTTCCACCTCGGCCTCGCCATCGAGCAGGCCCGCATCGGCTGGGAGGAGGGCGGCGTGCCGATCGGCGCCGCGCTGGTCTCCGGTGGCCGGGTGCTCGCCGTCGGCCGCAACCGGCGGGTGCAGATGGGCAGTCCCATCCGGCACGGGGAGACCGACTGCATCGACAACGCCGGCCGCCAGCCGGCGTCGGTCTACCGCAGCAGCGTGCTCTACACGACGCTCTCGCCCTGCTTCATGTGCGCCGGCACCGCGCTGCTCTACGAGATCCCCCGCATCGTGATCGGGGAGAACCGCACCTTCCGGGCGTCGGAGGAGCTGCTGCGCTCGCACGGCGTGGAGCTCACCGTCCTCGACGACGCCGAGTGCGTCGAGCTGATGCGCCGCATGGTCTCCGAGCGCCCGGAGATCTGGAACGAGGACATCGGGGAGGAGGCGTGAGCAGCGCACCGCGCACCGACGGGCGCGTGACCGGCGCCGACGAGGCCGCCGTCGTCGACCCCGACTACCCGGTCACGCCGGTCCCGGCGCACGCCCGCAAGTCGTTCTTCTCCGTCGCCGTCGTCCTGCTGGGGTTCACGGTCTTCACCCCGACGATGCTCGCCGGGGCGGCCCTGGGCCCGGCGTTCTCCTTCGGCGACCTGCTGCTCGTCATCGCCATCGGGTCGCTCGTGCTCGGGGCCTACGTCGCGGTCATGGGCTGGATCGGCGCGCGCACCGGCCTGACCACCGTCGTCATGGCCCGGTACACGCTCGGCTCGCGCGGCGCGAAGCTCGCCTCGATCCTGCTCGGCGGCACGCAGATCGGCTGGTACGGCGTCGTCGTCGGGACCATCGGCGACCTGACCGCCGAGGCGTTCGGCTGGGAGTCCTACGGCGCCCGCGCCGCGGTGATGGTGGCGACCAGCGCGCTGATGTGCGCCACCGCGTACTGGGGCTACAAGGGCATGTACTGGGTGTCGCTGGTGTCGACGCCGCTGATCCTGGTCCTCGCGTTCTGGGTGCTGGCGCGCTCGCTGCAGGAGGTCGGCGGGTGGGGCGGCCTGGCCGGCATCGAGCCGACGACGTCGATGGCGATCGCCGTCGCGGTGACCACCGTCGTCGGCACGTTCGTCTCGGCCGGCACGCAGGCGCCGAACTGGACGCGGTTCGCCCGGACGGGCTCGCACGCCGTGTGGGCCTGCGTCATCGGCTTCCTCGTCGGCAACGGGCTGATGGTGTTCTTCGGCGCGGTCGGGGCGCTGACCTTCGGCGAGGGCGACTTCGTCCTCGTCCTCTACCAGCTGGGCCTGGTCGGCTGGGGCCTGGTGCTGCTGTTCGGCAACCTCTGGAAGAGCAACGCCGACACCGCCTACGCCTTCGGGGTGGCCGGCGCCGAGCTGTTCGACCGGCCGAGGAAGGCGCCGTTCGTCGTCGGCGGGTCGGTGATCGCCACCGCGCTGGCGCTGGCCGGCGTCGAGGACCACCTGGTCGACTACCTGGTCCTGCTCGGCACGTTCATCCCGCCGCTGGGCGGCGTCATCATCGGCGACTTCCTCGCCCGGTGGCGCCGGGGCCTCCCCGAGGGTCACGTGCCCCCGGCGCTGCGGTGGCCGAACCTCGCCGCCTACGCGGTGGCCGCGTTCCTCGCCTGGCTCAGCGGCGAGCTGGGCGTCGGCATCCCGCCGGTGATCGGGATCGTCGTCGCGGTGGCCCTGTCGATGGCGCTCGCCCGGACGTCGCCCGGCGACCGGACGGGGGCCGGCGCGCGGGGGTAGGACGGCGGCCCGCGGGTGCCGGGGGCGGCGTCACCGCGGTGCGGCACGGCGGCCGGTCCCGGCCCCGCGGGGCCACCGCGGGGCCCGGTCGAGGGCCGGCCGGCACAGGTGGACGACGAGCAGCACGAGGCCGCCCGCCACCCAGCCGGCCAGCACGTCGGAGACCCAGTGGGTGCCGAGGTAGACCGTGGTCAGCCCGACCGTGACCGCCAGGAGGACCGCCAGCCCGGCGGCCCAGCGGCGGCCCCGCCGGGCCAGGAACGCCAGGACGCCCCAGGTGACGACGGCGTTGGCGGTGTGTCCCGACGGGAAGATCGTCCCGTCGGTGAACACCTCGCTGCCGCCCGGAGCCAGTGCGCCGTGCCCGAGCTGCAGCGGCCCCAGCCGGCCGAGCAGGTGCTTCACCGACCCGACGGTGACGTTCACCAGCAGCGTCGCGAGGCCGAGGACGAGCAGCGGGCGCAGGTCGCGGTCGCGCAGCGTCCTCGGCAGCAGCGCCGCCACGGCGATGGCCAGGCAGATCGCCCGCTGGCCGAGCAGGACCCACGCGTCGACGAGCGGCTCCAGCGCGGGCCAGCGCGTGGCCGGCTGCCAGCGGAGGACGGCGGTGTCCAGGTCGGGCAGGTGGTCGCCGAGGACCACCGCCGCCGTCAGGCCGGCGTAGAGGACGGCGAGCAGCCCGACGAGCGCGACGACGGCGTGCCGGCGCGGCCGGGGGCGTGCGAGCGGTCCGCCGGTCCGGGATGCGGGCACCCGGGCGAGGGCGGTCGCCGCGCTCCCCGGTGCCCGGACGGTCCTGGTCAGGCGTCCGTGCCGGCGTCGCCCGGCGGCGGGGGAGAGGGCACGGGCAGGCTCCGATCAGGTCGGGACGGCGCCTGCCGGGGGGCGGGACGGGTCCCGGGTGCCGGCAGGGCGCGTGCCCTCTGCTCGGGCGCGTCGTGGGAGGCGGGGCGGTGGCCCCGCGCGCGGGAACGGGCCGGCGTCCGCGCGGCGGGCCGGGGCACGTGCCCGCGGCGGCGGTACCCGGGCGCGTGGCGGGGCAACCGGTGCCGCGTCCGAGGACGGCGGGTCGTGGAAACCGGTCGCCGCGCCGGCCCGGCCGGGCTACGGTCGCCCCCGCCGTGCCGGACGCAGAGGAGGGAGGACCCGTGGACAGGCAGACGTGGGTGCTCCCCCGCGGGGACACGGCCGGGCGGTAGGCCGCCCGGGAGCGCCGTCCGCACCCCCGGAGGGCACGACCGTGCAGACCACCTCGGAACACCGGATCGACGACGGCGCGCTCGAGCGCCGGTCCACCCTCGGCGGGGTCCCCGGCGTCCTCTGGACGCCCCCGCCCGCCTCCGCACCGGCCCCGCTGGTGCTGCTCGGCCACCCCGGCGGGCTGGCGCGGATGTACCCGCGCCTGCTGGCCCGGGCCCGGCACTGCCTCGCGGCCGGGTACGCCGCGGCCGCCCTCGAGCTCCCCGGCGCCGGGGAGCGGCCGCCCTCGGCCGCCGCCGAGGCGGCCCGCGCCGACCTGCACCGCGCCCTGGCGGCCGGTCGGCCGGTCGACGACGGGATCGTCGACCGTCTGGTCCTGCCGCTGGTGGAGGCGGCGGTGCCGGAGTGGCGCGCCGCCCTCGACGAGCTGCTCGCGCTGCCCGGGCTCGGCGGCCCGGTCGGGATCTCGGGCGGCATCGTCTCGATCGGCGTCCGGCTGGCGGCGGTCGACCCGCGCGTCGCGGCCGCCGTGCTCTTCGCCGGCAGCTACGTCCCCCGGCTCGTGCTGGAGGAGGCCCGGCGGGTGACGGTCCCGCTGCTGGTGCTGCTGCAGTGGGACGACGAGGGCAACGACGGGCAGGCGGCCCTCGACCTGTTCGACGCCCTCGGCTCGCGGGAGAAGACGCTGCACGCGAACACCGGCGGGCACACCGGCGTCCCCGCGTTCGAGGCCGACGACGTCGACCGCTTCCTCGCGCGGCACCTGCGGTGAGGTGCTGGTGCCCCGCCAGGATCCGAACCCGCGGCACACGGTCCAGGAAAGCGATCCAGCCAGTCCTGGACGCCGTTGACGGTCGACGGAGCCCCCTGGCCGGAGAGCGGCTGCCCCACCGGTGAGCCGGGCCGCGGCTGTCCGTCAGCCGGTCCCGGCCCGTCGACGCGCGTCGAGCCACGCATCCACGTCAGGCCCGCTCGAACACCACCCGACGTCCGAGGCGGGAGCCCACCGGTCCCTCACCGCCCTCGACGCTGTGGCGGGTGGGGACTCGATCAGATCGAGGCCCCGATCGCGGCCGGGGGTCACATCGCGCACGGATCCGTCGTGGTGGCCCATCCGGGCCGGGCATCATGGCCCTGTGGTCGCGCAGGACACGGCGAAGCCGTCGGCCGGGGACCGCTCCCGCGCCCTGGTGGTCGGCGCTCCGCTGGGAGGGGCGGGGGCGCTCCAGGTGGCCCCGGGCAGCCTGCGGACCGCGATCGGGGTGCCAGTTCTCGTCGCGCGGCACTCCGGGGCGAGTTCGTGGTGGCTGGACGAGGTGCTGGTTCGCACCTCGCGGCCCGACCGGTTCGCCGCCGCCTGCCGCGCCACCCACGGCGTCCTACCCAGCCACACCCTGCGCACCTGAGCGCCGGGGCACGAGCCATCGGAGGACCGCGTCATGGCCACTGGGACCCCCCTCCCACCGCGGCGCTCCCGGTACACCACGGCCGACCGGATGGAGGCCAGCGACTTCCTCGACCGCGCCTACGGGGCGCGGCTGCGGCTGGGCGGCTTCCCTGACGCCGGCCCGCTGGTGACCCTCGACCAGGTACAGGCCGGAGCGCTCACCGTCGTCGACTTCCGGCTGGCGTCCGATCTCGTCTTCGAGGCCACGGGTCAGGACGACGTCATGATCAACACCGTCCTCGACGGGAGCATGGTCTACGACAGCGGCAAGGCCGGCCACGGCTTCCGGCCCGGAGACGTCGGCATCGGCAACCACCCCGACATGAAGGACCTGGTGGCCCGTTCCCACGCCCTGCACCTGCACACCGTCGGCCTGCCGGCCTCCCTGCTCATCGAGGTGGCCGGCCGCGACCCCGGGCAGGACGGCTCGTCGTGGGAGCTGCTGTCCCTGCGGCCCGTCGACGGCGGCGACGGACGGTGGCGCCGGACCATCCGGTTCGTCGACGACCTGCTCGCCGAGCCCGAGACCGCCGCGTCGCCGCTGCTGCTCGGGCCGGCGGCGCGGCTGCTCGCGGCCACCGCCCTGACGATCTTCCCGAACACCGCCGTCGCCGAACCCGCGGCCGCCGACAGCCTCGACGCCCACCCCGGCACGCTGAGGCGAGCGACCGCGTTCATCGACTCGCACCCCGACCTAGACATCGGCGTCGCCGACATCGCCCGCGCCGCCTCCGTCACCCCGCGCGCGGTGCAGCTGGCCTTCCGCCGGCACCTGGACACCACGCCGACCGCCTACCTGCGCCAGGTGCGGCTGGCTCAGGCCCACCAGCAGCTACGCGACGCCACCCCGGCGACGGGGTCACCGTGACCGCCGTCGCCGCGCGGTGGGGCTTCACCCCCAGCCGGTTCACCGAGCACTACCGCGCCGCCTACGGCGTGCTGCCCAGCCACACCCTGCGCACCTGATCCGCGAGCGCGGTCGCGGAGCGCCGGGCCGGCCCGGCTGCCGCGGCGCGAGGCGCCGCCACCCCGGTCCGGTCCCCGGGCTGCGCGTCGTGGAGGCGTCGGTTCCCCTGGCCGGGACCTGCCGGTCAGGGCGTGGCCGAACCGGGTGCGGCAGCGCGCGTCCACATCCGCAGCGCCAGGCGGCGGTGGTCGTCGGCTCGCGCGCGCGCCCACGCCGCCCGGTCCCCGTACGGCGCGGGGGAGTCGGCGATGTCGACGACGGCGTCCGCGGCGGCAGCGATGTCGTCGTAGCTCAACGCCACTGCCGCGACGGTCGTGGCGGCCGCCCGGATCGCCTCGGCGGCCTGCTGGACAGCAGCGGCATGCCGCTGAGCGAGCAGCGATCGCTCCGGCGCCACGGTCATGACCCGATCGTGAGCGGGGGACGAACGGTGGGCTAGCACCGCAGGCGAAGGCTGAGACGTGCGAGTTCGCCCCCACGCGAAGCGGCGCCCGGCCATCTCGGTCCTGCGGCGAGTGACACGCGGTGACAGCTCGCCCTGGGGCAGCTGGGCTCCCGGTCCCTCCTCCGGAGGTACGCAGCGAGCACTCCCAGGGGTTCGTGAGTCCAGGGGCGCCGATCTCGGCCGCACCGAGCCGATCTCCGTCGCCGCTCAGCGACGCACCGGGACGGCGTGCAGAGGCGGCTGGACGGCGGGACGCTGGCGGTATGGCATCGAAGGACCGGCACGCTGGTGCGGACGGCCTGAGGAAGGACGACGTGGCTCGCGACGCATGGCGGCAGCGCCACCTCGCCGCGGAGCTGGACGAGCGGCGAAAGCTGGTCGGCGAATCGCTCGCTGCGACCGCCGGCGACATCGCCGCGACCGAGGGGAGGATCGCGAACACGCTCGACGCGGTGGCGAGGACCCGACCGGACAGAGCTGCGCACCTCCACGAGATGGCCGAACACGCGCGCACGCGCGAGCACATCGAGACGTCGAACGCGGAGCGGCACCACGAACGTGCCCCGTCCGACCGTCCGGAGCGGTAGCGCCGCTGCGAGCGCCATGAGGGAAGAGAGCCCAGACGCCAGGCTCTGCCGACCACCGACCGGCGGTACCTGACCTACGGGTAGCTCGCCGACCTGGCCGACCACCAGGCCTGCCGGGAGCCGGAGGAGTTCGTCTCCCCCTCGAGGACCGGTGGGCCGCTGCGGGTCGGCGAGGTCCGGCGCGACCGCTCCGACCGGGCCGCCGTCGCGGAGCGGATGGACGCCGCTGGTGCAGACCGGGTGCTGACCGGGTGCGGATCGAGGGCCCCAGCGGGTGCGACCGCCGGTCAGCGGACCGAGCGGATCAGTGCACGGACCTGCGGTGATGCTGGTGCCCCCGGCAGGATTCGAACCTGCGACACACGGTTTAGGAAACCGATGCTCTATCCCCTGAGCTACGGGGGCTCGTCGGCGCGCGGCCGACCCGGGGCGGACCGAGGCTACCGGGGCAGCGCGCGGGGTCCCGCGCAGCGTCCCCGGGGCCTACCGTCGGGTCGTGGTGCTCGCGGTGGTCGAGATCGTGGTGCTGCTGGTCCTGCTCGGCCTGCTGCTGTCCCGGCTGGGCGTCTGGACGGCGGGACGGCCGGCCCTCGCGCCGCCCCGCGCCACCTGGGGCCCGGCGCACGACGAGGTCGACGGCGTCACGCGGGTGCTGCTCCGGCGCTCCCGCCCCGGGCCCGACGGCGAGCCCGTGGTCTGCGAGGACCGGGTGTTCGCGACGTTCCCGGCCGACGACCCCGCCTAGGAGGCGCGCTTCACCGAGGCGATGGCCGGCGCCCGCTTCCGCTGCCGCTACCTCGACGCGGAGGAGTCCCCGGGCTGAGCCGCCCGCGCGGCGGTCTCCTCGACCAGGCGCACGATCGTCCGCGGCCGGTCCGACTGGGGGGCGTGGCCCGCCCACAGGAGCGGGACGAAGCGGGAGCCGGGCACCAGCGGCAGGTAGCGCACCGTCTGCCCCGACGCGATCCAGTCCGCCACGCCCTGCACGAGCGTGACCGGGCAGGAGATGCGGTCCAGGCCGCGCGGGACGTCGACCAGCAGGCCCCACAGCAGCGTCCGCCAGTAGTCGCGGGAGTCGGCGAAGCCCTCCCGCGCGCCCACGGCCTCCTCGGGGGAGGTCGCCCACGGGCGGGCCTTGAGCGGCGCCAGCAGGGCGGACCGGCCGAGCGCCGAGCGCGACAGCGCGCCCACCAGCGGGGCCCCGACGCGCATCACCACCCGCGCCAGCGCCATCCCGCTGCCCTGCACCAGCCGCTCCGGCGGCACGTTCAGGCCCGACGGCGCGATGGCCACCACCGACAGCGCGCGGCCGCGGCGGGCCAGCTCCAGGCCGACCCGGGCGCCGAGGGAGTTGCCGAGCACATGCACCCGCCCCATGCCCTCCTCCACGAGGGTCCGCTCGACGGCGTCGGTGATCGCCGCGACGGTGGGCCGGCGGTCCAGCGCGGAGGAGGACCCCACCCCGGGCAGGTCCACGTCGAGCACGTCGAAGCGGGCGGTCAGCAGGGGGAGCACCGCGGTGAAGTCGCGCCGGGAGCTGCCCATGCCGTGCAGGAGCAGGAGGGGCTCGCCCGTGCCGGCGCGGGAGGAGGAGAGCACTGCGTCCACCCACGCTCCGTACCCGCGGGCGCCGTGCCGCACGGGTGAGCCCGACCACTCCCGCGGTCCGGGCGGCACCGGGCGGGGGAGGATGGCCGCATGGGACAGGTCGTGGCCACCGCCGAACGCGTCGTCCGAGCGCCCGTCGACCGGGTCCGCGCGGCCCTCGCCGACTACACCGGCGCCCGCTCCCGCGCGCTGCCCGAGCAGTTCAGCGACTACCGGGTCGAGGCCGGCGGGCAGGGCGCGGGCACCCGCGTGCACTGGCGGTTCGCCGCGACCAGCAAGCGCGTGCGCGAGCAGGACGTCGAGGTCAGCGAGCCTGAGGGCACCCTGGTCGAGCGCGACACCCGCTCGTCGATGGTCACCACCTGGACGGTCCTGCCCGCCGCCGGCGACGGCAGCACCGTGCGGGTGCGCACCACCTGGGACGGCGCGGGCGGCGTCGGCGGCTTCTTCGAGCGCACCTTCGCGCCGAAGGGGCTGCGCCGCGTCTACGACGACCTGCTCACCCGCATCGAGCGGGAGCTCGTCGCCTCCTCCTGACGTCGCGGCGCGGGGAGCGCGCGCGGAGGACGATGGGGCGGTGACCGCCGCCCTCCCCGCCGTCGAGACCCCGGCGGCCCTCGACGAGCTCACCGGCCTGGTCGCCGACGGCGACGTCCTCGTCCTCTCCGGCGCCGGCCTGTCCACCGACTCCGGCATCCCCGACTACCGCGGCGCCACCGGCTCGCTGCGCCGGCACACGCCGATGACCTGGCAGACCTTCCGGCGCGACCCCCGCGGGCGGCACCGCTACTGGGCGCGCAGCTACGTCGGCTGGCCGCAGATGGCCGCCGCCCGCCCGAACGCGGGGCACTCCGCCGTCGCCCGGCTGCAGCGCGCCGGCCTGCTCGGCGGCGTCGTCACCCAGAACGTCGACGGGCTGCACCAGGCCGCCGGCGCCCGCGACGTCGTCGAGCTGCACGGCGGCCTCGACCGCACCGTGTGCCTGTCCTGCGGCGACGTCGCCCCGCGCGCCGAGCTGCACCGCCGGCTGCGCGCGGCCAACCCGTCGTTCGGCCCGCGCGCCGACGAGGTGAACCCCGACGGCGACGCCGAGCTGCCCGACGAGGTGCTCGACGGCTTCGTGATGGTCGACTGCCGCGCCTGCGGGTCCGGGCCGCTCAAGCCCGACGTCGTCTTCTTCGGGGAGACGGTGCCGCGTGACCGCGTCGACACCTGCTTCCGGATGCTCGAGGAGTCCGGCTCCCTGCTCGTCCTCGGGTCGTCCCTCACCGTCATGAGCGGCTACCGGTTCGTGCTGCGCGCCGCCGAGCTCGGCATCCCGGTGGGCGCGGTCAACCTGGGCCCGACCCGCGGCGACGCCAAGGTCGACGTGAAGGTGGACGCCCCGCTCGGCGCGGTGCTGCCCGAGCTCGCGCGCCGCTGCGGCGCGTGACCCGCCGGGAGGTCGAGCACACCGCCGACGGGCGCTGGATCGTCGTCGACGGGCGGCGGTGGCGGAAGGCCGACCCGTCGCTGCCCGACGACGTCCGCGCCCGGCTGCTGTCCCACCTGGGCGCCGCCCGCTCGGCGGTGCGCACGGCCGGCGACCCGGAGGCCGTGCGGGCCGCCCGCGACCGGGTGCAGCTGGCCAAGACGGGGCTGGGGGAGCGGGGCCCCGCCTGGTGGGACCAGGACGACGATGCCCGCCGTGCCCGCTGGGAGGCGGCGCTGGACGCGCTCGGCGGTTGACCGCCCGCGTCGCCGGGCAGGAAGCCCCACGATGCAGACCTTCCTGCCGGTGGCCGACTTCGTGGAGAGCGCGCGGCTGCTGGACTCGCCGCGGCTGGGCAAGCAGCGTGTCGAGACGCTGCAGGTGCTGCGCGCCCTGGAGCTGCCCGACTACGGCTGGACCTCCCACCCGGTCGTGCACATGTGGCGCGGGCGGACGGCGGCGCTGGTCGTCTACGGCCTGGCGATGGTGAAGGTGTGGCGCGAGCGCGGGTTCGCCGACAGCACGCACACGCTGATCGCCGAGTTCGCCCCCGACGTCGAGCGCGCCTCCCAGGACGAGCTGGCCCGCGCCGGCCTGCTGCCCTCCTGGGTCGGCGACGAGGCGGTGCACCGCTCGCACCGGTCGAACCTGCTCGCCAAGGACCCGGACTTCTACCGGCCGCTGTTCGAGCCGCTGTTCGGCGTCGAGCCCGACGACCTGCCCTACCTGTGGCCCGGGCACGACGACGTGCCGCCCGCGCCCGAGCCGGAGGGCACCCGGGTGTGGGTCGTGCGGCCGCGGGCGCACAACGAGCTCGGCGCCTGCCTGGCCGCCGGCGTCGTCGGGCTGGGCACCCAGTCGGGGGTCGACGTCGACGCCACCGGGCTCTCCCCGGTCGAGCTGCGGGCGCTGGCCAAGGAGCTCTCGGGCCGGCGGCCGAGCAAGGACCTGCGCCAGCTGTCGACCTTCCTCGACGAGATCCGCCCCGGCGATCCCGTGGCGCTGCCCATCGAGCACGGCGCCGGCCTGCTCGTGGGCGAGGTGCTCGGCGACTACCTCTTCGACGGCCGCGAGCTGCTGCCGCACCGCCGCCCGGCCCGCTGGGACCACGTGGTGCCCCGGGCGGCCGCCCGGCCGCCGGCCACGCTGCAGGACCCGCGCGCGCTGTTCTCCGTGGTGATCGACCCCGACGTGCTGCCGCCGTCGCTGGCCGGCACCACCTACCGGGAGCCCGCGCTGCCGCTGGTCTGAGGGCGGGGCGCCGGGGGGGCGCCCCGCCCTCGCGACCAGCGGCGCTCAGGCCCCGGGCAGCGGCACGTTCTGCAGCCGCACCTGGCCGCGGGCGACGAGCTTGCCGTCCTCGGCGCGGGTGAGCTGCACCAGCCACAGCTGCAGGGTGCGGCCCTGCTGGACCGGCTCCGCGACGACGTCGAGCCGCCCGGCGGTGACCGGCCGCAGGAAGTCGGTGCTGTTGTTGACCCCGACGGCGAACTGGCCGCGGTCGGCGACCGCGACGCTGGCCCCGATCGAGGCCGCCGACTCGATCACCGCGCAGTAGACGCCGCCGTGCGCGACGCCCCACGGCGTGTGCTGGTCGGGCCCGAGCTCGACGGTGCCGGTGACCCGGGTGCCGGTGGCCTCGGCGACGTCGAAGCCGGTGGCCGCCACGAAGGCGCTGGCCGAGGACCGGTCGACGCCGGGCAGCTCCGCGCTCACGCGGCGTCCCACACGAGGCAGAACGGGTGGCCCACCGGGTCGGCGTAGACGCGGAAGTCGCCCCCGCCGCCGGGCAGCTTCCGGGCGCCGAGCGCGAGCGCCCGCGGCTCGGCCTCGTCGATGTCGCGCACGAAGACGTCGAGGTGGAACTGCTGCGGCCGCCCCGCGTCGGGCCAGTCCGGCGGCACGAGGTCCGGCGCCTGCTGGAAGGCCAGCCGGTGCCCCTGCCCGGTGACCACCACCCAGTCGTCGCCGGGGGAGCCCTTGCTCACCTCCATCCCGAGCAGGTCGGCGTAGAAGGTGGCGAGCGCGTGGGCGTCGGGCGCGTCGATGACGACGCTGTGCAGCGAGCCGATCATGGAGCCCATCCTGGCCGGTCGGCGCCGTCCCCACCGCCGGTGATCGGGCCGTCCGGCGCAGGGATCCGGCCACGGGGCAGGATCGCCGACGTGCCCGACCCGACCGACCAGCCCCCCGTCCTCGGCTCGCTGACCTGGGAGCCCGCCGCCACCCGCGCCGACCTGCTCGGGGAGGCCGTGGCCGCCGCGCTGCCCGCGCTGACCGGCCCCGCCTGGGTGGCGCCGGTCGACGACGACCTCGCCGACACCGCCGCCTTCACCGAGGCCTACGGCGTCCCGCTGGAGGCCTCGGCGAACTGCGTCGTGGTGGCCACCCGCCGGGCCGGGCAGACGGCGCTCGCCGCGTGCGTGGTGCTGGCCACCACCCGCGCCGACGTCAACGGGCTGGTCCGCCGGCACCTCGGCGCGCGCAAGGCGTCCTTCGCCCCGCAGGACGTCGCCGTCGCCGAGTCCGGCATGGCCTACGGCGGCATCACGCCGGTGGGCCTGCCGCCGTCGTGGCCGGTGCTCGTGGACGCCGCGGTGGCGGCCGCCGGCCTCGTCGTCGTCGGGTCGGGCACGCGCGGGGCGAAGCTCGCGCTGCCCGGGTCGGTGCTCGCGGCGCTGCCCGGGGCCGAGGTCCTGGAGGGTCTCGGCGTCCCGGTCGCCGACCAGCCGCAGCCGGCCCCGGCCGCGCCGGCCGAGCGGGCGCCCGACGACCGCGACGTCGGCTGGGGCGAGCGGCCCGACGACGCCGACCCCGACCGGCGCTACCTGGAGGACCGCCCGCCCCACTGGGGCAGCGACTAGAGGGCGGTCGAGCCCGGCCCGCCGGGACGCTCGCCGGGGCCCGCCCCCTGCTGCGCGCGCAGCAGGTCGCGGATCTCGGCGAGCAGCTCCACCTGGGTGGGCGCCACGGGGCCCGCCTCCTCGCCGCGCTTGCGCCGCTCGGCGACCTTCTTGAGCGGCAGCACCACGATGAAGTAGACGACCGCCGCGGTGAGCACGAAGGTGATCACCTGGCTGATGAACGCGCCGTAGGTGAACGTCTGGCCGTTCACCGTGAAGGTGCCGCCCACCTCGCCGCCGCCGGCCACCAGGCCGATCAGCGGGGTGAGGAACGAGTCGGTGAACGCGGTGACGACGGCGGTGAACGCGGCGCCGATGACGACGGCGACGGCCAGCTCGACCACGTTGCCGCGCAGCAGGAAGTCCTTGAAGCCCTTGAGCACGGGCCCCATCTCCTCACGGCGGGGCGGGCAGGGTCAACGTCAGCGTGGCGGTGGTGGCGGCAGCGGCGAGTGTGGCGGCCGTGTCCTCGTCGACGGCGAGCACGAGCAGGCCCTCGTCGTCCGGTGCGGCGAGCACGAGCGCGCCCCGCGCGACCGTCGCGGCCGAGGGCGTCCCGGCGGAGGTGGCCAGCACGTCGACGCGGTCGCCGGCGGCGGCGAGGCGGGCGACGCCGAGGTCGGCCAGGCGCACCGGGGCGGCCACCTGGCCGGCGGGCAGCAGCGCCGTCAGGCCGGGGCCGACCAGACGGACGTCGGTGACCGGCTCACCGGCCCGCACCGGCGCGGCGAGCACCCGCCCGGCGAGCGCGGCCGGGTCGCCCGTCGACCCCGCCGGGGCGGCCGGCAGCTCGACGACCGCCAGGGACCCGGCGGCCAGCACCGACCCGGCGGGGAGGTCGGCCGCGGCCGTCACCACCGGGGTGCCCGGCGCCGGAGGGGCGGGTGGCTGCTCGGGCGGGCGGACCGCCAGCACCAGCGCTAAGGCGACGAGCAGCGCGGCGACGAGGCGGCGCAGCAGCAGGACGGGGGACCGGGGCCGGCGCAGGCGGGGCACCGGCCCAGGCTGGGCGGGCGCCTCCCACCGCGGGGCGCGCGGCGGGAGGGTGTGGAGGAGCCGTCCGGGTGTGGACGGCGCGGCTCAGGAGGCCGCGGCCTTGCTCCCGCCCGAGGACGACGAGGTCGACGACGAGGAGGAGCTGGAGGACTCCTTCGACGACGACGACGAGGAGGACGACGAGGAGGACGACGAGCCCGACGAGGAGTCGCTGGAGCCCGAGGCCTTCGCCGGCTCGGTGGAGCTGGAGCCCGAGCGGCTGTCGGTGCGGTAGAAGCCGGAGCCCTTGAACACCACGCCGACCGAGCCGTAGACCTTGCGCACGGGCGCGCCGCAGGTCGGGCACTCGGCGACCGCGGCGTCGGTGAAGGACTGCACCACCTCGAACTGGTGCTTGCCCTCGGGGTTGGTGCAGACGTACTGGTACGTGGGCACGGTGCGGCACTCCTGGTCGAGCGTGGGACGGGTGGGCCCGGCGCCGGCTGGCACTCGGGGCCCTCGACTGCCAATGATGCGCCACGTCCCGACCCGGCGTCCACGTGATCCGCGTGGTGTCGCCCCGCAGGGTCAGCGGCCCTAGCGTGCGCTCATGGCCGACCTCGCCCGCACCGCCCGCGTCGACGTCCTCGTCGAGGGCTACGCCCGCCTGCCGAACGTCGCCGGCACGGTGACCCTGGTCCGCGACGCCGGCCGGGTGGTCGTCGTCGACCCGGGGATGGTGGCCGACCGCGACCTGGTGCTGGCGCCGATGCGCGCGCTCGGGGTCGCGCCCGAGGACGTCACCGACGTCGTCGTCAGCCACCACCACCTCGACCACACGGTCAACATCGCGCTGTTCCCGGTGGTGCCGGTGCACGACTTCCAGTCGGTCATCGAGGGGGACGTGTTCACCCGCCGCCCGGCCGACGGCGTGCAGCTCACCCCGGCGGTGCGGCTGCTGGCCACGCCCGGGCACACGCCGCAGGACGTCACCACGCTGGTCGGCACCGCGGACGACGTCGTCGCGCTGACCCACCTGTGGTGGACCGGCGAGGGCCCGGCCGACGACCCCTACGCGCCCGACCGCGACCAACTGCGGCAGCAGCGCGAGCGGGTGCTCGAGCTCGCCACGCTCGTCGTGCCGGGCCACGGCGCGCCCTTCCGGCCGGGGACCTCGACCCCGCGCTAGGCCGGCAGCCGGGTCGCCCGGCGCAGCGCGGCCAGCCCGGCCTCGGTGCCGGGCCAGTGCCGGGCGACGGCGTCCGGGCCGGCCCGGCGGACCACCGAGCGCAGCACGAGCGCCACGGCGACGGCGTCGTCGGCCCAGCCGATGACCGGGATGACGTCGGGCACGAGGTCGACCGGCATCGCCAGGTAGCCCAGCAGCAGCCACAGCCGTACCCGGACGCCGCGCGGCAGCGAGCGGTCTCCGGCCAGCCGGCGGACCAGCCGCAGCACGTCGGGCAGCAGCCGCAGCAGCTCCCGCGCCCGCAGCTCGTCGGGCCGGGCCGCCCACAGCGCCGCGAGCAGCACCAGCCAGCACAGCAGCAGGCCCGCGCCGATGCCGATCAGCGTCCACGCCCAGTCCGGCACGGCACCCAGTCTGGCGGGGCCGCCGGCGGCGCGGCGAGGGTCCCCACGACGTCGGGCCACCCGGCAGGATCCGCCGGGTGAGCCTGCGCATCCCCCCGTCCGTGGGCGTCGAGGTCGAGGTCGCGGCAGCACCGGAGGCGGTCTGGTCGGTGCTGGCCGACCCGACCCGGATCGGCGAGTGGAGCGGCGAGTGCGTCCGGGCGGCCTGGCTCCCCGGGTCCGCGCACGTCGCGCCCGGCGCCCGGTTCCGCGGGGAGAACCGGGTGGGCCGGTCGCGGTGGGCGCGGGTCTGCGAGGTCACCGAGGTCGACCCGGGCCGGGTGCTGGCCTGGCGGACCCTGCCCGGCGGGCCCTACCGCGACCGCACGCACTGGCGGGTCGTCCTCGAGCCCACCGCCACCGGCACCCGCATCGCCCAGCGCTACGAGCTCACCGGCATGCCGGTCGCCATGGAGCTCCTGGCCGCGCTGCTGCTGCCCGCCCACCGCGACCGCACCCCCGGCCTGCGCGCGGACCTCGAGCGCCTGGGCCGGGTCGCCGCGGGCGTCCCGGCGTGACCGCCCCCGGCCTGCTCGCCGCCCCGTGCCGGGCTGCGCGTCGTTGTGCGTCGAGGACCTGGTCCGCCACCTCGCCGCCATCCACCGCTGGGCGGCAGCCTGCGCGCGCACCGGACCCGAGGGGCCGCTGCCCGACGACGAGCCGTTCGCGCGGGAGGCCCCCGACCTGGCAGGTGCACGAGACGCTGGTGCACCGCCTCGACCTCGCCGCCGCCCTCGGCGTGCCGGCCGGGGCCGACCCGCGGGCGGCCGCCGGCTGCGTCGCCGAGGTGCTCGCCGGGGCCCTGACGCCCTGACGCCCTGACGGTCAGGCGACGGCGAGCCTCCCGTGGCGCCGGTCGTCCCCGGCCGCCTCGCGGGTGGACTCGCGGGTGGACTCGCGCGTGGCGAGCACCGCCTGCGCCACCGAGCCGGCCGCGGCCTGCAGCTGCTCGGGGGTGTGGGTGGCCATGACCGACAGCCGGAGCACGCCCTTGCCGCGCGGGACGGCCGGGTAGGCGACCGCGTTGCAGTAGACGCCGGCCTCGTAGGCGGCCCGCCAGGCGGCGACGGTGGCGGCCTCGCTGCCGGTCGGGACGGCGATCACCGCGCCGCTGCCGGGCAGCGGCGGCGTGCCGGCCACCGACAGCTCCACCCGCAGCTTGACGCCGTTCTCCTGCAGCCGGGTCCGGCGCTCCGGCTCGGCGCGCAGGATCCGCAGCGCGGCGAGCGCGGCGCCGACGCCGGCGGGCTCGTTGGCGGCGCTGAAGACGTAGGGCATGGCGCTGGCCCGGATGCCGTCGGCCACCGCGCGGGAGGTGAGCACCGCGCCGCCGACGCTGGCCAGCGACTTGCTGAACGCGAGCGTGATCCCGTCGACGCGGTCGAGCGCGCCGGTGGCCTCCGCCGCGCCGAGGCCGTGCTCGCCGAGCACGCCCAGGCCGTGCGCCTCGTCCACGACCAGGCGCGCGCCGTACCGCGCGCACAGGTCGGCGATCGCGGCCAGCGGCGCGGTCTCGCCGGTCATCGAGTAGACGCCGTCGACGACGACCACCGCGCCGGCCTCCGGGTCGAGCCGGGCCAGCCGGCGGGCCAGGGAGTCGGTGCTGTTGTGGGTGAACCGGATGACGGTGCCGCGGCTGGCGGCCGCGCCGGCGTGCACGCTGGCGTGGGCGTGCGCGTCGACGAGCAGCGCGTCGCCCGGGGCGCAGGCGGTCGACAGCAGCGCCACGTTGGCGTTGACGCCCGAGGAGGTCAGCACCGCCGCCTCGACGCCGTAGAGGTCGGCGAGCTCCTCCTCCAGCTGCAGGTGCAGCCGGGTGGTGCCGTTGAGGACGCGGCTGCCCGAGGTGCTGGTGCCGTAGCGGCGCACCGCCGCGACGGCGGCCTCGACGACGCGCTCGTCGCCGGCCAGGCCGAGGTAGTTGTTGCTGCCCAGGTTCACCCGCGGGACGCCGTCGTCGTAGACGGTGACCGGCTCGGGGGCGCCCGCCGTCGGCACGCCGTGCGTGTTGGAGCCCTCCCGGACGTGCTCACGGAACAGGGCGGCGAGGGGGTCCTGCAGCAGCGGGGCGAAGGCGTCGCGTCGGCCGCTCCCGGTGTCCGGTCCGGTGCGCGGTCCGGCGGTCGGGGCGTGGTGCACGGGGGCTCCGTTCGGGATGTGCGGCGGAGGGTCCGGCGCTGCGACACCCTCGCCAGCGCCGTGACTCTCCGTCAACGGTGGGTCAGCTCACAGTCCGACCGGGTGACCCTCGTGCCCCCGTGGTGCGACACCCGGTCGTCGTCTGCTCACCGTGCGTACCACCTCGGCCGGGTGGTGCGCGTCCGTACGGGTGAGACGCGCCGGTACCGCTCGTGCCGTGACCGCCCGGACACCCTCCGGCCACCTGGCCGACACCGGCGGGCGGGAAGCCGAGCCGGTCCCGGGGGCGTTGCCGCAGGTGATGATCGAGCCCGCGCCCCTGCCGCTGTCCGTCCTCGAGCTGGCCACCGTCGGCTCGGGGCAGTCCACCGCCGACGCCTTGGCCGCCACCACGCGGGTCGCGCAGGCCGCCGACCGGCTCGGCTACACCCGCATCTGGGTGGCCGAGCACCACAACATGCCGGCGGTCGCCAGCACCAACCCGCCGGTGCTCATCGCGCACCTGGCCGCCGCGACCGCGCGGATCCGGGTCGGCTCGGGCGGGGTCATGCTGCCCAACCACGCGCCGCTCGTCGTCGCCGAGCAGTTCGCGCTGCTGGAGGCGCTGCACCCGGGCCGGATCGACCTCGGCATCGGCCGCGCCCCCGGCACCGACGCGCACACCGCGATCGCGCTGCGCCGCGACCCGGCCGCCCTCGGCGCGGAGGACTTCCCGCAGCACCTGCTCGACCTCCTCGGCCTGCTCGGCGACCGGCGGGTCGAGGGCGGGCTGGCCGAGCGCTTCACCGCCACGCCCGCCCCGACGTCGTCACCGGACGTGGTGCTCCTGGGCTCCAGCGGCTTCTCCGCGCAGCTCGCGGGCGCGCTGGGGCTGCCGTTCGCCTTCGCCCACCACTTCGGCGGGCCGAACGTGCAGGCCTCCGTCGAGCTGTACCGGGAGTCGTTCCGGCCCTCGCCCGCGCTGGGACGCCCGTACACGGTGGTGACGGCGAACGTCCTGGCCGCCGACACCGAGGAGGACGCGCGCCGGCTCGCGCTGCCCGGGCAGCTCATGCGCCTGGCCATCCGCACCAACCGGCTGCGCCCGGTGCCCAGCCTCGAGGAGGCGCAGACCGACCCCGAGCGCGCGGCCGCCGAGGCGATGCCGAGCAACGCCGTCGTCGGCGACCCGGGTCAGGTGGCCGCGCAGCTCCGCGGGCTCGCCGCGGCCACCCGCGCCGACGAGCTGATGCTCTCGGCGTCCACCCACGGCGTCGCGGAGCGGGTGCGCAGCCTGGAGCTCGTGGCGGGCGCCTGGGGGCTGGTCCCGGAGGTCAGCGCGGCCTAGCGTCCGGCCATGGGAGCGCGACTGGCCGCCTACCTCAGCTACCGTGACGCCCCGGCCGCCCTGGAGTGGATGACGGCCATCGGCTTCACCGTCGTCCGCCGGTCCGACGCGGGCGACGGCACCGTGGCGCACGCGGAGGTCCGCTGCGACGACGTCGTCCTCATGGTCGCGAGCGACGACGCCGATTACGTGCACCCGCCGCTGGTCGGCCGGTCGACCGGGTCGGGGCTCTACCTGGTGCTCGACGACCCCGCCGACGTCGACGACCGCTTCGCGCGCGGGGTCGCCGCCGGCGGCACCCCGGTGTTCGCCCCGGAGGACACCGAGTGGGGCACCCGGCGGGCGCGACTGCTCGACCCCGGCGGCCAGGAGTGGAGCCTCGGCACCTACGCGCCCGGCGTCGCCTGGTAGCCGTCCCGGCGCACCCCGGCGCGTCCTGGCTCACCGCAGCGCGTCCTGGCTCACCGCAGCGCGTCCTGGCGCACGGTCGGCGGTGAGCCAGGACGCGGCACGATCAGGCCGGCTGATCGTGCGCGGACCAGCCGCCAGGTCGCGCGCGGGCCGTCAGCGGCCGAGGTGGCGGTAGCGGTGCAGCCGGCTGCGGGTGCGCTCGGCGTCCTCGCGGCCCAGCAGTCCGGCCAGCTCCTCGCCGAGCACCCGCCCGAGCCGCCGGCAGAACTCCACCGGCTCGTCGGCGGCGTCGGGCCGCTCGGGCACCACGCGGTCGACGATCCCGGCGCGCCACAGGTCGGTGGCCCGCACGCCCTGGCCGGCCGCCATCTCCGGCGCCCGGTCGACGGTGCGGTGCACGATCGCCGAGGCGCCCTCCGGCGGCAGCGGCCCCAGCCAGCCGTTGGCCGCGGCGAGCACCCGGTCGGCGGGCACCAGCGCCAGCGCGCCGCCGCCGGTGCCCTGCCCGAGCAGCACCGCCAGCGTCGGCGCCCTGAGCGTCACCAGGTCCTCCAGGCACCGGGCGATCTCGGCGGCCAGCCCGCCCTCCTCGGCCTCCCGCGACAGCGCGGCGCCGGGGGTGTCGATGAGCGTGACCAGCGGCAGGTGCAGCTCGGCGGCCAGCCGCATGCCCCGGCGGGCCTCCCGCAGCGCGGCCGGGCCCAGCGGCGCCGACAGCGACTGCCCGCGCCGGTCCTGCCCGAGCACCACGCACGGCGCGCCGCCGAAGCGGGCCAGCGCGAGCAGCAGGCCGGGGTCCTTCTCGCCCGCGCCGGTGCCCGAGAGCCCGACGACGTCGGTGGCCGCGGTGCGCAGCAGCCGCCGCACGCCGGGCCGGTCGGGGCGGCGGGAGGCGGTGACGACGTCCCAGGCGCTGCGCCCGTCCTCGGGGTCGGAGGCGTCCGTGCCGTCCTCGGGGGTGGGCCGCTCGGCGTCGCGCACGTCGAGGTGCCAGGTCCGGCGGGCCGACAGCACCGACAGCGCCCGGTCGGCGAGGTCCGCGACGTCCTCGTGCGGCACGACCGCGTCGATGAGCCCGCGCTCGGCGAGGTGCTCGGCGGTCTGCACACCCTCGGGGAACCGCTCGCCGTAGAGCGCGGAGTAGACGCGCGGGCCGAGGAAACCGATCGAGGCGCCCGGCTCGGCGATCGTCACGTGCCCGGTCGACCCCCACGAGGCCAGCACCCCGCCGAACGTCGGGTCGCGCAGGTAGACGAGGTAGGGCAGGCCCGCGGCCTTGTGCCGGGCGATGGCGGCGGTGATGCCGATCATCTGCAGGAAGGCGACCGTGCCCTCCTGCATCCGGGTGCCGCCGGACACCGGCGCGGCCAGCAGCGGCAGCCCTTCCTCGGTGGCCCGCTCGACGGCCGCGACCAGCCGCTCGGCGGTGGCGACGCCGATCGACCCGGCGAGGAAGCCGAACTCCCCGGCGACGACGGCCACCCGCCGGCCGCGCAGCGACCCCTCCCCGGTGACGACGGCCTCGTCCTGCCGCGAGCGCTCGGCGGCCGCGCGCAGCTCCTCGGCGTAGGCGGGGTCGACGTCGCGGTCGCCGATCGGGGCGTCCCAGCTCGTCCACGACCCGGGGTCGAGGACGAGGTCGCGCAGGGTCCGGGCGTCCAGCCGCGTCACGAGGTGAGCCAGGCGCGGATCTCGGCGTCGGAGCCACCGAGCACCGGGGGAGCGGCGTGCTCGCGGCGGGTGGTCTCGGTCTCGCCGCCGGGACCGGGGGCGAAGAAGCGCAGCGGCGGGCCGGGCAGCTGCAGCCGGCCCAGCGTGGCGTGGTCGACGTCGACCAGCAGGCCCTGGGACAGCGTCTGGTCCCAGGCGTAGACCTCGTCGATCGAGCGGACCTTGCCCGCGGGGACGCCGGCCGCGGCCAGGCGGGCGAGCAGGTCCTCGGGGCCGATGTCGGCGAAGGCGCGCTCGAGCAGCTCGATGACCTGCGCCCGGTTGCCCACCCGCTCGCCGTTGGTGGCCAGGCCGTCGGCCTCGGGGTCCAGGCCGAACTCGGCGCACAGCCGCCGCCACAGCCCCTCCGAGCCGCAGGACAGCTGCACGCTGCCGCCCCTGCACCGGAACAGGCCGTAGGGGGCGATCGAGGGGTGGTGGTTGCCCTGCGCGCGGCCGACCTGCCCGCCGACCGTCCACGCCGTGCCCTGGAAGGCGTGCACGCCGACGATCGCGGCGAGCAGCGACGTGCGCACCACCTGGCCGCGGCCGGTCCGCTCGCGCTCGTGCAGGGCGGCGAGCACGCCGTAGGCGCCGTACATGCCGGCGAGCAGGTCGCCGATCGGCACGCCCACCCGCTGCGGGTCGTCGGGGCCGGGGCCGGTCAGCGACATGAGACCCGCCTCGCCCTGGGCGATCTGGTCGTAGCCGGCGCGGCTGCCCTCGGGGCCGTCGTGGCCGAAGCCGCTGATGGAGAGCGTGACCAGCCGCGGGTTGAGCTCGGCGAGGACGTCGGTGCCGAACCCGAGGCGGGCCAGCGTCCCGGGCCGGAAGTTCTCCAGCAGGACGTCGGCCCGGCGGACGAGCTCGCGCAGCAGCTCCTTGTCTCCGTCGTCCTTGAGGTCGAGGGTGACCGACTCCTTGTTCCGGTTGGTCGACAGGAAGTACGTCGACTCCCGCGCCGCCCCCTCCGGCTGGACGAACGGCGGCCCCCAGCCGCGGGTGTCGTCCCCGCTGCCGGGGTTCTCCACCTTGAT
Source organism: Geodermatophilus sp. FMUSA9-8 (assembly GCF_037034165.1). Classification (NCBI taxonomy): domain Bacteria; kingdom Bacillati; phylum Actinomycetota; class Actinomycetes; order Geodermatophilales; family Geodermatophilaceae; genus Geodermatophilus; species Geodermatophilus sp. FMUSA9-8. Next base: position 201,528 of record NZ_JBAGKE010000011.1, on the reverse strand, counting down.
CACCCGGGCGCCGAGGTCGCCGAGCATCATGCCCGCGTGCGGCCCGGCCAGCGCGCGGGTCAGGTCGACGACGAGGATCCCCTCGAGGGGTCCACTGCGCGGTCCGGTCATGCGTCCCTCTCCCTGTCTCACAGCCAGCCGGGGACGACGAACACCAGCCAGGCCAGCAGCGGGCCCGCGGCGACGACGATCCCGGCGTAGCCGAGCATCTGGCGGTAGAAGCGGTCCCTGTCCACGTTCTGCGCGTTGGCGAGCACGAGCGCGCCGTTGGTCGAGAACGGGCTGACGTCGACGATCGTCGACGACACGGACAGGGCCACCACCACGCCGACGGCGCCGATCTCCCCGGCCTGCAGGAACGGCACCGCCAGTGCGATGGCGACGCCGATGATCGCGGTCGACGACGCGAACGCCGACACCACCCCGCCGATGTAGCAGAGCAGCAGCGCGATGAGCAGGGGCGCGCCCAGGCCGATGACGGCCTCGCCGACGTAGTCGATCGTGCCCGCCTCCTGCAGCACGAACACGAAGCTCAGGACGCCGGCGATCAGCAGCACGGTCGACCAGCTGATCTGGCTGACCGCGCCCTTGTGGCGGGCGGCGGCGAACAGCGCCAGCACGGTCGCGACGGTGATCGACACGAACCCGATGTCCAGGTCGAACACCAGCGCCAGGACGGCGACGGCGACCAGCCCGACGAGGGTGAGCACCTGGTCGACGGTGATCCGCTGCGGTGCGGCGTCGTCGGCGGTGGTGTCCTCGTCGCGCAGGGAGTCGGGACCGACGGCCGGTCCGGGCGGGGCGCCGTGGCCGGTCACCGCGGGCTCCTCGGCGTGCCCGGCGTGCGCGGGGACCCCGGCCGACACCCGCCGACCGATGAGCGCACGGCCGCCGAACACCAGGAACAGCACGACGCCGATCGCGATGTTGAAGAACAGGCTGCCCAGGAAGACCGTGACCGGGCTGGAGGTGAGCCCCTCGTCCTCGACGATCTGGTTCACCGTCACGCCGTAGACGCTGATCGGGGAGAACCCGCCGCCCTGGGCGCCGTGGACGACCATCATCCCCATCAGCAGCGGGTTGATGCCGTAGCGGGCGGCGAACCCCAGCGCGATCGGCGCGATGATCGCCACCGCGGCGGGGGAGAGGGCGCCGATCGCGGTGAGCAGCGCGGTGACGGCGAACATCACCCACGGGATCGCCGCGACGTACCCGCCGACCAGCCGCACCGCCCCGCGCACCAGCAGGTCGACGGTGCCGTTGTTCTGCGCGATGGCGAACAGGTAGGTGACGCCGATGAGCGTGACCACCAGCTCGGCCGGGAAGCCGCCCAGGATGTCGTCGGTGGTGAGCCCGACCGACAGCGTCCCCACGAGGAAGGCGGCGACGAAGGCGAGGGCGCCCATGTTGATCGGCAGGAACGAGGCGATCGCGAAGATGGCGACCAGCGCCAGGATCGTGACGATCTCCGGTGACACGGGCGGGGCTCCTGTCGTCGACGCTGACGGGACGCCGCCCACCGTGTCACCTACCGGTCGGTAGTTCCTGCCAGCCGCCGGAGGGGGTGACCACGGCGGTCACCGGTCGGTCGTGGTCGAGCGCCGGCAGCGCGTCGACCAGCTCGTCGTCGAAGACCAGGGCCACCACGACGGCGCCCGGGCGCGCGTGCCGCAGGGCGCGGTCGTAGTAGCCGCCGCCGCGGCCGAGCCGGGTGCCCGCGCGGTCGACGGCCAGCGCCGGCACGACGACGACCTGCGCGGTGCCCAGCGCCGTCGGGCCCAGCCGCGGCCCCACCGGCTCGGACAGGCCGAAGCGGCCCGGCGCCAGCCGGCCGGTGTCGACCGCCCACCGCAGCTCGGCCCCGGAGTCGGGCACCACCGGCAGCAGCACCCGGGCGCCGAGCTGGGTGAAGGCGGCCGGCAGCCGGCCGGCGCCGGGCTCGGTGTCATCGGGGACGAACGCCGCCAGCACCCGCACCCGCGCCAGGCGGGCGAGCAGGGCGCTGGTGACCGCCGCCGCGGCGGACGCGCGCGCGGCGGGGGAGCGGTCCAGGCGGGCGGCCAGGAGCCGTTCGCGCAGCGCGGCCTTGGCCGCGTCTCCCTCCGGCGGCGGGGTCACCCGGTCAGGCTAGGGCCGCGCCTCCCCCGGAGGGGTCGGTACGGGATCGGCCGGTGCGCCCGCCTGGCTAGGCTGCCGCCCATGTCGACCCCGCAGCGCCCGGCGCGCAAGGCCGTCATCCCCGTCGCCGGGATGGGCACCCGGTTCCTCCCCGCCACCAAGGCGGTGCCGAAGGAGCTGCTGCCGGTCGTCGACCGCCCCGCGCTGCAGTACATCGTCGAGGAGGCCGCCCGCGCGGGTCTCGCCGAGGTGCTGATGGTGACCGGCCGCAACAAGGCCGCCATCGAGGACTTCTTCGACCGCACCCCCGAGCTCGAGGCGGCGCTGGAGAAGAAGGGCGACGCCGGCCGGCTGGCCGCCGTCCAGGAGTCCACCGACGTCGCGCAGGTGCACTTCGTCCGGCAGGGCGAGGCGCGGGGCCTCGGCCACGCGGTGCTGCAGGCGTCCGCGTTCGTCGGCGACGAGCCGTTCGCCGTCCTGCTCGGCGACGACCTCATCGACGCCCGCGACCACCTGCTCGAGCAGATGCTCGCCGTCCAGGCCGAGCACGGCGGCTCGGTGATCGCGCTGCTCGACGTGGGTGCCGAGAACATCGACAAGTACGGCGCGGTCGCCATCGAGGAGGACGTCCAGGAGGGCGTCGTCACGATCACCGGCCTGGTGGAGAAGCCCCCGGTCGACGAGGCGCCCTCCAGCCTGGCGATCATCGGCCGGTACGTGCTCTCGCCCGAGGTGTTCGCCGTGCTGCGCGAGACCGCGCCCGGCCGGGGCGGGGAGATCCAGCTGACCGACGCGCTGGCCACCCTCGTCGAGCGCGGGCACCCGCTGCACGGCGTGGTCTTCGACGGCCGCCGCTACGACACCGGCGACAAGCTCGACTACCTCAAGGCGGTCATCCGGCTGGCCTCCGAGCGCGAGGACCTCGGGCCCGCGCTGCGCTCCTGGCTGACCGAGTTCGTGGCCGACCTGCCCGCCGAGGGCGCGTCGCAGGCCTGAGGCGGCCCCCCGAGGGGGGACGATCGACGCGATGAGCGAGAACGGCGCGGGCCGGGCGCCCCGGGACACGACGATCCGGGAGACCACGGCGCTGGACCTCCGCAGCGGTGCCACGGTCGACCCCCCGACGTCCCCGCGGCTGCCGGTGCACGCCACCGCCGCGATCGACCGCGGCGCGGTGCCCCCGCCCCGCACCCTCGCCGAGCCCGAGCCGCCGGCGCCGCGCACCGTCGAGGCGCACCTCGACGAGATCCTCGCCGCGGTGCCCCAGCCCGAGCCGATCGAGCTCGCCGTCCTCGACGCGCAGGGCCTGCTCTGCGCCGAGGACGTGGTCAGCGCCCGCGCGCTGCCCGCGTTCGACCAGGCCGCCGTCGACGGCTACGCCGCCCGCGCCGAGGACGTCGCCGGCGCCACGCCCGACGCGCCGGTGGAACTGGCCGTCGTCGGCGAGACCGTGGCCGGCGCCGCCGTGCCGACCGCCCTGGCCCCCGGGCTCGCCCAGCGGGTGGCCACCGGCGCGATGCTGCCCACCGGCGCCGACGTCGTCGTCCCCGGTGTGTGGACCGACGGCGGGATGGTGCGGGTGCAGGTGCACGCCGGCGTCGAGCCGGGCAGCTGGGTGCGCCGCGCCGGCGACGACGTGTCGCCGGGCACCAGCGCGGTCACCGTGGGCACCCCGATCGGGCCGGCGCAGATCAGCCTGCTCGCCGCCGTCGGCCGCGACCGGGTGCAGGTGCGCCCGCGTCCCCGGGTGGCCGTGCTCTCGGCCGGCACCGAGCTGGTCGACATCACCACGCAGCCCGCGCCGGGGCAGGTGGTCGACGTCAACACCTACGCGCTGGCCGCCGCCGCCCGCGACGCCGGGGCCGCCGCCTACCGCTGGGGCATCCTGCCCACCGAGCGCCGCCGGCTCACCGAGGTGCTGGAGAGCCAGCTGCTGCGCAGCGACCTGGTGCTCATCGCCGGCACCTTCGCCGCCGACGGCGACATGGTGCAGGAGGTGCTCGCCGAGCTCGGCCCGATGCGCTTCCGTCAGGTGACGATGCACCCCGGCCCCCTGCAGGGCTTCGGCCGGCTGGGCCGCGACGACGTCCCGGTGATCTGCGTGCCCGGCGAGCCGGTCGCGGCGCTGGTGTCGTTCGAGGTCTTCGTGCGCCCGGCGATCCGCTCGATGCTCGGCAAGCGGCAGCTGTTCCGCCGCACCGTGCAGGCGATCTCCGCCGAGCGGCTGCTCTCCCCGCTGGGCTACCGGCAGTACCTGCACGGCCAGGTCATGCGCCACCCCGACGGCGGCTACGTGGTCGAGCCGCTCGGCGGCGGGGACGAGGCGCTGCTCGCCCGGATGGCGCGGGCCAACTGCCTGATCGTCGTCGACGAGGACGTCACCGAGGTCGCCGAGGGCGGTCTGGTGACCGTCATGCCGCTGCTCCTGGGCGGCTGAGCTGGAACCCACGCCCCACCCCGGCTGGCCGGCCCGCCTGGCGTACGGCCCGGTCGAGCTGTCGCCGCTCGGCCGCGGCGACGCCGTGGAGTGGAGCCGGCTGCGGCTGGCCAACGAGTCGTGGCTGCGGCCGTGGGAGCCCTCGGCGCCGGTGGCCTGGTCGGTGCGGCACACGCCCGCGGCCTACCGGGCGATGCGCCGGTCGGTGCTGCGCCGGGCGCGGGCGGGCACGTCCATGCCGTTCGCCGTCCGGGTGGAGGGCCGGCTGGCCGGGCAGGTGACCGTGGACAACATCGTCCGCGGGGCGCTGCGGTCGGGGTCGCTGGGCTACTGGGTCGACCGCGCCGTCGCCGGGCGGGGGCTCGCCTCGCTCGCCGTCGCGCTGGTGTGCGACCACGCCTTCGGCCCGGGCGGGCTGCACCGGCTGCAGGCCGACATCCGCCCCGAGAACCGGCCGAGCCAGGCGCTGGTCGAGCGGCTGGGCTTCGCGCGCGAGGGGCTGCTGCGCCGCTACCTCGACATCGACGGCGACTGGCGCGACCACCTGTCCTACGCCCTGCTGGCCGAGGACGCCCCGGCCGGTGTGCTGTCCACCTGGCTCGCGCGGGGCCCGGGTCTACACCACTGACGGTCGGTGAGCGGCCGACCGCATGTCGACACGCCGCCTCCTCCGTCCCACCCGTCACGCAACACTCCCGCGACACGCCCGCGCGCCTCCCTCGTCCTGGGGATCTGCCTGCATAACCTGCCGCGGCAAGTGACTCGTGTGACGGGTGGTGTTCTCGATGGGGTCAGGCGTGCTGCTCGCCGCGCTGGTCGTTCTCTGGTTCGTCGTGCTGGTGCCGATGGTGGTGACCCGCGGCGACGGGAGGGTGGCCCGTGCGGAGGTCACCCCGGGCCGGACGCTGCAGCGGCGGCGGCTCGGTGACCCGGTGCGCTCGGCGGAGACCGAGCGCGTCGCGGTCGACCGCGACCTGCTGCGCAGCACCGGCGAGCTGCGGGTCGACGTGCACGCCGTCCGGCGCCGCACGCTGGCCGGCCTGGTCGCGCTGACGCTGCTGGCCCTGGTCGGCGCGCTGGTCGTCAGCCCGTGGCTGTGGGTGGCCCAGGGGCTGCTCGATGTCGCGGTCGTCGGCTACCTGGCCGTGCTGCGCGCCGCGGTCCGCCGCGAGCAGGCCGCCGCCCGCCGCGCGGCCCGCACCGCCGCCCGGGGCGCCGCCCGTCCCGCGCCGCGTCCGGCCGCTCGCCCGGCGGCCCCGGTCGACGCCCGGGTCGACGCCCGAGTCGACGCCCGGGTCGACGAGGAGCCGGTGCACCACACCGTCGGCCTGCCGCACCCGAGCCTGCCGCTCGCGCCGGTGCACCCGCTGCGGCCCGCCCGCGTGGTCGCCGCCCGCACCCCGGCGCCGGCCGGCTGGCAGGACAGCGCCGTCGTCGGCCTCGACGACGACGACATCGGCTTCGCCGACATCGACTACTACGAGCCGCGCGTCGTCAACGGCTGAACCCCGACACCCCGGGCCGCCACCCCCGTCGGCGGCCCGGGGGAGACGGGCGGTAGTCTTGGCGCACGTCAGGGGCTGTGGCGCAGTCCGGTAGCGCACCTCGTTCGCATCGAGGGGGTCAGGGGTTCGAATCCCCTCAGCTCCACCCTGAGTCCGACGCCGTCGGGGCACCCGCCCCGGCGGCGTCGGTCGTTCCTGGCCCGGATCGCCATCGACGGGGCCGCGACTTCGTCACAGGTGCTCACACTCCGCAGGTGCGATCTCTCCTAGCGTGACCAGCATGGCGGCACACGGGGACCGGGTCGCCTCCCTCGGGGAGGTGCAGCCCGCGGAGCTGCACCTCGACGGCGCCTGGCGCGCCGCCGAGGTGCTGGGCTGGCGCTTCGACGACGACGGCCGATGCCGCGCGCGCGTGCGCGTCGACTGGGCCGGCACCCCGCGCGTGGTCTGGGCGCCGCTGGAGCTGCTGCGGCTGCCGGAGGCCGCGCCCCCGTCCGCCGTCCGGTCCGCCCCCGCCGACGTCGCCGCACCCGCCCCCGCCGACGTCGTCGTGCCGCTGCCGCGCGACGCCGTCCCGCCGCCCGCGCTCCCGGCCCCGCACCGGGCCGCGGCGGCGCTGCCCCGCCCGCGCCGCCAGCCCGACCCGGGCCGCTGGACCGGCGGCGTGCTCGCGGGCGGCCGGACGGGCGGGCACGGCCCGCGCCCGGAGACCTGGCGCGAGGACCACCCCTACCCGGAGCTGCTGCGCCGCCGGGAGTACGAGATCGAGAAGCGCCGGCTGCAGATCGAGCTGCTCAAGCTGCAGGGCTGGGTGAAGGACACCGGGCAGCGGCTGGTCATCGTCTTCGAGGGCCGCGACGCCGCGGGCAAGGGCGGCGCGATCAAGCGGTTCACCGAGCACCTCAACCCGCGCGGCGCCCGCACGGTCGCCCTGGACAAGCCCAGCGAGCGCGAGCAGAACCAGTGGTACTTCCAGCGGTACGTGCAGCACCTGCCGGCGGCCGGGGAGATCGTGCTGTTCGACCGGTCCTGGTACAACCGCGCCGGCGTCGAGCGGGTGATGGGCTACTGCACCGACGAGGAGTACGCGGCCTTCCTGCGGGAGGCGCCGGAGTTCGAGCGGATGCTCGTCGCCGACGGCGTGCACCTGGTCAAGCTGTGGTTCTCCGTGTCCCGAGGCGAGCAGCGCACCCGCTTCGCCATCCGCCAGCGCGACCCGGTGCGGCAGTGGAAGCTCTCGCCCACCGACCTCGCCGCCCTCGACCGCTGGGACGACTACACGGCGGCCAAGGAGGCGATGTTCGCGGCGACGTCGACCCCGCACGCGCCGTGGACGGTGGTGCGCGCCAACGACAAGAAGCGCGCCCGGCTCGAGGCCATGCGGCACGTGCTGTCGGTGCTCGACTACACCGGCCGCCGCGGCGACGTCGTCGGCACGCCGGACCCGCTCGTCGTGGTGCCGGCCGGGGCCGGCGAGGCGCTCAGGCCGACCGGAAGTCCGGTGGCCGCTTCGCGGTGAACGCGCGCACGCCCTCCCGGCCCTCCGGGTCGGCGGCGGACTCGGCGATCAGCCGCGCCTCGTCGTCGAGCTGCTCGGCGGCGGTGCGCGTCGCCGCCCGGCGCACCAGCCCGCGCGTGCGGACCATCGCCCGCACCGGGCCGGCGGCCAGCCGGCGGGCCAGCTCGACCGCCGCGCCGGGCAGTTCCTCGTCCTCCACCAGCCGCGCCACCAGCCCGTACCGGTGTGCCTCGACGGCGGTGAGGGTGCCGTCGGTGAGCATCAGGTCCAGCGCCAGCGGGGCGCCCAGGGTGCGGGCCAGCACCCAGGAGCTGCCGCCGTCGGGGGACAGGCCCAGCGCGCCGTAGGCCGGGCGGAAGCGGGTGGAGCGGGCGCTGACGACGACGTCGCAGGCCCCCACCAGCCCCACGCCGGCCCCGGCCACCGCGCCCTGGACGCCGGCGACCACCGGCACCGGGCTGTCCAGCAGCCGGCGGACGACGGCGTGCCAGTCCTCGGCGAGGCGGCCGATGAAGGCGGGCAGGTCGTCGGCGCCGGCGAAGGCGCGGACGTCGCCGCCGACGCAGAACCGCTCGCCGCGGCCGAGCAGCAGCACCGCGCGTGCGCCCGCCGGCCGGGCGTCGAGGGCGTCGGCGAGCGCGGCGGCCATGGCCGGGTCGATGGCGTTGCCGGCCTCGGGACGGTCCAGGGTCACCGTCCAGACGTCGCCGTCGACCTCGGTGGCCACCCGCGGGCGGTCGGTGGGGTTGGTCATCGTCGTCCTCCCCGGTGCCGGTGCCGCCCACCGTAGGGCTGCTCAGGCGCGGGCGTGCTGAGCGGCCACCTCGCCGTCGACCGCGGCCGGGGCGCCGCCGAACTCGTCGGCCACCTCACCGGCGACGTCGGCGGGGTCGGGCTGCCCGTGGCCGCCGGCGAGGCCGGCGTCAGCGGCGGTGAGCACGCGGTGGCCGGTGGCGAGCACCGCGACGCCCAGGGCGACGGCGCCCGCGCCGACGAGGAACGGGACGTGGATGTCCCAGGCGTCGACCATCTGCCCCGCGACGAACGGGGCGAGCCCGCCGCCGATGAAGCGCACGAAGCCGTACGCGGCCGAGGCGACCGGGCGCTCCACGGGCGCCACGAGCATGACCGCCTGGGTGGTCAGCGTGTTGTTGATCCCGACGACGGCGCCGGAGGCGACGACGCAGGCGATGAGCGCCCACCGGACGTCGGTGTACAGGCCGATGAGCAGGAGCAGGACGGCGAAGGTGCCGAGCGCGCCGTAGAGCGAGGGCGCGGTGCCGAAGCGGGCCTGCAGGCGGGGTGCGGCGACGACGGAGAACAGGGCGACCAGCAGGCCCCAGGCGAAGAAGACCCAGCCGAGGTCGACGGCGCCGAGCTCCATCGGATAGGGCGCGTAGCCCAGCATCGTGAAGAAGCCCCAGTTGTAGAGGAGCGCGGTGAGGCTGATGGTCAGCAGGCTGCGGTGCCGCAGCGCCCTGAGCGGCGCGGACAGGGAGGTCCGCTGCGGCGGCCTCGGGTTCTCGTCGAGCAGCACGACGGTGGCCAGCAGGGCGATCGCCATGAGGACGGCGACGCCGAAGAACGGCCCCCGCCAGCTCACGTCGCCGAGCAGCCCGCCGACGAGCGGGCCGGCCGCGATGCCGAGGCCCAGGGCGGCCTCGTAGAGCACGATCGCCCCGGCGAAGCCGCCGGTGGCCGAGGCGACGATGACCGCCAGCGAGGTGGCGATGAACAGGGCGTTGCCCAGGCCCCAGCCCGCGCGGAAGCCGACGATCCCGTCGATGGAGCCCGACAGCCCGGCGAGGGTGGCGAACACGACGATGACGGCGAGCCCGGTGACCAGCGTCCTCTTCGCGCCGATCCGGCTGGACACCCACCCGGTGCCGAGCATGGCCACGGCGGTGACGACGAGGTAGCTGGTGAACAGCAGGCTGACCTGGCTGGGCGAGGCGTCGAGCTGCTCGGAGAGGGCGGGCAGGATCGGGTCGACGAGGCCGATGCCCATGAAGCTGACGACGCAGGCGAAGGCGACGGCGTAGACGGCCTTCGGCTGCTTCCACGTGCCGGATGAGGAGCTCACGTCCTCTGGTTGTACTCCGCAACCAGTTGGCGGCTCAAGTCCTCAGAACCATGAGGGGAACCACATGCGGGCCACCCACTCCGCGTGCGAGAGCGGCAGCCCGGCGAGCACCGGGTGGAGGAAGACGAACGTGCCCGCGACGACGGCCACGTAGCCGCTGACGGCGGCCAGCCCCGCCGAGCGACGCCACGGCGGGGCACCCTGCCGGCCGAGCGCGTCCTGCAGCACCAGGACGACGGCGAGCACGAAGAACGGCAGCACCGGCGCCATGTAGAAGACGAACATCGTGCGCTCGGGGTTGAGGAACCAGGTGCCCCAGCCCGCGGCGACCATGACCGCGACGAGGATCGCCACGGGGTCGCGCCGGGCGACGACCCGCCACGCCGTCCACGCCAGCGCCGGCGCGAACGCCAGCCAGAGCGTCGGCGTCCCGACCATGAGGATGTAGCGGATCACCTGGTCGCCCGCGGCGTCGGTGAGGCCCTGCGGGTTCCACAGCAGGATGGGCCGGCCGTTGACCAGCCAGGTCCACGGGCCCGACTCCCACGGGTGCGGGGTGGACAGGCCGTTGTGGAACGTCCACCACTCGGCGTGCATGTGCCACCAGGAGCGCAGCGCGTCCGGGACCCACGGGAACGCCGTCTCCGGGTTGCGCTGCGCCCACCAGCGACCCTGCGCCGTCTCGCCGAGGAACCACCCGGTGAAGCTGGCCAGGTAGGTGAGCACCGGGACGGCGGCCAGCGCCCAGGTGGCGCCGGGCAGCGAGCGGCGCAGCGTCGTCGCCGTCGGGTTCGGGACGCCGGCCTCGCGCCACGCCGCCCGGTCCCAGAACAGCGACAGCACGGCGGCGAAGGCGAGGAAGTACAGCCCGCTCCACTTGACCGCGCAGGCGCAGCCGAAGAGCAGGCCGGCGGCGATCCGCCAGCCGCGCGGGCCGAGCCGGAAGCCGGTGGCCGGCACGGGCAGGTGCGCGCGCACGCGGGCCCGCACCCGCTCGCGGTCGACGACGAGGCAGGCGACCGCGGAGACGACGAAGACCTGCAGGAAGACGTCGAGCAGGCCGATCCGGGAGACCGTGAACGCGAACCCGTCGAGGGCCAGCAGCAGGCCCGCGACCAGGCCGAGCAGGGTGCTGCCGGTGAGCCGGCGGGCCAGCCGGACGAGGACGACGACCGTCACCGCCCCGGCCACCGCCGACGGGAAGCGCCAGCCCAGGCTCGTGTAGCCGAACAGCTGCTCGCCCGACGCGATGAGCCACTTCCCCAGCGGCGGGTGGACGATGAACGTGTAGCCGCGGTTGTACTCGTGACCCCACGTCAGCAGGTCCCACGCCTCGGGTGGGTAGTACGCCTCGTCGAACAGCAGCGTGCGCGGGTAGCTGATGCCGACCAGCCGGCTGACCAGCGTCAGCAGCCCGAGCAGCCCGGTGAGCAGCCAGGACAGCCGCGCGTCGCCGGGCAGCGGCGGGACGCGGTCGACCCGCGGGCGCGGGAGCGGCCAGCGCCGGCGGGCGGGCGGCGGGCCGGCGGGAGGCTCGGCGGCGGTGCGCTCGGGAGCCAGGACCGCCATGGGCCTCAGGGTAGTGAAAGGACCTGCCTGCCCCCCGGCACTCGCAGGCTCGCGCCGGGCCCCTGCAGGCAGGCCGCGACGGGCCGGCGTGACAGGCTCGACGCCGTGACCGGACGGCTCGTGCTCGGTGGGGCGCCCCTCGGCCAGCCCGGCGACGTCGGCCCGCGGCTGCGCCAGGCGATGGTGACGGCCGACGTCCTGGCGGTCGAGGACACCCGGCGCCTGCACCGGCTGGCCACCGACCTCGAGGTGACGCTGACCGGGCGGGTGGTGACCTTCCACGAGTCGGTGGAGCGCCAGCGGCTGCCGGGGCTCCTGGCCGCGCTGGCCGACGGCGCCACCGTCCTGCTGCTCACCGACGCCGGCATGCCCTCGGTCTCCGACCCCGGCTACACGCTGGTGCGCGCGGCGATCGAGGCGGGCGTCGCGGTGACCTCGGTGCCCGGCCCGTCGGCGGTGACGACGGCGCTCGCGGTGTCGGGGCTGCCGGTCGACCGGTTCTGCTTCGAGGGGTTCCTGCCGCGCAAGCCGGGGGAGCGGCGGTCGCGGCTGACCTCGCTCGCCGACGAGCGCCGCACGATGGTGTTCTTCGAGTCGCCGCACCGGCTGGCCGACGCGCTGGCCGATGCCGCCGCCGCGTTCGGCCCGTCGCGGGAGGCGGCGGTGTGCCGCGAGCTGACCAAGACGCACGAGGAGGTCCGCCGCGGGCCGCTGTTCGCGCTCGTCGAGTGGGCCGCCGACGGCGTGCGCGGGGAGATCACGCTCGTGGTGGCGGGCGCGGTGCCGGAGCCGGTGTCCCTGTCGCCGGCCGAGCTCGCGGCGCTGGTGGCGGGGGAGGAGGCCGCGGGGGCCACCCGCAAGGACGCGATCCGCGCCGTCGTCGCCCGCACCGGCCTCCCGCGCCGCACCGTCTACGACGCCGTCGTCGCCGCCAAGGACTAGCTGGACCAGGCATAGGAAGCCATCCGCACGTATCGGTCGCCCAGACGTGCGGATTGCTTCCTATGCCTCACCGGTGCCACGTCAGCCCACGCGGAGCTGCGCCTGACGGATCCGGTAGACCTCCAGGACCCGCCGACGCACGAGCTCGGGGTTCCGCCTGACGTCGGCGTAGGTGAATCGCAGCACCAGCCAGCCGGCTGCGGCGAGTGCTGCGTCGCGAGCCAGGTCGCGTTGCCGGTCCTCCGGCGAGGTGTGGTGACGGGCGCCGTCGAGTTCCACCGCCAGCTTGACCTCCGGCCAGGCTCGGTCGAGCCGGATGCCGCCGTGCGGCAGGGCCAAGCGGTACTGACCGATCCCCGGCGGGAGTGAGCGGTGCCGGAACACCCCGAGGACGCCGAGTGCCTCCAGCTCGCTCTCGCAGCCGTCGTGCGCGAGATCGATGGCCTGGGCCAGGGTGCGGTGACCGCCGACGTTGGGGCGCTCACCCAGTGCCTCGAGCAGTGCGGACGGCGTCACGAGTCGTCGGCGTGCGGCGTCGAGCAGCAGGGGACGGCGATCGTCGACCGCCAGCAGTGGCCACGAGTCGACCAGCGAGCGGGCGAGGTGCGTCACCGGCAGGCCGTGGCGGAGGACGCACTGAGGAGGTTCGACGCGGAAGCGCAGGCGTCGGTGGATCACCAGGTCGGCCGCGCCCGCGCGCCGGCTCGCCTGGTCGACGGTCAGGTGCACCGGACGCCGCAGAGTGACGAGCCCCCAGACCGCCAGCGCCGACGTGTGGCTGATGGCGGCACCCTGGCCCGCGTGCCGAAGGGCCGCGCGGAGCAACAGACGGTCGTCCACGCTCTGGCCGGCGAGGCAGTAGACGTGCGGGAAGAGGCGGGTCAGCGTCCGCCGGCCGAGGAAGCCGTCGAGCACGGTCGCCGGGACCCGTCTGAGCAGCTCCTGCCGGCTGGCGATGCCGCCGTTCGCCGCGATGACCTCGGTGATGTGCTCGCGCCACTGCATGTGGCGACCGTGGGACCTCGACCGGTGCCGCCGGACGGCAGCGGCTCAGCTGTGGAGCGACAGCGCCGTCCACAGGCCGGACTGGACCGTCGAGGCATTGGAAGCTATGCCCACGTCAGAGGCCCCGATACGTGCGCATAGCTTCCAATGCCTGGTCGGGCTAGAGCCAGCCGTTGCGCTTGAAGCCGCGGTAGAGTAGCGAGCACGCCACGACGATCACCAGCCAGACCATCGGGTAGCCCCAGCGCCACTGCAGCTCGGGCATCCACTCGAAGTTCATACCGTAGATCCCGGCGATCGCGGTCGGGACGGCGATGATGCCCGCCCACGCCGAGATCTTGCGCATGTCCTCGTTGTCGTTCATCGACGTCCGCGCCAGCGACGCCTGCAGGATCGACGACAGCAGCTCGTCGAGCCCGGCCACCTGGTCGCGCACGCGGATCGCGTGGTCGAGCACGTCGCGGAAGTACGAGCGCATCGCGTCGGGCACGACGTCGACCTGCCGCTCCGACAGCTTCTGCAGCGGCAGCTCCAGGGGCCCGACCGCCCGGCGCAGCTGCATCAGCTCGCGCTTGAGCTGGTAGAGCCGGCCGATGTCGTCGGTGCGCTGCGGGCTGAACACCGACGCCTCGAGCTCGTCGACGTCGTCCTGCACCTGCTCGGCCACCTCGACGAAGGAGTCGACGACGAGGTCGGCCACCGCGTAGAGCACCGACGACGGGCCCAGGCACAGCAGGTCGCGCTGGTCCTCGAGCCGGCGCCGCAGGTCGGCGAGGTCGCCGTGCTGCCCGTGCCGCACGGTGATCACGTGGTGGGCGCCGAGGAAGACCATCACCTCGCCGGTGTCGACCACCTCGCTGGTGGCGGTCAGCTCCTCGTGCTCGAGGTAGGTCGCGGTCTTGAGCACCATGAACAGGTCGTCGTCGTAGCGCTCGAGCTTGGGCCGCTGGTGGGCGTAGACGGCGTCCTCGACGGCGAGCGGGTGCAGCCCGTACCGCTCGGCGATCGCGCCGAGCTCCTCCTCCGTCGGCTCGAACAGTCCCAGCCACACGAAGCCGCCCCGCTCGACGGCGGCCTCCAGCGCCTCCATCGGGTCCACCGGCGGCTCGCGGCGGCCCTCGACGTAGACGGCGCAGTCGACGACGGCGCCCACCCCGTCCGGCCGGGCCGGCGCCGGGCGCGGCGCACCGGCCGGCCGGGGGCGCGTCGTGGGCACGTAGGGGCCGGGCACGCCCGTCCGTTCCTCGCTCACCCCGACCGCCTCCTCCCGCCCCGCCGCCGCGGCGGGCGTGCAGCAGCGTAGGCGTGCGGGCACCGGGCGCCCGTGCCACGCTGCCCGGAGGACCGGCGCCCGCGGGAACGCCGGGCGACGAGCAGGAGGACGGCGTGGCCGCTGGCACGCGACGGGTCAAGTCCGTCGAGGACTCCATCCGGGACACCGACGAGCCGGAGCACCGGCTGAAGAAGAACCTCTCGGGCCTCGACCTCACCGTCTTCGGCGTCGGGGTGATCATCGGGACCGGCATCTTCGTCCTCACCGGCGAGGTCGCGAAGACCACCGCCGGCCCTGCCGTGGCGATCTCGTTCGTCATCGCCGGCGTCGTCTGCGGGCTGGCGGCGGTCTGCTACGCCGAGTTCGCCTCGACGGTCCCGGTGGCCGGGTCGGCCTACACGTTCTCCTACGCCACGCTGGGCGAGCTCGTCGCCTGGATCATCGGCTGGGACCTGGTGCTGGAGCTGGCGCTGGGCGCGGCCACGGTCTCGGTGGGCTGGTCGGGCTACCTCAACCAGCTGCTCGGCGACATCGGGATCCCGCTGCCGACCTCCATCGCCGGCGAGACCGCGACGGTCAACATCCCGGCGATCGTCATCGCGCTGGTGATGACCGGCGTCCTGGTGCTCGGCATCAAGCTCTCGTCCCGCGTGACCGGCGTGATCGTCGCGATCAAGGTCGCCATCGTCCTGCTGATCATCGTGCTCGGGTTCTTCTACACGAAGGCCGCCAACTACACGCCGTTCGTGCCGCCGGCCGAGCCGGCCGCGGCGGGGGAGAGCGGCTGGCACGCCCCGCTCATCCAGACGCTGTTCGGCTGGAGCCAGGGCAGCTTCGGCTGGGGCGGCGTGATCGCGGGCGCCTCGATCGTGTTCTTCGCCTTCATCGGCTTCGACATCGTGGCGACGGCGGCCGAGGAGACGAGGGACCCGCGCAAGGACCTGCCGCGCGGGATCATCGGCTCGCTGGTCATCTGCACGCTGCTCTACGTCGCCGTCAGCCTCGTCGTCGTCGGCATGCAGCCCTACGGCGAGCTGTCCACGGAGGCGCCGCTGGCCGAGGCGTTCAGCAGCGTGGGGCTGTCGTTCGTCTCCAGCCTGATCTCGGTGGGCGCGCTGGCCGGACTGACGTCGGTCGTGATGATCCTGATGCTCGGCCAGTCGCGGGTGCTGTTCGCGATGAGCCGCGACCACCTGCTCCCGCCGGGGATGGCGGCGGTCCACCCGCGCTACGGCACGCCGTACAAGATCACCATCGGCACCGGGATCGCCGTCGCCCTGCTCGCGGGCTTCCTGCCGCTCGGCACGCTCGCCGAGCTGGTCAACATCGGCACGCTGTTCGCCTTCGTGCTGGTCTCGATCGCCGTGATCGTGCTGCGCCGGACCCGGCCCGACCTCCACCGCGCGTTCCGCGTCCCCCTCGTGCCGGTCCTGCCGATCGTCTCGGCGGTGGCCTGCCTCTACCTGATGCTCAACCTGCCGGCCGACACCTGGCTACGGTTCGCCATCTGGATGGCGCTGGGCTTCGTCGTCTACTTCGCCTACGGGCGGCGGCACAGCCGGCTCGCCGGCGCCGAGGGCGAGGCCGCGGCGCGGCGGCTGGCCGCCGACCGGGAGGCCCGGCGCTGACCCCTCCCCCCGAGGGGTGAGGGAGGGGGCGGCGGGCCTCCTGCCGCGCCGCCCGCGGGACGACCTGACCGGTGACCGACGTCCCCGGCCAGGAGCGATCCCGTGGCGACCAGCGTCCTCGACGCCCCCCTCCCGACCACCGCCGACCCGCAGCGGCGGCCGGCGGCCGTGCTGCTGCTGGCCGCCGTCTGCATGCTGGAGGCGGTCGGGCTGCTGGCCGGCGCGCTGACCGGCCTCGACGGCCTGATGACGGCGACCCCGCAGCCCCCGGGCCTGCTCGTCGCCGCCGCGCTGGGCGGGCTGGCCGCCTGGATCGTGCTGTGCGCCGCCGGCGGCCTGGCCGCGCTCGACGGCTCGGGCCACCGGCTCCCCGCGGGGGTCGCCTGCGGCGAGATCGTCCTGCTCGCCGCGCTGGCCGTCCTCGCCGTCGGCAGCGACCTGGCCCTGCCGACGACGCTGCCGCTGCCGGCGCTGCTGCTGCTCGCGCTGGCCGTGCCGGTCGGCAAGCTCATGCTCACCTCGGCGTCGGCGACGGTCGCCTGGACCGCGGCCGGCCCGCGCCGCCGCCCGGCCGAGCCGCCGGTGACCCACCCGCGCACCCGGCTGGTCACCGTGGTGCTCATCGGCCTGGCCCTCGGCGCGCTCGCCGTCAGCACCCCCGTCGGGACCGACGCGGGCACCGGCGCTCCGGCGTCGAGCACCGCCCCCGGTTCCTGACGGGAGGCGGGTGGCCGGGCCTCACTACTCTCGTCACGTGAGTGATCGGCACATCCTGACCGCCGTGGCCTGGCCCTACGCCAACGGCCCGCGGCACATCGGCCACGTCTCCGGCTTCGGCGTCCCCTCCGACGTCTTCAGCCGCTACCACCGGATGGCCGGTGACCGGGTGCTCATGGTGAGCGGCACCGACGAGCACGGGACGCCGATCACCGTGGCCGCCGACGCGGAGGGCGTGAGCCCGCGGGAGATCGCCGACCGCAACAACCGGGTCATCGTCGGCGACCTGCAGGCCCTCGGCCTGAGCTACGACCTGTTCACCCGCACCACCACGGTCAACCACGCCCAGGTGAGCCAGGAGATCTTCCTCGGCCTGCTCAAGAACGGGTACGTCTTCCCGCAGACGACGCTCGGCGCGATCAGCCCGTCCACCGGCCGCACCCTGCCCGACCGCTACATCGAGGGCACCTGCCCGATCTGCGGCTACGACGGCGCCCGCGGCGACCAGTGCGACAACTGCGGCAACCAGCTCGACCCCACCGACCTGATCAACCCGGTCAGCCGGATCAACGGCGAGACGCCGCGCTTCGTCGAGAGCGAGCACTACTTCCTCGACCTGCCGGCGTTCACCCGCTCCCTCGGCGACTGGCTGGACTCGCGGCGCGGCTGGCGGCCCAACGTCCTCAACTTCGCCAAGAACCTGCTCGAGGACCTCAAGCCGCGCAGCTACACCCGCGACATCGACTGGGGCGTGCCGATCCCGCTCGACGGCTGGCGCGACCGGCCCGACAAGCGCATCTACGTCTGGTTCGACGCCGTCGTCGGCTACCTGTCGGCGTCCATCGAGTGGGCCCGCCGCTCCGGCGACGCCGACGCCTGGCGCCAGTGGTGGCAGTCGCCCGACGCCGACGCCTACTACTTCATGGGCAAGGACAACATCGTCTTCCACGCCGAGATCTGGCCCGCGCAGCTGCAGGGCTACAACGGCGAGGGCGACAAGGGCGGCAGCCCGGGCTCGCTGGGCCGGCTCGCGCTGCCCACCGAGGTGGTCTCCAGCGAGTTCCTCACCATGGAGGGCCGCAAGTTCTCCAGCAGCCGCCAGGTGGTCATCTACGTCCGCGACTTCCTCGCCCGCTACGACCCCGACGCGCTGCGCTACTTCGTCGCCGTCGCGGGCCCCGAGACGCAGGACACCGACTTCACCTGGTCGGAGTTCCTGCGGCGCAACAACGACGAGCTCGTCGCCGGCTGGGGCAACCTGGTCAACCGCACGGTGTCGATGGCGGCGAAGAACGTGGGCGCCGTCCCGACGCCGGGGGACCTGACCGACGCCGACCGCGCGCTCCTGGCCTCGACGTCGTCGGCGTTCGGGCCGATCGGCGACCTGCTGGCCCGCAACCGGCAGAAGGCCGCGGCCACCGAGGCGATGCGGGTCGTGGGCGAGGCGAACAAGTACCTGTCCGACCAGGCGCCGTGGAAGCTCAAGGAGGACCCGGCCCGCCGGGACACCGTGCTGCACACCGCGCTGCAGGCGGTCAGCGACTGCAACGCGCTGCTCACCCCGTTCCTCCCGCACTCGGCGCAGAAGGTGCACGAGCTGCTCGGCGGCACCGGCGTGTGGTCGCCGGCGCCGCGGGTGGAGGAGGTCACCGACCTCGACGACGGCTCGCCCTACCCGGTCATCACCGGCGACTACGGCGACGCCCAGGCGGTGTGGGCCTCCCGCCCGCTGCCGTCGGGCACGCCGCTGTCCCCGCCCACCCCGGTGTTCCGCAAGCTCGACGAGTCGATCGTGGCCGAGGAGCTGGCCCGGCTGGAGGGCAACGCCCCGTGAGTCGCTCGGCCGCGTCCCGCGCCAACCGGCGGGGCGAGCCGCCGCCGTCCCCGGAGCCGCTGCCGGCGCCGGCCGTCGACAGCCACACGCACCTCGACATCGTCCTCAACGGGTTCCGCACCGACGAACCCGCCGAGGACGCCGCGGTGGACGCCGAGATCGCCGCCGCGGCCGCCGTGGGGGTGCCACGGCTGGTGCAGGTCGGCGTCGACGTCGCCTCCTCGCGCTGGTCGGCGGAGCTCGCGGCCCGGCACCCGGCGGTGCTGGCCGCCGTCGCCGTGCACCCCAACGAGGCCGGGGAGGGGCTCGCCGACGACGACGCGCTGGCCGAGATCGACCGGCTCGCGGCGCTGCCGCGCGTCCGCGCGGTGGGGGAGACCGGCCTGGACCGGTTCCGCACCGGGCCCGAGGGCTGGGCGGCGCAGGAGGCGTCCTTCCGCGCGCACGTCCGGATCGCGAAGGAGCACGGGGTCGCGCTGGTGATCCACGACCGCGACGCGCACGAGGAGGTGCTGCGGGTCGTCGACGACGAGGGCGCGCCGGAGCACGTGGTCATGCACTGCTTCTCCGGCGACGCGGCCTTCGCGCGGGCCTGCGCCGAGCGCGGGTTCGTGCTGTCCTTCGCCGGCACGCTGACCTTCGGCAACGCGGGCTATCTGCGCGAGGCCGCGGCCCGCACCCCGGTCGGGCAGCTGCTCGTGGAGACCGACTCGCCGTTCCTCACGCCGATGCCGCACCGCGGCCGGCCCAACGCCTCCCGCCTGGTGCCGCACACCGTCCGGGCGCTGGCGGAGGTCACCGGGGTGGAGCTCGCGGAGCTGTGCGACGCCCTCACCCGCAACGCCGAGCGCGTCTTCGGCCCTTGGGGCACCGACCCGACCGGCTGAGCGCCGGAGCGAGGCACACTGGTCGGCGTGGGCCGCCTCATCGCCGTCGTCCTCTTCATCGCCGTGCTGGTGCCCGGCGTGCTGCTGGCCCGGGCCTGGGCCCTGGCCGCCGGCCGGCGCGCCGTCGCGTCCGCGGCGATCGAGTTCACCACCCCCACGCCCGAGGGCGTGGCCACGCTGCAGCGGCAGGCGCAGCACGGCCGCCGGGTGCGCCGGCTGGGCCTGCTGCTCGGCCTGGTCGCCATCGGCGCGAGCATCGCGGTGTTCGCCGAGGCGTCGGTGTTCCTCTGGCTGCCCGCGCTGATCGTGGGCCTGCTCGTCGGCGTCGTGCTCGCCGAGGCCACGCGCCCGCGGCCGCGCTGGCGCCTGGCCGAGCCCGCCCGCCGGCCGCGGCGCAGCGAGCAGATCTCGCTGTGGCTGCTGTGGACGATGCGCGCCGTCGTCGTCGCCGAGGTCGTCGCTGCCGTCGTCACCTGGCAGCAGGGCGACCTGCGCGACGCCGTCGGCTGGACGGCCCTCGCGATCCCGCTGGCCACCTGGCTGCTCGCGGAGGTCGCGCTGCTGCGCGCGCTCACCCGGCCCCTGCCCGCCGACGGCGCCGACGTGCCGGTCGACGAGGCGCTGCGCACCTGGACCGCGCACCTGGTGACGGCGGCGACCAGCGTGCTGGCGCTGCTGCCCCTGGGCACGCTGCTGCTGGTCGGCGGCATCGACCTCGGCGACCGGGTCACCGCGAACGTCGACCTGCTGCCGGTCGCGCTGGTCGCCGGTGGGTTCGCGGGGCTCGCCGCGGGCCTCGCCGTCGCCGGGTTCCTGCTCACCTGGCTGCGGCCGGTGCGCGTCAGCGAGCGGGCGCTGGCCGGCTGAAGCGGCCCCACTGCCCCCAGCGACGGCCGCCACACCGTGACCTCCGTCACGTACTGACCTCACCGAACGCGGTCGTCACGCCCGCCCCATCCGGCGCGTCCGTCACACACCGTGTCGGCGCGGCGCCGAGTCGACATCTCACCCCGGTGGTTGACTCCGTGCGCACCGTTGCCACACGCACCAGGCTCGTTATCGTGACGTGACCGACCGGGATGGGGACCCTCCCGGGTGGCGCCACGGCCCGGGGGTCCCCTCCGAGCAGGCTGCCGCCCGAGGGCGACCCCGTGCCGGGCCCCCGACCTCGGAAGAGACCCGTGTCCCGAACGCTGAAGCTCGCCCTCTTCGCCCTGGTCCTCACCGGACTGGTGGGCGGCTCGGTGGCCTGGTACGCCGCGCAGAAGTCGCTCACCCTCACCGTGGACGGCCAGGTGCGCGAGGTCAGCACCTACGCCGACACCGTCGGCGAGGTGCTCGCCGAGGAGGGGCTGGAGACCGAGGCGCACGACGTCGTCCTCCCCGCCGCCGAGGCCGCGGTCGCCGACGGCGACACGGTCGTGGTCAACCGCGCCCGCCCGCTGCAGCTCACCGTCGACGGCGTCAGCAGCGAGGTCTACGTGACCGCCCTGTCGGTCGACGAGGCGCTCGAGCAGCTCGGCTACCGCGCCGACGGCATGGTGCTGTCCGCCAGCCGCAGCGAGCGCCTCCCGCTCGACGGCATGGCGCTGTCGATCACCACCCCGAAGGCCGTCACCCTCGTCGTCGACGGGGCCACCCGCGTGGTGACCACGACCGCGGCCACCGCCGGCGACCTGCTCGCCGAGCAGGGCGTCGTCCTCGGCGAGCACGACCGCACCAGTCTCCTCGCCACCCAGCCGCTGCTGGGCGCCATGCGCCTGCAGGTCTTCCGCGTCGCGGTCACCGAGCAGGTCGTCACCGCCCCGGTGCCGTTCCGCACGGTCGAGACCGAGGACCCGAACGCCTTCGAGGGCGAGGAGACCGTGACCCAGGAGGGCGTCGCCGGCGAGCAGGCCACGACCTTCCGCGTGACCGTCACCGACGGCGTCGAGACCGCCCGCGAGCAGCTCAACACCGCCGTCACCCTGGCGCCGGTCGACGAGCTGGTCAGCGTGGGCACCAAGGAGCGCCCGGCGCCGGCCGGCGGCGTCCCGGCCACCGCCGACGGCCTCAACTGGGCCGCACTCGCGCAGTGCGAGTCCGGCGGCCGCGCCAACGCGGTCAGCTCCACCGGCAAGTACCACGGGCTCTACCAGTTCTCGGTCGCCACCTGGCAGGCCGTCGGCGGCAGCGGCCTGCCGTCGCAGGCCTCGGCCGACGAGCAGACCATGCGCGCCCAGATGCTCTATGCGCGCTCCGGCGCCGGCCAGTGGCCGCACTGCGGCTCCCGCCTGTTCTCCTGAGCACGAGCCGCTGAGCACCCCCGAGCAGACCGACGGGCTGCTGGGCCCCGCCGCCATCCGCGAGCTGGCCCAGCAGCTCGGTCTGCGTCCCACCAAGACGCTCGGGCAGAACTTCCTGCACGACGCCAACACGATCCGCCGCATCGTGCGCACCGCCGAGCTGCGGCCCGACGACGTCGTCCTCGAGGTCGGGCCCGGGCTCGGCTCGCTGACCCTCGGCCTGCTGGCGGCCGCCGCGGCCGTCACCGCCGTCGAGATCGACCCCCGGCTGGCCGCCCTGCTGCCGGAGACGGTGGCCGCGCGGCGGCCCGCCCTCGCCGGCCGGCTGACCGTCGTCGAGGCCGACGCGCTGCGCGTGCGCGAGCTGCCGGGTCCGCCTCCCACGGCGCTCGTGGCGAACCTGCCGTACAACGTGGCCGTGCCCGTGCTGCTGCACCTGCTGGAGCTCCTGCCCACCCTGCGGCGGGCGCTGGTGCTCGTCCAGGCCGAGGTGGCCGAGCGGCTGGCCGCCCCGCCCGGCGGCGCCGCCTACGGCGTCCCGTCGGTCAAGGCCGCCTGGTACGGCACCGCCCGGCGGGCCGGCAACGTCGGCCGGCGGGTGTTCTGGCCCGAGCCGAACGTCGACTCCGGGCTGGTCGCCGTCGACCGGCACGACCCGCCGCCGGGGGACCGGGCGGCCACCTTCGCCGTCGTCGACGCCGCCTTCGCCATGCGCCGCAAGGGCCTGCGCGCGGCCCTCGCCGGCTGGGCGGGCAGCGCCGCGGCGGCCGAGACCCGGCTGCGCGCCGCCGGCATCGACCCGTCCACCCGGGGCGAGCGGCTCTCGGTGGCCGACTTCGCGCGGCTGGCGGCGACGTCCCCGGTGGCCGGCGCGTGAGCTGGTCCTCGCCGGGCGGACCCGGACACACCCGCGGCGACGGCGCGGTCACCGCGCACGCCCCCGCCAAGGTCAACGTCTCGCTGGCCGTCGGTCCGCTGCGCGAGGACGGCTTCCACGCGCTGCAGACGGTCTACCTCGCCGTCTCCCTGCTCGACACCGTCACGGTGCGGCCGGGTGAGGGGCTGTCGGTCACCGTCACCGGCGAGGGCGCCGGCGGGCCCGACCCGGTGCCCACCGACCGGCGCAACCTCGTCTGGCGGGCCGCCGAGTTGCTCGCCGAGCACGCCGGCGTGGCCGCCGACGCCGCCATCGCGGTCGACAAGACCATCCCCGCCGCGGCCGGGCTGGCCGGCGGCAGTGCCGACGCCGCGGCCGCCCTCGTCGCCCTCGACGCGCTGTGGGGCACGCACGCCACCCGCGGCGACCTCACCGCGCTGGCCGCGCAGCTCGGCAGCGACGTCCCGTTCAGCCTGGCCGGCGGCATCGCGATCGGCACCGGCCGCGGCGAGCAGCTCACCCCGGTGCTCGCCCGCCGGCCCTGGCACTGGGTGCTCGGCATCGCCGACGGCGGCCTGTCCACCCCCGCGATCTACGCCGAGCTCGACCGGCTGCGCGCCGCGGGGCGGGTCCCCGACGGCACGGACACGCCCTCGACCGAGCCGGTGCTCACCGCCCTGCGCAGCGGGCCGGCGCCGGCCCTGGCCGCGGCGCTGGTCAACGACCTGCAGGCGCCCGCGATCTCGCTGCGGCCGGCGCTGCGGCGGGCGCTGCGGGCGGCCACCGACGCCGGCGCCGCGGCCGCCCTGGTGAGCGGCTCCGGCCCGACCGTGGCCGCGCTGGCCGACGGCGAGGACGCGGCGCTGCGGCTGGCCGCCGTGCTGGCCGGCGAGGGCGTGTTCCGCACCGTCCGCGTCGTGCACGGGCCGGTGCCCGGCGCCCGCCTCGTCGGCTGAGGCGCCGGCGCCTCAGGCCGGCCCCTCAGGCCGGCGCCTCGGGCCGGCCCCTCAGGCCGGTGCCTCAGGCCGGCGCGGTGCCCGTCGTCCGCAGCGCCGGGTCGGGGTCGAGGTGGGCCAGCCCCGAGTAGGCGAGGTCGACCAGCCGCGCGGCGACCTCCTCCTTGCCGGGGGAGCGGTGCTCGAGCCACCACTGCCCGACCAGCGCCACCATGCCGACGAGCGCGGTGCTGTACAGCCCGGCCAGCGCCGGGACGTAGCCGCGGGCGGCGAACTGCTCGGCGAGCAGGAACTCGACGCGGCGGGCGAGCTCGCCGAGCAGCGAGGAGTAGGCGCCGGAGCCGGGGGAGTCCCGGGACAGCACCCGGAAGCCCTCGGTGTCGTCCTCGACGTAGTCCAGCAGCACCAGCGCCGCCCGCTCCAGCAGGGCGCGCGGGCTGCCGCCCTCGGCGAGGGCGCCGGTGAACCGGTCGAGCAGCCGCTGCATCTCGCGGTCGACGACGGCGGTGTAGAGGCCCTCCTTGCCGCCGAAGTGCTCGTAGACCACGGGCTTGCTCACGTCGGCGCGGACGGCGAGCTCCTCGATCGAGGTCCCGTCGTAGCCCCGCTCGGCGAACACCGCCCGGCCGACCGCGACGAGCTGCTCGCGCCGCTGCGCGCCCGTCATCCGGACGCGCGGGCGGGGCATGCCGTGCGCGTCCACGGTCGGCCGGGCCCCGGTCAGGCCGCGGCCGGCTCGGCCGCGCGGCGCTTGGCGGCCAGGCGCACCGGGTCGGGCCACTTCACCGAGTGCGCCCAGCCCAGCTTCTCGAACACCCAGATGACCCGGGCGCTGATGTCGATCTGCCCACGCAGGACGCCGTGGCGCGCGCAGGTCGGGTCGGCGTGGTGCAGGTTGTGCCAGGACTCCCCGGCGGACAGGACCGCCAGCGGCCAGAAGTTCGTGGCGCGGTCACGGCCCGGGGAGACGAAGGGCCGGTTGCCCACGACGTGGCAGACCGAGTTGATCGACCAGGTGACGTGGTGCAGGAGGCCGGTGCGCACCAGGCCGGCCCAGAAGAACGCCGACCAGGCGCCGGCCCAGCTCTGCGTGACCAGGCCGCCGATCACCGCGGGCAGCGCCAGGCTCAGGAACGCCCACAGGGAGAACAGCCGGCTGGTGATCCGCAGGCCGCGGTCCTTGAGCAGGTCGGGGGCGTAGCGGGCGGCGTTGGTCTGCCGGCGGTCGAAGAGCCAGCCGAGGTGGGCGTGCCACATGCCCTTGAGCAGCGCGCGGCTGTCCGTGCCGTAGCGCCACGGCGAGTGCGGGTCGCCGTCGCGGTCGGAGAAGGCGTGGTGACGCCGGTGGTCGGCCACCCACTGCACGACCGGGCCCTGGATCGCCATGCAGCCGGTGATCGCCAGCGCGATCCGCAGCGGGCGCCGCGCCTTGAACGAGCCGTGCGTGAAGTAGCGGTGGTAGCCCACGGTCACCCCGAGCAGGGGGACGAAGTAGAAGGCCACGGCGAGCGCGACGTCCAGCCACGACAGGCCCCAGCCCCACACCACCGGAACGATCGCGGCCAGCGCCAGGAAGGGGACGACGACGAAGACGTAGAGGACCAGCTGCTCGAGGTGGCCCTTCTCCTTGCCGTACGCGGTGGCCGGGAGGCCGGCGTCGGGGTCGGCGGGACGGAAGGCCGTCGGCCGGGTGAGGGACGGGGCGGACACGGGGCGGTTGCCTCCTGGAGTCGGCCGGCCCGGTCGCGCGTCTCTGGACGACCGGTGGCTGGGTGCGCCGTAACCTACGACACCGTAGGGAGGTCCGCCGCCCGGGCTCCGGAGCCGCAGGTGGGGGCGGGGTCACCGCAGCCGTGCCGCGCGCGGGCGTGCGCCCTAGGCTCGTCGGGGTGTGGTGCCCCGCGGCGCCGCGGTGGGGGATGGGGTAATCGGCAGCCCGCCGGCCTTTGGAGCCGGGAAGTCTCGGTTCGAGTCCGAGTCCCCCAGCAGCGCCGGCAGGACCGCCGGCGTCCCAGCGTCGGAGGAGTCCCGTGAGCGCCCAGCAGGCAGTCGCCGCCGTCGTCGTCCTCGCCGCCGGGCAGGGCACCCGGATGCGGTCGGCCACGCCGAAGGTCCTGCACGAGCTCGGCGGGCGCAGCATGCTCGGCCACGTGCTGGCGGCCGCGGCGCCGCTGGGCGCCGGCGAGACCCTCGTGGTGGTCGGCTCGGGGCGCGAGGCCGTCGAGGAGCACCTGGCCGCCGTCGCGCCCGGCGCGCGGGCGGTGGTGCAGGCCGAGCAGCTCGGCTCGGGCCACGCGGCGCGGGTCGCGCTCGACGCCGTCCCCGACCTCGAGGGCGCCGTGCTGGTGGTCAACGGCGACGCGCCGCTGCTGCGGCAGCGGACGCTCACCGAGCTCGCCCGCGCGCACGCCGAGGCCGGCAGCGTCTTCACCGTGCTCACCGCCGAGGTCGAGGACCCGACGGGGCTCGGGCGCATCGTGCGCGACGCCGAGGGCGCGCCGCGGGCGATCGTCGAGGAGCGCGACGCCACGCCGGAGCAGCGGGCGATCCGGGAGGTCAACGCCGGCGTCTACGTGGCCGACGCCGGCACGCTGCGGCGGGTGCTCGCCGGCCTGGCCACCGACAACGCGCAGGGCGAGCAGTACCTCACCGACGCGCTGGCCCCGCTGGTCGAGGGCGGCGCCCCGGTGGCCGCCGTCCGCGCCGACGACCCCGCCGACGTGCTCGGCTGCAACGACCGACGCGAGCTCGCCGCCCGCCGCCGCACCCTCAACGACCGCGTGCTCGACGACCTCATGCGCTCCGGCGTCACCGTCGTCGACCCGGCCACGACCTGGATCGACGTCACCGTGACCGTCGCCCCGGACGCGCTGCTCGAGCCGGGGGTGCAGCTGCGCGGGACGACGGCGGTGGCGGCCGGCGCCGTCGTCGGGCCGGACTCCACGCTCGTCGACACCACCGTCGAGGAGGGGGCCGCGGTGGTGCGCTCGCACGTCCTCGGCGCCGTCGTCGGCCCGCGCGCCTCGGTCGGGCCGTTCAGCTACCTGCGGCCCGGCACCCGGCTCGCGGCGGACGCCAAGGTCGGCGCGTTCGTGGAGACGAAGAACGCCGAGGTGGGCGAGGGGTCGAAGGTGCCGCACCTGTCCTACGTGGGCGACGCGACCATCGGCCGGGGCGCGAACATCGGCGCGGCCACCGTCTTCGTCAACTACGACGGCGTGGCCAAGCACCGGACGACGATCGGCGACGAGGTGCGCATCGGCTCGGACACGATGCTCGTGGCGCCGGTCACCGTGGGCGACGGCGCCTACACCGCCGCCGGGTCGGTGATCACCCAGGACGTCCCGCCGGGGGCCATGGGTGTGGCGCGGGCCGCACAGCGCAATGTGGCAGGCTGGGTCCGACGACGCCGTCCCGGCACCGCCGCCGCGAGGGCCGCAGCCGCGGCAGAGGGCGCGGCTGGCCAGCAGGGGCCTGCGGACGCCGAGACCGGTGCCGGGGCCGACTCCAGGGCCGGTTCCGCGGCCAACTCCGAGCAGTGAGGGCACACAGCCGATGAGCGCGATCCGGCAGACCACCAGCAAGAGCCTGATGCTGTTCTCCGGCCGGGCCTACCCCGAGCTGACGGCGGAGATCGCCGGCCACCTGGGGGTCACACCGACGCCGACAGCGGCCTACGAGTTCGCCAACGGCGAGCTGTTCGTCCGGTTCGAGGAGTCCGTGCGCGGCTGCGACGCGTTCGTCGTGCAGAGCCACACCGCGCCGATCAACACCTGGCTCATGGAGCAGCTCATCATGGTCGACGCGCTCAAGCGCGCCTCGGCCAAGCGGATCACCGTCGTCGCGCCGTTCTTCCCCTACGCCCGGCAGGACAAGAAGCACCGCGGCCGCGAGCCCATCTCCGCCCGGCTGGTCGCCGACATGTTCAAGACCGCGGGCGCCGACCGGCTGATGACCGTCGACCTGCACACCGCCCAGATCCAGGGCTTCTTCGACGGCCCGGTCGACCACCTCTTCGCCCTCGAGCTGCTCGTCGGCCACGTCAAGGAGCGCTGGGGCGACCGCGACATCACCGTCGTCTCGCCCGACTCCGGCCGCGTCCGGGTGTCCGAGCGCTGGACCGACGCCCTCGGCGGCGTCCCGCTAGCCTTCATCCACAAGACCCGCGACCCCATGCGGCCCAACGAGGTCAAGGCCAACCGCGTGGTCGGCAACGTCGAGGGCCGGGTCTGCATCCTGGTCGACGACATGATCGACACCGGCGGCACGATCGTGAAGGCCGCCGAGACGCTGTTCGAGGCCGGTGCCTCCGACGTCATCGTCTGCGCCACTCACGGCGTGCTGTCGGGCCCCGCCGTCGACCGGCTGAAGAACAGCCAGGTCAGCGAGGTCATCGTCACCAACACGCTGCCCATCGAGCCGGCCCGCCTGTTCGACAAGCTGACCGTCCTCTCGATCGCCCCGCTGCTCGCGCGGGCGATCAAGGAGGTCTTCGAGGACGGCTCGGTCACGAGCCTCTTCGGCGGCGCCAGCTAGCGGTCCCGGAGGTCGCGCGGCCGCCTCCTCACGGTCGCGTAGGATGGGCAGTCGCCCGGCGAGGGAGGCGGCCCGTCCGCACTCCGTGATCGACGTGCGTGTGCTCCCCGCGAGGTGTGCCGCGCCCGGCCGCCGGCACACCGGCCGTATCACCTGAGGAGCACACACCGTGGCTGACTTCCGCCTCGCCGCCGAGGCCCGCACCGAGTTCGGCAAGGGCAGCGCCCGCCGGACCCGCCGCGCGGGCCGCATCCCCGCCGTCCTGTACGGGCACGGCCAGGACGTGGTCCACCTGTCGCTGCCGGCCCGCGAGTTCGCCGCGGTGCTGCGCAACGGCGGCACCAACGCCCTGATCACCGTCATCCTCGACGGCCAGGAGCAGCTCGCGCTGACCAAGTCCGTGCAGCGCGACCCGCTGACCCGCGTGCACGAGCACGTCGACCTGCTCGTCGTCCGCCGCGGCGAGCGCGTCACCGTCGACGTCCCCGTCGTCGTCGTGGGCGAGGCCGCCACCGAGACCCTGGTCAGCGTCGAGCTGAACACCGTCTCGGTCGAGGCCGACGCCACCGCGATCCCCGAGACCGTCGAGGTCGACGTCACCGGCCGCGAGGCCGGCAACGGCGTGACCGCCGCCGAGCTGTCCCTCGCCGGCGGGGCCACCGTGCTCACCGACCCCGAGGCCCTGGTCGTCAACGTCATGGCCGCCCCGACCGCCGAGCAGCTCGACGCCGAGCTCGCCGAGGCCGAGGCCGAGGCCGGCATCGAGCGCGAGGAGTCCGCGCCGGCCGAGGAGGGCACCGGCGAGGGCGACGTCGTCCCCGAGCCGCAGGACCAGGGCAGCGGCGAGTCGATCGAGTCGACCGAGAACAGCTGAGGTCCCCGCTGACCGAGAGCACGTCCCGCAGGGGCGCCGGCGCGACCGCCGGCGCCCCTGCGGCGTCCCCGCCGTCGGACGGGCCCTTCCTCGTCGTCGGCCTGGGCAACCCCGGCCCGTCCTACGCGGGCAACCGGCACAACGTCGGGGCGATGGTCCTCGACGAGCTGGCCTCCCGGATCGGCACGCGGCTGTCCCCGGGCAAGGGCAAGCGGGCCCGGACGCTGATCGGCGAGGGCCGCCTGGCCGGCCGCCGCGTCGTCCTCGCCCGGCCGACCGCCTACATGAACGAGTCCGGCGGCCCCGTGCGCGGCCTGCTCGACTACCACTCGATCCCCGCCACCGACCTCGTCGTCGTGCACGACGAGCTCGACATCCCCTTCGCCGCGGTGCGGCTCAAGCGGGGCGGCGGCGAGGGCGGCCACAACGGGCTGCGCTCGATCAGCCGGTCCACCGGCACGCGCGACTACCTGCGGGTCCGCGTCGGCATCGGCCGGCCACCGGGCCGGCAGGACCCCGCCGACTTCGTCCTCAAGGACTTCTCCGCCACCGAGCGCAAGGAGCTCGACCTCCTGGTCGCCGAGGCCGCCGACGCCGCCGAGGAGCTGCTCGCGCACGGCCTCGAGGCGGCGCAGAACGTCGTCCACCCGCGCACCTGATCTCTCCCCTTCGGGTGAAGGGTCACTCTCCGCATTGACCCGCTTGTGACGCTCTGTGAGTGTTTGTCGTGCGTCGGGGGACGTGACGCCGGGAACGGCGGGACGACGATGCACGGTCGGTGACGACCGTCTCTCCCGGGCACTCAGCGTGACGAGGGGGAGACGTGCTGCTGGACCACTCCGCACCCGCCCAGGGGAGCGCCGCCCGGGCCCTGCCGGTGCCCCGCCCCGCGCCCGACCTCACGCGCCCGCTGCGCTCCGTCCGCCGCGTCCCCGCCCGCCGCTGGGCCGGCCGCTACAGCGCCGCGCTGCACCTGCTCGACGTCGCCGCCGCCGTCCTGGCCACCGGGACGGTGCTGCTCGCCCTCGCGCTGGCCGTGCGGCTCGACAGCC
Organism: Geodermatophilus sp. FMUSA9-8; assembly: GCF_037034165.1. Taxonomy (NCBI): domain Bacteria; kingdom Bacillati; phylum Actinomycetota; class Actinomycetes; order Geodermatophilales; family Geodermatophilaceae; genus Geodermatophilus; species Geodermatophilus sp. FMUSA9-8. Next base: position 171,431 of record NZ_JBAGKE010000011.1, on the reverse strand, counting down.
CCGGCCCGTCCTCTACCGCCAGGAGCGGGTGGGCGTGAACGGCGCGCGGTTCACGATGCTCAAGTTCCGCAGCATGGTCGTCGACGCCGACCGGCAGGTCGAGGCGCTGCAGGCGCAGAACACCTCCGACGGGCTGCTGTTCAAGATGCGCACCGACTCCCGCGTCACCCGCGTCGGCCGGTGGCTGCGGCGCCTGTCGCTCGACGAGCTCCCGCAGCTGCTGAACGTACTCGGCGGCTCCATGTCGCTGGTCGGCCCGCGCCCGCCGCTGCCCCACGAGGTGGCCGGCTACGGCTCCTCGGTCAGCCGCCGGCTGCTCGTCCGGCCCGGCCTCACCGGCCTTTGGCAGATCTCCGGCCGCAGCGACCTGTCATGGGAGGAGTCGGTCCGGCTCGACCTGCGCCACGTCCAGAATTGGTTGCTGGCCCTCGACGCGCTGATCGTCGCCAAGACGTTCCGCGCGGTACTCAGCCGCTCCGGCGCCTACTGGTCAGCTATCGCTTCGTGGAGTCAGTCATGCGGGCGATTGTGGAATGCGGCTGTGGGTGGAGGTGTGCAACGAACACTCACCCGCAGGGCGATGACGTCCGTGCCGTTCGATGAGCCGCGCCGGCTCGAAATCGGGGTCGCAATTACTTCGCTACAGCAAGTGCTCGAACCTTGATGGACGTCTTCACTCAGACGTTGGCCATTAGTGCAAGGAAGGCTGTCCTGTGGACGCTACTCGACCTGGGCATGCTGGTGTGAGCGGCAACTCTGCTCGTTTCGGTGCGCCGCCGGATGTGGGCCTGAATGAAGAGGTTACGGTTCCAGCACCGCCCACGTGTCGACGCCTGAAGTCGCTGCTTTCTATCGCGGTCCTTGTGCCCCTCATCGTCACTGGCTGCGCAAGCTCGCGCCCGACGGCAACTGCCGGGACCGAATCCGGGCCGAGGCCGGAGGGCTTCCAATCCCCGACTGGCGGGGGCGGAGATCAATCCGCGGAGGTATGTGGAACTCCTGCGGTGTCGATCACCGCACCGGGTCCGGGTATGGACCTCCGTCCGGGTCGGGTACTGCTCGCAGGAGTGCGATCAGAGCCCGCCCAATCGGCCAGTTGGACGGTGCAGCGAGCCGACTCCGATCGAGAGGTGGTTGAGAGTGGCCATTTCTACGGAGGCTCGCCAGGAATCGCAGATGCATACTCTGCCGGCGTCGATCTTGAGGTCGGGTCCTACACCTTCAGGGTGGAGGCGCTTGGTGCTTCACAGGAGGATGTCTGCGACTCTGATGAGGTGGTCTTCTCCGTGTCAGACGGAGTGACGGGTCCTACATGGACCTCGGGTGCTTCCAGTGACCAGGCTCCGACGGGAGAATTTGGTGCGTGGCGTGGCACAGCCCTTCCCATCTCGGGGGCTTGGGTGGACAACAATGCAGGACAAACTGCTCTGTGGCCGCTGCAGTCAGACGGTCAGTATCGAGACTGGATGGGGGATCTTGACCTTGCGATAGGTGCGATCGATCGAGGAGAATCCTGGTCGGCTGCTGCCCGCGGTGACTATGACGAACGGTGGACGGCGTCCCTGCAAGCAATGGCCGACATCTGGACGGGTAGGCCGGGCACGTTGTACATCCGTTTCGCGCACGAGTTCAACGGCACATGGTATCCATGGAGCGTCACCGCCGCAGATCGGGACGACTTCATATCGGCCTGGAAGCGCTTCCGCGCTCTGCAGATTCAGTACTTTCCAGCGGCTCGGCTAGTGTTCACCCCGAACAGTGAGACGCCGGGAGACCGGGGATTCGACTGGCGCACCTTCTTCCCGGGCTCGCAATACGTCGATGTGATCTCCATTCCGTACTTCAATGCCTGGCCCTATGCTTCGACCGTGGATGAATTCTGGGATCGTGCTGTTTCGGTCGATGCGTACGGTGCGCCCCGAGGGATCCAGGCCCACATCCAATTTGCCCGAAGCGTCGGACTACCCTTCGCTGTCAGCGAGTGGGGTCCCAACGCCCGTTTCGGTGACGCCCCCGTTTTCATGGAGCAGATGAATCAATTTTTCCGCGAGAATGCGGGTGCTGGGCCCGGGCAATTGCTGTACGAAATCCTCTTCAATGTGCCCATCGATGGGAACGCCTTTGGCCTCATGCCCAGCACCAATGCCCCCTTGGCCGCTGAGCGTTACCGTGAGCTCTGGTGACACGTCGCTGATCCGGTTGCGCTGAGAAGCTGCCTGGCCGTGTCCTCGACCGTCATGCGACTCTTCGCTAGTCCTCGTCAAGGGCGGCCAGCGTCGGTGCTGGTCGGAGCTTGGCCACGGCCAGGAAGGTCGTGGCGCGAGCTGGCCGACGGCAGGGCCGGTTCATGCCGTCGTATCCACACGATGGACCAAGTCGTTCAGTCGCGGCACTCGCGGTGGGCCCTGGTTACGACACGGACGCCTGGCTCGCGGAACCGCCGTCGGTCTCGCCTCCGCAACGGGCCACCCTCTGTGTCTCTGCCGGTGCCGGCGGCCGATCGCACCCCGGCGGAGCCCGCGACCGGCGTCTAGCCTGGGAGGGGGCCTGCGCCGCACTCGGCGGCACCGCTGCGGGCCGTTGTCCCCAGGAGGAAGTCCCCGTGAGCCTGCGCGGCGTGCTCGACGTCGTCCTCAGCGATCCCGGCATGGCCCGCGTGGTGGCCGCCGCGGGGTCGGCCGAGCTCGCCGTCCCCGCGCCGCCGCCGGTGCAGCCGCTGGTCGCGGCCGCGCTGGCCGCGCAGGCGCCCGGGGCCGGCGTCCCGGTCCTGCTGGTCACCACCGGCGAGCGCGACGCCGACGTCGCCGCCGACCTGCTGCGCTGCTTCCTCCCGGGTCGCCGGGTGGAGACCTTCCCGGCGTGGGAGACGCTGCCGCACGAGCGGCTCTCCCCGCGCGCGGACACCGTCGGCCGCCGGCTGGCCGTGCTCCGCGACCTCACCGACCCCGGCCAGAACGGCACGGTCGACGTGCTGGTCGCGCCCGTCCGCAGCGTGCTGCAACCGCTGGCGCCGGGCCTCGGCGACCTCGTCCCGGTCGAGCTGAAGCCGGGCGACACCGCCGAGCTCGACGACGTCGCCCGCGCGCTGGCCGACGCCGCCTACACCCGCGTCGAACTGGTCGAGAAGCGCGGCGAGTTCGCCGTCCGTGGCGGCCTGCTCGACGTCTTCCCACCCACCGAGCCGCACCCGGTCCGCGTCGAGTTCTGGGGCGACGAGGTCGACGAGCTGCGGTACTTCTCCGCCGCCGACCAGCGCTCCCTCGACGACCGGCCCGACCGGCTGTGGGCCCCGCCGTGCCGCGAGCTGCTGCTCACCGACGCCGTCCGCGCCCGCGCCGCGGAGCTCGCCGCGGAGCACCCCGGCCTCGCCGAGATGCTCGGCAAGCTGGCCGAGGGCATCGCCGTCGAGGGCATGGAGTCGCTGACCCCCGCGCTGGTCGAGGGGCAGCTGCAGCTGCTCACCGACCTCCTGCCCGCCGGCACCCACGTCCTGGTCGCCGACCCCGAGCGGGTGCGCAGCCGCGCCGCCGACCTCGTCCGCACCGCCGAGGAGTTCCTCGCCGCCTCCTGGGCGACCGCCGCGGAGGCCGGCGAGGCGCCGCTGGACCTCGGGGCGTCGTCGTTCCGGGCGCTGGAGGACGTCGAGGCCGCCGCCCGCGGCCGCGGCCTGCCCTGGTGGACCACCGGCGCGTTCACCCTGGGCGACCTCGACGACGACGCGGCCGCGCTGGAGGCCACGACCGTCGAGCGCTTCTCCGGCGACCTCGACCGCGCGGTCGGCACCCTGCGCGACTGGACCCGCGAGGGCTGGCGCGTCGTGCTGACCTTCGCCGGCCCCGGCCCGGCGCAGCGCGCCGCCGACCAGTTCGGCGCCGCCGAGCTCGGCGTGCGGCTGGTGCCCGGCCTGGAGTCCGCCCCCGACGCCGGGCTGGCCTCCATCACCCAGGGCAACCTCGAGTCCGGGTTCGCCTTCCCCGGCGTGAAGCTCGCGCTGGTCACCGAGCACGACCTCACCGGCCAGCGCGGCACCACGATGCGCGACGCGCAGAAGATGCCCGCGCGCCGCCGCAACGCCGTCGACCTGGTGCAGCTGCAGCCCGGCGACCTCGTCGTCCACGAGCACCACGGCATCGGCCGCTACATCGAGATGGTCAGCCGCACCGTGCACGGCGGGCAGCGCGACTACCTCATCGTCGAGTACGCCCCGGGCAAGCGGAACCAGCCGCCGGACCGCCTGTTCGTGCCCACCGACTCCCTGGACCAGCTCACCCGCTACGTCGGCGGGGAGCAGCCGGCGCTGTCCAAGCTCGGCGGCGCCGACTGGCAGAAGACCAAGGGCCAGGCCCGCCGGGCGGTCAAGCAGATCGCCGCCGAGCTCATCCGCCTCTACTCCGCCCGCATGGCCACCAAGGGCCACGCCTTCGGCCCGGACACCGTCTGGCAGCGCGAGCTCGAGGACGCCTTCCCGTTCCAGGAGACGCCCGACCAGCTCGCCGCCATCGACGAGGTCAAGTCGGACATGCAGAACCCCGTGCCGATGGACCGGATCATCTGCGGCGACGTCGGCTACGGGAAGACCGAGATCGCCGTCCGCGCCGCGTTCAAGGCGGTGCAGGACGGCAAGCAGGTCGCCGTCCTCGTGCCGACGACGCTGCTGGCCAACCAGCACTTCAAGACGTTCTCCGAGCGCATGGCGCAGTTCCCGGTGACGGTGAGGGTGCTGTCCCGGTTCCAGTCCGAGGCCGAGAGCACCGAGACCCTGCGCCAGCTCGCCGCCGGCGAGGTCGACGTCCTCGTGGGCACCCACCGGCTGCTGCAGCCGACCACCCGGTTCAAGGACCTCGGGCTGGTCATCGTCGACGAGGAGCAGCGCTTCGGCGTCGAGCACAAGGAGTACCTGAAGACGATGCGGACGGCGGTCGACGTCCTGTCGATGTCGGCCACCCCGATCCCGCGCACGCTGGAGATGAGCCTGACCGGCATCCGCGAGATGTCGACGATCCTCACCCCGCCCGAGGAGCGGCACCCCGTCCTCACCTACGTGGGCGCGTGGGACGACAAGCAGATGGCCGCGGCGATCCGCCGGGAGCTGCTGCGCGACGGCCAGGTCTTCGTCATCCACAACCGCGTGCAGTCGATCGACAAGGCCGCCGCAAAGATCCGGAACCTGGTGCCCGAGGCCCGCGTCGCCGTCGGCCACGGCCAGATGAAGGAGCACGAGCTCGAGCGGATCATGGTCGGCTTCTGGGAGAAGGAGTACGACGTCCTAGTGGCGACGACGATCGTCGAGTCGGGGCTGGACATCCCGAACGCGAACACCCTGATCGTCGACCGCGCCGACACCTTCGGCCTCTCCCAGCTGCACCAGATCCGCGGCCGCGTCGGGCGTGGCCGCGAGCGCGCCTACGCCTACTTCACCTACGACCCGTCGCGGCCGCTGACCGAGACCTCGGTCGACCGGCTGACCACCATCGCGCACAACACCGACCTCGGCGCCGGCATGGCGGTCGCGATGAAGGACCTCGAGATCCGCGGCTCGGGCAACCTGCTCGGCGGCGAGCAGTCCGGGCACATCGCCGGCGTCGGCTTCGACCTCTACGTCCGGCTGGTCGGCGAGGCGGTGGCCGACTACCGCGCCCAGGTCACCGGCGAGGCCGCGCCCGTCGAGCCGGTCGAGGTGCGCGTGGACCTGCCCGTCGACGCCCACCTGCCGCACGACTACGTGCCTGGCGAGCGGCTGCGCATGGAGGCCTACCGCAAGGTCGCGAGCGTGCAGGACGACGACCAGGCGCAGGCCGTCCTCGACGAGCTCACCGACCGCTACGGCACCCCGCCGGCGCCGGTGCTCAACCTGCTGGCGGTGGCCCGCTTCCGCGCCGCGGTGCGGGCGCTCGGGATCACCGAGGTGTCGCTGCAGGGCCGCGTCATCCGGGTGTCGCCGGTGCCGCTGCGCGAGTCGCAGCAGATGCGGCTGGCCCGGCTCGCCGACGGCGCCACGTACAAGTCGGCCGTCGAGACGATCTCGCTGAAGGTGCCCGTCGGTCCCGACCGGCGGACGCCGCTGCGCGACGTCGCCCTGCTCGAGCACCTGCACTCGCTGCTGCGCGCGGTGATCGAGCAGCCGGTGGCCGCGGCCAGCTGAGGGAGGGGCGCCGCGTCCTGCGACGGCCGTCACAGCGCATGTGGCAGCCTGCGGGCGTGCGCATCCGCCGTCCCGCCGCCCTCGTCCTGGGGCTCGTGGCCGTCGCCGTCCCCGTGGCCGGCTGCCGGACCTCGCCGTCCGTGGCCGCCTACGTCGGCGACGAGCAGGTGACCGTCGCCGAGCTGCGGTCGGCCGTCGACGACCGCCTGGCCGACCCGGCGATCGCCGAGGCGGCCGGGGGAGGGGGCGCCGACTACACCCGCCAGGTGCTCACGCTGCTCGTCCGCGAGCGGGTCTACGCCGCGGCCGCCGAGCAGTACGACGTCGAGGTCACCGACACCGAGCTCGGCGCGTTCATCACCCAGGCGCTCGGCGGCCAGGACGAGGAGTCGCTCTACGCCCAGGCCGCCGGGCAGGGCTACTCGCGCGAGGACGTCCGGGAGAGCGCCCGTCAGCAGTTGCTGCGCCGCGAGCTCGGGCAGGCCACCGGCGAGGGCGACGCGCTGTCGGAGGCGGCGCTGCGCGCCCGCTACGAGGAGGCGCGGGCCGGTCTGGAGCAGGCCGAGGTCGGCTACTTCGTCGTCCCCGACCAGGCCGCCGCCGACGCCGCCGTCGCCGAGCTGACCGCCGCGCCCGCCTCCTACCCGGCGGTCGCGGCCCGCTTCCCCGGGCAGAACTCGCTCCCGCAGGTGGAGAGCACGCCGGTGTCGGAGGTCAGCGGCCCGCTCGCGCAGGGCATCACCGCGGCCGCGCCGGGCACCGGCTTCACCACCACGGTCCCCGGCGTCGACGGCGTGGTCGTCGTCTTCGTCGCCACCCGCACGACGCCCACCTTCGAGGAGGCCCGGCCCGACATCGAGAGCCAGGCCGCCAACGGGGTGGAGGAGGCCGGCGCCGCCGTCGTCGGCGAGGTGCAGGACGAGCTGTCGGTGACCGTCAACCCCCGCTACGGCACCCTCGAGGACGACGTCGTGCAGGAGGCCGACGGCGGCGTCGTCCAGCTGCTGGACGAGGCCGGCACCGAGGCCGGCACCGAGGCCGGCGCTCCGGCGCCCGCCACCGGTGAGGGCTGACCCCGTGCCCCCGGCCGTCGTCGTCACGGTCAGCCCGCGGCTGCCCGGGCTGCTCGGCCCGGCCGGCTGGGCCGCGCTCGCCGGACGCCGGGTGGCCGCGCTGCCCGGCGCCGCCGCCACCGCCGAGGTGCTGCGCGCCGCCGGGTGGGACGTCACCGACGCCACGGACGCCGCCGCCCTCGACGCCGACGTCGCCTGCCTCGCCGCGCCGGGGGAGGTGGCCGGCCGGCCCGTCGTCGACGGAGCGCCCGAGCCGCCCGGCGCCCGGCTGCTCGACGTCGTCGCCGTCATGGACCGGCTGCGCTCGCCCGGCGGCTGCCCCTGGGACGCCGAGCAGACGCACTCCTCGCTGCGCGGCTACCTGCTCGAGGAGGCGCACGAGGCCTACGACGCGATCGTCGACGACGACCCGGCGGCCATGCGCGAGGAGCTCGGCGACGTGCTGCTGCAGGTCGTCTTCCACGCCCGCGTGGCCGCCGAGGCCGGGGCGGACCGCCGCTTCGACGTCGACGACGTCGCCGGTGAGCTCGTGGACAAGCTGGTGCGCCGCCACCCGCACGTCTTCGGCGACGCAGGCCCGCGCGACGTGGCCGGCGTGGAGGCCGGCTGGGAGGAGATCAAGAAGGCGGAGAAGCAGCGGCGCTCCCCGACCGAGGGCGTCTCCCGCTCGCAGCCGGCGGCCGCGTGGGGCGCCGCGCTGGTCCGCCGCGCCGGGCGGGCCGGGTTCCCGGTGCCGGACGCGGCCGACCTCGGGTCGGCGTCGCCGGAGGAGCTGGGGGAGCGGCTGCTGGCCGTCGTCACCGCCGCGGAGCAGCGCGGCTGGGACGCCGAGGACGCCCTGCGCGAGGCGGTCCGCCGCTACGCCGGCGAGCTCGACGCCGAGGCCCGCCGCCGCGAGCGGGCCGGGGAGTGAGCGCGGGCCCGGTGACGACGTCGTCACCGGGCCCGGGGATCAGCCCTGCTTGCGCGGCACGATGCGCAGGAGCGCCGTGCCGACCGCGATGAGCGCGAAGGCCGCGAGAGCCAGCCAGATGCTGCCGAAGCCGGTGTAGGCGAGCACCGATCCGGTGCCGCCGGCCGCCAGGGGAGCCGCGGGGTTGTCGTACACCTCTACCACCTCCTCTCACGACGGAGCGCCGCGTCGAGGTAGGCGCGGGCGTGCACGAACTGCAGGAAGACGTCGTAGAGGAGCTCGTACATCGTGGCCGCGGCGAGCATGTGCCTCCACCCGCGGTCGCGGACGGTGATGACCCGCTCGAGGACGAAGACGCCGGTCACCGCGAGCCAGAACGGCTGCACCTGGACGTGCCCGGACCCGATCAGGGACACCGCGAGCGACCCGAGGTACAGGAACGTGATGAGGACGCCGGCGAGGGTGAGCAGCTGGCGGCCCCAGTAGCGCCACGTGATGCGGGTGACGCCGTACTGCACGCAGTTCTCGATGGCGCCGCGCTTCCACCGCAGCCGCTGGTTCCACAGCGCCCGCCAGGTCGGCATGACCTCGGTGGTGAGCGTGCACTCCTTCGGGCTGAGCACCTGGTAGCCCAGGTGCAGGATCGCGAAGGTCAGCTCGTTGTCCTCGGTGAGGACGGTGGTGTCGTAGATGCCGCCGCGGCCGTCGCCGCGCGGCACCCGGCCGTCCAGGCGCGCCTCGGAGATCCGCCGCAGCGTGGCCGCCCGGAACATCGCGGCCGTGCCCGTGACCACGAGGCACTTGCCCTGCAGGCGGCGCACGTCGCGGGCGTAGCGGGCGTACTCGTTGCGCTGCAGGTGCCCGACCAGGCCGCCGCCGGGATCGCCGCGGAACGTGCCGCCCACCGCGCCCATCCGGTCGTCCCGCAGGACGTGGTGCGCGGCGCCCTCGAGGAAGCCCTCGTCCAGCGAGGAGTCGGCGTCCTGGACGAGCACGAGGTCGTCGTCGGCGGCGTCGGGCCGGCCGGTGGTCGCGCCGCGCCGGTCGGCGGCGCCGTCGCGCCGGTCGGCCGCGGTGCGGCGGCCGCCCGTGCGGCGCTCGGGACCGGCGGTGACGCCGGTCCCGGTGCGGCGGTCGGCCGCCCGGCGCTCGGTGCCGCGCCGCTCGCCCTCGGCCACCCGGCGGAAGCGCAGCGCCCACGCCTGGTTGAGCGCGCCGGCCTTCTTGTCGGTGTTGCCGACGGTCTCGAACACCTCGGCGCCGGCCGCCCGGGCGATGGCGACCGTCTCGTCGGAGCAGTTGTCCGCGACGACGACCACCCGCGCCGGCGGCAGCGTCTGGCGCCGCAGGCCCGCGAGGGTGGCGGCGATCTGGTCGGCCTCGTCGTGCGCCGGCACGAGCACGGTGACGTAGGGCTCGCGGGGGAGGGCCGTGGTCGGAGCGGTCACCGCGTCCAGTGCGACGACGTGCACCTGTGGCTCGCCGGCCCGGACGTCGGCGCCGTCGAGCCGCTCGAGCGTCGGGCTGGCGGTCACGCGGGTCCCCCTCCTCGCGCCACCGCGGACGGGCGGGCGCCGGCCGAGTGTGCGGGGCCTGGGGCCCGGCCGACCCCGGTCCGGGGACGCTCCTCACCCCAACGGGTCGTGCACGATCTTCTGTGGGTGAAGCGGCCGGGCCGGCGGGGACGGAGGGTGAGGGAGGGCGGGCCGGTCAGCCGACGGCGAGCGGTGCGTCGGGCACGGTCGTGATCCGCGGCGCGGTGAGCATGGCCTTGAGCGCGCCGAGCACGCCGAGGCCGGCGACCGCGGCGGCGCACCAGACGCCGGACCCGAGGGAGGCGGCGGCCCAGCCCGCGTCGACCAGCCGGCCGGCGACCGCGGCGGCCACGCCCAGCGCGACCGCCAGCGCCAGCACCCCCGACACCCGGTGGCCCCGCGCCGGACGGAGCAGCAGGAGCCCGAGGACGACGAGCACGGCGCTCCCGGCCGCCACCGCCGCCGGCTGCCACAGGCCGGTGCGCCCGAGCTCGGCCGCCCCCTCCCGGGCCGCGCCGACCGCGCGCACCACGAGGTCCAGGCCGGTCGTCCCGCCGCCCTGCTCCCAGGGCAGCCAGGCGCTCGCCGCCCCGGCGACTCCCGCCAGCAGCAGGAGCACCCCGCCGACGACGTCGGGGTGCCGCACGTAGGCCAGCCCCGGGCGCGCCGCGACACCGGACACCTCGGCGCCGTCCGGGACCGGCTCCAGGTCGCCGGCGTCGTCGTCCCCGGGCGGCTCCGCCGGGAAGCCGAGGACGGACGCACCCGCCCCGGGGTCCGTGTCGACGGGGGTCGGGTCCTGCCGGCGCTCGGTCATCGGGTCCTCCGACGAGTGGGCGCGGGGAGGCGCCCGACGCCCCGAGATTAGCGCCGAACCGGTTCCGGCGGAGCCGCTCCGTGACCGCTCCGTGACCACGCGGTGACGGGAGTCCGACGCCACCGCGCCGCGGACGGCGGCGCCCCGGCTCTCGCTAGGCTGCTCCCCGTGCCGAGCATCGATGCCGTAGGCGCGCGGGAGATCCTGGACTCGCGCGGTAACCCCACCGTGGAGGTCGAGGTCGCCCTCGACGACGGGACGATCGCCCGCGCGGCGGTCCCGAGCGGGGCCTCCACCGGCGCCTTCGAGGCGGTGGAGCTGCGCGACGGTGGAGAGCGCTACGGCGGCAAGGGCGTCACCAAGGCCGTCGACGGCGTCCTCGACGTCATCGGCCCCGAGCTCGTCGGCTACGAGGCCACCGAGCAGCGCCTGGTCGACCAGCGGCTGATCGACCTCGACGGCACGCCGGACAAGTCCCGCCTGGGCGCCAACGCGATCCTCGGGGTCAGCCTCGCCGTCGCCCGCGCCGCCGCCGACTCCACCGGCCTGCCGCTGTTCCGCTACGTGGGCGGGCCCTCGGCGCACCTGCTGCCGGTGCCGATGATGAACATCCTCAACGGCGGCGCCCACGCCGACAGCAACGTCGACGTCCAGGAGTTCATGATCGCGCCGATCGGCGCGGCCACCTTCGCCGAGGCGCTGTCCACCGGTGCCGAGTGCTACCACGCGCTCAAGTCGGTGCTGAAGGGCCGCGGCCTGTCCACCGGCCTCGGCGACGAGGGCGGCTTCGCCCCCGACCTGCCCACCAACCGCGCCGCGCTCGACCTCATCGCCGAGGCCGTCGAGAAGGCCGGCTACTCGCTGGGCACCGACATCGGGTTCGCGCTCGACGTCGCCGCCACCGAGTTCCACGGCGAGGGTGGCTACGACTTCGAGGGCCAGACCCGGTCGGCCGAGTTCCTCGTCGACTACTACCGCGAGCTCGTCGACGCCTACCCGATCGTCTCCATCGAGGACCCGCTCTCGGAGGAGGACTGGGACGGCTGGGTCGCCATGACCCAGGCCCTCGGCGACCGCGTGCAGATCGTCGGCGACGACCTGTTCGTCACCAACCCCGCGCGCCTGGCCGACGGCATCTCCCGCGGCGCCGCCAACGCGCTGCTGGTGAAGGTCAACCAGATCGGCACGCTGACCGAGACGCTCGACGCCGTGAACCTGGCGCACCGCAGCGGCTACCGCAGCATGATGAGCCACCGCTCGGGCGAGACCGAGGACACCACGATCGCCGACCTCGCCGTCGCCACCGACTGCGGGCAGATCAAGACCGGTGCCCCGGCCCGCAGCGAGCGGGTGGCCAAGTACAACCAGTTGCTGCGCATCGAGGAGGAGCTCGACGACGCCGCGCGCTACGCCGGCGCGGCGGCCTTCCCGCGCCTGCGGACCTCCTGACCGGGTGAGCGCCGGTACGGGGAGGCGGCGCTCGACCGGCCGCCCGCTCTCGCACGCCGCGTCCCGGCCGGTCCCGGCCGGGACGCGGTCGGGCGCGGGCAGCCGTCCCGACGCCCGCCGCCAGGGCCGGCGCACCCCGCGCCCGGCGGCCCGCACCGCCTCGACCCGGCGGCCGCTGGTCACCGGGCGCGGTGTCGTGCTGGTCGGCGTGCTCCTGCTGCTGGCGCTCACCCTGGCCGGTCCGGTGCGCCAGTGGCTGGACGGGCGGGCCGAGCTCGCCCGGCTCGCCGCGGAGAGCACCGACCTCGACGAGCGCATCGCCGAGCTCGAGGGGCAGCTGGACCGGCAGTCCGACCCCGACTGGACGGCGCAGCAGGCCCGCGAGCGGCTGTCCTACGTGCTGCCCGGCGACCGGCTGGTGGTCGTCGTCGACGGCGCGGTGGCCGAGGGCGACGCCGGCACGCTGCCCGACACGTCCGCCGCCGCGCGGCCCTGGTACGAGCAGCTGCTCGGCTCCGTCACGGAAGCCGACGGATGAAGGACCCCGCTGCCCCCCGGCCCTCGCAGGCTCGGCCCGGGCCCCTGCAGCAGGGCCGGTCCGGTCCCTTCCCGGGACGACCCGTGCGCGAGCCGATGACGGCGGAGGAGCACGAGACCGTCGGCCGGCAGCTCGGCCGCCCGCCGCGCGCCGTCCGCGCCGTGGCGCACCGGTGCCCCTGCGGGCAGCCCGACGTCGTACAGACCTCCCCGCGGCTGGACGACGGCACCCCGTTCCCGACGCTGTACTACCTGACCTGCCCGCGGGCGTCGGCGGCGGCGAGCCGGCTGGAGTCGGCGGGCCGGATGCGCGAGTGGCAGGAGGAGCTCGGCACCGACCAGGACCTCGCGGCTGCCTACCGCGCCGCGCACGAGGCCTACCTCGCCGAGCGCGACGCCCTCGGCGAGCTGCCCACCCGCGCCACCGCCGGCGGCATGCCCGACCGGGTCAAGTGCCTGCACGCCCTGGCCGGCCACGCCCTCGCGGCCGGGCCCGGCGTCAACCCGATCGGCGACCGCGCCGTCGCCGGGATGGGGGAGTGGTGGGCCCAGGGGCCCTGCGCGCTCCCCGAGGAGGACCGCCCGTGACCCGCGTGGCCGCCGTCGACTGCGGGACCAACTCCATCCGGCTGCTGGTGGCCGACGTGCCCCCCGAGGGCGCGCACACCGACCTGCTGCGCCGCATGGAGGTCGTCCGGCTCGGCCAGGGCGTCGACGCCACCGGGCGGCTGGCCTCCGAGGCGATCGAGCGCACCCGCGTCGTGCTCGCCGAGTACGCCGCCCAGTCCCGCGACCTCGGCGCGACGGCGGTGCGCATGGTGGCCACCAGCGCGACCCGCGACGCGGCCAACCGCGCCGACTTCGAGGCGATGGTCCGCGACACCCTCGGCCTGCCGCCCGACGTCGTCCCCGGCGACGAGGAGGCCCGGCTGTCCTTCCTGGGCGCCACCGCCTCGCTCGACGCCGCGGCCGCCGCGCACGGCGGCCCGCCGCCCCGCCCGCCGTACCTCGTCGTCGACATCGGCGGCGGCTCCACCGAGTTCGTCCTCGGCGACGCCGGCGGGGTGCGCGCCGCGCGGTCGGTGGACATCGGCTGCGTGCGGCTCACCGAGCGGCACCTGCACGGCGACCCGCCCACCGCCGACGAGATCGGCCGCTCCGAGGCCGACATCCGCGCCGCGCTGGCCGAGGTGGCCGCCGCGGTGCCGGTGGGCGAGGCGGCCACCCTCGTCGGCCTGGCCGGCTCGGTGACCACGGTCGCGGCGCTCGCGCTGCGGCTGCCGGCCTACGACGCCGCGGCCATCCACGGTTCGCGCATCCCGGTGGCCGCCGTCCGGTCGGTCACCGCCGGCCTGCTCACCGCCAGCCGCGAGCGGCGGGCCGCCGAGCCGGTCATGCACCCGGGCCGGGTCGACGTCATCGGCGCCGGCGCGCTGGTGCTGCGGGTGGTCATGGACGCGTTCGCGCTCGACGAGGTCGTCGTCAGCGAGCACGACATCCTCGACGGCATCGCCCTCCGGCTCGCCCGGGGCTGACGGCGCCGGGTCAGGGCCCCTCGTTGAGCCCGGGGGGCAGCTTGCCGGTCAGCGACTGGTAGGCGGCCGCTGCGCCGCGCGCGGCGACCAGCCGGCCGGCGGCCACGACGACCCCGGAGAACGCCGCCCAGGCCAGCGCGTCGGGCCAGCTCACCCCGGGCGCCGCCGGGTTCTTCGGCGGGTTGGTGCCGCGGGCGGCGTACCAGGCGGCGTCGGTGAGCTTGCGGGCGGCGATGCCGGCCGGGACGGCGAGCCCCGAGCCGAGCAGCTTCCAGGTCAGCGGCGCCTTCTCCTTGCGGGCCATGCGGTGATCATGCCCTGCTTCCCCGGCGGCCGCCCGTCCCCGCCCGGGTGGTCCACTGGGGCCGTGGCAGCCGACGCCCAGGGGTTCCCGGTCACCCGCCCACCCGCCGGCGTCGCCCGCTCCGCCCGCGGCGCGCGCGACCTCGCCGTCCTCGACGCCCGCGTCTCCGGCTGCCGGGCCTGCCTGCGGCTGGTCGCCTGGCGCGAGGAGGTGGCCCGGGTCAAGCGGGCGTCCTTCCGCGACGAGGACTACTGGGGCCGCCCGGTGCCGGGCCTGGGCCCCGCCGACGCCCGCATCGCCGTCGTCGGGCTGGCACCCGCCGCGCACGGCGGCAACCGCACCGGCCGCGTGTTCACCGGCGACCGCAGCGGCGACTGGATCTTCGCCGCGCTGTGGCGGGCCGGCCTGGCCAGCCAGCCGACGTCGACCCACGTGGGGGACGGCCTGGAGCTCACCGGCGTGCGGGTGGCCGCCGCCGTCCGCTGCGCGCCCCCGGACAACGCCCCGACGCCGGCCGAGCGCGACACCTGCTCGCCGTGGCTGGCCCGCGAGCTGGCGCTGCTGCCGGACCTGCGGGTCGCCGTCGTCCTGGGCGGGTTCGGCTGGACGGCGCTGTGGCCGGTCCTGGCCGGCGCCGGCTACGTCCTGCCGCGCCCGCGGCCGGCGTTCGGGCACGGCGTCGAGGTCACCGTCTCCGGGCCGCGCGGCGAGCTGACCCTGCTGGGCAGCTACCACGTCAGCCAGCAGAACACCTTCACCGGCCGGCTCACCGAGCCGATGCTCGACGCCGTCCTCGCCCGGGCCACCGAGCTGGCCGGGACCGGGGGCGCGCACGAGGGCGAGAGCGGGCCCCCGCGCCCCTAGGCTGGCCCCATGGCGACTCGTCCGGGTGCTGGGTCCCGTCCGGTGGTGCTGGTGGTCGGCGGCGGCTACGTCGGCCTCTACACCGCCCTGCGGCTGCAGAAGCGGCTCTCCCGCGGCGGCGCCGAGGTGGTCGTCGTCGACCCGCAGCCGCACATGACCTACCAGCCGTTCCTGCCCGAGGCCGCGGCCGGCTCGGTGGAGCCCCGGCACGTCGTCGTGCCGCTGCGGCGCACGCTGCCCCGCTGCCGGGTGGTCACCGGCGCGGTGGTGTCGCTGTCGCACGCCGACCGGCGGGCCCGGATCGCGCCGGTGGAGGGGGCGCCGTACGAGCTGTCCTACGACGTGCTGGTCATGGCCGCGGGCTCGGTGGCGCGCACGCTGCCCATCCCGGGCCTGGCCGAGCACGGCATCGGCTTCAAGACCGTCGGCGAGGCCATCTACCTGCGCAACCACGTGCTGGCCCGGCTCGACGCCGCCGCCTCCACCGACGACCCCGCCGTCCGCACCCGGGCGCTGACGTTCACCTTCGTCGGCGGCGGCTACGCCGGCATCGAGGCGTTCGCCGAGCTCGAGGACATGGCCCGCTACGCCGTCGAGCACCACTACCCACGACTGTCGCCGAGCGACATGCGGTGGGTGCTGGTCGAGGCGACCGGCCGGATCCTGCCCGAGGTCGACCTGGACATGGCCGCCTGGACGGTCCGGCAGCTCACCGCCCGCGGCATGGACGTGCGGCTCAACACCCGCCTCGAGGAGGTCGCCGACGGCGTCGTCCGGCTCAGCGATGGCGACTCCTTCGCCAGCGACACCCTGGTCTGGACGGCGGGCACCAGGCCCAACCCGCTGCTCGCCGAGACCGACCTGCCCCTCGACGAGCGGGGCCGGGTGCGCTGCGAGTCCACGCTGCAGGTCAGCGGCCTGGAGGACGCCTGGGCCGCCGGCGACCTCGCCGCCGTCCCGGACCTGACGAAGGACACGCCCGGCGCCACCACCGCGCCCAACGCCCAGCACGCGGTCCGCCAGGCCAAGCGGCTGGCCGACAACGTCGTCGCCGTGCTGCGCGGCGAGGAGCCGCGGCCCTACCGGCACGCCTACGCCGGGTCGGTGGCCAGCCTCGGGCTGCACGAGGGCGTGGCGCAGGTCTACGGGGTCAAGCTCAAGGGGTGGCCCGCGTGGTTCATGCACCGCGCGTACCACGTGAGCCGGGTGCCGACGTTCAACCGCAAGGCCAGGGTCGTCGCCGACTGGACGCTGGCCTCGGTGTTCCGCCGCGAGGTCATCGCCCTGGGGCAGCTGCAGGACCCGCGCCGCGAGTTCGTCACCGCCGCCGGGCTGGTCCCCGGCCGGCCGGGAGCCGAGCGGATGCAGGCCGGCTGACGGCGCCCGCGGGCGCCGGTCGCCCGCACGCCCCCGTGGCCCAATCGGCAGAGGCAGGCCCCTTAAAAGGGTCGCAGTGTGGGTTCGAGTCCCACCGGGGGCACCGCAGCATCTGCGGGCCGATACACCATGAGCCGCAGGAAATACAGGGCTTGACGTCCCCCGTGACCGATTTGGCAGGGTGACTCCCCGTGAGCAACGGAGCTCACTCCGCCGTCTCGAGGGGAACCAGACGTCCATGACCCAGTCCCACCCGTCCCGCCGGTCACGCGCCGCCGTGATCGGCAGCGCCGGTGTGCTCGCTCTCGCGGGCAGCGTCGTCGCCGCCCTGCCCGCCACGGCCGGCGGCAACGCCTGCGAGAACCGCAACAACAACACCGTCGCCAAGCTGACCGAGTGCGTCACGGTCGACGGCGTCACCCAGCACCTGCAGGCCCTCCAGGACATCGCCACCGCCAACGGCGGCACCCGCGTCTCGGGCAGCCCCGGGTACACGGCCTCCGCCGACTACGTGACCGGCCAGCTCGAGGCGTCGGGCTACACCGTGACCCGGCAGCCGTTCGAGTTCCCGTTCTTCGAGCAGACCGCGCCGAGCTCCTTCGGCCGGGTCTCGCCCACCGCGACGACGTATGTCGAGGGCACCGACTACGCGGTGGCCACCTACTCCGGCAGCGGTGAGCTCTCCGGGACGATCCAAGCCGTCGACGTCACCATCCCGCCGGTCGGTGCGTCCAACGGCAACACCAGTGGCTGCGAGTCCGCCGACTTCGCGGGCTTCACCCCGGGCAACATCGCGCTGGTCCAGCGCGGCACCTGCGCCTTCGGCATCAAGGTGCAGAATGCCGTCGCCGCCGGGGCCGCCGGCGTCGTGATCTTCAACGAGGGCCAGCCCGGCCGCGACATCCTGCTGCAGCCGACGCTCGGCGCCCCCATCGAGGACGCCGTCCCCGTCGTGGGCGTCAGCTACGCCACGGGCGTCGAGTTCGCCTCGGCGCCGACCGTCGTCGCGTTCGACATCCAGACGGTCAGCGAGGTCCGCGAGACCGAGAACGTCATCGCGGAGCTGCGCGGCCGCACCAGCGACAACGTCGTCATGGCCGGTGCGCACCTGGACTCCGTCGCGGCGGGCCCGGGCATCAACGACAACGGCTCCGGCAGCGCGGCGATCCTCGAGGTCGCGCAGAACATCGCCAAGACCAAGCCGCAGAACACCGTGCGCTTCGCCTGGTGGGGCGCCGAGGAGTACGGCCTGCTCGGCTCCAACCACTACGTCTCGCAGCTGTCGGAGCAGCAGGTCGCCGACATCGGCCT
Organism: Geodermatophilus sp. FMUSA9-8; assembly: GCF_037034165.1. Classification (NCBI taxonomy): domain Bacteria; kingdom Bacillati; phylum Actinomycetota; class Actinomycetes; order Geodermatophilales; family Geodermatophilaceae; genus Geodermatophilus; species Geodermatophilus sp. FMUSA9-8. The sequence continues at coordinate 153,574 of NZ_JBAGKE010000011.1, read as the reverse complement.
GTACCTGAACTTCGACATGGTCGGCTCGCCGAACTTCGCCCGGTTCATCTACGACGGCGACCAGTCGGCGTTCACCGCGCCGGTCACGGTCCCCGAGGGCTCCGACCAGATCGAGTACGTGCTCGAGGACTACTTCGAGCGGCGGCAGCTGCCCTACGAGGCCACCGAGTTCAGCGGCCGCAGCGACTACCAGGCGTTCATCCTCGCCGGCATCCCCTCCGGTGGCCTGTTCACCGGCGCCGAGGGCGTCAAGACGCCGGAGCAGGCCGCCGACTACGGCGGCCAGGCGGGCGTGGCCTACGACCCGAACTACCACCAGGTCGGGGACACGCTGGCGAACGTCAACCGCGAGGCGCTGGACACCAACTCCGACGCCATCGCCTACGCGGTGCTGACCCTGGCCTACGACACCTCGCGGGTGAACGGTGTGACGGGGCAGCCGGTCCCGGGCGGCACCTTCCAGGGTGACCCGGCCGACCGCGACTTCCGCCAGCCGGCCGGCCTGGAGACCGGCGGCGGCGGGCTCGCGCACGACCACGAGCACAGCCACGGCGACGCCGTCTGACCCAGCTCCACGACCCGTGGCGCCGTCCCCTCCGGGGGCGGCGCCACGGCCGTCTCCGGGGCCGTCTCCACCGCACGGGTGACCGTGTCGCGCGCGGAACGTCCAGGCCACGTGCGACGTTGTAGGAACCGAGTGGGATGCGAGGGTGCAGCCCACCGACCGACCAGTCACCTCGAGGAGATGACGATGCCCAGCTCCAACCCGGTCTTCGGCCGGGGCTTCGCCAACGCCGCCAACGGCAGCGGACAGCAGGGGTACGGCGCTCCCAGCTACGGCCAGCAGTACGGGCAGCCGTACGGCCAGCAGGGCTACGCCGCTCCCGGCTACGGTCAGCCCCAGCCCTACGGCCAGCCGTACGGCGCCCCGCAGGGCTACGACCAGCAGTACGGCCAGCAGTACGGTGCCCCGGCCCCCGCCGGCCCGGCCACCCGTTACATGACGATGGACGACGTCGTCCAGAAGACGGGCCTGTCCTTCCTGGTCACCGTCCTGGCCGCCGCCGTCGTCTGGGCCCTGCCCGGCCAGGCGGCCTGGGGTCTGGCGCTGCCCGCGGTCCTCGTGGCCTTCGTCCTGGGCCTGGTGATCAGCTTCAAGCAGATCGCCAACCCGGCGGCCACGCTGGCCTACGGCGCGCTCTACGGTGTCGCGCTCGGCGCGATCAGCGAGGCCTTCAACACCATCTACCCGGGCATCGTCGTCCAGGCGGTCATCGGCACCTTCGGCGTCTTCGCCGGCATGCTGGTGGTCTACAAGACCGGCGCCATCCGGGTCACCCCCAAGCTGACCCGCTGGGTCGTGGGCGCGCTGTTCGGTGTCCTCGCCCTCGTGCTGGTCAACCTGGTGGTGTCGTTCTTCGTCCCCGGCGGTCTGGGCCTGCGTGACGGTGGCCCGCTGGCCATCGTGTTCAGCCTCGTCGTGATCGGTGTGGCGGCCTTCACGCTGCTGCTCGACTTCGACATGGCCGACCAGGCCATCCGCCGCGGTGCCCCGGCCAAGTTCGCCTGGTACGTCGCCTTCGGCCTGCTCGTCACGGTCGTCTGGCTGTACCTGGAGATCCTGCGCCTGCTGTCCTACTTCCAGGACAACTGAGCACCGGCCCCGCCGCCCCGGCGGCGGGGCGCCCCACACACGGCAGTGGCCCGGTCCCCGCGAGGGGACCGGGCCACTGCCGTGTTCCGGGGCCGGTCGGCGGACCGGCCCCGACGCACGTCAGGAGAGGCGCTCGAGCACCATCGCCATGCCCATGCCGCCGCCGACGCACATGGTCTCCAGGCCGAAGGTCCCGTCCTTCGTCTGCAGGCCGTTGAGGAGCGTGCCGGTGATGCGGGCGCCGGTCATGCCGAAGGGGTGGCCCACGGCGATGGCGCCGCCGTGCACGTTGAGCTTGTCGATGTCGATGCCCAGGTCGCGGTAGCTGGGGATGACCTGCGCGGCGAAGGCCTCGTTGATCTCGACCAGGTCGATGTCGTCGATGGTCATGCCGGCCCGCTGCAGCGCGAGCTTCGAGGCGTCGACCGGGCCGTAGCCCATGATCTCCGGCGACAGGCCGGTGACGGCGGTGGAGACCACCCGGGCCAGCGGGGTCAGGCCGAGGTCGCGGGCCTTGGTGTCGCTCATGACCACCACGGCGGCCGCGCCGTCGTTGAGCGGGCAGGCGTTGCCGGCGGTCACCCGGCCGTCGGGGCGGAAGACCGGCTTGAGGCCGGAGATGCCCTCGAGGGTGGTGCCGGCGCGCGGGCCGTCGTCCTTGCTGACGACGGTGCCGTCGGGCGTCGTGACCGGCGTGATCTCCCGCTCCCAGAAGCCCTCGGCGATGGCCTTCTCGGCCAGGTTCTGGCTGCGGACGGCGAACTCGTCCATCTCCTGGCGGGAGACGTCCTTGAGCAGCGCCAGGTTCTCGGCGGTCTGCCCCATCGCGACGTAGATGTCGGGGACCTCGCCGTTCTCGCGCGGGTCGGTCCAGGAGTCGGCGCCGCTCTCGGCGGTCTTGGCCACCCGGGCCTGTGCGTCGGCGAAGACCGGGTTGTGGGTGTCGGGCAGCGAGTCGCTGTTGCCCTTCACGAAGCGCGACACCATCTCCACGCCGGCGGAGATGAACACGTCGCCCTCGCCGGCCTTGATGGCGTGCATCGCCATGCGGGTGGTCTGCAGCGACGACGAGCAGTAGCGGGTGATCGTCGTGCCCGGCAGGTGGTCCATGCCGAGGAGGACGCTGACGACGCGGCCCATGTTGTGGCCCTGCTCCCCACCGGGGAGACCGCAGCCCAGGATCAGGTCGTCGATGTCGGTGGGGTCGAGCGCCGGCACCTTGTCCAGCGCCGCCCGGACGATGGTGGCGGTGAGGTCGTCGGGCCGGAAGTCCTTGAGCGACCCCTTGAACGCGCGGCCGATGGGCGAGCGGGCGGTCGCGACGATGACGGCTTCGGGCATGGGGTCCTCCACGGTGAGGCGGGCTCCCGGCCGGTGCGTGCCGGGTGTCGGGTCACCCCGGAAACTACCCCCGGGTAGGCCGCCGGTCGCGGGTGCGGCCGGAACAGTCCGCCGCTGTGTTCCGCGTCACGTGGCGGTCAGCCGACGGGCAGCTGGTCCGCCTCGCCGACCTCCGCGGGGACGGGCAGGTCGGAGGGCCGGCGGCGCAGCAGCCGCGCCCAGGTGCCCAGCGGGCCGGTGCCGGAGCCGCGCACCTCGGTCGCGCGGACCTCGGTGCCGGTGCGCCCGGCCGCGCGCGCCGCGGCGCGCGCCACCGGGCGGACGGTGCCCCGGCGCAGCCGCCGCCGGTCGGCCCGCTCCGGCCAGACGCCGACCGCGTCGGCCAGCGCCGGCAGCAGCACGGCGGCGGCCGAGGCGTAGCCGGCGGCGCTGGGGTGGAACTCGTCGACGCTGAACAGCGACCGGTCCTGGGCGAAGGAGGGGCCGAGCACGGACCCGAGGGACACGGTCCGCCCGCCGGCCTCCACGACGGCGATGGTCTGCGCGGCGGCCAGCTGCCGGCTCCAGCGCCGCGCGAGCAGCCGCAGCGGCTGGCCGATCGGCCGGATGGTGCCGAGGTCGGGGCAGGTGCCGACGACGACCTGCGCGCCGGCCTCCCGCAGCCGCCGCACCGCGTCGGCGAGGTGGCGCACCGACACCGACGGCCGGGTACGGGAGGTGACGTCGTTGGCGCCGATCATGATCAGCGCGAGGTCGGGCCGTACCGCCAGCGCCCGCTCGACCTGCGGGTCGAGCTCGTAGGACTCCGAGCCGGAGACCGCGACCCGCACCAGCCGCACCGGGCGCTCGGCCAGCTCGGCCAGCGCCGCGGCGAGCAGCACGCCGGGCGTCTCCCCGGCCCGCTCGACACCGAGGCCGACGGCGCTGGAGTCGCCGAGCACGACGAACACGAGCGGCTTGACCCGCCCGCGCCCGCGGCCGTAGACGCCGTCGCCGGTCGGGGGCTCCTGCTTGGAGGTGCGGGACTCCACGCGCCGCCGCGCGGCGCGGGCCTCCAGGCGCAGCACGGCGAGCAGGCCGGCGCCGGCGAGGCCGAGGCCCCCGCCGCCGTAGGCGGCACCGGCCACCAGCCGTCGTGCCGTTCCCGCTCGCGTCACCGCCACCCCGATCGTCGCGCCCCGCAACCACCTGTCCTGCAGGCTATCCAGCCTCTACGGTGCCCCCCGTGTCCGAATCCCCCCGACGGGTGTCCGACGGCGGAACCCCCGGTGACCGGTCGCAGCTCATCGTCGACGTGCTGGTCGACGCCTTCTCCGAGCTGATGGCCGCCGACGCCGACGCGTTCCGCACGAAGTTCCGCAAGATGGCGGCCGACCCGTTCGCCTTCTACCGGGGGAGTGCCTGTCTGTTCTACGCCGACATGGACGTCCTCGACGACCGGTGGGCCGACGAGCGCACCAGCCGGGTGTGGATCCAGGGCGACCTGCACGCGGAGAACTTCGGCACCTACATGGACGGTGCGGGCCGCATCGTCTTCGACGTCAACGACTTCGACGAGGCCTACGTCGGGCACGTCAGCTGGGACCTGCGGCGGTTCGTCGCGAGCTTCGCGCTGCTGGCCTGGCGCAAGGCGCTCGGCGACGACGTCATCTCCGACCTGCTGCGCACCTACCTGACCGCCTACCTCGACCAGGTCGAGGCGTTCACCCGCTCCGACGACGACCGCTCCTTCGCCCTCACCGCCGCCGACACCGAGGGCGCGGTGCGCCAGGCGATCCTCGAGACGACGACGCGCACCCGCGCCTCGCTGCTGGACCGGATGACCGTCGTCGAGGACTACCAGCGCCGGTTCGCCGACGGCGGCCGGGCCCGCCGGCTCGACGACGCCGAGCGCGACCGGGTGCTCGCGGCGCTGGAGCGCTGGCGGGGGACCGTGCACCCGCCGGTGCGCCGCCGCGACGTCGCCTACGACGTGAAGGACGTCATCGGCACCGGCGGGTTCGGGATCGGCAGCGCCGGCCTGCCCGCCTACAACGTGCTGCTCGAGGGCTACGACCAGGCGCTGGAGAACGACGTCGTCCTGTCGATCAAGCAGGGCAACGTGGCCGCGCCGAGCCGCATCGTGCGCGACCCGGCCGTCGCCGCCCACTTCGAGCACCACGGGCACCGGACGGCGGTCAGCCAGCGGGCGCTGCAGTCCAACGCCTCGCAGTTCCTCGGGCACACCGAGATCGGCGGCGTCGGGTTCGTCGTGCAGGAGCTCTCGCCGTACGAGAACGACCTCGACTGGGACGACCTCACCGAGCCCGAGGAGATCGCGCCGGTGCTGGTCCAGCTCGGCCGGGCGACGGCGAAGATGCACTGCGTCGGCGACGCCGACAGCGACCACACGCTGGTCGACTTCCAGACCGAGGACGCCGTCGTCGCGCTCGTCGGCGGGCGGCGCGAGGAGTTCCTCGACGACATGGTGGCCTTCGCGCACTCCTACGCCCGGCAGACGCAGGACGACCACCGGCTGTTCGTCGACGCGTTCCGGGCGGGGCGGATCCCGGGCATCAGCTCGAGCGGGTCGCACCCGGTACCGCGGTGAGCATGCCGACGTGCGGCCCGACCGGCGGCACGTCGAACCCCCCGGTGACCACGGCGAACCCCAGCCGCTCGTAGAAGCCGGCCGCGCCGGTCCGGGCGTTGCACCACACCAGGTCCCCGCCACGCTCGCCCACCAGCGCCAGCCCCGCCTCGACCAGCGCCCGCCCGGCGCCGGTGCCGCGGACGGCCGGGTCGGTGGCCATGGCCCGCAGCTGCCACGGCGCGCGGGCGTCGGGCCGCCACGGGCACGGGGCGGGGGAGAGGCGCACCACGCCGGCCACCCGCCCGTCGGCGGTGCGGGCGGCGAGGTGCACGGTGGCCGGGTCGTCGTCGCCGGGCAGGCCGGCCGGCCCGCCGTCCCGCAGCACCGCGCTGCGCAGCGGCAGGACGACGTCGGGGCCGACCTGCCCGACCGTCACGGTCACCGCGCCCGGCGTCCCCTCCGCGTGCGCAGCGGAAGGACCTGCTCCTCCCCAGCCCTCGCGAGCTCGGGCCGGGACCCGGGAGCAGGCCTCAACGGCTCCGCCGCCCCCTCCGGGAGCGCAGATAGTCTGCGACGACGTACTCGCCGAGCCGGTCGCTGTCCGGGGTGAACACCCGGCCGCCCGCACGGGCGGTGATGTCGTGGACGAAGTGCACCAGCCCGGGCTCCGGGTCGAGCGCGAACACGTTGAGCGTCGCGCCCGAGCGGGCCACCCGCTCCACCTCGGCGACGGTCTTGGCGATCGTCTCGGGCATCGGCGGCCAGCAGAAGTACGGCGTCCCGTCCTCCTCCAGGTGCGCCGTCGGCTCGCCGTCGGTGACCACCAGGACCACCGGCTCGGCGTCGCGGTGCTGGGCCAGGAAGCGGCGGGCCAGCATCAGCCCGTGCTGCAGGTTGGTGCCCTGCAGCGTGTCCACGCTCAGCTCCGCGAGCGTCTCCGGCCGCAGCACCTGCGCGGTGGAGGAGAAGCCGATGATCTGGATGGCGTCCTGCGGGAACCGGGTGGTGACCAGCGAGTGCAGGGCCATCGCCGTCGACTTGGCCGCGCCCCACGTGCCGCGCAGCGCCATCGAGTAGGAGAGGTCGACCAGCAGGGCGACCGCGGCCCCGGTGCGCCGCTCGGTCTCCACCACCTCGAAGTCCTCGACGGCGATGCGCACCCGCCGCTCGCCGCGCGGCTCCCCGGCCGTGCGCAGGACGGCGTTGCGGACCGTGCGGACGACGTCGAGCGGCTGCTCGTCGCCGAACCGCCACTCCCGCGAGCCGCCGGTGAGCTCGCCCGCGGCCCCGGCGTCGGCGACGTCGTGCTCGCCCCGCCCGGTGGCGTCGAGCTTCGCGAACACCCGCCGCAGGGCGGTGGCGCCCAGCCGGCGGACCGCCTTGGGGGAGAGCTCCAGCTTGCCGTCCCGCCGGACGAGGTGGCCCTGCCGCTCGAGCTCGCGCTCCATCTGCCGCAGCGCCGCGAGGTCGTCGACGGCCTCCCGGCCCAGCGCCTGCTCCAGCAGCTCCTCGTCGACGTCGGCCAGCGAGGCGCCGGCGTAGCCCTGGGAGAGCTGGTTGGACAGCGCCTCCAGGTCGGCGAGCTCGGCGACGGCGCTGGTGGCGTCGCCGAGGCCGAGGGCCTGCTCGCCGTCGGGCACCTGGCCGCGCTGGCCCCACGGCAGGTCGGGCCGCGCCTGGCGCAGCGCGTCCTGCAGGTGGGCCATCTCGCTGGCCAGGCCCATGTCGGACATCGTCTGGGCCATGAGGTCGGCCAGCTCGGCGCGCTGCTCGGGGGAGAGGCCGGCCATCATCCGCTCCTGCGCGGCGGCCCGGCGGGCGAGGGAGTCGATCAGCTCGTCCACCGACTGCGGGTCGTCCGGGAAGAACTGCCCGTGCTGCTCCATGAACTCGCGGAACTGCTCGTCGGTGTCCTCGCCGCGGTTGTGCGCGTCGACCAGCCGCGACAGGTCGGCGACCATGTCGCGCACCGCCTGCACGTCCTGCTCGGTCGCGTTCTCCAGCGCCTGCTTCATGTTGGCGAAGGAGCTGTCGAGCACCTCGCGCCGCAGCAGGTCCTGGATCTGCTCGTAGGCCTGCCGGGCCTCGCCCGAGCGGAACGGGTAGTCCTTGAGCGCCCGCACGGCGCCCGCGGTGTCCTCCGGCAGCGCGTCGAGCTCGGCCTCGGCCAGCCGCGCGCCGTCGTCGGGGTCGGGGAACAGCTCGCGCCGCTCGGCGTCCAGCGCGCGGTCGAGCAGCTCACGGACCTCCTGCAGCGTGCCGTCCATGCGCCCGGCGCTGCGGGCCTGGCGCAGCCGGTCGCGCACCGAGCGGCGCAGCTCGTCGAGCCCGCGCCGGCCGTCCATCCCGCGGCGCAGCAGCTCGCGCAGCGCCTCGCGCACGCCGCTGCCGCCGAGGACGGAGTCGCCGATCTCGTCGACGGCGCTGCCCAGGTCGTAGGGCGGGGCCAGCGGGTCGGGCCCGCCCCGCCAGCGTCCGTACCGGTGGCCCCTGCCGGGCCGGCGTGGCACGTCAGGCCCCGTAGACCGTGCGGGTGCCGTCGGTGTCCTTGGCCAGCCGGCGGGTGAGGTAGAGGCCCTCGAGCGCGAACTCGACGGCGGCCGCGGCCTGCTCGGCCGACTCCTCGCCCTCCGGCACGCCCAGGCGCCCGAGCAGCTCGGCCAGGCGCGGGATGGTGCCGAGCTGGCCGAGCAGCGCCGCGCCGGGCACCAGCTCGCCGGACTCGACGGTCTCCCCGCCGGTGAAGTGCTCCTGCAGGCCGGTCAGGTCCAGCCCGCCACAGCGGGCGCGGAACGTCTGCGCGGTGGCCTGCCGGAGCAGGTGCTCGAGCACCTCGAGCTCGCGGTCGTCGTCGGGGTCGGAGCCCGCGTCGGCGAACTCGACCTTGCCGCGGCTGGCCGGGACGATCCCCGGCAGGTCGACCACCCGCGCCACCGGCCGGGTCTCCCCGGCGATCGCGGCCCGCCGGACGGCGGAGGCGGCGACGGTCTCCAGGCCCGCGATGGCGAACCGGGCGCTGACGCCGGAGCGCTGGTCGACGTGGCTGGACTCGCGCACCAGCCGGGTGAAGCGGGCGACGATCTCCACGAGGTGCTGCGGGACGACGGGGGCGTCGAAGCCGTCGTGGCCGGTCGGCGCGCCCAGCCCGCTGGTCTGCGCCTCCTGGTGCAGCAGCCGGATCTCGTCGGCGAGCTCGATCGGGTAGTGGGTGCGCACCTCGGCGCCGAAGCGGTCCTTGAGCGGGGTGATGATCCGCCCGCGGTTGGTGTAGTCCTCGGGGTTGGCGCTGGCCACGAGCAGCAGGTCCAGCGGCAGCCGCACGCGGTAGCCGCGGATCTGGATGTCGCGCTCCTCGAGCACGTTGAGCAGCGCGACCTGGATGCGCTCGGCGAGGTCGGGCAGCTCGTTGACGCTGAAGATGCCGCGGTTGGTGCGCGGCACCAGGCCGTAGTGCACCGTCTCCGGGTCGCCCAGGGTGCGGCCCTCTGCCACCTTGATCGGGTCGACGTCGCCGATCAGGTCGCCGACGCTGGTGTCGGGCGTGGCCAGCTTCTCGCCGAACCGCTCGCTGCGGTGCAGCCAGGTGACCGGGGTGTCGTCGCCGTGCTCGGCGATCTGGCGGTGCGCCCACACGCTGATCGGGGCCAGCGGGTGCTCGTTGAGCTCGCTGCCTGCCAGCACGGGCGTCCACTCGTCGAGCAGGCCGACGAGCGTGCGGATGAGGCGGGTCTTGCCCTGGCCGCGCTCGCCGAGCAGGACGAGGTCGTGGCCGGCGATGAGGGCGCGCTCGACCTCGGGGACGACGGTGTCCTCGAAGCCGACGATGCCGGGGAGGGTGGGCTCGCCGGCGCCGAGGCGGGCGAGCAGGTTGGCGCGGATCTCGGCCTTGACCGGCCGGAAGGCGGCCCCGCTGTCGCGGAGCGCGCCGAGTGTCGTGGGTGCGGGTGGGGTGTGCGCTGTCGCGACGTCCGTCACCTCAGCCACGGTACGACGACCTGCGGCGATGCGGGGATGCCCGGATGCCGGCATCCGGCCTGGGAGGATGCCTGCCGTGGTGCGGCTGACCAGTGGCGACGACGTCGCGGCCGCGGCCGCCCTCCTCGAGGGGGTGGCGCGCCGGACGCCGCTCGAGCACTCGCGGGCGCTGGCCGAGCAGGTCGGCGGCCCGGTGCACCTCAAGTGCGAGAACCTGCAGCACACCGGCTCGTTCAAGTTCCGCGGCGCCTACGTGCGGCTGTCCCGGCTGACGGCGGAGGAGCGGGCGCGCGGCGTCGTCGCGGCCAGCGCGGGCAACCACGCGCAGGGCGTGGCGCTGGCGGCGCGGATGCTCGGCGTGCGCGCCACCGTCTTCATGCCCGAGACCGCGCCGCTGCCCAAGGTGGCCGCCACCCGGTCCTACGGGGCCGACGCGCGGCTGCACGGCGCCGACCTCACCGCCGCGCTGGAGGCCGCCGTCGCCCACGCCGAGGAGACCGGGGCGGTGTTCATCCACCCCTTCGAGCACCCCGACGTCATCGCCGGGCAGGGCACCGTGGGCCTCGAGGTGCTCGACCAGTGCCCCGACGTCGCCACCGTCGTCGTGTGCACCGGCGGCGGCGGGCTGGTGTCCGGGGTCGCCGCGGCGGTGAAGGAGCGGAAGCCGGGCGTGCGGGTGGTGGCGGTGCAGGCGGCCGCGGCCGCCGCGTTCCCCGGGTCGCTGGCCGCGGGGCGGCCGGTCGCGCTGTCGGGGATGGCGACGATGGCCGACGGGATCGCGGTCGGGTCGCCGGGCGAGACGACGTTCGCGCACGTGCGGGACCTCGTCGACGAGGTGCGCACGGTCAGCGAGGAGGACCTCTCCCGCGCCCTGCTGTTCTGCCTGGAGCGGGCCAAGCTCGTCGTCGAGCCGGCCGGGGTGGCGGCGGTGGCCGCGGTGCTGGCCGACCCGGCGGCGTTCCCGCCGCCGGTGGTCGCGGTGGTCTCCGGCGGCAACATCGACCCGGTGCTGCTGCTCAAGGTGGTGCAGCACGGCATGGCCGCCGCCGGGCGCTACCTGCGGCTGACGCTGCGCGTGCCCGACCGGCCCGGCTCGCTCGCCGCGGTGCTGTCGGTGCTCGCCGGCGTGGGCGCCAACGTGCTGGAGGTCGAGCACGAGCGGACGGCGACCCGGCTCGACCTCGGCCAGGTGGAGGTGTTCGTGGTGCTCGAGACCCGCGGCCCCGACCACGCGGGCGCCGTCGTCACGGCCCTGGAGCAGGCCGGGTTCGCCCCCACGGAGGACTGATCCCCGGCGTCGCGATGAGTTCGCGGTGCGCCCGCGGTCGACAGGACGTGCCTCAGCTACGCCGCCCGCGAACAGGGCTCCGGAAGTGTCGGTCCTCACACCTAGCGTGGCCCGCATGAGCGACGCGATCCTCGTCGAGGGACTGCAGAAGCGCTTCGGGTCCAACACCGCCCTCGCCGGGGTGGACCTCACCGTCCCGGAGGGCAGCGTCCTCGGCCTCCTGGGGCCCAACGGTGCGGGCAAGACCACGGTCGTCCGCATCCTCACCACGCTGCTCCGACCCGACGGCGGGCGGGCCGAGGTGGCCGGGGTCGACGTCGTGCGCGACCCGGCGCGGGTGCGGTCGGTCATCGGGCTGACCGGCCAGTACGCCGCCGTCGACGAGTACCTCACCGGGTTCGAGAACCTGGAGATGGTGGGCCGGCTGTACCGGCTCGGGAGACGGGAGTCGCGCGCCCGGGCGCAGGAGCTGCTCGAGCGCTTCGACCTCTCCGACGCGGCGGGCCGCCCGGCGAAGACGTACTCCGGCGGCATGCGCCGGCGGCTCGACATCGCCGCCTCGCTCATCGCCCGTCCCCGGGTGCTCTTCCTCGACGAGCCCACCACGGGGCTCGACCCGCGCAGCCGGCTCGGGATGTGGGAGTTCATCGCCGACCTCGCCGGCGGCGGGACGACGATCCTGCTGACCACCCAGTACCTGGAGGAGGCCGACCGCCTGGCCGACGGGATGGTCGTCATCGACCGCGGCCGGGTGATCGCCCGCGGCACCGCCGACGAGCTCAAGGCGCAGGTCGGCGGCCAGCGGCTGGAGTTCGCGGTCACCGACGCCGGGGCGCTGCCGCAGATGGTGGAGCGGCTGCGGCCGCTGGCGGTCGACGAGCCGCACGTCGACGAGCAGGCCCGCCGGCTGAGCATCCCGGTCAGCGGGGGAGCCGAGGTGCTGGCCGAGGCGCTGGCCCGCCTCGACGGGCACACCGCCGACATCTTCGACGTCGGGCTGCGCCGCCCCGACCTCGACGACGTGTTCCTCGCCCTCACCGGTCATGCCGCCGAGGACAGGGCCGCGGAGGACCGCGCCGAGGACGGCGGGGAGACCGCCGGCGCCGACCAGACCCCCGCCCAGCCGGTCCCGACGGGAGACGTGCGATGAGCTCGCTGTCCGCGACGCTGTCCGACAGCGTCGTCATCACCAAGCGCAACCTGATCAAGGTCAAGCGGGTCCCCGACCTGATCGTGTTCGCCACCTTGTCGCCGATCATGTTCGTGGTGCTGTTCCGCTACGTGTTCGGCGGCGCGATCGGCGGCCTGCCGCAGGGCGTGAGCTACGCGGAGTTCCTGCTGCCGGGCATCTTCGCCCAGACCGTCGTCTTCGGCTCCACGGTCACCGGCGCGAGCATCGCCGAGGACCTGCAGAAGGGGCTCATCGACCGGTTCCGGTCGCTGCCGATGTCCCGGGCGGCGGTACTCGTCGGGCGCACGGTCGCCGACGCGGGGCTGAACGTCATCTCGATCGCGGTGATGGCGCTGACCGGCCTGGTGGTCGGCTGGCGGATCAACTCCTCGTTCGTCGAGGCGGTGGGCGGCTTCCTCGTCCTGCTCGCCTTCGCCTACGCGATCTCGTGGCTGATGGCGGTGGTCGGGCTGCTGGTCCGCACGCCCGAGGTGGTCAACAACGCCAGCTTCATCGTGATCTTCCCGCTGACGTTCATCGCGAACACCTTCGTGCCGCTGGAGACCTTCCCGTCGGTGCTGCGCACGTTCGCGGAGTGGAACCCGGTCTCGTCGGTGACGCTCGCCGCCCGCGAGCTGTTCGGCAACATGCCGGCCGACTACCCGGTGCCCGACGCGTGGGCGCTGCAGAACCCGGTGCTCTACACGCTCATCTGGACGGCGGTCATCCTCGCGGTCTTCGTGCCGCTGTCGGTCCGCCTCTACGAGCGCACCGCCTCGCGGTAGTCCCACCCGTCCCGGCGGCGGACGTCGCCGTCGCCGGGACGAGGGGGGCCGGACCGTGCCGGCGGACGTCGTACCCGGGTGGCCCGGAACCGGACCGGTTCCGGGCCACTGGTGTCCGACGGTCCGGGTCGGCGCAGGATGGACGCCGATGAGCGCCGAGCCTGCCGCCGCCCTGTCCGCCGCCCTGTCCGCCGACAACCCGCTGTCCGCCGAGTCGCCGCTGCCGTACCGGCTGCCGCCGTTCGCCGACGTCACGCTCGAGCACTGCCGCGAGGCGATCCTCGCCGGGATGGCCGGGCAGCGCGCCGAGCTGGCGGCGATCACCGGCTCGGCGGAGCCGCCCACCTTCGAGAACACGGTCGTCGCCCTGGAGCGTTCGGGTGCGCTGCTGCGCCGGGCCGAGGCGGTGTTCGGCAACCTCGCCTCGTCGCTGTCGACCCCGCGGCTACGGGAGATCGAGCGCGAACTGGCGCCGCTGGAGGCCGCGCACGCCGACGCGCTGCGGCTGGACCCGGTGCTGTTCGCCCGGATCGACGCGGTCCACGAGGCGCGGCACGCCGCGGGCCTCGACGCCGAGGCGGTCCGGCTGGTCGAGCGGCACCACCTCGACCGCGTGCTCGCCGGCGCCCGCCTGGACGACGCCTGCCGCGCCCGGCTGTCGGAGCTCAACCGCGAGCTGTCGGAGCTGTCCACGCAGTTCGGGCAGAACCTGCAGCTGGCCACCGAGGCCGCCGCGGTCCGCGTCGCCGACGCCGCCGAGCTCGACGGCCTGTCCGGCGAGGAGGTCGCCTCGGCCGCCCGCGCCGCCGCCGACCGTGGCCTCGAGGGGTACCTGCTGCCGCTGCTGCTGCCCACCGGCCAGCCGGTGCTCGCGAAGCTGCGGGACCGGGAGCTGCGCCGGCGGGTGTTCGAGGCGTCGGCGGGCCGCGCGTCGGCGGGGGAGCACGACAACGGGCCGGTGGCCGCGCGCATCGCCCGGGTCCGGGCCGAGCGGGCGCGCCTGCTCGGCTTCGCCACCCACGCCGACCTGGTCCTCGCCGACCAGACCGCGGGCAGCACCGCCGCCGTCGACGCGATGCTCTCCTCGATGGTCGGCCCGTCGACGGCCAACGCCCGCGCCGAGGCCGAGGTGCTCGCCGAGGTGGCCGCCCGCGACGGCGTGACCGACCTCGCCGCGTGGGACTGGGCGTTCTACAGCGAGCGGGTCCGGGCCGAGCGCTACTCGGTCGACCGGGCGGCCCTGCGGCCGTGGTTCGAGCTCGACCGGGTGCTCGTCGACGGCGTCTTCCGCGCCGCCGAGCTGCTCTACGGCTTCCGCTTCACGGCGCGCCCCGACCTCGCCGGCTACCACCCCGACGTCCGGGTCTGGGAGGTCACCGGCCCCGACGGCGCGGAGGTCGGGCTCTACCTCGGCGACTTCCTGGCCCGCGAGGGCAAGCGCGGCGGGGCGTGGATGAGCTCGTTCGTCACCCAGTCGCGGCTGCTCGGCACGCGGCCGGTGGTGGTGAACAACCTCAACGTGGCGCCCGCGCCGGAGGGCCGGCCCACGCTGCTCACCCTCGACGAGGTGGACACGCTGTTCCACGAGTTCGGCCACGCGTTGCACGGGCTGAGCTCGGCGGTCACCTACCCGCGCTTCGCCGGCACCGCGGTGCCGCGCGACTTCGTGGAGTTCCCGAGCCAGGTCAACGAGATGTGGGCGACCTGGCCCGAGGTGCTGGCGCACTACGCCCGGCACGTCGAGACGGGCGAGCCGCTGCCGGCCGACGTCGTGGCGGCGATCGAGGCCGCCCGGCTGTGGGGCGAGGGCTTCGCGACGCTGGAGTACCTGGCCGCGACACTGCTCGACCAGGCGTGGCACCGGATCACGCCGGAGACCGAGATCGGCGACCCGGCGGAGTTCGAGCGACGGGCACTGGAGGAGGCCGGCGTCGCCTCGGACCTCGTGCCGCCGCGCTACCGCACGACGTACTTCCAGCACGTGTTCGCCGGCGGCTACGCGGCGGGCTACTACTCCTACATCTGGTCGGAGGTCCTCGACGCCGACACGGTGGAGTGGTTCCGCGAGCACGGCGGGCTGCGGCGGGAGAACGGCGACGTCTTCCGCGAGCGGCTCCTGGCGGTGGGCGGGTCGGTGGACCCGCTGGAGGCCTTCCGCGCGGTCCGCGGCCGCGACGCCGACCCGGGCCCGCTCCTGCGCCGCCGAGGCCTCGCTCCGGCCTGACGGCTCCGCCGGGATCAGGTGACCTGATCGTGGCGCTTCCTCCCTCAGCGCCCACCGTGGGGGAGGTGGCGCTGCGGTGGGGGGCGACGCGCTGAGGTGAATGGACGCAGTGACGGCGTTCCTCGCGCACCGCGGGTCCTGCAGGACCGGCAACGCACGAGGAACGCCGTCAATGACGGGTCACAGCCAGGGGAGGGAGAGCACCAGGTCGAGGTCGTCGGGGGCGTCGCCGTCGCGGACGAGCCGGTTGGGCTGGCGGTGGCCGCACGCCGTGCAACGGTGCACCACCTGCCAGCCCTTGCCCGACTTCTCCACCAGCCCGATCGGCTCCATCGGCTGCCGGCACTCGCTGGCCCGGTCGCCGGGGAGGTCGTCGACGTGCAGCGACCACAGGCACACCGGGCAGTGGTTCCGGTAGTGCCCGTCGGTGTTAGCGGGGACGTCGGCGGCGCAGTGCACGCAGACGAAGCCGGTGTTCTCCGCCCGCCGGGAGCGGGCCACGACGCGGACCCCGGTCAGGGGACGAACGGCTCGACGGCGACGACCTCGACGGTGATGTCGCGGCCGTTGGGCGCCTGGTAGGTGACCGTGGTGCCCGGCTTCGAGCCGAGGATCGCCGAGCCCATCGCCGACTCCGGGGAGTAGACGGCGAGGTCGGTGGTGCCGGCGATCTCGCGCGAGCCGAGCAGGAACTTCTCGGTGTCGTCGTCGCCCTGGAACCGGATGGTGATGACGGTGCCGAGCTCGGCGGTGGTCGCAGTCGTCGGGGGCTCGCCGACGCGGGCCTTGCGGAGCAGGTCGGTGAGCTGGCGGATCCGGCCCTCCTGCTTGCCCTGCTCCTCCTTGGCGGCGTGGTAGCCGCCGTTCTCCTTGAGGTCGCCCTCCTCGCGGCGGGCGTTGATCTCGGCGGCCATGGCCGGCCGCCCGGCCACCAACTGGTCGAGCTCGGCCTTCAGCCGGTCGTGGGCCTCCTGGGTCAGCCAGATGCCCTGCTCGTTCTCAGTGGGGGTGGTCACGCGGGGTACTCCTGCAGCTCTCGGGGGCCGCCTCCCGGACGGGGGCGGTCGACGTCGATCCGGCCAAGCTAACACCGGCCGGAGGGCCCCTGCACGGACCCGCGGACCCGCCGGGAGACGGGACCGTACCGGAATCGAGCGTGACGGGCAGCACATCCACCCGTCCGGATGGGGGGCGTCACGGCGGCGGCCGCCCTCCTCGGGGGACACTGGCCGGGTGACCGAAGCGGACCCGTTGCGCCTGCTCGCCGTGCACGCCCACCCCGACGACGAGTCGAGCAAGGGCGCGGCGACCATGGCCAAGTACGTCGCCGAGGGCGTCCAGGTGATGGTGGCGACGCTGACCGGCGGAGAGCGCGGTTCCGTGCTCAACCCGGCGCTCGACCGGCCGGAGATCTGGGAGCGCCTCCCGCAGCTGCGCGTCGAGGAGATGGCGCGCGCCCGGGAGATCCTCGGCGTCCAGCAGGAGTTCCTGGGCTTCGTCGACTCGGGCCTGCCCGAGGGCGACCCGCTGCCGCCGCTGCCCGAGGGCTGCTTCGCGCTGGTGCCCACCGACGAGGCGGCCGCCCCGCTGGTCGAGCTGATCCGGCGGTTCCGCCCGCACGTGGTGATCACCTACGACGAGCGCGGCGGCTACCCGCACCCCGACCACATCAAGACGCACGACGTCTCGGTGGTGGCGTTCGAGGCGGCCGGCGACCCCGACCGCTACCCCGGCCTGGGCGAGCCCTGGCAGCCGAGCAAGCTCTACTACCACATGGGCTTCACGCTGACCCGCGTGCGGGCGCTGCACGAGGCCATGCTCGAGGCCGGCGCCGACTCGCCCTACGCCGAGTGGCTGGCCACCTGGGACCCCGAGCGCGACATGTCGCACCGGGTCACCACCCGGGTGCCGTGCGCCGAGTACTTCCCGGTCCGCGACGCCGCCCTCATCGCGCACGCGACGCAGATCGACCCGAACGGCCGCTGGTTCGCCTGCCCGATGGACGTGCAGCAGCGGATCTGGCCCACCGAGGACTACGAGCTGGCCCGGTCGCTGGTCGACTCCCCGCTGCCCGAGGACGACCTGTTCGCCGGCATCCGCAGCGAGGTGCCGGTCCCGTGACCGCGCTCGACCTGGTGCTGGCCGTCCAGCAGCCCGAGGACGTCGGCAAGTCCGGCCCGCTGGGCGCCCTTCTCACGCTGATCCTGCTGCTCGCGGCGTTCCTGCTGGTCAAGTCGATGAGCAAGCACCTCAAGCGGCTGCCGGCCAGCTTCGACGAGCCGGACGCGCCGCAGGTCGTCGTCCCCGACACCCCGGCCGACCTGGTCGAGCCGCGGCAGCCGGGCCAGGACCTGCTCGACACGCTGCGCCGCGCGCCGCGCGCGATCGAGGGCCCGAAGCGCGACGACGGACGGACGGACCCGCCGGCGGGCTGACGCCGGCGGGCCGGGGGAGAGCGAGGGGCGGGTCGGCGGTGCCGGCCCGCCCCTCGCGCGTCTCACCAGGTGTGCGCCACGTCGACGACGAGGCGGGACCCGTCGCCGGGGCCGTCGAGGACCATCACCCGGAACGGCAGCCGGGCGCGGACGCCCAGGCCCAGGGTGCTCTCGCCCTCGAACGAGTTCGCCCACGCGACCTGGCGGAAGGTGGAGTACCCGCCCACGCCCACGGCCTCGGCGTCGTTCGCCGGGTCGTAGGTGGCCGTGCCGCCGCCCGTGTAGGCCGGGGTGTGCACGAGCACCTGCAGGTCGGCCCCGCCGCGCAGCGGCACCAGCTCGCCGGAGCCGTCCTTCCGCACCTCGCGCACGTAGCGCACGTCGTAGGACACCTCGGACGCGTCGACGCCGTCGAGGTCGAGGACCAGCCGGTCGTAGCAGGCGTGCCGGCCGGCGCGGACGTCGTCGAGCGTGCCCCCGCCGTCCTCGACGGCGGACTCGGGCAGCGAGCCCCAGGCGGTGCTGCAGCCCGCCGCCGACGCCGACGGCAGGGCGACGCCGGTGAACGCCGCGGCGGCGGCGAGGACCAGGGCGGCGCGGGTACGGGTGGTGCTCATGGTGGGTCTCCCGGGGTCAGGGGGATGGGTGGTGCGGACGACGGGAAGGATCCGCAGACACGCCCGCCGGCGGAATGGCTCGCCTTGCCCGCGGATGTCGATCCGCAGGGCCCGTGCATGTGCACTGTTGACAGGAAACGGCCCTCTCCGGGCGACACGGATGAGCACATGACGTGCCCGTCGCCAGCCGGTGACGGTTAGTGAGCGGCGGCACGGCGTCCGCTCCGGGCGTAGCGCCGGCCGTGGTGCCGCCTCGGCGTCGCGCCTACCGTGTAAGCGTGTAATCACGACTCACCTGGAGGCCGTCGTGTACGGACACCACCGCTTCGCCGACTCTCCCTTCGCCCGCATGGGCGCCCCCGGGTTCCGCGGTCGCGGCCCCGGCGGCCGCGGGCGGGGAACGGACACCGCATCCCCGGTCGACCGCGCCGAGGTGGCCGGCTGGTTCGCCGGCCGGCTCCCCGACGGCTGGTTCACCGGGCCGGTCGAGATCGCCGTCGACCGGGACGAGATCACCGTCGTCGGCCCGCTGGCCGAGCCCGACGCCGGCGAGGGCGACCCGGCCGCCGCCCGCGCCGGGCGGATCGCCCGCTTCCGCGAGGACACCCGCGAGCAGCGCATGGCCGTCGCCGACGCCGCCCAGGAGCGGTACGGCCGCTCGGTGGCCTGGGGCGCCTCGTGCGGCGACGTCCGCGAGGTGTTCACCAACGCCTCGGTGCCGGTGATGACCCGGCTGCGCCAGCCCGAGCGCCTCGTGCTCGACACGCTCGTCGACGCCGGCGTCGCCCGGTCCCGCTCCGAGGCGCTCGTGTGGGCGGTGCGGCTGGTCGGCCGCAACGCCGACGCCTGGCTCACCGAGCTGCGGGACGCCATGGCCTCGGTCGAGGAGGTGCGGGCGCGCGGCCCCCAGCCGTGATCCCTGCCAGGCTGCCGGGGTGAGCGCGGACCTGCTGCGGACCACCTACGCCGACCTCTCCGGCCTGGTCACCGGCCTGATGGCCGGGGAGGGGGACCGGCCCAGCGGCTGCGCCGGGTGGACGGTCCTCGACCTCACCCAGCACCTGCTCGACGACGCCCGCCGGGGCCTGGTCGCCCTGGCCACCCCGGCGGGCGGCCCGGTCACGTCCGACGCCGTCGCGTACTGGCGGTCCTGGCAGCCGACGCCGGACGAGGACGACGGCACCGCCTGGCGCACCCGCGTGCGGGCGAGCACGGCCGGGGGCCTGGCGAACCTGGCGCCGCTGTACGCCGGGACGGCGGCTGCGGTGGGCGTGGCCGCGGGCCGGGTCGACGCCGGCGAACGGGTGGGCACCCAGGGCTGGGTGCTGACCGCCGCTGACCTGTGCTCGACGCTCGCGGTCGAGGCCGCCGTCCACCACCTCGACCTGGTGGCGCACCTGGACCGCCCGGGTCCGGGACCCGCGGCCCTGGCCGAGGTGCGCCGCGTGCTCGAGGGGCTCCACGGCGGCCCGCTGCCCGCCGGCTGGGATGACGCGACGGCGGCCCGCCGCGGCACCGGCCGCGAGCCGCTGACCGACGCCGACCGGGCGGAGCTGGGGACGGCGGCGGACCGGTTCCCGCTGTTCGGCTGACGAAGGACCACCCTGCCCCCCACCCCTCGCGAGCTCGGGGCGGGTCCCTGCAGGGCGGCCGACCGTCCGTCACCAGGGACACTGGGGGCGTGCCAGCAGCTGCCGCCGTCCCGTCCGCGACCGACGTCCTCGTGGTGGGCGCCGGCCCCGCGGGGTCGGCCGCGGCGGCCTGGGCGGCCCGCGCCGGGCACGACGTCGTGCTGGCCGACGCCGCCGTCTTCCCCCGCGACAAGACCTGCGGCGACGGGCTGACCCCGCGCGCGGTCGCCGAGCTGGACCACCTCGGCCTCGGCGACTGGGTGCGCGGGCACGCCCGCAACCGGGGCCTGCGCGCCGCCGGGTTCGGCCGCACCTGGGAGTTGCCCTGGCCCGGCGGGCAGTTCCCCGACCACGGAAGCGCCGTGCCACGCACCGAGCTCGACGCGCGTATCCGCGAGGTGGCGGTCGGCTCGGGTGCGACGGCGTTCGACGGCGCGCGGGCGGTCGACGTCGAGCGCGACGGCGACCGGGTCGCCGCGGTGGTGTTCGAGCTCGCCGACGACAGCCGGGTGAGCGTCGCCTGCCGCCGGCTGGTCGTCGCCGACGGCGTGCGCTCGCCGCTGGGCCGGGTGCTGGGCCGCGAGTGGCACCGCGACACCGCCTACGGCGTCGCCGCGCGCAGCTACGTCCGCTCGGGCCGCAGCGACGACGAGTGGATCTCCTCGCACCTCGAGCTGCGCGGCGAGGAGGGCGAGCTGCTGTCGGGCTACGGCTGGGTCTTCCCGCTGGGGGCGGCGGCCGGTGAGGTGAACCTCGGCGTCGGCACCCTGGCGACGGCGCGGCGCCCGGCCGGCGTGCAGCTCAAGGCGCTGCTGGAGTTCTACGCGGAGTCGCGGCGCGAGGAGTGGCAGCTCGACGGGCCGGTGCGTGACGTCGCGTCGGCGCTGCTGCCGATGGGCGGCGCCGTCTCCGGGGTCGCCGGGCGGAACTGGGCGCTGGTCGGCGACGCCGCCGGGTGCGTCAACCCGCTCAACGGCGAGGGCATCGACTACGGGCTGGAGACCGGGCGGGCCGTCGTCGACCTGTTCGGCGAGGACGACTGGTCCCGCGCCTGGCCGGCGACGCTGCGCCGCCACTACGGGGAGGCGTTCTCGATCGCCCGGCGGCTGGCCGGCCTGCTGACGGTGC
Organism: Geodermatophilus sp. FMUSA9-8; assembly: GCF_037034165.1. NCBI lineage: Bacteria > Bacillati > Actinomycetota > Actinomycetes > Geodermatophilales > Geodermatophilaceae > Geodermatophilus > Geodermatophilus sp. FMUSA9-8. Next base: position 132,753 of record NZ_JBAGKE010000011.1, on the reverse strand, counting down.
CCCGCTTCCTGCCGACGGCGGGCCCGGTCGGGATGCGCTCGCGGTCGCTGATGACGGTGGCACTGCGGGTGATGGGCAACCTGGTGGGCGAGGAGGACCGCGACGTCGTCGCCCGCGCCTGGCGCACCGCCGGCCGCGCCTCCACCCGCTGGGACGACCGCCCTCCGTTCAGCTGACCGTCGCGCCGAGCGGGGGCCGGAGGCTCCCCGAGGCGTGACGGGACGGAACGTGCGGAGGGAACCGCGGCGCAGCCGCGGACCGGCGGAGCGGAGGCCCGCAGGGTCCCCCGACACCGGTCGGGGAGGGCTCCACGCCCCAGGGGAACGGCACCTGGCCGCGGTGAGGTCCGGAGGACCTCAGACGAACGGAGAGTTGTACATCGCGAAGTACACGGCGATGTAGTGGCAGATCGCCGCCACGATGGTCATCGCGTGGAAGACCTCGTGGTAGCCGAAGGTGCCCGGCCAGGGGTTCGGCTTCTTGATCGCGTAGGCGATGCCGCCGACGGTGTAGAGCACGCCGCCGACCGCCAGCAGCACCAGCGACGTGACCCCGGCGATGTGCAGGATGTCGGTGAGGATGAAGACGGCGACCCAGCCCAGGCCGATGTAGAGCGGCACGCCGACCCAGCGCGGCGCCGTCGGCCAGGTGAGCTTGAGGCAGACGCCGGCCAGCGCGCCGGCCCAGACGCCGGCCAGCACCCACCAGCCCAGCGGCTGGTCGACGGCGAGCAGGGCGAACGGCGTGTAGGTGCCCGCGATGAACAGGAAGATCATCGAGTGGTCGAGCCGCTTCATGATCTTCCAGCCGCGCGGTGACCAGCGGCGGCGGTGGTAGAGCGCGCTGATGCCGAACAGTCCGCAGATCGTCAGGCAGTAGACGGCGACGGAGAACCCCGAGCGGGCGCCGAGGACGGACGCCAGCGGGATGAGCACCGCGCCGGCGACGATCGCGCCGAAGAACGCGAACAGGTGCAGCCAGCCGCGCATCCGCGGCCGGGTGTCGGGGTGGTCCCAGTCGTCGTCGTCGAAGTCGGCGGCGGTCCAGGTGTCCTCGACCCGCTGCCCCTCCTCGAGGACGGCGGCGACGGCGGGGCCGCGGGGCGCCTCGATCTCGGCCCCGTCGTCGGCCCGCACCCGGACTGGCTGGCGGTCCTCGGGAGCGGTCACGACACCGAGGTTACGGAGGCGTAGGTCGGCACGCACCGGGACGCGGCTGTGACGTCCCCGGCAACTCCGCAGGCCGGACGGGCCTGCGGAACGGCGGCGTCCCGGGGGCCTACTGTGTGCGCCGTGGGGGCGCGTCAGTGGGTCCGCGACGTCCTGACGCAGATGTACGAGCGTCGCCTGGCCCGGCAGCTGGTGGGTGCCGACGTCCCCCGCCACGTGGGCGCGATCATCGACGGCAACCGCCGCTGGGCGAAGGCCACCGGGCTCCTCGACCCGAACGCCGGGCACCGCCGCGGCGCCGACCGGATCGCCTCGTTCCTCGGCTGGTGCGACGAGGCCGGCGTCGAGGTGGTCACGCTGTTCCTGCTCTCCACCGACAACCTGTCGCGGCCGGAGCCGGAGCTGACGCCGCTGCTGCGGATCATCGAGGGCGTCGCCCAGGACCTGTCCGCGCCCGACCGCCGGTGGCAGCTGCGCCCGGTCGGCGCGCTGGGCCTGCTGCCGGCGGAGACCGTCGCCGTCCTCAAGGAGGCCGAGGAGACGACGCGCGGCCGCCCGGGTGCGCACGTGAACCTCGCCGTCGGGTACGGCGGACGGCGGGAGATCGCCGACGCCGTCCGCTCGCTGCTGGCCGAGCACGCGAGCCGGGGGACGTCGCTGGACGAGCTGGTCGATGTGCTCGACGTCGAGCACATCGCCGAGCACCTCTACACGCGTGGGCAGCCCGACCCGGACCTGGTCATCCGCACCAGCGGCGAGCAGCGCCTGTCGGGGTTCCTGCTCTGGCAGACGGCGCACTCGGAGTTCTACTTCACCGACGTCTACTGGCCCGACTTCCGCCGGGTGGACCTCCTGCGCGCGCTGCGGGCCTACGCGGCGCGGCACCGCCGCTTCGGTGGGTGACAGACTCGGGCGCATGGCACCCGGCACGGTCGACGTCCCTCTCGAGTACGTGCGCCTGGGGCTGCGGTTCGACCGGCTGGAGGCCGGCTTCGTCGACGCCTACACCGGTGAGAAGCGGATCCGCGCGGAGGTGGAGAGCGAGCCGGCGCCCACGCCGCAGGGGCTGCGCGACCAGGCCCGGGGGCTGCTGCGCGAGCTCGACGCCGCCGGGCTGCCGGAGGACCGCGCCGCGTTCCTGCGCGGCCAGCTCACCGGGCTGGAGTGCTCCGCCCGGAAGATGAGCGGCGAGCCGGTCGGCTTCCTCGACGAGGTGCGCAGCTACTTCCAGGTCGACCTGACCCTCGGCGACCCGGCCGCCTACGCCGCGGCACACGCCGAGCTCGAGACCCTGCTGCCGGGCGACGGCACGCTGGCCGAGCGGTACGCCGCGCACCGCCGTCGCGAGGAGTGCCCGCCGCAGCGGCTCGACGCGGCGGTGCACGCCCTGTCCAGCGCGCTGCGCGACCGGGTGCGCGGCCGCTACGGGCTGCCCGAGGCCGAGACGGTGCGCTACGAGGTGGTCACGGACAAGCCGTGGTCGGGCTTCAACTACTACGAGGGCGACTACCGCTCGCGGGTGGCGATCAACGCCGACCTGCCGCACCGGCTCAGCCAGCTGGTGCACCTGGTGGCGCACGAGTCCTACCCCGGCCACCACACCGAGCACTGCCGCAAGGAGCGCGGGCTGGTCGAGCGCGCCGGGCACCTCGAGCACACGGTGTTCCTGGTCAACACCCCGGAGTGCCTGATGGCCGAGGGGCTGGCCGACCTCGGCGTCGACGCCGCCGTCGGCGACGGGTGGGGGACCTGGTCGTCGGAGGTGCTCGGCGACCTCGGGCTGCGCTTCGACGGGCACCTGGCCGAGCGGATCGCCGCCGCCAGCGCGCCGCTGAACCGGGTGCGCCAGGACGCCGCCGTCCTGCTGCACGACCGCGGGGCCGACGCCGACGAGGTCGCCGCCTACATCCAGCGGTGGTCGCTGGTCAGCCCCGACCGGGCCCGCCAGCAGCTGCGGTTCCTGACCCACCCGCTGTGGCGCGCCTACATCACCACCTACGTCGAGGGCTACGACCTGCTGCACCGCTGGCTGGCCGCCCGGCCGGAGGAGCAGGACGTCGCCGACCGCTTCGTGCGCCTGCTCGACGAGCCGCTGACCCCCGCCGTCGTCGCCGCCGAGCTGTCGGCCGCCTGAGCCGTGCCGCGCCGCGATCCCCGGGAGGCCCGCGCACTGGGGCTGTGGACCGCCGGCTGGCTGTTCGGGCTGCTGCTCGCCGGCCTGCTGTGGATCGGCGACCTGTCGGTGCAGTGGCCGGTGCTGCTCGTGCCGGTGCTGTGGGCGCTGGTGGCGCTGCGCCCCCGCCGTCGCCCTCCCCGGGCGCCGCAGCCCGAGGACGACCGCTGGGACGTGCCGTACGAGGGCGGCCCGCCGCCGACCTGGGAGCTGCCGGCGTCGCGGCCGCTGCCCCGCCCGCCGGACGCCCGGGACCACCGGCCGTACTGACCACCTCCGGGTGGGTGGCCGTCCCGCCGCGGCCCCCTCCCCGGCACAGTGGGCGCATGTCGACCACGCGGCTGCTGCTGCTCGGGGCGGTGCGGGTGTTCCAGCCGGTGCACGGCTACCTCCTGCGGCGCGAGCTGCTGAGCTGGCAGGTCGAGGACTGGGCGCACGTGAAGCCGGGGTCGATCTACTCGGGCCTGCGGACGCTGGCCAGCCACGGCCTGGTCGAGGAGCTCCCCGGTGACCCGGTGTCCTACCGGCTCACCCCCGACGGCGAGGTCGAGTTCCGCCGGCTGCTGGACCTGTCGCTGCGCGAGCCCGAGCCGGGCGACGCCGCGCGCCTGCTGGCCGGGCTGTGCTTCGTGACCGTGCTGCCGCGCGCGGAGGTGCGCGAGGCGCTGCGCGCCCGGTCGCTGCGGCTGGAGGCCGCGGTGTCCGGCGCCGCGGCGCGCCGCCGGAGCGTGGCCGTGGACCGGCTGGCACCGGCGACCACGGCCGAGCTGTTCGCCGTCACCGGGCACTGGCTCGAGGGGGAGCGCCGGTGGGTGGAGGAGGTCTGCGAGCGGATCGACGCCGGGCACTACCGGTTCGCCGGCGACGCGCCGGGCCCCGACCTCCCGGTCGACGGGGTCTGGCCCCCGGCGGTGCTCGGCGACGCGCCGGAAACGGGTTGACCGCCCGATAGTCAAAGTTGAACACTGCCCGCGTGATCGAGGCACGCGGGCTCGCCCGCACCTTCCGGAGGAACAAGCAGGAGGTCCACGCCGTCACCGGGGTGGACCTCGACGTCGAGGCCGGCGAGATCGTCGGCTTCCTGGGTCCCAACGGGGCCGGCAAGACGACCACCCTGCGCATGCTCACCACCCTGCTGGAGCCCACCGCGGGCACCGCGACGGTGGCCGGCTGCGACCTGCTGGCCGACCCCGTCGGGGTGCGCCGCCGCATCGGCTACGTCTCGCAGAGCGGGTCCACCCAGCCCGAGGCGCTGGCGGGTGAGGAGGTCGTCGACCACGGGCGGCTGTACGGGATGAGCACCGCCGACGCCGCCGCCCGCGGCCGCCGGCTGTTCGCGGAGCTCGACCTCGAGGGGCTGTGGGAGCGCAAGCCCAAGGCGATGTCCGGGGGCCAGCGCCGCCGCCTCGACATCGCGATGGGCCTGGTGCACGAGCCCGGGCTGGTCTTCCTCGACGAGCCCACCACCGGCCTGGACCCGCAGGCCCGGGCCAACCTGTGGCAGCACGTCCGGGGCCTGCGCGACGAGCGGGGGACGACGGTCTTCCTCACCACCCACTACCTCGACGAGGCCGACGCCCTGTGCGACCGGATCCTGGTCATCGACTCCGGCGCGATCGTCGCCGAGGGGACGCCGGACGCGCTGAAGTCCGGCGTCGGCGGCGACGTCCTGACCGTCACCGCGGCCCGGGCCGACGAGGTGGGGGAGATCGCGCGGCTGGTGGCCGGCCTCCCGGGCGCCGAGCCGCCGCAGGTGGACGGCGACCGCGTGGTGGGCCGCGTCCCGAACGGCGGCGGCGCGCTGGTCGGGCTGGTCCGCGAGCTGGACGCGGCCGGCATCGGCGTCGCCGGGGTCGAGAGCCGCCGGCCCAGCCTCGACGACGTCTTCCTCGGCCTGACCGGCCGGTCGCTGCGCGAGCTGGGCGCGGCCCCCGCCGTCGTCCGCCGGCCGGAGGGAGCACTGCGATGACCCTGCCGGTCGCCACCACCAGCATCGGCCGCGACACCTGGACGGTCTTCGCCCGCGCCATGCGGCTGTCGCTGCGCAACCCCGCGTGGGTCGTCATCGGGCTGACCCAGCCGGTGCTCTACATCCTGCTGTTCGGGCCGCTGCTCGAGCCGCTGTCGGGCCAGCTCGGGTCGGGCAACGCCTACCAGGTGTTCGTGCCCGGGATCCTCGTGCAGCTGGGCATCTTCGGGGCGCTGTTCGTCGGCTTCGGCCTGATCGCCGAGTGGCGCGCCGGCGTCGTGGAGAGCCAGCGGGTCACGCCGGCCAGCCGCACGGCCCTGCTGCTCGGCCGGGTGCTGCGCGACGTCGTCGTCCTGCTGGTGCAGGGGACGGTGCTGGTCCTGGTGTCGCTGCCGCTCGGGCTGCGGGCGCCGGTGCTGGGGGTGGTGCTCGCGCTCGTCGTCATCGCGCTGCTCGGGGCGGCGTTCTCGGCGGTGTCCTACGCGCTGGCCCTGACGCTCAAGAGCGAGGACGCGTTCGCTCCGCTGCTCAACGCCGTCGTGCTGCCGGTGCTCCTGCTCTCGGGGATCCTGCTGCCGATGAGCCTGGCGCCGGGATGGCTGCAGGCGGTCAGCGACGTCAACCCGCTCAAGCACGTCGTCGACGGGGTGCGGTCGCTGTTCGACGGGGCCTACACCAGCGCGACGGCGTGGTGGGGCCTGGGGCTGACCGTGGCGATGGCGGCGCTCGGCTGGTGGTTCGGCGTGCGGCGGTTCCGGCGGGAGTCGAGCTGAGTCCCGCGTGTGACGTCCGGGACGCGTGGGTCCCCCCGAGGGAGGACACGCCGCCTGCTCGTCATGCTCCTGTCACCTCCCGGCTCTAGCGTCCGCAGTGGACGACGGGCCCGCCCCGCCGTCCGCGGGAGGCCCGGTTGGTGCTGACGATCTCGTCGACCAGGGGGCCGCGACCCGGCCCCTGTGCCGGGTCCCGGCCACCTCGGAGCCGGGGCGCGCCGTGCGCCCCAGGGGAGACGACTCGTGACTCTGCGCCGCACGTACGTCCTCGACACCTCGGTCCTGCTGTCCGACCCGCGCGCGCTGCTGCGCTTCGGCGACGCCGACGTGGTGCTGCCGCTGGTCGTCATCGGGGAGCTCGAGGACAAGCGGCACCACCCCGAGCTGGGCTGGTTCGCCCGGCAGGCGCTGCGGATGCTCGACGACCTGCGGGTCACCCACGGCCGGCTCGACGCGCCGGTCCCGGTGGGCGAGGCCGGCGGCACGCTGCACGTGGAGCTCAACCACAGCGACGCCTCGGTGCTCCCGGCGGGCTTCCGGAACGACAGCAACGACAGCCGGATCATGGTCGTCGCGCTGAACCTGCGCGCCGAGGGCCGCGACGTCTGCCTGATCACCAAGGACGTGCCGCTGCGCGTGAAGGCGGCCGCCGTCGGCCTGGACACCGACGAGTACCGCGCGCTGGACGCCGTCGACGCCGGCTGGACCGGGATGGCCGAGCTGTCGCTGGACGACGCCGAGCTGACCGCGCTGTACGACACCGGCGAGGCGTTCGTGCCCGCCGCGGCGGACCTGCCGGCGCACACCGGGCTGGTGCTGCTGAGCTCGCGCGGGTCCGCGCTGGGCCGGGTGACGCCGGACAAGCAGGTGCGGCTGGTGCGCGGCGACCGCGAGGCGTTCGGGCTGCACGGGCGCTCGGCCGAGCAGCGGGTGGCGCTGGACCTGCTGCTCGACCCCGACGTCGGGATCGTCTCCCTCGGCGGGCGCGCGGGCACCGGCAAGTCGGCGCTGGCGCTGTGCGCGGGCCTGGAGTCGGTGATGGAGCGGCGGGCGCACAAGAAGGTCGTGATCTTCCGGCCGCTCTACGCCGTCGGCGGCCAGGAGCTCGGGTACCTGCCGGGCGGCGAGGGCGAGAAGATGTCGCCCTGGGCACAGGCCGTCTACGACACGCTCGGCGCGCTGGTGTCGAAGGAGGTCCTCGAGGAGATCGCCGCCCGCGACCTCATCGAGGTGCTGCCGCTGACGCACATCCGCGGGCGGTCGCTGCACGACTCGTTCGTGATCGTCGACGAGGCGCAGTCGCTGGAGCGCGGCGTGCTGCTGACCGTGCTGTCGCGGCTGGGCTCGGGCTCGCGGGTGGTGCTCACCCACGACGTGGCGCAGCGGGACAACCTGCGGGTCGGCCGGCACGACGGCATCGCCGCGGTGGTCGAGCAGCTCAAGGGACACCCGCTGTTCGCGCACGTGACGCTGACCCGCTCGGAGCGCTCGGCGATCGCCGCCCTGGTCACCGAGATGCTGGAGGACCTCCCGCTCTGACGCTGGGGCTGCCCGCCGCAGTGCGGGCGTTCCTCGTGCACTGCCGGTGCTGCAGGACCGACAGTGCACGAGGAACCCCGGCAGTGCGGTCAGTTGCCCCGGCGCAGGCGCAGGCGCAGCGCCCGGCCGACCCGGGTGGCCATCGCGCCGTCGATCTCGTCCCAGGTCCAGCGGACCATGCCCCAGCCCTCCGCGCGCATGGCGTCCTCGCGGCGCTTCTCCTCGAAGACCGCATCGCCCGGGTCCTGCCCGGGCCGCAGCAACCGGCCGTACTTCACCCGCCCGTCGAACTCCCCGAGCAACCTCTCGGTCTCCGACACGAAGTCGGCCCGGCCGACCAGGACGCCGTCGGCGGTGTGCACGGGGTGCTGCAGGCCGCTGGGCGCCAGGCCCAGCCGGTGCAGCAGCACCCGGCTCCGGCTCTCGCCGACGCTCTCGCTCCGTCCGTCGGCCAGGGCCACCGCGCGCGCCGCCCGCCTGCTCCCGCGGGTGCCGGCCAGCCGAGCGAGGCCGGCGTCGAGGTCCTCGCGCTGCACGAGCCGCTGAGCCAGCGCCGTGTCGAGGACCACCACCGCGACCTCCAGCGGTACCGACCGGGCGAGGTCCAGCGCCGTCCGGGTGACGTCGGTGACCGCGAGGCCGTCCACGAGGACCGTCTCGTCGTCGGACAGCGAGGCGACGTGGCAGCGGAGCGTGCGGCTGGCGTCGCTCGAGGCGGGTGGCCGGCGGGTCACGTGCACCCGCCCGAGCCGCAGGCCCCAGGTGGTCATCCCGTGCAGGACGGCGGCGGACTCGTGGCTGACGACGGCCGGGCGCCGCAGCCCCGCGACGGTGGCCTGGACCAGCTGGCGGTGGCGGACGGCGGCGTCGGACGGGACCGGGCCGTCGACGTAGGCGCCGCGGCGGACGCGGGACAACGTGCCGGACCGACAGGCCCGCGCGAGCTCGTCGTCGCTCCACCCGTGGGCGACGAGGCTGCGACGCAGTACGGGTGGCGGAGGGTGGTCGGGCGTCATGTCCCGACCGTCCCGCCGGATCGTCCTCGCCACGTGGTCCGCCCGGCGACGGTGGACGTCCCGGTGCGCTGTGGACAGAGCATCGCCGGCGTTCCTCGTGCATCGCCGGTTCCGCAGCACCGGCAACGCGCGAGGAACCCCGGCGATCACGGGAGCCGAGTGGTCAGGGGGTGGGGGCGTCCTCGGGGTCGGGGGACCCCGCGCGGCGGCGGGCGGGTGCCGGGCGGGGCGGCGTCGCCGCCCAGCGCAGCAGCGCCACCGCACCCCACCCGGCAAGCAGGCACCAGGGCAGCCGGACGGCGACCTCGTCGGTCGAGAAGTCGCCGCGCACCCCCATCGCGAGCACCGGCAGGGCCAGCACGAGCCCCACCGCGAGCACGTCCCAGCGCAGCGGGCTCATGCCTCAGCGCTCTCCAGCCGCTCGCACAGCAGCGACGCCCAGCGGTGCGCGGTGGCGCGGACGCCGTCGAGCAGCGCGACCGGCGCGGTGGTGCGGCCCAGCACGGCGGCGGGGTCGGCGGTCAGGTCGGTGTCCTGCACGACGAGCGCGTCGACGTGGGGGAGACCGTCGAGCCACGGGCCGACGTCCTCCGGCTTGCGGGTCGCGTCGACGACGGCCCAGACGGCGGCCGGCGAGAAGATCGCCATGACCTGCTCGAGCCAGGTGCGCCCGGCGGCCCGCATCGGGGCGTCCACCGCGACGACGGTCGGCGTCCCGGCCCGGGCGGCGTCCTGCTTGCGCTCGAGCGCGGTGTCCACGGAGGTGATCCGGCTGCTCTCGGGCGCCAGCGCGGCGAGGTCGCCGCGGGTGGCCCACTGCAGGCGGTCGGGGTCCAGGCGCATCGAGACCGACAGCGACCGGGCCGCGGCGAGCGTCTCCACGCCGGGGCCGACCACCAGCAGTACCTCGCCGGCGCCCGCGGGGGCCGACGGCGCGGCCGGCAGGCCCCGCAGCGCCCGGGTCAGCGCCGCGTAGGTGCCGCCCGCGGCGACGTCGGCGGCGAAGGTGCCGGCGAGCAGGTCCTCGGGGACGCCGAGGCCGCGCAGCCGCGCGACGATCCCGGCGGCCTCGACCATCCGCGGGTCGACCAGCTCGCGACCGGCGGTGCCGCGCTCGCGCACCGACGGGACGAGCACCCGGCCGGCGCGCGTGTCGACGGGCAGCCGCGTGACCGTGGCCAGCCCGGCGGGACGGCTCGGTGCCGCGACGCGGGCGACCGCCTGGCCGGGCACCGGCGGCAGACCGCGGCGCGCCGGCGGGACCGGCGGGCGGCCGAGCAGGCGCGGCACAGCGAGCTCCGCGCCCGGGGTGGGCGGCGGCAGCAGGGACAGCGGGGGCAGGACGGCGGTGGAGTCCAGCGGAAGGGGCGCCGGGTCGCTGGCGGTCGCGGCCAGCGCGAGCACCTCCGTGGCGGCCTCGATCGCGGGCTGCACGACCGCCTCGACCTCCCACTCGTCGCTCTCGGCCGAGGCCTCGACCCACGCCGGCTCGCGGTCCATCCGCTGGGCGGTGGCCGGCACCGGCGGGCGGCCGCGGTGCACGCCGCCCTGGGTGGAGGCGCTGGCGAGCACACCGCGCAGGATGTCGGTGAGCGCGTCGTCGGGGGTGTCGTGCGCCAGCGCGGCGCGCAGCACCTCGGCGATGGCCTCCTCACGGCCGGTGACCGGGCCGGTGAGGTCCGCGTCGGACCAGGTCGCCACGGGCTGCGGCGCCGGCACCTCGATGGGCAGGGCGACGACGGCGGGGAGGACGTCGGTGGCGTAGTCGTCGGCCGGGGCGACCTCGAGCGCGGCCACCTCGGCCGCGGGCTGCTCGACGGGGAGCTCCTCGACGGGGGCCTGCTCGACGGCGGCCTCCTCGAGCAGGACCCCCGCGACCGGGAGCTCGTCGGCCGGGCGGTCACCGAGCAGCTCGGCGACGAGGGACTCGTCGTCGGACGCGTCCGCGACGGTCGGCTCCTCGACCTCCGCGACGGCGACCTCCGCGACGGCGGGCTCAGCGACCGGGGTGGCGGCGACCGGGGCGACCGGGGTCGCGACGGCGGTTCGGGCGGGCGCGGGGTCGGCCCACATGTCCAGGTCGGCGACGGACCGCTCGACGGCGGCGTCCTCGACCGCGGGCTCCTCGACGGCCGGGGCGGCCACGGCCTCGGCCACGGCCTCGACCTCGGCCTCGACCTCGGCGACGACCTCGACGGCCGGGACCGCGGGCTCCTCGACGACCGGGGCGGGGGCCTCGGCCACGGGCTCCTCGACCGCGACCGCGACCGGCTCCTCGACGACCGGGGCGACTGGGGCCGGCGCGGGAGCGGTCTCCGGGGCGACCGGCGCGGCAGCCCGAGCGGGCGCAGCGACCGGCGCGGGAGCAGCGGCAGGTGCGGGGGCGGCGGCACGCGGGGCGGCCATCGCGGCGGCGAGGGCGGCGGCCAGCGGCATCGCCGGCGCCGGGGCGGGCGCGGACGCCGGCGTGCGCAGCACCGAGGCCGGGGCGGGGGCCGGCTCCGGCTCGACCACCGGGTCGGGCTCGGCGGCGAGCGCGGCGGCGGTGGCGTGCAGCGCGCGCAGCGCCTCGGCGGCGGACGCGGCGGCGGTGGCGGCCACGGCGTCGTCGACGGCCTCGCGGACCTCGCGGTCACCGGCGACCACCTGGGCGAGCGCGGCGGTGAACAGCGACGGGCCGGCAGGCTCGGCCGGCGTCGCCGGCGGGCGCACCGCGGTGCGGGCCGGGCGCCGGGCGGCGGCCGGGGCGGCGGCGGGTGCCGCCTGGAACGCGGCGGTGCCCGAGGAGGGGCGCGCAGCGGCAGGAGCGGCGGCGGTGCGGGGAGCGGTGCGGGCAGCCGGCCGGGCCGCGGGACGCCGGGCGGCGCCGACCGAGGACCGGGAGTACAGGTCGACGTCGGGACCGCCGGTCGCCGCGCCGAGCAGGCCGGCGACCTCGTCCACGGGGTCGGGCACGGCGGCCGGGCGCGCGGTGGGCCGGGCCGCCGCGGGGCGGGACCGGTGCATCTCGGTGGCGCGCAGGAAGGCGCCGGTGTCGGCGAGCGGGCCGGGGTCGCGGCTCAGCGCGGCCTCGATCCGGCGGGCCGACTCCGACCGCGACGCGGGTGTGCGGCGCGGCGGCTCGACGTCCTCCACCTCGGCGACGAAGCGCTCGGTGGCGAAGAAGCCCAGGACCCCGCCGGACCGGATGCGGCGGACGCCGACGATCCGGACGGCGTTGCCGTAGCGCTCGCGCGCCGCGGCGACCGCGGCCTCGGGGGTCGCCGCCTCAACGGATGGCAACGGCACCGCTCACCACTCCCAGGGACTCGATCTGGGCCGTCCGGGAGACCTCCGTGTAGGAGATCACCGGCAGCCGGGGCAGGACCTGGCGGACCAGGCGGGACAGGGCGGCACGGACCTGGGGCGAGCACACGAGGACCGGCGCGAGGCCGAGGCTCTCGGCCTGCTCCAGGAGCCCGGTGCACCCGGTGACCAGCGCGTCGACGGAGCCGGCGTCGAGGGCCAGCACCTGGCCGCCGTCGCTGTGCCGGACCGCCTCGAGCAGTCGCTGCTCGAACGCGGGCTCGAGGGTGAGCACGTGCAGCCGCTCGTCGGGGGTGACGTAGGGGTGGCTGATCGCCGGGCCGAGCGCGGAGCGCACTGCCTCGACGAGGCCGTCGAGGTCGGTCGACGTCTTCGCCCGCAGCGACAGCGCCTCGAAGATGCGCACCAGGTCGCGGATGGAGACGTTCTCGGTGAGCAGCGCGTGCAGCACCCGCTGCACCTCGCCGAGGGTGAGCAGCGCCGGGGTGAGCTCCTCGACGACGACCGGGTGGGTGCGGCGGACCATCTCCACGAGCACCCGGACGTCCTCGCGGCCGAGCAGGTCGGCGGAGTGCTGGCGCACCACCTCGGCCAGGTGGGTGGTGATGACCGAGGAGCGGTCGACGACGGTGGCGCCGGCCATCTCCGCCTGCCGCTGCAGCTCGGCGGGCACCCACTTGGCGGGCAGGCCGAACACCGGCTCGCGGGTGGGGCGGCCGGGCAGGCCGTCGAGCGCGTCGCCGATCGCCAGCACCGTGCCGGCGGGCGAGGTGCCCTTGGCCGCGGGGACGCCGTTGAGCCAGATGACGTACTGCGACGCCGGCAGGTCGAGGTTGTCGCGGGTGCGCACGAGCGGGATGACCAGGCCGGTCTCCATCGCGACCTTCCGGCGCAGCGCCTTGACGCGGTCGAGCAGGTCGCCGCCGCGGGCGGTGTCGACCAGGTCGACGAGGTCGAACGCCACCTCGAGCTCGAGCGGGTCGACCCGCATGCGCTCCGCGATCGCCTCGGGGGAGTCGGGCTTCGGCTCGTCGTCGGCCGGGGTGACCGTGGCGAGCTCGTCCTCGACCGGGGCCTCCTGCATGCGGGCGGCCATGAGGAGGAACAGGCCGCCGATGAGCAGGAACGGGAGCTTGGGCAGGCCCGGGATGAGGCACAGGGCCAGCGCCGCGCCGCCGGCGATGCGCACCGGCTGCTTGAACCGGCCGAGCTGGCCGAGCAGGTCGCTGCCCATGTCCCCGTCGGAGGCCGAGCGGGTGACGATGATGCCGGTCGCGGTGGACAGCAGCAGGGCGGGGATCTGGGAGACCAGGCCGTCGCCGACGGTCAGCAGCGAGTAGGTGGAGACGGCCTCGCCCACGGCCATGCCGTTCTGCATGATCCCGATCGCGAAGCCGCCGATCAGGTTGATCAGCGTGATGATGATGGCCGCGATCGCGTCGCCCTTGACGAACTTCGAGGCACCGTCCATCGAGCCGTAGAAGTCGGCCTCGCTGGTCACCTCGGTGCGCCGCTTGCGGGCCTGCGCCTCGTTGATGAGCCCGGCGTTGAGGTCGGCGTCGATGGCCATCTGCTTGCCGGGCATCGCGTCGAGGGTGAACCGCGCGCCGACCTCGGCGACGCGGCCGGCACCGTTGGTGATGACGACGAACTGGATGATCGTGAGGATCACGAAGATCACCAGGCCGACGACGAGCGAGCCGCCGATCACGAAGTGCCCGAAGGCCTCGATGACCTTGCCGGCGTAGCCGTCGCTGAGCACCAGCCGCGTCGAGGAGACGTTGAGCGCCAGGCGGAACAGCGTCGCGATGAGGATCAGCGACGGGAAGACGGCGAAGTCGAGCGGGCGCTTGATCTGCATCGAGACGAGCAGGATCAGCAGCGCCGCGGTGATGTTGAAGCCCAGCAGCAGGTCGAGCACCGCCGCGGGCAGCGGCACGACCAGCATGAGGACGATCGCCACGACGCCGATCGGCACCGCGGCCTTGGTCATCCCTCGCACGGACTCCCCATCGGCAGCCGGGGGAGCGCGGCCGACCGCGGACGGCGCACCAGTCACAGCCGTCCCACCCGCGGGCACGCCGAGGCATTGGATCCTCTGCCCACGTCCTGCAGTCGAGAACGTGCGGAGAGGATCCAATGCCTGGGGAGAGGCGGGGGTCAGCTCGCGATCGGTGCCCTCCGGCGGCCGGCCCTCGGGAGTCCCTCGACGTCGGGCGCCTCGAAGCCCGGCCGGTGGAACCCGCCGCGCACGCCGCGCGAGCCCAGCTGCATGACGAAGGCCAGCACCCGCGCGACCGCGGTGAACAGCTGCGGCGGCACCTCCTGGCCGAGGTCGCAGGAGGCGTGCAGCGCCCGGGCCAGCGGGATGTCCTGCACCATCGGCACGCGCGCCTCGGCGGCCCGCTCGCGCAGCGTCGCGGCGATCTCGTCGGCGCCCTTGGCCACCACCCGCGGGGCGCCCTTCTCCGGGTCGTACTTGAGCGCCACGGCCACGTGGGTGGGGTTGACCAGCAGGACGTCGGCCTCGGCGACCTCGGCCATCATCCGGTTGCGCGACATGGCCAGCGCCACCGACTTCCGCTGCGCCTTGACGTGCGGGTCGCCCTCGGAGTTCTTGTGCTCCTGCTGGATCTCGTACTTGCTCATCTTGAGCTTGTTCATGGTCTTCACCCGGACGACGACGTAGTCGGCGACGGCGATGACGAACCCGGTGACGGCGACGACGCGGAACATCAGCACCGCGCAGTCGGCCACGGTGGCGGCGACCGCCGACAGCGGCAGCGCCCCCGACGCCGACACCAGCGCCTGTGCCCGGTCGCTGGTGACCACCACGACGGTGGCCAGCGCGACGGTCTTGATGACGGCCTTGGCCGCCTCCCACAGGCCCTGCGTGCCGAACATCCGCTTGATGCCGGGGAAGGGGTTGAGCTTCTTGAGCGTCGGCTTCATGCCCTTGGCCGACACCGTCACCCCTCCCTGCGCGGCCGAGGACAGCACGCCGACCAGCATCAGCGCGATCGCGACCGGCAGCACCGTCGTCAGGAAGGCCGACAGCGCCTGGCCGAGCAGGGGGGACACCTTCGCGGCCTCGGGGTCGTCGACGACCACGCCGACCTGCACGAACAGCCGGCCGACGGCGTCGAACGCGTTGCCCACGAGCATCGGCAGCAGCGCGCTGGCCACCGCCACCCCCGCCCAGGTGCCCAGCTCCTGGGTGCGGGGGATCTGCCCTTCCTTGCGGGCTTCCCTGAGCTTCTTGGGAGTCGGCTTCTCTGTCTTCTCACCACCCGGGCCGTCCTTGGCCATCAGCCGCTCCGGAGACCGACGATGGCGCGGGTGGCCTGCTCGATGAGCGCGTCGAGCGCCGTCGGGAGCAGCGGGAAGGTGAGACCCAGCAGCGACAGGGTCAGCAGGATCTTCACCGGGAAGCCGAAGGCGAAGATGTTGAGCGCCGGCGCCGCCCGCGACAGCAGGGCCAGCGCGACGTCGGCCAGCAGCAGCACCGCGACCATCGGCCCGGCGATCTGCAGCGCGGCCAGGAACATCGCGGAGAACGCCGTCAGCACGACCTCGCCGATGGAGTCGGACGGGAAGCCGCCGCTCACCGGCAGGCCCTCGTAGGAGGTAGCGAAGCCGCGCACCAGCATGAGGTGGCCGCCGCTGGTGAACAGCAGCGTCGTCGCGAGCAGGTAGTGCAGCCGGCCGATGGTGGAGTTCATGGTCATCGCCAGCGGGTCGTAGGCCGGCTGCAGCGAGAAGCCGCCGGTGACGTCGAGCAGCTCGCCGGCGAACTGGACGGCGGTGAAGAACAGCTGGACGACGAAGCCGAGGGCCGCGCCGATGGCGACCTCGCTGACGGCGGTGACGACGAGGAACCCGGTGGTCGGCTCGGGCAGTCCGGGGGCCACGCGGTCGATCAGCGCGACCGACAGCGCGAGGGCCAGGGCGCCCTTGACGGGGCCCGGGACGGCGCGGGTGTTGAACGGCGGGGCCACCAGGACGAAGCCGGCCGCCCGGGCGGTGGCCAGCAGCAGGGCCGCGAGGGTGACCGCCGGGACCTCGAGGTCCATGGCGCTCAGGTCCTGCCGAGGAGGTGGGGCAGCGAGTCGAAGAGGTGCTCGGTGAAGCTGACCATCTCGGCGAGCACCCAGTTGCCGGTGACCAGCAGCGCGATGGAGACCGCGATCATCTTCGGCACGAACGACAGGGTCGGTTCCTGGATCTGGGTCGCGGCCTGGAACAGCGAGATGAGGAACCCGACCAGCAGCGCGGTGAGCAGGACCGGGGCGGCGACCTTGGCGCCCACGGTCATCGTCTGCACCGCGATCTCGGTGACGTCCGCGTCGGTCACGAATAGCTCCCGACCAGCGCCGTGGTGATCAGCGCCCACCCGTCGACGACGACGAACAGCAGCAGCTTGAACGGCAGCGACACGATCGACGGCGGCACCATCATCATGCCCATCGCCATCAGCGAGGCGCTGACCAGCATGTCGAGCACCAGGAACGGGATGAACACGACGATCCCGATGATGAAGGCGCTCTTGAGCTCGGAGAGGACGAACGCCGGCACGAGCGTGGTCATGCTGACCGACGCGGCGTCCTCGGGCTGCTCCTCGCCGGACAGGCCGACCATGAGCTCGAGCTCGTCGTCGCGGGTGTTGGCGAGCAGGAACTCCCGCAGCGGGACGACGCCGGCGTCGTAGGCCTGCGAGACGGTCATCGTCCCGTCCATGTAGGGCTGGACCGCGACCTCGTTGACGTCGGAGAACACCGGGCCCATCACGAACAGCGTGAGGAACAGGGCGATGCCGGTGAGCACCGAGTTCGGCGGCGACTGCTGCAGGCCCAGCGCGTTGCGGGTCAGCGACAGGACGATCACGATCTTGGTGAACGAGGTGCACAGCAGCAGCACCGACGGCGCCACCGACAGCACGGTGATCGCCAGGATCAGCGTGATCGAGGTGCTGGGGCTGCCGTTGCCGACGGAGATGTCCACGCCGCCGTCGACGGCGGGGACGACGGGGGCGGTGGGAGCCGTGGGCGCGGTCGGCGCCGCGGCGGCGGGACCGGCCAGCAGCACGCCGGCGACGGCGCAGCCGAACAGGGCGGCCAGCACGACGGCGACCCGGCGTGCCGGGCCCCGCGCGGGTGCGGTGCGGTCCATCAGCGGCGGACCGTCCGCTCGCGGAGCTGCGAGACCAGGCCCGACCAGGCGCCGCGGTCGAGCACCGAGCCCGACAGTGCCCCGCCGGCGGCCGGCAGCGCGACCGCGGGCCGGCCCTCGGCGGGCGCCGCGGCGGCCCGCTCGGCCAGCGTCGCCTCGACGGCCTCGCCGTCGAGCTCGGCCAGCAGCGTCACCTGCTGCTCGGTCGCGCCGACCACCAGCACGCGGTCGCCGATGCGCAGCACGTTCACCGTGCTGGCCCGGCCCATCCGCTGGTGGGCGACGACCTCGACCAGGCCGCCGGAGGAGCCCAGTCCGCGCTTCTTGGCCAGGCGCGCGGCGAACCAGAGCACGCCGCCGACGAACGCCAGCGACAGCACCAGCCGGATGACCATCCACGTCACGGGTGGGCCTGCCCGAGCTCCGCGGCGGCGTCGGTGACGATCTCGCTGATCCGCAGGCCGAAGTCCTCGTCGACGACGACGACCTCGCCACGGGCGATCAGCGTGCCGTTGACCAGCAGGTCGGCCGGGGCGCTGGCCGCGCGGTCGAGCTCGATCACCTCGCCGGGGTGCAGCGAGAGCAGCTCCCCGACGGTCATGCGGGTGCGGCCGATCTCCACCGTGACCTCCATCGCCACGTGGCGCAGCAGGTCGAGGCTGCCGCGGCGCGGGCGGGGCGCGGTCGGGAGCGTGACCTGCAGGGCCAGCGTCGCGACGTGCTCGGTGCCGGCGACCAGCGGGACCGCCACGAACATGCCCTTGTCGCGCAGGCCGTCCAGGGCGGTGACCGGGTCCTCGGTGCGCTCGGAGTCCACGCGCACCCGGCCGAGGGTGGCCGCGGCCGCCTCGAGCGCCGGGCGCAGCGCGGTGGCGACGTCCATCGGGCCGACGGGGGAGTTGTCCAGCGCCTCGACCACCTCGGCCGACAGCACCAGGACGACGTCGCCGGTGATCTCGCCGGAGAGCCGGGCGCTGACGGCCGCGGTGGCGGCGGGGGGCACCGGGACGGCGTCGGGGTCGGTGACCGCCGGGGCGGGCACCAGCTCGGTGCCGGCCGGGACGAGGGCGGCCGCGGCGGTGGCGGCCGCCACGACGACGGCGGTGATGGTCTCCGACGCCTGCTGGGCCTGGGAGTCGAGCGTGGCGGTCATGCGGGGTCCTTCCCTCCGGCCGGGGCGGGCACGATGGCGGCGGCCAGCCGGCGGCGGTGGTTGCTGGCGATGGCGTGGGCGAAGACGGCGTCGTTGGTGGTGACCTCCAGCGGCGCGTCGCGCGGGTGGCGCAGCAGCAGGACGTCGCCGACGGCGAGGGAGAGCAGGTCCTCCGAGGACACCTCGAGCGGGGAGAACCGGACGCTGACGTCGACCGGCACGAGCTCGAGGCGGGCGGAGAGCAGCTCGGCGGCGCGCTGGCGGGTGCGCTGCGCGGACTCCGACAGCTGCGGCGAGGCCGCGTCGTCGAGGACCTGCTGGAAGGAGCTGAACGGCAGCACCAGCGAGGCCGCGCCGTCGCGGGCGCCGATCGACAGGGTGTAGCGGGCCACCATCACGGTGTCGGAGCCCGCGGCGGCCTGGGCCAGGGCCGGGTTGTACTCGATGCCGTCGATGACCGGCTGCAGCTCGCTGACGTGGGTGAAGGACCCCGCGAACTCCTGCAGCAGCCTGCTGAGCAGCGAGTGGATGATCGTCGTCTCCATCGCCGTCATGGGCCGCTCGGGCTGGTGCGCCGCGCCCGACCCGCCGAGCATGTGGTCGACGGTGGCCATCGCGATGTCGAGCGGGTAGGCCAGCAGGCCCTTGCCGGCGAGCGGCTCGATGGTGAACGTCGTCAGGAACGACGGGTCGGGCAGCGTGGCGACGTAGTCGTCGTAGGAGTGCTGCTCGATGCCCACGAGCTCCATGCGCGCACCGGTGCGGAGCATGGTCGTGAGCACCGTCGTCGCCTGGCGGGCGAACGCCTCCTGCGCGATCTGCAGCACGCGCACGTGCTCGCGGGAGAGCTTGGTCGGGCGGCGGAAGTCGTAGGTGCGGGGTGCACCGCGCCGGCTGCGGCCGCCCACGGCCGGCGACTGCGGCCCGTGCCCGGCGGGCACGGTCGCGTTCTCGGGGCGGGTCACGGTCCCCTCATCGGCGGGCCCGGAACGCGAACTGACCGGCGGCGCGGGGCGCCGCCGATCAGCCGGGGAGGGTGTGGCGCGTGGTGCGCCGGGGGATCGCTGGGACGGGACGGGTGGGGTCAGCGCGTCACTGGGTGACGTACTCGGTCAGGTAGACGTGCATGACCATCGGGACGCCCTCCTCGGTGTAGGCCTCGATGATCTGGTGCTCCAGCGACTCCTTGAGCGCCGCGCGGGCGCCCACGACGTCGGCCGGCTGCGCCTGCGAGTAGGTGGAGATGATGATGTCGAGGGCCTTGGAGCCGTCGACGCCGCCGCTGCCGTGCCCGCCGGCGGCCGCGTCCGCGGTGTACTCCAGCGTGATGCCGATCTTGAGGTAGCCGCCGCCGGCCAGGTTCACCGCGATGGGCTCCAGCGCGGTGTACCCGCCGTGCTCGGGCTCGGCGGCCTCGGCCTCGCCGCTGCCGGCGAAGAGGAAGAAGTACGCGGCGGCGCCGAGCCCCAGCAGCAGGACGACGGCGACGACGAGCAGCTTCTTCTTGCCGCCGCCCTTCGCCTCCTCGCCCTCGGCGGGCGCGTCCTTGGCGGCCTTGTCCTTGGTCTTGGTGCTCACTCGTGCGTGCCTTCCTGTGCGGCCGGAGCGGCCGGGGCGGCCGGGGCGATCGGTGCGGGGGCGGTCGGTGCCGGGGCGTCGTCGAGGCCGGGGAGGAGCTCGGCGGCCTCGGCGGAGGCGTCGGACAGCACGACGATGTCGACGCGGCGGTTCAGGGACAGGGCGTCCGGGTCCGACGCCGGGACCATCGGCCGGGTGTCGGAGTAGCCGGTGCCCGACAGCCGGCCCTGCGGCACGCCCTCGGCGGCCAGGTACCGGACGACGGTCGTGGCGCGGTAGGCCGACAGCTCCCAGTTCGACGGCCACGGCCCGCCCGGGGTGACCGGGAGCGAGTTGGCGTGGCCCTCGACGGCGAGGGAGTTGGGCAGCGCCGCCAGGGTCGGCGCGATCGCGTCGAGGATCTCGCGGCCGGCGGGCTGCAGCGTCGCCTCCTCGGGGCCGAACAGCACCGGGTCGGAGACGATGTGCACGACCAGGCCGCGCTCGTCGATCTCGTACTGCGCGGTGCCGGCCCGCCCGGCGGCGGCCAGCGCCGCGTCGATGGCGTCGCGGGCCGCGGCGAGCTCGTCGTACTCGGCCCGGGCCTCCGCGGCGACGCGGGCGGCCTCCTGCGCGGCGGCCTCCGCGGCGGCGGAGTCGACGTCGGACTCCGCGGCCGGGGCCGGCGGGATCTGCACGTCGACGGCGGCGTCGAGGGCGTCGAGGACCTGCGCGTCGGAGTTGGTGCCCGCGCTGCTCAGCGCGGTGACCGGGGCGCCGAACGCCTCGGACAGGCCGCTGGCCAGCGCGGCGAACTTCTCCTTGTCCACCTGGCTCATCGCGAAGAGGACCACGAAGAGCACCAGGAGCAGCGTCATCATGTCCGCGTAGGACACCAGCCACCGCTCGTGGTTCTCGTGCTCCTCGTGCTCGGGGTGCTTCTTGCGGCGCTTGCCGCCGTGGCCGTGACCGCCGGCGCTCATGCCGGCGTCCCGGGGGAGGTCACGCCGCCTCCTTGGCGGCCTCGCTCGGCGGGATGAGCGCGCTGAGCTTGAGCCGGACGGCGCGCGGGCTGGTGCCGGCCTGGATCTCGGCGATGCCCTCGACGAGCAGCTCCATCTGGGCGGCCTGCAGCTCGCTGACGCGCAGGATCTTGGCGCCCATCGGCAGGAACCAGAAGTTGGCCGCCATGACGCCCCACAGCGTCGCGACGAACGCCGAGGCGATCATCGGGCCGAGGGCCTCGGGGTTGCTGAGGTTCCCCATGACGTTCATCAGGCCGACGATGCAGCCGACGATGCCGATGGTCGGGGCGTAGCCGCCCATGGTGTTCATGAACTTGGCGGCGACCTTGTCCTCCGCCTTCTTGGCGGCGATCTCGCTCTCGAGGACGGCGCGCAGCTCCTCGGGGTCGGTGCCGTCGATGCCCATCTGCAGGCCGCGCTTGAGGAACGGGTCCTCGATGGCCTTCACCTGGGCCTCCAGCGCGAGCAGGCCCTCCTTGCGGGCCTTCTCGGCGAGGCTGACCAGGGTCTGGATCTGCTCGGCGGCCGGCGGCACCTTGCCCGGCATGGCGGCGAGCTTGAACCAGCCGCCCATCTTCTTGAGGTCGGACATCGTCTGGCCGGACATGGCCGCGCCGAAGGTGGCGACGATGACCAGGATGATCGCCGGCAGGAAGAGCAGGGAGGTCGGGTCGGCGCCCTCCATGACCATGAAGACCAGCAGCGCCACCAGCGAGATGACGAATCCGATGAGGGTGGACGGGTCCATGGGTCAGCGCTCCTCGCGGGCCGGGAAGGGGACGACGGAGGCACGCGGGGCGTCGTCGGCCGGGTGCGCGGGGGAGAGCGGGGAGGGCCCGGTCGCCGCGGTGCGGTAGGTGCCGCGGTCCATGGCGTAGGCGGTGGCGAGGATGCTGGCGCGGTACTCGCGGATCTCGTCGAGGACCTCGTCCACGCCCTCGCGCACGATGTACTTGGTCCCGTCGACGAGGAACACCACGGTGTCGGGGTGTCCCTCGACCCGCTCGATGAGGTCGGGGTTGAGCGCGAAGTGCTCCCCGTTCAGGCGCGTCACACGGATCACGGGTCGGTCCTTCTGCTCGTTCGGGGGAGGGGAGAGCAGCCGCGGCGGTGCGGACTGCCGGCTGCAGGGACCATCGGTCCTGCGCGGGGACTGCTTGAGCCGAACCCGGCCCGCCGCATCACCCCGGAGGGTGACCCGGCACCGCGTCCCCGCACGTCACAGGTGTCCCGCCGCCGTCCGGCGTCGGGAGGGGCCGACAGCGCGACGGGGGCCCTCGGGACCGCCGTCCGGTGCCGGGGCGTCGGGGAGGGCCGAATGCGCTACAACGGCCCGAGGGGCGGGTCAGGACGGGAGCGGCCCGGCACCCCGGGGAACGGGTGCCGGGCCGCGGGTCCCGTCGTCAGCGCTTGAGGTTGACCAGGTCCTGGAGGATCTCGTCGGAGCTGGTGATGACGCGGCTGTTCGCCTGGAAGCCGCGCTGGGCGACGATCAGGCCGGTGAACTCCTCGGCGAGGTCCACGTTGCTCATCTCCAGCGCGCCGGCGGTCAGCGAGCCGCGGCCGCCGGTGCCGGCCTCGCCGATGACGGCCTGGCCGGAGTTGTCGCCCACCCGGTAGCTGGTGTTGCCGGCCTTCGACAGGCCGCTGGGGTTGGCGAAGGTGGCCATGGCGATCTTGCCGATCGGCTCGCGCAGGCTGTTGGAGTAGACGCCCATGATCGTGCCGTCGCCGCTGAGCGAGATCGACTGCAGCGTGCCCATGGCGTTGCCGTCGACGCCGCTGGGGGTCAGCGCCGTCTTGCCGCCGAACTGGGTCATCCCGCCGAGGTCCATGCTGATGCCGGCCGCGGGCCAGTTCAGGTCGGTGGCCGGGAAGGTGAGCTGCAGCGTCGTGCCGCTGGTGGGCAGGCCGGTGGCCGGGCTGAAGGACAGGGTCTGGGCGGCGCCGATGTCCGTGCCGTTCTCGCTGGCCTGGACCGACCAGTCGGTGGCGTTGAGCTTGGTGAACACCAGCGCGATCGGGTGGGCGGTGCCCAGCGAGTCGTAGGCGGTGATCTGGCTCTGCACCTGCGTCGCCTCGACGACGGGCGGGCCGGCCGAGTAGGGCACCGACGCCGTCGACAGGTTGCCGCCGATCTTGCCGGTGGTGGTCGGCTCGGGGTTCATGACCTGGCCGAACGGGATGGTCAGCGGACCGATCGCGCCGTTGGCGTTGACCGCGCCGTTCTGCGCCATCCAGCCCTGCAGCAGCGCGCCGTCGGGGGTGACGAGGTTGCCGGCGCCGTCGTAGTCGAAGGACCCGGCGCGGGTGAACAGCGTCTCGTTGCCGGCCTGGGTGACGAAGAAGCCGTCGCCACTGATCATGAAGTCGGTCGAGCGGCCGGTGTTCTGGGTCGAGCCCTGGCCGAAGTTGGTGGTGATGCCGGCGACCTTGACGCCGAGGCCCACCTGCGCCGGGTTCGTGCCGCCGGTCTGGCCGGTCGGGGCCGAGCCGTTGCGGATGACCTGGGACAGGGTGTCCTCGAAGACGGTCTGGGAGCTCTTGAAGCCGACCGTGTTGACGTTGGCGATGTTGTTGCCGGTCACGTCGAGCTTGGTCTGGTGGGCGCGGAGGCCGGAGATGGCCGAGAACATCGAGCGCAGCACGGGGAGGTCCTCTCGGGAGGGGGGAGAGCGGGGTCAGGAACCGGACGCGGCCGGCACGGAGATCTCGGTGAGGCGGCCGAAGGGGACCTCCTGGTCCCCGACGACGGCGGTGGGCTCGTCGCCGCCGAAGCGGACCGAGGAGACCGTCCCGGTCTGCGTGGTGCCGTCCTCGGCGGTCCAGCTGACCGCGTGGCCGACCAGCGCGCCGGCCGACAGCGAGCGCTGCAGGGACAGCAGCGAGGCGTTCTGGCTCGCGATCTCCGAGAGCTTCTCGACCTGGGTGAACGTCGCCGTCTGCGACATGAACTCGGTCGTGCTCGTCGGGTTGCTCGGGTCCTGGTAGCGCATCTGCGCGACCAGCAGCTGGAGGAACGTGTCCTTGCCCATCTGGTCCTTGCGGTCCACGGACGTCGCCGCGGTGAACGTGGCGGGGGTCGAGCCCACGCCGCCCACGGGATCGGTCATCGTCGGCTCCTCTCAGGCCCGGACGTCGAGGGAGCTCGACGTGGGGGAGTCGGTGGCGGCAGCCGGTCGGCTCCCGTCGGGGTCGGTGCGCAGCCAGGGCCGGCCGGTGTCCTCGCCGGCCTCGCGGCCCTGCCGGGCCCCGCGCTCCTGCGCCTGCTGCTGCGCCTGCTGCCAGCCGGCCTGGGCCTGCGACTGGCCCGAGCCCGCCTGCTCGCGGTCGACCTGCACCTTCGAGCAGGTGAGCCCGGAGGCCTCGAGGTCGCGGCGCAGGTCGGGCAGGGCGTCGAGCAGCGCGGCGCGGCCGGCGTCGGAGGCCCCGCGCAGGCTGAGGTCGACCGTGCCGTTGTGCACGGTCACCCGGACCTCGACCGGGCCGAGCGTCTCGGGCGTGAGCACCAGCGTCATGGTGTGCGCGCCGTCGGGCCGGGCGGCCAGCGTGGCGACGGTCGGAGCGAGCTGGGCGGCGACCGGCGGGGCGGGCGCCTCGGCGCGGGCGACCGCGACCGGGGCGACGACGGCCGGCGCCGGCGCGGGTGCGGCCGCCGGGGCGGTGGCCGGCGCGGCGGAGGCCGTCTCGCCCGGGCGGACCTGCGGGTCGCCGGCACCCGGTCCGGTGCCGGCGTCCTGCCCGGCCGGCGCGACCGGGAGGGCCGTCGCGCCGGGGGCCGGGGACAGCGGGGTGGACGGCGCGGCGTCGGCGGGCGCGGCGTCGGCCGCCACGACGACGAGGCCGGCGGGCAGCGCGGCGGCCAGGGCGGCCGGCACGGGAGCGGCGACCGGGGCGGGCGCCGCGGCGGCGGGCGCGGCGGGTGCCGGCGCGGGCGGCAGGTCGGCGACCGGGCCGGCGGGGACCTCGGACGGGACGGCTCCCGGCACGACGCCGGCGACCGCGGCACCGGGCAGGCCGGCACCGGGGACGCCGGCACCGGGGACGCCGGCACCGGGGACGGCGCCGGGCAGCGCGGCGGCCGGGGTGCCGGCGGGGGTCGCGCCGGGGACGGTCGCCGGCACCGGGGTGCCCAGCGCGAGCGCCAGCGCCCAGCCGGCGGGCAGGCCCGCCACCGGGGCGGGCGTCGCCGGGTCGCCGGCGGGGGCGGCGTCGGCGGCGTCGGCCGGAGCCTCCTCCGCGGGCGTGCCGTCGGCGGGCTCGCGGTCGGGCCGGCCCCGGTCGACGGGCCCGCGGCGCACCGGGCCGCGGTCCTCACCCCGGTCGACCGGCCCGCGGGCCACCGGGCCGCGGCCGCCGACCGCGCTGTCGAGCGCGGAGGCGAAGTCCGCGCCCGACGACGGGTCGGCGGAGGGGACGGAGGGCGAGGGCGCCGCCGCAGGCAGGGCGGCGCTCAGGGCGGGAGCGGTCATGAGTAGGCCTCCGCGGCGCTGGTGACCTTGCGGACGTAGGACTGGGTCTCCGCGTAGGGCGGGATGCCGCCGTACCGGCTCACCGTCCCGGGGCCGGCGTTGTAGGCGGCCAGCGCGAGGTCGGTCGAGCCGAAGCGGTCGGTGAGCTGGCGCAGGTAGCGGGCCGCGCCGTCGATCGAGGACGCCGGGTCCGTCGCGGTGACGCCGAGGCCCGCGGCGGTGGCCGGCATGAACTGCATGAGGCCGGTCGCGCCGGCGGGGGAGACGGCGGAGGAGTCGAAGCCGGACTCCACCTTCGCCACCCCGGCCAGCAGCGCCGGGTCGACGCCGTGGCGGGCGCCGGCGGCGGTGAACAGGTCGGCGTACGGGACGCCGCCGAGGCCGGCCCCCGAGGAGGGGGCGGTGGGGGAGGCGGCGGCGGACGCGGGCAGCACCCGGCGGATGACCGACGGCGAGCCGACGTCCTGCACCTGCACGACCTGGCCGGCCTGCGGCGCGGCGATCATCTTCCCGTTGCCGACGTAGATGCCGACGTGGTCGATGCCCGGCCGCGACGAGGAGTTGTCGAAGAACACGAGGTCGCCGGGCCGTGCCTCGGCGAGGCTCGCGACGGCGGTGCCGGCGGTCGCCTGCTGGGAGCTGGTGCGCGGCAGGTCGATGCCGAGGTCGGCGTAGACCCGCTGCACGAGGCCCGAGCAGTCCAGGCCCACCGACGGGTCGGTGCCGCCCCAGGCGTAGGGGACGCCGAGGTAGCGCTGCGCGGCGGCGACGGCCTGCGTCTCCAGGCCGCTGCCGGTGGTCGCCGTCGTCCCGGTCGCCGCGGCGGCGGAGGTGCCGGTGAGCCCGGCGGCCGACGCGGCCGAGGCCCACTGCGAGGACAGCGCGGCCGACGTCGACGTCGAGGACGCCGAGGCCAGGGTGAGGATCCGGTTCTGGATCTCGGCGATGCGGCTGTGCACCGCGGTCAGGCCCTCCACGGCTCCTCCTCCCTGTCGTCGGTGGCGCGCACCGAGTGCCGGCGCGTCACCAGGTCGTCGACCGCGCGCTCCTCGGCGGCGGCCTCGGCGGCCCGCAGCGCCAGGAGGTGCCGCTCGCGCAGCTTCTCCAGCGCCCGGGTCTCCTGGGCGGCGGCGGTCCAGCGCCGCCGCAGCAGCTCCGCCTGCTCGGCCGAGGCCTGCGCCGTCGACCGTGCAGCAGCTACATCGGCAGCCGCGGCGGCCGATGCGACCATCGCGGCGAGGAAGACCTGGGCGGGCGCCGAGGCGGGCGGCACCCGGCCGGCGAGCGCGGCCGCCTGTTCCTCGGCGCGGCGGGCGGCCTCGCGGGCGGCGGCGTCGGCCTCGGCGGCCGCGCGGGAGGCCGCCTCCTCGGCGGCGGCGCGCACCCGCAGGACCGGCTCGAGGCGGAAGGTCGCGCGCTTGCCCACGTCAGGCCGCGGTCACGAGCCGGTGCAGCATCGCCCAGGCGTCGTCGGGGGAGGTGCTGTCCTCCAGCGCCTGGCGCAGGAAGGCGTCGATGGCGGGGGAGAGCAGCCGGGCGCGGTCGACCAGCGGATCGCTGCCGGCCTGGTAGGCGCCGATCTCCACGAGCTCCTTGACGTCGCGCAGCGCGCCCATCAGGCGGCGCATCTCGCGGGCGTCGGCCATCCGCGCCGGCGCGGTGACCGCCCCGGCGACGCGGGAGATCGACTCGAGCACGTCGACGGCGGGGAAGTGGCCGGCGGTGGCGAGCCTGCGGGTGAGCACGACGTGCCCGTCGAGGATCGAGCGAGCGGTGTCGGCGATGGGCTCGTTGTGGTCGTCGCCCTCGACGAGCACGGTGTAGAGGCCGGTGATCGACCCGGTCGCGCCGGGGCCGGCCTTCTCCAGCAGCCGCGGCATCATCGCGAACACGCTCGGCGGGTAGCCGCGGGTGGCCGGGGGCTCGCCCGCCGACAGGCCGACCTCGCGCTGGGCCATCGCGGTGCGGGTGATCGAGTCCATGAGCAGCAGGACGTCGCGGCCCTGGTCGCGGAAGCCCTCGGCGATGCGGGTGGCCACGAAGGCGGCCTTGAGGCGCACCAGCGGCGGCTCGTCGGAGGTGGCCACGACGACGACGGTGCGCGCCATGCCCTCCTCGCCGAGGTTCTCCTCGAGGAACTCCTTCACCTCGCGGCCACGCTCGCCGATCAGCCCGATGACCCGGACGTCGGCCTCGGTGCCGCGGGTGATCTGCGCGAGCAGCGTGGACTTCCCGACGCCGGAGCCGGCGAAGATGCCCAGGCGCTGGCCCTTGCCGACCGGCACGAGGGTGTCCAGCGCGCGGACGCCGACCGGCAGCGGCTCCTCGACCCGGCGGCGCGACAGCGCGTGCGGCGTCTCGCTGGCGAGGTCGACCCAGTCGATGCCCCCGCCGCTGCCGGCGCCGAGCGGGCCGTGCCCGTCGACCGGGCGGCCCAGGCCGTCGAGCACCCGGCCGAGCAGGGCCTGCCCGACCGGCACCTGCAGCGGCCGGCCGGTGTTGCGGACCGGTGCGCCGGCGTGCACACCGGAGATCTCGCCGAGCGGCATGCAGGTCAGCCGGTCGCGGGAGACGGCGACGACCTCGGCGAGCAGGCCGGAGCCGACCTCCACCAGGTCGCCGACGGCCCCGACGACGCCCTCGACGGTGAGCGTGAGCCCCATGGCGCCGACGACGGAGCCGGTGAGCTGGGGGCGGGCGGCCAGGCGGGCCCGCTCGAACAGCGCGGCGGCGCTCACGCGGGACCGCCGCCGGAGAGGACCGCCCGCACCCGGGCCAGCGCCGTGGACAACTGGGCGTCGACCCGGCGCGGCCCGCACTCGGCGACCGCGCCGGCGCGCTCGACGGCGTCGTCGCCGAGGACGGTGACCGACGGCGGCAGGGCGGCCAGCGCGTGCGGCGGGACGTCGGCGAGGTCGTCGGGGTGCAGCCGGACCACGGCGGGGGCGTCGGCGGGCACGAGGGTGAGGGCGCGGCGCAGGGCGTCGACGCCGGCGGTGGTGGTCGCCGAGAGCTCGCGGCCGAGCAGCTCCTCGACGAGGGTGAGCACGCCGTCGACGACCGTGTCGCGGACGTCGTCGGCGGTGGGCACCGCCGCGGCGTCGAGGGCGGCGACGGCGGCACCGAGCGCCGCCGTCGCCGAGGCCATCCGGCGCTCCCAGCGGGCCTGGACGTCGGCCAGCCGCGCGGCGGCCTCGGCCTCGGCCTGCGCGATGACGTCGGCGGCCGCGGCGACGCCGGCGGCGTGCCCGGCGCTGTAGCCCTCGTCGTGGGCGAAGGCGCGCAGCCGGGCGAGCTCCTCGGCGTAGACGTCGCCGAGCCGCAGCACGCCGCGGCCGTTGGGCACCGGGACGTCGGCGGCGCGGCGCGGCGCCTGCCGCCGCTCGACCACGACCTCGGGGGCGGTGGCGACGACGGGGGAGGGACCGGCCGGCTGCGGGGGCGCCGGGCGGGGACGCGGGGGGACCGTCGTCCCCGCGACCGACCGGTAGGGGGCCGCCGCGCTGGCCGAGGCCCCGCGCAGCAGCACCGACTCCCGGCGGCCGTCAGGCGACGAACTCATCGTCCCCACCGCGCGAGATGGTCAGGACGCCCTGCTCCTCGAGCGTGCGGATGACCGCGACGATCTTGCCCTGCGACTCCTCGACCGTGCGGGCGCGGACCGGGCCGAGCAGCTCGATCTCCTCGGCGAGGTTCTCGGCGGCGCGCTCGGAGAGGTTCCGCACGACCTTGTCCCGCACGTCGGGGCGCACGCCCTTTAGCGCGGTGGCCAGGTCGTTGGCCTCGACCTCGCGCAGCACCAGCTGCATCGACCGGTCGTCGATGGTGGTGATGTCCTCGAAGACGAACATCTGTGCGCGCACCTGCTCGGCCAGCTCCGGGTCGGAGCTGTCGAGCCACTCGAGGATCGAGCGCTCCGTGGGCCGCGGCGAGCGGTTGATGATCTCGACGAGGGTCTCGACGCCGCCGACGGTGGACATGTCCTGGTGGGCGAGCAGCGAGCCCATGCGCCGGCCCAGCTCCTCCTCGACCAGGCGCACCATCTCCGGGGAGGTGCGGTCCATCGTGGCGATGCGGTGGGCCACCTCGGCCTGCTGCTCGGGCGAGAAGCCCGAGAGCACCTCGGCCGACTGCGCGGCCGAGAGGTGGGCGAGCACCAGCGCGATGACCTGCGGGTGCTCGTCCTTGAGGAAGGTGACCAGCTGGCGGACGTCGGCGTTGCGCAGCGAGGCGAACGGGACCTCGGTGTAGACGACGTTGAGCCGGGCGAGGATGCCCTCGGCCTTGTCCTCGCCGAGGCCCGCCGCGAGGATCTCGCGGGCGAAGTCGACGCCGCCGCGGCCGACGAAGCGCTGGGCGTTCATCAGCTGGTGGAACTCGCCGAGGACGCCGTCGACGTCCTCGGGCTCCACCGACCCGAGCTTCATGATCTCGCGGGTGAGCGCCTCGACCTCGCGCGGGCGCAGCTTCGACAGCAGCAGCCCGGCCTCCTCCTTGCTCATCTGGGCGAGGAAGACGGCGGCCTTGCGCAGGCCCGGCAGCTCCGGGCGCGGGGGCCTGGCCGGCAGGGCGGGCAGGTTGGTCCCGCCCGCGCCCACCAGCGGCTCGACACTGGCGAGCGTCACAGCCCCTCCTCACTGGCGCTCGTCGGACCTGCTCCGCAGGTCGCGGTACCCATGAGTGACCTCGCGAGCTCGGTCACTTCACATCACTGAGCCAACCGCGCAGCATCTGCGCCACCTCGTCGGGTCGTTCGCTGACCATGGTCGAGATCTCCCCTCGCACGCGCTGGCGCTCGGCGGCCTCCAGCTCCAGGGCCCGGTTGTCCAGGACGGCGGTGTCGTCGCGGGAGCTGGCCACGCGCAGCCGCTCCAGCTCGGCCATCAGGCCGTCGTCGAGGTCGAGCGGCTCGTCGTCCTCGTCCTCCTCGTCGTCGCGGCCGCGGCGGGACCGCAGCCAGACGACGAGCACCAGCAGGGCGATGCCGAGCGCGATGCCGCCGGTCTTGATGAGCGACCACATCTGCGCCTGCTGCTCGGCCTCGCGGGCCGCCGTCATCTCCGCGGCCGCGGCATCGGCGGCGCTGGTGTCGAACTGCAGCGAGGCGACGCTGATCGCGTCCCCGCGGGCCTGGTCGAGGCCGACGGCGTTGCTGACGAGGTTCTGCACCTGCGCGGTGTTGAGGCCGCCGGCCACGGTGTCGTTCATGACGACCGCGACGGTGAGCCGGTTGACCTCGCCGGGCGCGGTCACGGTGTTCTCGACGGTCTGGCCGACGGCGTTGTTCGCCGTCGTGCTCTCGGTCGAGTAGGTGGAGTTGCCGCCGCCGGTGCCGTTCGCGGCGTCGGCGGTGTTCTCCGGGCCCAGGACGCCGCCGACCGCGGAACCGTCGCCGGTGTACTGCTCGGTGGAGGTCTGCTCGCTGATCGGCGGCGTGCCCTCGGTGTACTGGTAGCTGGTCGCGGTGCTGTCGCGCTGCGACATGTCCAGGTCGGCGCGCACGGAGACGCGCGCGTTGCCGGGGCCGAGGACGGTGTCGAGGATCGACTGGGCGTTCTGCGCCAGCCGGGTCTCGTAGTCGGTCTCCATCTGCGAGCGGGCGTCGCCCGAGGCCGCCGAGGCGGTCTGGCCGGCGGCCGACAGGAGCTGGCCGGTCGAGTCGCTGACGGTGACCTGCTCGGGCTCCATCCCCTCGATGCTCGAGGAGACCAGGTTGGTGATCGACTGGATCTGCTCGCCGGAGAGCTCGGTGCCCGGCGTCAGGTCCAGGAGCACCGAGGCGGTGGGCTCGCCCTCGTCGGAGGCGAAGACCTCGTCCTCGGGCAGCGCGACGTGCACGACCGCCTGCGAGACGCCGTCGAGCGCCTCGAGGGTGTTGGCGAGCTCGCCCTCGATGGCCCGCTGGTACTGCACCTGCTGCTGGAACTCGCTGGTGGTGATGCCCTGCTCGTCGAGCAGCGCGTACCCGGTGTCGGAGCCGGCCGGCAGGCCCTGGCCGCTCATCTGCAGGCGCAGGTCGTAGACCGCGTCGTTGGCGACCATGATCGTCCCGCCGCCGTCGGCGAGCTCGTAGGCGACGCCGGAGGCGTTGAGCTCGTCGACGATCGCCGAGGCGTCGGTCGAGGCCAGGTTGGAGAACAACGGCGCCATCGTCGGCGTCGTGATCCAGCGGTAGAAGAAGAAGCCGCCGAGCGCCAGCCCGGCCACCAGCAGGCCGATGACGACCTTCTGGCCCAGGCTGATCGTGGCGAGGGTGCTGCGCACCTTCGCCAGCGGCCCAGCCAGTGCGGCGGGCATCAGACCGGCATCCTCATGATCTCGGTGAAGGCCTCGACGGCCTTGTTCTTGATCGTCACGACCATCTCGGTGGCCACGGAGGACTCCTGGGCGGCGATCATGTAGTCGTGCACGTCACGCAGGTCGCCGGTGGCCGCCTGGACGGCGAGGGCGTCCTTGTTCGACTGCAGGCTGCCGAGCTCGTCGAGCGCGCCGGTGAGGGCGGCGGCGAAGCCGTCGGCCGAGGCCTGGGTCGCGGCCTGCGGGGCCTGCGCCGCCTGGGCGGCTTGCGCGGCGTCGATGCCGCCGAGCGCGCCGAAGGCGGGGAACGTGGGCAGCGAGACGCCGCCGACGGGGGAGGTCATGCTGGTCAGCCCTTCCCGAGCTGGAGCGCGGCCTGGTAGGCGTTCGTCGCCCGCTCCAGGGCCGCGATGTTCGCCTGGTAGCCGCGCTGGGCCATGATCATCTGGGTCATCTGCTCGCCGAGGTCGATGTCCGGGTAGCGGACGTAGCCCTCGTCGTCGGCCAGCGGGTGGTCGGGCTCGTACACGAGCCGGCCCTCGGCGCTGCCGAACTCGGCGCGCGCGACGCGCACGCCGCCCTCGCCGGAGCCGTAGTCGACGGCCTGGGCGACGACCATGCGCTCGCGGAAGGCCTCGCCGTCGGTCGAGCTGACCGTGTTGATGTTCGCGATGTTGTCCGAGACGGCGTCCAGCCAGCGGCGGTGGACCGACAGGCCGGACCCGGAGATGTCGAGGCCGTCGAACACGTCAGGCCGTCCGCAGGGCCGTGCGCAGGCCGTTGTACTTGCCCTCGAGGGCGGTCAGCGCGAACTGGTAGCGCAGGCCGGTCTCGGTGGCGATGACGGTCTCGCTGTCGAGGTTCACGTTGTTGCCGTCCTCGCGGGTGGGCTCGAGCGAGCGGGCGATGGAGCCGCCGGAGACGGTCGGCGTCCGGCCCTGGCGCAGCTCGTTGCGCAGCGAGGACTCGAAGTCCGTGCGGCCGGCGAGGAAGCCGGGGGTCTGCACGTTCGCGATGTTGTCCGCGGTCACGCGCTGGCGCTGCGCCAGGCCGGTCAGCGCCGAGTGCAGCGTGGTCATGGTGACGTCGCTGATCATCGGGCGGACCGCCGGCGGGCAGGGCGGCAGGACACGAGGTGCCTCCGGGTACGTCGGGGGAGCCCGCGCGCGCGCGAGCGCGAGGGCGGGGCCGCCGATCCGTGGCGAGAGCAGTGCTGTCCGTGCAGGGGCGACATCGGCAGCGGACCCCTGCATCGTGACCGCCGTCCGTGGCGCGGGTGACGGGTGTGACGCGGGGAGCGGACGGGCCGGACGGGCCGCGTGTCGCCTCCGGGGTCGCCTCCCGCGCGCGGGAGGCACTCCCGCCCCGGGGACGACGACGGCCGGGCCCGCCGTGAGGCGGACCCGGCCGGGTCGTGTGCTGGAGGGTGTCGCTACAGGGCGCGGTCCACGAAGGCGGCCACCGGGCGGGGCCGGTAGGCCATCCGCGCGGCGACGTCGCGCTGGCGCTGGGACTGGGTGATCCGCTCGACGAGCTCCTCGGCGACGGCGAGCTGGTGCTGCAGCAGCCGGGCCGCGCGCTCGCGCAGGTCCAGGGGCAGCGGCCCGAGCATGGTAGGCGGCGTCCAGTCCTCCATGCGCCGGCCCCAGGCGGCGATCTCCTCGGCGCGGTTGCCGCGGATGGAGCGCTCGGCGTCGAGGACCTCGCCCTCCATCTCCTCGAGGACCTCGGCCCACTCGGCGCGCCGCGCCGCGTCCGAGGAGGACGCGCCGGTCATGCGGTGCCCGCCAGGCTCGCGGCCGCCTGGCGCCAGGCGTCGCGCAGCGGCTCGACGACCTTCAGGCAGGACTCGACGCGGTTGCGGTCGCCCTTGAGGCTGGCCTGCAGCATCTCCGTGAGCAACCAGCCGTACAGCGCCGAGAGGCGGGGGCCGCCCTCCCAGGCGTCCACGCGCAGGCTGCCCCGGAGCTCGACGACGATGTCCTGGGCGTGCTGGAGCTGGACGTTGGCCGCCGTGCGGTCGCCGGCCAGCAGGGCCGTCTCGGCGCGCTCGAGGTCGAGCGCGAGCCGGTCGTACAGCATGACCAGCAGCTGCTGCGGGGAGGCGGTGGCGACCGTGTCGCCCAGGTAGCGGGCGCGCAGGGAAGCGGTGCTCATCGAGGTCTCTCCTGGGGTGCTCGGCGCGTCGGGATCAGGACGACCAGGTCGGCAGCGAGCCGATCTGGGAGGAGAGCCAGGACGCCTGGTTCTGCAGCGTCCCCAACGCGGTCTCCATCGCGGTGAACTGGCGGGTGAGCGTGGTCTTGCGCAGCCCGAGGCGCAGGTCCCAGTCGGCGATGCGTACCTGGATGTCCTTCGCTGTCGAGTCGTTGCTGTTGGCCAGGAGCGTCAGGCTGCCCGTGGTGGCGTCGGAGGCGGACCTGGCCAGCTCCATCAGGCGGCCGGCAATCCCCGCTACGGCGGAGCTCGCGGGGGTGCTGCCGCTCGCGGGGACGGCCGGCGTGCCGGCGAAGACCTTCTCCACGAACTGGGGATCGCTCTCGAACTTCGCCACGAACTTCGCTTGGTCGAACGCGTACGCGCCGGTCGTGGTCAGCTGGAGACCGGCCGCAGCGGGGGAGCCGCCGACGGCGGTGGCCACGACGTCGAGGACCCGTCCGGCCAGCGTCCGCAGCGTGCTGTCGCCCTTGAGGACGGCCGTGCTCTTGTCCTTGTCCGTGTACGCGGTGATCGCCTCGAGCACGCCGTTCGCCGCGCCGACGAGGGAGGCGACCTTCGCCGCCACGGCGTCGGGGTCGCTGGCGATGGTGACGGTGACCGGGGAGGTGGTCTTCTCGCTCACGGTAAGCGTCGTGCCTGGCATGACGCCGGAGAAGGTGTTGGTGGGCGACGTGACGGTGTAGGTCGCGTCGCTCCCGACGGTCAGGACGGCGTCGCGCCCGGCCGTGGCCGCGGTGAATGCGGTTCCCTCCGCGGTCGACACCTCGAACTTCGCGGCTGCGCCGGTGTCCTTGGCGTTCACCTGGAGCCGGTACTTCCCGGCGGAGACCTCGACGACCGCGGCGGTGAGTCCCAGGTCGGCCTTGTTGATCGCCGCGGCCGCGTCTGCGAGGGAACCGGTGCCGACCAAGTCGAGCGTGTGGCTCCCGTCGGCGTCCTTGACGGTCACCTGGCCGACGGTGACGGCTGCGGGAGTGGTGCCGGTCAGTTCCGCGCTGACCACCTGATGGGCCGCGGCGGTCTGGCTGACGGTGAAGGAGAGCGTTCCCGGGAGCGCCCCGGCGCCGGCGGTGGCGGTGACCGCGGTCGAGGAGCTGGTCGCCTTGGTGAGGTCCCAGGTGGCGTCGTTGGTGAGGGCCTCGGCGGCGGTGCGCAGGGCGTCGAAGCGGGTGTTGACCGCCCGGTAGGCGGTGGCGTCGGCCTGGGTGGCGCTGAGCTTCGACTTGAGGAGCGTCTGGGGCTGGGCCTCGATCTGCATCAGCTGGCTGATGAGGGTGGTCGTGTCCATCCCGGAGACGAGCCCGTCGACGCTCATGCCTGCCACGTGGTGACCTCTTTCCGTGGATAGGGGACCGGACGCGGTGAGGGGGGAGGCCGGCGGCCTCCCCCCTCACCGGTGGAGCTGGTGGTGCCGGTGGATCAGCGCAGCAGCTGCAGGATGCCCTGCGTCGACTGGTTGGCCTGGGCCAGCATGGCGGTGCCGGCCTGGGTCAGGATCTGGGTCCGGGAGAAGTTGGTCATCTCCTGGGCCATGTCCGTGTCGCGGATCCGGCTCTCCGACGCCGACAGGTTCTCGACGGCGACGTTGAGGTTGTTGATGGTGTGCTCGAACCGGTTCTGCACAGCACCGAGGTCGGCACGGGTCGTGGAGACCGCCTTGATCGCCGCGTCGATCTTGGTGATGGCGTTGTCGGCGCCGGTCGAAGCGCTGAACTTCACGCTCGCGGCGTTGACGGCGTCGGCGGTGGCGGTGGCGCCCGGGGTCGTGGTGCTGGTGAAGACCAGGTTGGCGCCATCGCCACCCGTGACGGAGACGCTCGTGCCCAGGGCCGCGGTGGCGGCCGTAACCAGGGCCGCCTGTGCCTGAGTGGCGGTCATGCTGTCGGTGTACTTGACCGAGGCGAGGTCGAAGCTCTTGCTCCCGACGCTGATGGTGCCGTTGAGGGCCTTGTAGTCAGCCAGGTCCGTGACGTCGGCCGCCGCGATGGTGGCGGTGCTGGCGGCGCCGCCGGCGGTGGCGTTCACCACAGTGGCGGCCGTAGCCGTACCACCCCTGACGTCAACGCCGGCGACGTCCAGACCGGTGGAGCTCATGGCGGTACCGATCGCGACCGAGATGGTCTCGCCCTTGTTGGCCCCCACCTGGAAGGTGCCGGTGTAGCTGGCGTCGAGCAGCTTCTTGCCGTTGAACTGGGTCGTGTCAGCGATCCGGTTCAGCTCGGACTTGAGCTGGCTAATCTCGGACTGGATGTTCTTCTTGGCGTCGTCGTTCAGGCCACCGTCGGAGGCCGCCTGGACCGACAGGTCGCGCATGCGCTGGAGGATCGAGTGCGTCTCGGTGAGCGCACCCTCAGCGGTCTGCACGACCGAGATGCCGTCCTGGGTGTTGCGGACGGCGACCTTCAGACCACCGATCTGCGAGCGCAGGCCCTCGGAGATCGCCAGACCGGCGGCGTCGTCGGCCGCACGGTTGATCCGGAAGCCGGAGGACAGCTTCTCCAGCGACTTCGCCATCTGGGTGTTCGTCGTGCTCAGGTTGCGGTACGAGTTGATCGCCGCGCTGTTGGTGTTGACGCTGAGACCCACGGTGTTCCTCCTTGGAATCGGGCCTTGGTGGTATCCGCTGCATCCGTGCTGCGGGGCTTGCAGATGCTGTTACGGCGGGGATGGGCTCGCACTTGAGGCGAATGCGCCAGCTTTTTCACGCAGCCTCACTCAGGCGGGTCGGGAGGCCCCGTACGCCGACTGCCAACCGGGCCGGGCCGGAGCGGACCGAGGCGTGGGGATGGTGGGCACGGAACGGCCGGCCACGCGGTCCACGTACTGCCGCTGCTGGTTCCGGGCCCGCACACCGCCGTCGGCGGGCACGGCCCGCCCCTCCCACACCTCGCTCATCGCCGCGTGCAGCAGGGTCAGCGCGCGGGCGCGCATCTGCGAGACGCGGGAGAGCGTGACGCCGAGGTCGGCGGCGATGTCCGTGAGCGACTCCCCGCCGAAGAAGTTCCGCTCGA
The DNA here is from genome assembly GCF_037034165.1 of Geodermatophilus sp. FMUSA9-8. NCBI lineage: Bacteria > Bacillati > Actinomycetota > Actinomycetes > Geodermatophilales > Geodermatophilaceae > Geodermatophilus > Geodermatophilus sp. FMUSA9-8. Next base: position 95,904 of record NZ_JBAGKE010000011.1, on the reverse strand, counting down.
CGACCTCGTCGAGGCGGTCGGGGAGAGCGCGGATCGCGTCCTGCAGGTAGCGAGCCCGCTCGCCGCGCAGCACCGCACGCTCGGGGGACTCGCCGGGGTCGGGCAGATCCAGGGTGCTGCCCTCGCCGCCGGTCTCGGCGTCGATGCTCACCATGACGGCGCGGTGCACGTCGACCTGCAGCGCCTCGAGGTCCTCGCGGCGGACGCCGAGGCTGTCGGCGAGCTCCTCCCGCGTGGGCGGGCGGCCCAGGCGGATGGTGAGCGCGTCGGCGGCGGCGTCGCTGCGGCGGGCCGCGGCCCGTACCGAGCGGCTGGCCCAGTCGCCCGAGCGCAGCTCGTCGAGGACGGCGCCCTGCAGCCGGGGCAGCGCGTAGGTGGCGAAGGTGGCGCCAGCCGACGGGTCGAACCGGCGGGCCACCTCGACGAGCGCCACCTTGGCGCAGGAGAGGAGGTCCTCGCGGCTGACGTGGCCGGGGAGGGAGATGCGCGAGGCCACCGCGTTGACCGCGAAGGAGCACAGAGGGAGGTGCTCGGTCACGAGCGCCTCGACCTCGGACTCCGGTCGCACGGACTCAGGGCGAACGCCCTCGGGCCGCGTGGCGGCGGGGGGCAGCGGGGAGCGGGCAGCTGGCACGACCGCTCTCTCGGCAGGGACCGCCCAGCGGAGGACGCACAACTCCTGCCAATCCTGGGAACTCGGCTTGAGGGGCTGTCGCCCGCTGCCGACGGTCTGACCGCGAGAGCGCGGACGGCGGGGACCCCGCCGGGACACGAGGGAAGGCGGTGGCGGACGTGGACTTCCAGCACCTGTCGACGCTGCTGTGGCGCGAGCAGGAGCTGCTCGACCTGCTGCTGTTCAAGGCGGAGGAGAAGCAGTACCTGATCCTGTCGGGCAAGACGCGCTGGCTGGCGCGCATCGCCCACGAGATCGAGGTCGTGCTCGACCAGCTGCGCACCCTCGAGGTGGAGCGGGCCGCCGCCACCGAGGCGCTGGCCGTGCGCTTGGGCACCGGGGTCAACCCGTCGCTGCGCCAGCTCGCCGACGCCGCCCCGGCGCCGTGGAACGACCTGCTGGCCAAGCACCACGAGGCCCTGCTGGTCCTCGTCACCGACCTGCGCAGCCTCTCCGACGCCAACCGCGAGCTGATCGAGGGCGGCCTGTCCGCGATCGGCGACGCGCTGCTGTCGGTCCGCCAGCAGCCCTCCGCCGGCACCTACGGCGCGACGGGTCGCTCGGAGCACGGGGCCACCCGCGCGGTCACCCTGGACGGAGCCCTGTGAGCACCTTCTCTGGCCTCAACACCGCGTCGACGGCGCTGTGGGCCGCCCAGCGCGGCCTCGACGTCACCGGTCAGAACATCGCCAACGTCAACACCGCCGGCTACTCCCGCCAGCGGGTGGACCAGGTCGCGATGGGCGGCACCGCCGTCCCCGCCGTGCACTCGGTGAGCACCGCCGTCGACGGCGGCGTCAACGCCGACCAGGTGCGCCGCGTCCGCGACGCGCTGCTGGAGGCCCGCGGCCACCTCGAGACGTCGAAGACCGCGCAGCTGGCCGCCGAGAGCGCCGCGCTGTCCGGCGTCGAGGACGCCTTCCGCGAGCCCGGCGACAGCGGCATCCAGAGCATGCTGGCCGACGTCTGGTCGAGCCTGTCGGAGCTGTCCGGCCGCCCGACCACCCTCGCCTCGCGCAGCCAGGTGCTCGAGCGCCTCGACACGCTCGCCGACGGCGTGCGCACCACCCGCGCCTCGCTCGACCAGCAGTGGGAGCAGACCCGCGACGGCGTCTCCGCGCTGGTCACCGAGGTCAACACCTCGGCCGCCTCGATCGCCGAGCTCAACGTCGCGATCCGGCAGGCGACCCTGTCCGGGTTGCCGACCAACGAGCTCTCCGACCGCCGCGACGCCCTGGTCGTGAAGCTGTCCGAGGCCGTCGGCGCGGTCGCCGTGCCGCGGGCCGACGGCGTCGTCGACGTGACCGTCGGCGGCACCGCGCTGGTGGCCGGCGGCGAGGCGGTCCGCGTCCGGCTGGCCGGGTCGACCGGTCCCGACGGCGTCGGCACCGACGCGCCGCGGCTGGAGACCGACCCGGGCGGCACGACGCTGCGCCCCGGCGGCACCGCGGCCGGCCAGATCACCGCCCTGACCTCCACCCTCCCCGCCTACCGGGGCCGGCTCGACGAGTTCGCCCGGTCCCTGGCCACGACGTTCAACACCGCCCACGCGGCCGGCTTCGACAGCACCGGAGCCGCCGGCGGCGTGCTGTTCGACGACGGCGCGGGCGGCACCGCCGTCACCGCCGCGAACCTCACCCTGCGGCTGACCGACCCGGCGCGCTTCGCCGCCTCGGGCACCGACCCGGCCACCGTCGGCGGCGCCGTCGCCGCCGACGGGAGGAACGCCGACGCCATGTTCCGGCTGAGCCTGCAGCCCGGCGGCCTCGACGCCGGCTACCGCGAGCTCGTGGTCGCCCTCGGGGTGCAGTCCTCCGTGGCCACCCGCGACCTCGAGGTCCAGCAGGTGGTGTCGGCCCAGGTCGACGCCGCCCGGGAGTCGGTGTCCGGGGTCAACCTCGACGAGGAGATGACCAACATGCTCTCGTTCCAGTACGCCTACAGCGCCGCCGCGCGCATGGTGAGCGCCATCGACCAGGCCCTGGACACGCTCATCAACCGCACCGGCCTCGTGGGGCGGTGACCTGAGTGCGCATCACGCAGCGCGCCGTCGCCCAGACGGCGCTCCAGGGCCTCAACCGCAACCTCGCCGAGGTCGGCCGGCTCAACCAGCAGCTCACCTCCGGCAAGCTGGTCAGCAAGCCGTCGGACTCGCCGACCGGGGTCAACCGGGCGATGCAGATCCGGCAGGACCAGGCCGCGACCGTCCAGTACGCGCGCAACGTCTCCGACGCGCAGGGCCGGCTGGAGACCACCGACTCCGCGCTCGGCACCGTCATCGAGCAGGTCCGCCGGGTGCAGACGCTCACCCTGCGCGCCGCCAACGAGGGCGCGATGAGCGAGAGCAGCCGCACCGCGATCGCCACCGAGATGCGGTCGATCCGCGAGAGCCTCATCGGGGTCGCCAACACGACCATCGACGGCCAGCCGGTCTTCGGCGGCGTCACCACCGGCGCGCTGGCGTACGACCCGGACGGCACCTACGCCGGCCTGGGCGGGACGGGCACCGTCCCGGTCGTGCCGCAGATGCGCCGCATCTCCGCCGACGAGGAGGTGCGCGTCGACGTCACCGGGCCCGAGGCCTTCGGTGACCCGGCCGGCGGCGACCTCTTCGCGCTGGTCGCCTCGATCGCCGACGACGTCGTCGGGGACACCGACGCGCTGCCGGGGCACATCGCCTCGCTCGACGGCGCGATGGACCGCCTGCTCACCGCGATCTCCGGCGTCGGCGCCCGCGCCACCCGGATCGAGACCGCCGCGCAGGTCAACACCGACCGCCAGCTGCAGCTCAAGGGCCAGCTCGCCGGCGTCGAGGACATCGACCTGCCGAAGACGATCATGGAGCTCAACATGGTCCAGACGAGCTACCAGGCGGCGCTCTCGGCGACGGCGAAGATCATCCAGCCGACGCTCGTGGACTTCCTCGCATGACGCTCGCCCCGGTCGTCACGATGCCGCTGCTCGGCATGGTGGCCCCCCTGCCCGGCTTCCCCGACTTCCGTGACTACGTGCTCGTCACGGCCGACGGGGACGGCCTGCTGTTCTGGCTGCAGTCGATGGACGCCGACGGTCCGCGGTTCCTGGCCATCCCCCCGGCCCGGTACTTCCCGGACTACGCACCCGCCCTGCCCCGGCAGGTGCTGGCCGACCTCGACCTCGCCGACGCCGCCGACGCCACGTTGCTGGCGCTGGTGACCGTCCCGGCGGAGGGCGTCGCCCACGCGACGGCGAACCTCCGCGCACCGGTCGTGCTCAACCCGGCGAACTGGCGGGCGGCCCAGGTCCTGCTGCCCGACAGCCGTCATCCGATCCGGCGTCCCCTGCGCCGATAGGAACAGGGAGCGGCACCGCCGTTCCGGAGCCCGCCCCCGGCGGGTATGCCACGGAGGCCAACACACACCCATGGAGGGGTACCCGTGCTCACTCTCACCCGCAGCGTCGGCGAGACCATCCGCATCGGCGACGACATCGAGGTCCACGTCGTCGAGGTCCGGGGCGGCACCGTCCGGCTCGGCTTCAAGGCCCCCCGCGAGGTGACCATCCACCGCGAGGAGGTCTACCGGCAGATCGCCGAGGCCAACCTGCTCGCCGCCCAGGTCACCGCCGACACGCTGGGCGCCCTCGCCGCCTTCGCGCCGGCCCCCGCGAACGGCCCGGCGACCGGCGCCGGCGCCCCGGACGCCCCGGCCGCACAGCCCGTCGCGCAGCCCGCCCCGCCGGAGGCGCGCGGGCGCTGAACGACTCGCACGGACGGCGGGTCCGCGTCTCGGCAACTCTCGCCGGTGCGCGGACCCGCCGGACCGTCCTCCCCGTCCGCGAGGGCAAGACCTGACGAAGGTCGCCCCGCACATTGCGCAGCACACGGCGAGTTGTGTGCCCGTCACCGTCCGCTTCTGCGACAGAGTTGCCCCCCAGCACGACACAGGGGGCGATGGAGATGCAGCAGAGCGTGATGGCAGAGACCCAGCAGGCCGACGAGACCGTGGTGGTCCACGTCCAGCTGCGGCCGCGGCGCGGGTCCACCCGGCGCTGCCTGGCCGAGCTGTCGGCCCTGGCCGCCGCGCACCCGGCCGTCGCCTTCGCGATCACCGGCCTGGCCAAGGACGAGCGCGTCGTCCGCGTGACCGTCGGCGTCGAGCTGGGCCCGCGCGAGGCGATCGCGCGCTTCTCCCCGCAGGCGCAGGCCGCCTACGCCTTCGTCAGCGACGTCTTCACGGTCCTCTACGACCACATGCCGGTCTACGCCGCCGAGCCCGCCCCCGCCGAGCGCGCCGCGGCCGAGGCCCTGCTGCACGCCGGCGACCCCGGCCTCGCCCCGGCCCTGCCGGCGCACGCCGAGCGCGTCCCCGCGTAACGAAGGACCCTCCTGCTCCCCACCCCTCGCTCCGCTCGGGGCGGGCCCCTGCAGGAGGGCCGTTCCAGCACCTCGCCATCGCCTTCCCCGCGATCGACTTGGAGTTCCCGGTGAGCACCCTCGCGACCGACCCGACCACCGCCGACCGGCCCGCCGACTCCGGCGCCGAGGCCCCCGGCCGCGCGCCGCTCGTCTTCGGCGGCGTCCCCGAGGCCGAGGGCTTCGCGGCCGTCCCGATCACCGCCCGTGACCGCGTGCACTTCCGCGTGGACCGCGACCTGCCGCTCACCGAGTTCCGCGCCGACCTGCCCGACGGCGTCACGGTCAGCCACGACGAGGGCGAGGGCCTGTACCGGGTCGACGGCCCGTGCGGGCAGGGCCAGGTGCTCGCCGACTGGATCCGCGCCTGGTGCGCCGGCCGCGACATCGGCACCGTGGGCCTGCGCGCCGAGGCGGCCGTCCGCCGCCGCGCGCCCCGCGACCTGCCGCCGGCCTTCCTCGAGGACCTGTGCCGGCACTACCAGCCGCTGAGCCTCAAGCGGCTGCAGCGCAACGCCAGCACCCTGCGCATGCACGTTCCCGACCCCGACGACCTGTACCAGCAGGTCGCCGAGTGGGTCCTCAAGGCGGTCGGCCAGTACGACGAGACCAAGGGCGTCCCGTTCGGCGCGTTCCTGGCCACCCAGTTGTCCAAGTGGGTGCACGACCTGGGCCGCAGCGCCCACGGCCGCACCGCCGCCGACACCGAGAACCGGCAGCAGAAGGCGCTGGCCGCCTTCCAGGCCGAGCACCAGCGCCGGCCCAGCGAGCGCGAGCTCGCCGAGTACATGGGGCAGAGCGTCGCCACGCTGCGCCGCAACTCGCAGACCGTCGCCACCCTCAACGGGCTGCGCAACCTGCAGTCCCTCGACGGCGGTCCCGACGGCGCGGCCGAGGTGCTCGTGCCCGACAGCGACGAGGCGCCCGACCAGATCATGGACGAGGCCGACCAGACGCTGCTGTCGCACGCGTTGACCGCGGCCTGCGCCCCCGACCCGACCGCCGCCCGCGGCCAGCGCGCCGCGCAGCCGAATGTGCTCGGCTGGGCCACCTGGTACCTGACGACCTGGGGCGGGCAGACGAAGACCCAGGTCTCGGCCGACCTCGGCACCTCGGTCCGCAACATGAACGTCCACGCCGACCGCGTCGAGCGCGCCCTCAAGGACAGGCTCACCGAGCTCTCCGAGTGACGCGCGGATGAACGGCACGGAGGAGTCCGCTTCCACCGGTCCATCCCGGCGCCGGACTGCCGATGTAGGAGACGCAAGACCACGGGGCCCCGCCGACGTGCCGCACGAGCCGGCCGGGCGGACCCGTGGGCACCGACGGGGAGGGGAAGCGGTGAGCGTGCTGCCTGCGGGTGACCCGGCCGTCGTCCTGCTCCCGCACTGGCTGTCGGGCGACGACCGCGAGGAGCTCGCCGGCGTCGTCCGCGCCGAGCTGGCCGCCGGCCTCCTGCACCCGGTCGCCGCGGTGCACCTCGCCGACGTGCTCACCGAGCTCCACGTGGCCGCCGCCCGCGACGCGGTCTGGCCCGCGCCCGCCGCCCGGGTCCGCCGGGTGACCGGCTGGGCCGACGACGTCCTGCCCGTGCGGCTGTCGGCCGCCGAGCACGCCAGCGTGCTGGCCCTCGGGTCGCTGTCCGCGCCGCTGCGCGCCACGCTCGCCGGGCGCCGCGCGTGAGGCCGGAGCGCCCCGCCCGCGCCTCCGCCGGGCTGCTCGCCCGGCTGCGGCCGGCCCCCGTCGCCGTCGACGACGTCCGGGCCGCCGCCGCCGCGGTGCTGCCCGGCCTCGCCACCGGCGGCCTGCGCGCCGCCGTGCTGAGCGACCCGGCCCGCGGCCCGGTGCTGGTCCTCGCCGAGGACGAGCGCCGCACCCGGCTGTCGCTGCGCGACCTCGCCGAGGACATGACCGACGCCGGCGTCGCCCCGACCCCGGACGGCGTCGGCGAGGCGCTGACCCGCGTGGTCGCCCGACGCCCGGTGACCGACGGGGCCGCCCTGCGCGCCGGCGTCGCCGTCCTGGACTGGACCGACGACGGGCGGTCGGCCGTCGGCTGGCGGGTCGTCGTCCGCCGCGGTGAGCGCACCGTGGCGTGGACGCCGTCCGACCGCGCCGACGCCGCCGTCGTCATCCGCACCCGCGCCGACGCCACGGCCCGCGCGGCCGACGCCGGGGGCGTGCTGCGGGTGGAGGGCCCGGTGGCGCTGTGGTCGCACCCCGGCGCCCCGATGCTGGCCACCGCCGCGCTGGCCGCGCCCGAGCGGCTGCTCGGCCGGATCGCCGACGCCGGCCTGCGGCTGCGCGAGCCCCAGGTGGTCGTGACGCCGATGCGCCCGGTGGCCTGCGCCGCCGAGGGCGTGGCCGACCGGCTCGCCGGGCTCACCGGGGAGGCCTGCGTGCGCCTGCCCTGGTCGGGCCTCGCCGCCCTCCGCTGGCTCTGAACGAGGCATAGGAAGCTATCCGCACGTCCTGCGCGCCAGGACGTGCGGATAGCTTCCTATGCCTGGTCCTCCCTCAGTCGAGCAGGTCGCCGAACTCCCAGTGCCACGGCTCGGGCTTCTCGCCGCCGGGCCGGGCCCAGTCGGGGTTCACGAAGCCGAACCGGCCCGCGTTCTGCGTCATCCAGGTCCACTGCGCGGTGCCCGCGACGTGCACGCCGCCGCACAGGTCCACCGCCAGCGCCCAGCCGTGGTTCGAGGTGCCCGGCACCGCGGCCAGGGCCGGCTTGCGGCGGAAGGCGTCCTGCTGCGCGGCCATCGACCGGTAGGAGTCGGTGATGCACAGCGGCGTGCCGAACTCCGCCTCGTAGGCCGACGCCAGGGCCGCGTACCCGGCCGCCGCGTCGCAGCGCAGCGCGTGACCGCGGGCGATCGAGCACAGCGCCTCGGCGGGGATGCGGCCGTTGGCCCAGCCGCCCCAGGCGGGGCTGACCGGCCCGGCCGGGGCCGGGAGAGCACCGCAGGCACCGCGGCCCGACGCCGTCGCCGGCAGCGGCGCGTTCGGCTGTGCCGGGGCGGGCAGGGTCACCCGCACGGCGCGGGCGTCGTCGGGCAGCGGGTGGACGCCGACCCGGTAGGTGGCGGCCGAGGCGCCCAGCACCTCGCCGGAACCCAGGTAGAGCGCCACGTCCTGGCCGCCGTCGGAGACCACCAGGTCGCCGACCTGCATCTGCGAGGCCGGGACCACGGTCGCCGCGGCCCACTGCCCCGCGGCGGTGGCCGGCAGGTCGTACCCGGCCAGCAGCCACGACGCCGCGGTCAGCCCGCCGCAGTCGTAGGCGTCCGGCCCGGCGGAACCCTCGGCGTAGGGCCGCCCGGCCTGCGCCAGCGCGCTGCTCACGGCGGCCACGGTCTCGGCGGGGAGCACGGTCACCGGGCGGTTGCCCGCCACGGCCCAGGCCACACCCGGCACAGCCTGGCCGGCCGCGTCGAGGGCGGGGGAGAAGCCGGCGGGCAGCGCGGCCGGGTCGGTCAGCTCGGCGGCCGACGGCGGCTCGATCCCGGCCGACGCCAGCTCGGCGAGGTACCCCTGCCAGCGCTGCAGCGCGGCGGCGTTGCGCTGCTGCTGCGCGCCGGCCGACGGGACGGTGTCCAGCGCCGCGAGCTGCGCGGCGACGTCGAGGCCCAGGTCGTCGGCGGTCTCCCTGACGCTGGCCAGCAGCGTGCGGGCCTGCGCGGTGGCGGCGTCGACGGCGGCCTGCGCCCGGGCGACTCGGGCGGCCGCGGCCTCCGCGGCGGCCTCGGTCCGCTGCGCCCGGACGACGACGGCCTCCCGCTCGACGGCGGCCCGGTCGGCCAGGGCCTGCAGCTGCAGGACGCCCGAGGTCGTGCCGGGGGTGGTGGCCTCGAGGCCGAGCACCGGCATCCGGCCGGTCGCGCTCGCGCGGTAGAGGTCGGCCGCGACGTCGCCGACGGTGACCTGCTCGGCGGCGACGGCGGCGCGAGCGGCCAGCTCGGCGGCCTCGGCGGTGGCCAGCTCGGCGCGGCGGCCGTCGATCTCGGCCTGCAGCCGGCGGTAGGCGTCGGCGTCCTGCAGCAGGGTGCTGCGGGCGGCCAGCGCCAGGCCCGCGGGGTCGGGGACGACGGTGGCCGAGCCGGGGGCGGAGGTGGCGGGGGCGAGGAGCACGCTCACCGCCGGCACGAGCAGGGTGGCCAGGCCGACGACGAGCAGCCGGGTGCGCCAGGGGCCGCGCTCGGGAGGAGCGGACGCCGGGCGGCGGGCGGGGGCCCGCCGGGCCTTCTTCCTGGCCGTCTTCTTCTTGCCCGCCGACGTCGTCCGGGCCGCGGGCCGGGCGGTCGCGGTGCCGGCGGCGCGGGCGGCGAGCAGGGCGCGCAGCGCCTCGGCCTCGCGGGGGGTGAGCTCGCGGCGGGGAGCGGAGGTGCGCGGGGAGGCGGTCGTGCGTGGAGCGGGCACGGTCTGGTCCCCCGGGCGGTCTCGGCTGGCTGGCCGCGCTCCGTGCTGGAGCGCTCGCCGTCAGATCGACCGTCCGGGGGACCCGGAGGAGGGACGGGGGAGCGGGTCTCACCCCATGGGGGGAGCGGTTCCGCCCGGTCGGGGGACCGGCCGGGGTGCCGGGCGGTCCCGCGGAGGTGCGCGGTGCGTCCCCGCGGGACCGCACGGGGAGGTCAGCGGTCGGGGGCCCACCAGGCGCCGTGCCGGGGGACCAGCGCGATCCGGTGCTGGGTGCCGTCGGCGGTGGAGACGACCACCTCGACGGCGGTCACCTCCAGCGTCCGGTCGTCCTCGCGCAGCACCCGGCCGGTGGCCAGGGGGATGGGTGGCAGGACCAGGACGTCCTCGGCCGGATCACTGCCCATGGCGCCCGCCCGTCAGCGCTCGCCGATGGGGACGAAGGCGCGCTCGGTCTCGCCGGTGTACACCTGGCGCGGCCGGCCGATCTTCGTCGTCGGGTCCTCGATCATCTCCCGCCACTGGGCGATCCAGCCGGGCAGCCGGCCGAGGGCGAACAGCACGGTGAACATCCGCGTCGGGAAGCCCATCGCCCGGTAGATGAGGCCGGTGTAGAAGTCGACGTTCGGGTAGAGCTTGCGCTGCACGAAGTAGTCGTCGGACAGCGCGATCTCCTCGAGCTGGCGCGCGAGGTCCAGCAGCTGGTTGTCACCGCCCAGCTTGTCCAGGACGGTGTCGGCGGTCTGCTTCACGATCGCCGCGCGCGGGTCGTAGTTCTTGTAGACCCGGTGGCCGAAGCCCATGAGCTTGACGCCCGGCTCCTTGTCCTTCACCCGCGCCACGAACCGGCCGATGTCGCCGCCGTCGCGCTGGATGGCCTCCAGCATCTCCAGCACCGACTGGTTGGCCCCGCCGTGCAGCGGACCGAACAGCGCGTTGATGCCGGCCGAGACCGAGGCGAACAGGTTGGCGTGGGAGGAGCCGACCAGGCGCACGGTCGACGTCGAGCAGTTCTGCTCGTGGTCGGCGTGCAGCACGAACAGCATGTCGAGGGCGGCGGCGAGGTCGGGGTCGACCTCGTAGGGCTCGGCCGGGAAGCCGAAGGTCATCCGCAGGAAGTTCTCGACCAGGCCGAGGGAGTTGTCGGGGTAGAGGAACGGCTGCCCGACCGACTTCTTGTACGCGTAGGCGGCGATCGTGGGCAGCTTCGCCAGCAGCCGGACGGTGGAGATCTCCACGTGCCGCGGGTCGAAGGGGTCCAGCGAGTCCTGGTAGAAGGTCGACAGGGCGCTGACCGCCGAGGACAGCACCGGCATCGGGTGCGCGTCGCGCGGGAAGCCCTGGAAGAACTGCTTGAGGTCCTCGTGCAGGAGGGTGTGCCGGCGCAGGTTGTCGTCGAAGGCCGCCAGCTGGTCGGCGGTGGGCAGCTCGCCGTGGATCAGCAGGTAGGTGACCTCGAGGAAGCTGGCCTTCCCGGCGAGCTGGTCGATCGGGTAGCCCCGGTAGCGCAGGACGCCCGCGTCGCCGTCGATGTAGGTGATCGCCGACGTGCAGGAGGCGGTGTTCACGAAGCCGACGTCGAGCGCGACCTGTCCGGTCGTCGCCATCAGCTTGGAGACGTCGAGCCCGGAGGCGCCCTCCGTGGCCGGGACCGTGCGCAGCGGGAGCTCACCCCCCGGGTGCCGGAGGGATACCTCGGGGGTGCTGGCTGTCTCGGTCATGGTGGCCCGACGCTATCGCCGTCCGGCCACTCCGACGACAGCGACCGTCCCCCGGCGGGGTGGAGCGGGCTCCCGCCCACCCCGCCGGAGCGGACCGGCGGCCCGTCAGGGGTGGGTCATGGACAGGACGTCGAGGGCCTCGTCGAGCTGGGCCTCGGTGAGCTTGCCCTGCTCCACGTAGCCGCGCTCGAGCACCACCTGGCGGATCGTCTTCTGCTCGGCCAGCGACTGCTTGGCGACCTTCGCGGCCTCCTCGTAGCCGATGTACTTGTTCAGCGGCGTGACGATCGACGGCGAGGACTCCGCGTAGGTGCGGCACTGCTCGACGTTGGCGACGATCCCGTCGACGCAGCGGTCGGCCAGGATCCGGCTGACGTTGGCCAGCAGCCGGATCGACTCGAGCACGTTGCGCGCCATGAGCGGCAGCGTCACGTTGAGCTCGAAGACGCCGGTGGTGCCGGCGTAGGTGACGGCGGCGTCGTTGCCGATGACCTGGGCGGCCACCTGGATGACCGCCTCGGGGATCACCGGGTTCACCTTGCCCGGCATGATCGAGCTGCCCGGCTGCAGGTCGGGCAGCTGGATCTCGCCGAGGCCGGTGCGCGGGCCCGAGCCCATCCACCGCAGGTCGTTGGCGATCTTCACGAGGCCGACGGCGATCGTCTTCAGCTGGCCGGAGGCCTCCACCAGCCCGTCGCGCGAGCTCTGCGCCTCGAAGTGGTCGCGGGCCTCGGTCAGGGGCAGGTCCAGCTCGCCGGCGAGCCGCTCGATGATCGCTGCGGCGAAGCCGGGCGGGGTGTTGATGCCGGTGCCGACGGCGGTGCCGCCCAGCGGCAGCTCGCCGATGCGGGGGAGCGAGGCCTGCAGCCGCTCGACGCCGTAGCGGACCGCCGCGGCGTACCCGCCGAACTCCTGGCCGAGGGTGACCGGGGTGGCGTCCATGAGGTGGGTGCGGCCGCTCTTGACGACCTCGCGGAACTCCCCGGCCTTGCGCGAGAGCGAGGCCTCCAGGTGCTGCAGCGCGGGCACCAGGTCGCGCACGATCGCGCGGGTCGCGGCCACGTGGATCGCCGAGGGGAACACGTCGTTGGACGACTGCGAGGCGTTCACGTGGTCGTTCGGGTGCACCGGGGTGCCCGAGGCCTCGGTGGCGAGGGTGGCCAGGACCTCGTTGGTGTTCATGTTGCTCGACGTCCCCGAGCCGGTCTGGAAGACGTCGATGGGGAAGTGGTCGTCCCACGTGCCGGAGGCGACCTCCGCGGCCGCGGCGGCGATCGCGTCGGCGACGCCGCGGTCGAGGACGCCGAGGTCGGCGTTCACCCGCGCCGCGGCGCCCTTGATGGCGGCCAGCGCGGCGATGAGCTCGCGCTCGATGGGGGTGCCGGAGATCGGGAAGTTCTCGACGGCGCGCTGGGTCTGGGCCCGCCACTTGGCCCAGGCGGGGACGCGGACCTCCCCCATGGAGTCGTGCTCGACGCGGAATTCCTGCTCGGTGGCCACGCTGGCTCCCGTGTGGTGTCGGTGGGTTCGCTGCTGCTGGCGTGACCCTAGAGAGGCCCGGTCCCGCTCCATGTGGGGAGGCTCCGGTCGGGATGCGGGACGGCGGCCCCGGGGGTGGCTAGCGTCGCCGGACCACCCCGCCCGAGGAGCCCCCGTGACACCTCCGCACGACCCCGCGTACGGCACCGCCCCCACCGGCGGCTGGACGCCGTGGGGCACCTGGGAGCCGGCCGCCGGCCGCCCCGTGCCGGCCGCGCCCGCGGCGCCCGCCGCGCCGGCCCCGCGCCCGCTCGGCCCCGGCGGGATCGCCGTCGTCGTCGCGGGTCTGGTCATCGGCATGGTGCTGGCCGCCGTCGTCGGCGCGCTGCTGCTGCGCGGGGCGGCCGACGACGCCGGCACCGCCGCCGGCGAGGCGATCGGCCAGGCGATGTTCGGCGGCGTCAGCGAGGACGCCGGTTGGTACGCCGACCCCTACGCCGTCGGCGGCCTCGGGCCGGTCGAGCAGACCGACCCCGTGCCGCCCGGCGAGCTCGGCCCCGACCCGGTGCTCGACGCCTACGCGCAGGAGTGCTTCGACGGCGACCTGCAGTCCTGCGACGACCTCTACATGGAGTCGGCGCCGCTGTCGGACTACGAGGAGTACGGCAGCACCTGCGGCGGCCGGGTCAAGGCCTGGACCGTGCCGTACTGCACCGAGCTGGACTGAGGAGGGACCCCGTCCTCCCCATAGCTCGCACGCTCGCGGCGGTGCCCTGGACGGGGCCGGGCTTGCGGTCCCGCCCAAGTCGCGCACCAGTCCGTTCCAGCACGTCAGGGGATCGTTCGGGACGTCACCGGAGGGGGCCCCGCGGCTGGCGTGAGCCGTGGGGCGGGTGGCGTCCTCCGCCGCCTCCCCGTGACCGGGCGGTGCTCGCTCGTCCCGATCGCCCGACCTAGCCTGGCCCCGCCAGCGACCAGAACCGAGGAGTCCGCCGATGTCCCAGCCGCCGACGCCGCCGCAGGGCGGCAACGACCCCGCGGGCCAGCAGCCCGGGCAGCAGGGCTGGGGGCAGTCCGACGACCCGACCGCGCAGTTCGGTCAGCCGGCGCCGCCGACCTCGCAGTTCCAGGCCGGCCAGTACGGCCAGCCGGGCGACCCGCGCGAGCAGACGGCCCCCTTCGGCCAGCCCGACCCGAACGCCTACGGGCAGCAGCAGTACGGGCAGCAGGGTCAGGACCCGAACGCCCAGTACGGGCAGCAGTACGGGCAGCAGGGCTACGACCCCAACGCCCAGTACGGGCAGCAGTACGGCCAGCAGGGCTACGACCCCAACGCCCAGTACGGGCAGCAGTACGCGCAGCAGTACGGGCAGCAGGGCTACGACCCGAACGCCCAGTACGGCCAGTACGGGCAGCAGCCCTACGGCCAGCAGCCCTACGGCCAGCAGGGCGCCTACGGCCAGCCGGCGCCGAAGCCGAAGAAGAACCTCGCCGTCATCCTCACCGTGGTCGGCGTCGTCCTCATCGCGGGCCTCGGCGTGCTGCTGTTCTTCCTGCTGCGCGACGACGAGGGCTCCACGGTCGCCGACCCGACCACCACGACCACCGCCTCGACGACGACGTCCTCCTCGTCGAGCTCCAGCTCCTCGTCGAGCTCGTCGTCCTCGTCCTCGTCCTCGTCGACCACCCCCGGCGGTGGCGGCGGGGGCGGCGGCGGGGCCCTCCCGGCGGGGCAGCCCCCGGTGGGCCTCGGCGAGGACACCGAGGGCGACTTCCAGCAGCAGGCCGACGCCTGCTACGCCGGCGACATGACCGCCTGCGACAGCCTGTGGGCCGACACCCCGATCGACTCGGCGTGGGAGGACTACGCCGGCACCTGCGGCGGGCGCGACGCCTACGAGAGCCTCGGCACCTGCGAGGAGCGCTTCGGCGCGGGCGGCAGCGGCGGGAGCACCGGCGGCAGCGGCGGCCCGACGGCGGCCCCGGTGCCGCCCACCGGCCTCGGCGTCGACGAGGAGGGCGACTGGCAGCAGCAGGCCGACGCCTGCTTCGCCGGTGACCTGGCCGTCTGCGACGACCTGTGGCTCGACACCCCGGTCGGCTCCGACTGGGAGCAGTACGGCGGCACCTGCGCGGGCCGGGTCGAGTACCAGGCCGGCACCTGCGAGCTGCGGCTCGACTGAGCCACCGGTACGGACGAGGACGGCCCCGGGGCGATCGCCCCGGGGCCGTCCTCGCGTGCGGTGTGCGTCAGTCGTGGTGCGGGTCGAAGGCGACCGCCGAGTAGGCGCGCAGCTTCTCCAGCGAGTGCAGGCTGTCGATCGAGCGGATGGTGCCCGAGCGCGAGCGCATGACCAGCGACTGCGTGGTGCAGCCGCCGGCGCGGTACTGCACGCCGCGCAGCAGCTCGCCGTCGGTGATGCCGGTGGCCACGAAGAAGACGTCGCCGCGCACCAGGTCGTCGATCTGCAGCACCCGGTCGAGGTCGTGGCCGGCGTCGACCGCCTTCTGCCGCTCCTCGTCGTCCTTGGGCCACAGCCGGCCCTGCAGCGCACCGCCCATGCACTTGAGCGCGCAGGCGGCGATGATGCCCTCCGGCGTGCCGCCGATGCCCATGAGGATGTCGACGCCGGTGCCCTCGCGGGCGGCGGCGATCGCGCCGGCGACGTCGCCGTCGGAGATGAACCGGATGCGGGCGCCGGCCTCGCGGACCTCGTGCACCAGCTGGTCGTGCCGCGGGCGGTCGAGGATGCAGACGGTGACGTCGGCGACCGAGCTGTGCTTGGCCTTCGCCACCCGGCGGATGTTCTCCGCGACCGGGGCGGTGATGTCGACGGCGTCCGCGGCGGCCGGGCCGACGGCGATCTTCTCCATGTAGAAGACGGCCGAGGGGTCGTACATGGCGCCGCGGTCGGCCACCGCCATGACGGCGATGGCGTTGGGCATGCCCTTGGCCATCAGCGTGGTGCCGTCGATCGGGTCGACCGCGACGTCGCACTCGGGGCCGTAGCCGTCGCCCACCTGCTCGCCGTTGTAGAGCATCGGCGCCTGGTCCTTCTCGCCCTCGCCGATGACGACGACGCCGCGCATGCTCACGGTGCCGATCAGCGCGCGCATGGCGTCGACCGCGGCGCCGTCGCCGCCGTTCTTGTCGCCGCGGCCGACCCAGCGACCGGCGGCCATGGCGGCGGCCTCCGTGACGCGCACGAGCTCGAGGGCCAGGTTGCGGTCGGGGGCGGGACGGTCGGTGCGGAAGGTGCTCACGCGCGGGGCCTGGGCCACGGGGCCGTCGGGTACGGGCAGTGTCACGGGGACCTCCATCGACCGGCACCGTTGCCGGTCGGGCGCGCGGCGCCGCCCCGATGCGGGGCGGCGGGGTTCTGGATCGGTGCTGCGATCCTAGGGGCATGACCAGTTCCGGCCCGTCGGGCCAGCAGGCCCCCGAGCAGCAGCCCGCGCAGGAGCAGCCGCCCCCCGCGCCGACCGCGGTCGAGCGGGCCAACCGGATGAGCGCGGCCAACATGATCCGGTCGCTGGCGCCGCTGGTGCTCATCTGCCTGCTCGTCGTCGGCTGGATCGCCTTCCGGCAGAGCGGCACCGACCCGGTGCGCACGGTCGACCCGGGCAGCTCCGTGCAGTTCGCCGCGTCCCGCGCGGGCTACGAGCTCGAGGCGCCCACGGGCCTGCCCGACGGCTACCGGCCCACCAGCGCCCGCACCGACGCCGGCGAGGCCGCCGAGGGGGCGCCGGTGACGCTGGAGATCGGCTACCTGACGCCGTCGGACGAGTACGCGGGCTTCGTCACCTCGGACGACCCGCGCGCCGAGGAGCTGACCGCCGTCCTCGACGACGCCACCGAGGACGGCACCGTCGACCTCGGCGGGCGCACCTGGACGCGGCTGACCAGCGGGCGCGGCGAGACGGTCCTCACCCTCGAGGACGGCGAGGTGACCACGGTCGTCACCGGCTCGGCCGACGACGACGAGCTCGAGACGGTGGCGGGCTCCGTCGCCCCCGTCGCGGTGCGCTGAGCCCCCGCTCAGCTCTCCTGCTGCTCGCCCGGGCTCGCGGCGGCCAGCCGCTCGCGGGCGCGGTCGAGCCAGTGCCGGCACAGCTCGGCCAGCTGCTCGCCGCGCTCCCACAGCCCCAGGGACTCCTCGAGCGTGAGGCCGCCGGCCTCCAGCCGGCGCACCACGTCGGCCAGCTCCTCGCGGGCCTGCTCGTAGCTCTGCGTCGGCTGGTCCTGGGTCGGCTGCTCGGGTGCGCTCACGGCTGCCCATCCTCCCTGTCGACCCGCACGGGCAGCCGGCCGCCCGCGACCCGCACCGACAGCGCCTCGCCGTCGGACACCTCGCCCGGGTCGCGGACCAGCGCCCCGTCGGCGCGCTGCACGAGGGCGTAGCCGCGCTGCAGCGTCGCCTGCGGCGAGAGGGCGGCGACCCGGGCGCGGGCGTGCTCGAGGTCGCGCTCGGCGGTCTCCACCCGGTGGGTGAGCGTGCGCCGGGCACGGTCGCGCAGCGCGGCGACGTCGTCGGCCCGGCCGTGCAGCAGCCGCTGCGGGTCGGCCAGCACCGGCCGGCTGCGCACGTTCTCCAGCCACCGCTCCTGCTGCTCGATCCGCACCGACACCAGGTGGCGGGCGCGGGCGCGCAGCCCGTCGACCAGCCGCCGCTGCTCGCCGATCTCGGGCACCACGCGGTGCGCGGCGTCGGTGGGGGTGGCGGCGCGGACGTCGGCGACGTGGTCGACCAGCGTCGTGTCGGTCTCGTGCCCCACGGCGGTGACCACCGGCGTGCGGCAGGCGGCGATGGCGCGCACCAGCCCCTCGTCGGAGAAGGGCAGCAGGTCCTCGACCGACCCGCCGCCGCGGGCGACGACGATGACCTCGACCTCCGGGTCGCGGTCGAGCCGCTGCAGCCCCTCGATGACCGAGCCGGCGGCGTTCACGCCCTGCACCAGGCTGTGGTGGACGGCGAAGCGCACGGCCGGCCAGCGCCGCCGCGCGGTGACCAGCACGTCGCGCTCGGCCGCGGAGTCCTTGCCGGTGACCAGGCCGACGACGGCCGGCGCGAACGGCAGCGGGCGCTTGCGGGCGGCGTCGAAGAGGCCCTCGGCGGCGAGCAGCCGGCGGATCCGCTCGATCCGGGCGAGCAGCTCGCCCAGGCCGACGGCGCGGATCTCCGTGGCGCGCAGCGAGAACGAGCCGCGGGCGATGTAGTAGTCGGGGCGGGCGCGGACGACCACCCGCGCGCCCTCGGTGAGCTCCAGGCCGGGCCGGTCGGCGACGTCGCGGGCGCAGGTGACCGGCACCGAGAGGTCGGCCGCCGGGTCGCGCAGGGTGAGGAAGACGGTGGCCGCGCCGCGGCGGGAGAGCTGGGCGACCTGCCCCTCGACCCACACCTCGCCGAGCCGGCCGATCCACTCGGCGACCTTGCGGGCCACCGTGCGCACGGGCCACGGGGCCTCGGGGGTCGACGGAGCGGTCACGGGGGTCGAGCCTGCCAGGCGGTACCGACACGGCGGCCCGGGACCCTCGGGGGTCCCGGGCCGCCGGGAGGGGATGCGCCGCCCGCTAGCCGCGGGGCTGCAGCGGGCTGGCGTCGGCCGCCTGCTGCTCGAGCTTCTCGAGCCGGTTGCGCAGCATGGTGACGAACGGCGCCCGGTTGCGGGTGGCCTCCTCGTAGGCGAGCAGGTCGCCCACCGTGGCCAGCTGGTAGCCGCGCAGCCGCCCGCGCAGCTGGGCGACGGTGAAGGAGTCGTAGCCGTCGACGGGCGCGGCCCCGGCGGCCTGCGAGCCCGACAGCTCGCTGCCGCCCTCCGGGTCGTCGGTGGGGGCGTCGGACTCCCCGCCGACGGCGTCCACGGCCGCGCCCTCGGCGATGGCCGCGTCCTCCTCGGCGGTGTCGGCATCGCCGACGTCGGTGCGCACGCCCGTGGCGGCGGCCACGGGCGTGCCGCCCTCGTCGGTGGCCGTGTCGGTCGCCGTGTCGGTCAGGGGCTCGGGCTCGACCGTGTCGGTGGCCGCGCCGGAGTCCTCGCCCGGGCCCGCCTCGGCGCCGAGCTCCTCGTCGACGCGGGCGTGCTCACCGGTGACGACGTCGCTCGCCTCGCCCGTCGCGGTGCCCTGGCCGTCGGCGGCCTGCTCCCCGCCGTCCTCGGGGGCGACGACGCCCTCGTCGGTGACGGTGCCCTCGACGGTCGTCACCTGGCCGTCGGGGGTGAGGACGTCGACCTCGGTGGCGGCGTCCTCGGCCGCGGCCGCGTCGGACTCCGCGTCCTCGCCCAGCACGCCGGCGTCGGGGGAGGCGGCCGTGCCGGTGTCGGCGTCGTCGGCGGTGCCGATCTCGGTGTCGGGCGTGCCGGAGTCGGCGGCGTCGGGGGTCGCGGCGTCGTCGCTGCCCACGTCGGGCGCGCCGGCGAGCTCACCGACGGGGGAGCCGCCCGGGTCGCTGGCGGCGGGTGCGTCGTCCGGGACGGCCGGCACCGCGGGCGAGTCGCTGCCCTCGGCCTCGAGCAGCGCGCTCTCCAGCGCGTCCTCGGCGGTGAGCGCGGAGTCGGCGGCGTCGAGCGCGGCCTCGGCCTCCTCGGTGCCGAGCACCTGGTCGGTGACGTCCTCGACCGCGGCGACGACGGCGGCCGGCGGCGGGTCCTGGGGGAGGCCCGCCATCTCGTCGTCGACCAGGCCGGCGGCGTCGGTGTCGACGTCGATCTCCATGACGTCGACCTCGGTCAGCGTCTCGGTCTCGTCGAGCACGGCCGCGGTGTCCTCGACGGCGGCCACGACCGCGTCGGCGGCCGGGTCCTCGGGGAGCTCCGCCACCTCGGCGTCGGAGATGCCCGTGGTGTCGACGTCGGGGGCGCGGTCGAAGGCGGAGGTGCGCAGGACGTCGATCGGCTGGGCGACCAGGGCCTCGCCGGACCGCTCGTCCTCGTCGTCGTCGAAGGTGGCCATGCCCGGCTCGCGGTCGCCACGGAGCCCGGTGAGCACCTCGTCGCCGCGGGCCACCAGCCCCGACCAGTGCTGCTGCAGCTTCATCGCTGCCTGCAGCGCGAGGCCCACGAGGCGCACCGGCAGGCCCGGGAGCGTGGCGGGCAGGCTGCGGACGTCGTCGAGGACGGTGGCGGCCAGTCCGACGGAGGCGCGGACCGGCTCGGGGATCTCACGGGACATGCGCCCAGCCTGCCGCAGCGCGTCGGCGTCGGCAGCACGGCCCGGACCGCGGACACCCGGTCGGGCGGCGTGCGTCGTGTCACGACTCCCCTCGGCAGCCGGGCCGTGGGTCGCGCGCGACCTACAGTGGGGACATGGCTGATCAGCGCGGACGGGTCCTGCTGGCCGATCCCCGGGGCTACTGCGCCGGCGTCGACCGGGCGGTGGTGGCCGTCGAGCGGGCGCTGGAGATGCACGGCGCGCCCGTCTACGTCCGCAAGCAGATCGTCCACAACAAGCACGTGGTGGCCACCCTCGAGCGGCGCGGCGCGGTGTTCGTCGACGAGACCGACGAGGTGCCCGAGGGCTCCGTCGTCGTGTTCAGCGCCCACGGCGTCTCGCCGGCGGTGCACGAGGAGGCCGCGGCCCGGCGGCTGCGCACCATCGACGCGACCTGCCCGCTGGTGACGAAGGTGCACCAGGAGGCCCGGCGGTTCGCCCGCGACGACTACGACATCCTGCTCATCGGCCACCGCGGGCACGAGGAGGTCGAGGGCACCTCCGGCGAGGCGCCGTCGCACATCCAGCTCGTCGACGGGCCCGAGGACGTCGCGAACGTCCAGGTCCGCGACCCCGAGCGGGTGGTGTGGCTGTCGCAGACCACGCTGTCGGTCGACGAGACACTGGCGACGGTCGACCAGCTGAAGACGCGGTTCCCCGGGCTGCAGTCCCCGCCCAGCGACGACATCTGCTACGCCACGCAGAACCGGCAGCAGGCGGTCAAGCAGATGGCGCCCGACTGCGACCTGGTCGTCGTCGTCGGCTCCACGAACTCGTCGAACTCGGTGCGGCTGGTCGAGGTGGCGCTGGAGGCCGGCGCCCGCGCGTCCCACCTGGTCGACTACGCCTCCGAGATCGACCCGGCCTGGCTCGAGGGCGTCTCCACCGTGGGCGTGACCAGCGGCGCGTCGGTGCCCGAGGTGCTGGTCGGCGAGGTGCTCGACTGGCTGGCCGAGCGCGGCTACCCCGACGTCTCGTCGGTCAAGGCCGCCGAGGAGCGGCTGGTGTTCGCGCTGCCCCGCGAGCTGCGGCCCGAGCGCGGCGAGTCCGCCCGCCCCGCGCGCTGACCCCGCGACGCACGAAGGCCCCCTCCCGACCGGGAGGGGGCCTTCGTGCGTTCGGGGCCGTCAGCGGCGGGCGGCCCAGCGGATGACGCCGAGGACGATCGCGACGCCCGTGGCGACGGCCATCGTGGGGAACCCGCGGATGAGGACGGTGGCGATCGTCGGCACGCTGAAGTCGGCCGACGGCGCCAGCCCGATGTTGACCGCGGCCACCGCGACGAACACCAGCGGCGGGGCGACGACGACGGTCAGCAGGTCCCGCTTGCGGACCAGCAGCGTGGCGACGGCGGAGGCCGCGACCAGCGTGACCAGCGTCAGCGTGCCGAGTCCGACGTCGAGGAACGAGTCGACGGCGCCGCCGGCGAGGGTGATGACGAAGATGCCGAGGACGGCGAGGCTGCCGCGCAGGCCGGGCGCGGGCGCCGGCGCGGTCCGCGAGGAGCCCCGCGGGGTCTCGCGCGGCGTCTCCCGCGGGCGCTCGGCGGCGCGGCCGCGGCGCGGCGGCTCCGGGGTGTCCCGGTCCGCCAGCGGGTGCACGCCGGGGTAGGGGGTGCGCTGCTGCGGGCGGGCCGCCGGCGGGCGCGAGTCGGCGACCGGACGGCCGGAGCCCCAGCCGGGCGCCGGGCCCGCGGCGGGACCGGGCGTGCCGGGACGGCGGTCGGGGGCCGGGCCGCCGGAGCGGCGCGGCGGGGGCGGCGGCACCGGGGGCAGCGACATGCGCGACGCGCGGGCGGGCGTCGCGTCGAGGCGCGGCAGGTCCGGGCGCGGGGCCTGCGGGCCGGCGTGGGGACGCTCGCCGCGGCCTCCGCCGTCCCGCCAGGTGTCGGCTGCACTCGCCGAGGCCATGGCGTACCTCCCCGTCCGGACCGGCCCGGGGCGGGCCGATGTCGGTGCTCACCGTAGCGACGGGGAGCCGCCCGCCGGGGCACATCGTGTCGTCGACGCGCGACACGTCGCCGGATCGATTTGGCAACTCTCGGTGAGGGGCGGGGTGGATGTGACGGAGGGGTCCAGCGCGACCGCCGGGGCCGGCTGACCCCGGGACGTCATCCGGCGCCGGAGGGGCGGCCCAGCCCGGGCAGCCGGCGCAGCGGCACCTCGTCGGGGCGGGGGAGCGCGTCGGTGATCGGGACGGCGTCGGCGATGGGCACGGCGTCGGTGACCGGCTCGTCGTCGGCGGGCAGGACGTCGTCGTCGGGGGCGGGGCGCAGCTGCCGGACCACCGCCTCCACCTCCGGCGGGGCCGGCACCGCGGTCTCGCCCACGCCGAGGTCGTCGAAGCGGCGGGCGGCGGCGAGCACGGAGCGCTCGTAGGAGCCGACCGTCTCGTTGTAGCGGGTGAGCGCGGTGCCCAGCGCCGAGCCGAGCCGGGTCAGGTGGCCCGAGAGCGTGGTGAGCCGGGCGTGCAGCCGGCGGCCGACCTCGATGACCTGGTCGGCGTCGCGCGCCAGGCGCTCCTGCCGCCACGAGTGCGCGACGGTGCGCAGCAGCGCGAGCAGCGTGCTCGGGGTGGCGATGACGACGTCGCGGGCGAAGCCGTGCTCGAGCAGCGCGGGCTCGGCCTCCAGCGCGGTGGTGAGGAAGCCGTCGGAGGGGACGAACAGCACGGTGAACGGCGCGGCCGGGCGGAAGGCGGTGGGGTAGCGGCGGGCGGCCAGCTGGTCGACGTGGGTGCGCAGCTGCCGGGCGTGGGCGGCCACCCGCTGGTCGCGGACCGCCTGGTCGGTGGCCTGCACGGCCTCGATGTAGCCGGTGAAGGGCACCTTGGCGTCGACGACGACCTGCCGGCCGTCGGCGAGGGTGACCACCAGGTCGGGGCGGACGCCGGCGCCCTCGTCGTTGGTGGAGGACGGCTGCTCGACGAAGTCGCAGTGCTCGAGCAGGCCGGCCACCTCGACCACCCGGCGCAGCTGCACCTCGCCCCAGCGGCCGCGCACGTGCGGCGTGCGCAGCGCCGTCACGAGGGCCGCCGTCTCCTGGCGCAGCAGCGCGCTGGTCTGCCCGACGGTGCCCATCTGCTCGCGCAGCTCGCCGTGCGCGGTGGCCCGGTCGCGCTCGATGCCGGCGAGCAGGCGGTGCAGGTGGTCGAGCGACTCGTGCACCGGCTCCAGCGCGTCGTCGGCCGGCCGGCGGCGGGACAGCAGGGCGACCACGCCGAGGGCGACGGCCGCCCCGAGCAGCACGCCGAGGAGCAGGCCGAGCAGCAGGGAGGCGGCGTCCACCCCAGCAGGGTGCAGGACGCCACCGACAACTCCCGGCAGGACAGGCATTGGATCCGATACGCACGTCCGCGGGCTCAGGACGTGCGTATCGGATCCAATGCCTCGCTCACGCGGGGACGGGGGCGTGCTCCGCCTCGTGGTCGAGCAGCCAGCGCTTGACCGGGGTGCCCCAGCGGAACCCGCCGAGGCCGCCGTCGGAGCCGAGGACGCGGTGGCACGGGACGAACAGCGCGGCGGCGTTGCGGGCGCAGGCGTTGGCCGCGGCCCGGATGGCCGCGGGCCGGCCGCAGCGGGCGGCGAACTCGGCGTAGGTGTCGGGCTGCCCGGCGGGCACCGTGCGCAGCACCTCCCACGCGTCCTCCAGGAACGGCCCGGAGCGCTGCCGCACGGGGACGGCGTCGATGGCCCCGACGTCGCCGGCCGCGTGCGCCTCCACGACGTCGAGGACCGGCAGGTGCTCCACCCGCTCGACCCAGGTGGGCCGCAGCGCGCGGTGCACGACGGGCAGCAGGTCGCTGACGTCGCCGGTCCACCCGGCGGCCAGGACGACGTCGCCGCCGTCGGGGCCCGGGGTGACGACGACGGTGAACGGCCCGGGCGGGGTCGCGACGGTGGCGAAGCGGGCGGACGGGGTCATGACGCACTCCGATCGGCGGGGGCGGGAGCCGGGTGGCGGGTGAACAGGTGCGGCGCGGCGAGCGCCCACAGGTGCAGCACGGCGTAGGAGCGCCAGGGCCGCCAGCGGCGCGCGGCGTCGGCGTCGGAGCTGCCGAGCCCGGCGAGGGACCGGCGCAGCGCGAGGTCGCCGGGCAGCCAGACGTCGGGGTCGCCGAGGCCGCGCATCGCCACGAGCGCGGCGGTCCACGGGCCGATGCCGGGCAGCGCCAGCAGGTCGCGGACGGCGGCGTCGCGGTCGCAGCCCGGGTCGAGGGTCACGCGGCCCTCGGCGAGCGCGGCGGCCAGCCCGGTGAGAGTGCGGCTGCGCGCGCCGGTCAGCCCGACGGTCGACAGGTCGGCCGCGGCCAGCGCCTCCGGCCGCGGGAAGGCGTGGGTGAGCGTGCCGACCGGCTCCGCGAGCGGCGTCCCGGCCAGCGCGACCACCCGCGCGGTGAGCGTGCGGGCGCCGGCCACCGAGACCTGCTGGCCGAGGACCGCGCGGACCGCCGTCTCGGGGGCGTCGGGGGACGCGGGCACCCGGCGGCCGGGCGCGGCGGCCACCAGCGGGGCGAGCGCGGGGTCGGCGCCGAGGACGTCGTCGACGGCGGCCGGGTCGGCGTCGAGGTCGAGCAGCCGGCGGCAGCGGGGGACGGCGGCGCGCAGGTCGCGCAGGTCGGTGAGCAGCAGCCGGGCGGTGACCGCGGCGCCGCCGTCGGGCGCGGGGGACAGCCGGACGACGCCGGGCCCGCCGGGCAGGTCGAGGACGCGGGAGAACGTCGTGCCGTCCCACTCCTCGAGCCCGGGGACGGCGTGCAGGCCGAGGAACAACAGCACCTCGGCGGCGTCGAACGGGGCGCGGGCGGCCAGCCGCAGCGTCAGCCAGCCCGGGGCGCCGGTCTCGCCGCCCGACCGGCGGCGGCGCAGCTCGCTGGGCGTGCAGGCGAACACCTCGCGGACCGTGTCGTTGAACTGCCGCACGCTGGCGAACCCGGCGGCGAACGCGACGTCGGCCATCGGCAGGTCGGTGGTCTCGATGAGTACCCGGGCGGTCTGCGCGCGCTGGGCGCGGGCGACGGCGAGCGGGCCGACGCCGAGCTCGCCGACCAGCAGCCGGTGCACCTGGCGCTCGGAGTAGCCCAGCCGCGCGGCCAGCCCGGGGACGCCGGCCCGCTCCACCTCGCCGTCGGCGATCAGCCGCATGGCGCGGGCGACGACGTCGGCGCGCACGTCCCACTCCGGCGAGCCGGGGACGGCATCCGGGCGGCAGCGCCGGCAGGCGCGGAACCCGGCGGCCTGGGCGCCCGCGGCGGTGCCGAAGAAGCTGACGTTGGCCGCGGCCGGCGTGCGGGCCGGGCAGGAGGGACGGCAGTAGATGCCGGTGGTGCGCACGGCGGTGAAGAACCAGCCGTCGAAGCGGGCGTCCCGGCTGGCGACCGCGCGGTAGCAGCGCTCGGCGTCGAGGGAGGTGGGCACGCGTCGAGCATGGCACCGCCGGGAGCCCCTGACTGGCGGCTTTCGGACGGCGCCGCCGGACGTCGTCGGCGGGCGGCTGTCGGTGCCGCCCACCAGACTGCGCCCACCGGGGACGGCGGCGTGCCGGCCCCGCGTCGACAGGGGGAACCGTGATCAGACCGCGCCCGGGCATCCGTCCGCCGAACCGCCAGCCGGAACGCCCGGCGAGGCGCCTCGGGGCGCCCACCACCGGCCGGCAGGTCGTGGTCTTCGCCGATCCCGGCGACCCCCGGGTCGACTGGTCGGCGGCCGGGATCACCGACGTCGCCGACTCCCGCGACTTCCCCGCCGGCCGGGTGCCCGCGCAGGCGCTGCGCGAGGCCGGGGCCACGGTGTTCGCCCGGCTCGGCATCGCCGTCGTCGCCGCCCCGCCGGACCAGGTCGGCGCGCTGCGGTCGGCCGGGCCGCCGGTGCTGTCGGTGTCGCCGGAGCTGGTGCACCACGTGCTGCCCGCGGAGGAGTACGTGCGCGGCTACCGCGACGGCGTCACCGACCTGGCCGGCCGGCTCGCCGGCGCGGGCGGTGGGGAGGCACCCGCGCCGCCGGCGTTCGCCGACACCGAGGCGGCCACCTGGGGCGTGCAGGCGGTCCGGGCGACGACGTCGCCGTACTCGGGCGCGGGGGTGCGGGTGGCCGTCCTCGACACCGGGCTCGACCTCGCCCACCCCGACCTCGCGGGCCGCACCATCACCGCCGAGTCCTTCGTGGCCGGGGTGGACAGCGCGCAGGACGGCCACGGCCACGGCACGCACTGCGTGGGCACCGCGTGCGGGCCGCAGTCCCCGCCGCAGGGGCCGCGGTACGGCGTCGCGTCCGGCGCGGAGATCTACGTCGGGAAGGTGCTCAGCGACGAGGGCAGCGGCGAGGACGGCGGCATCCTGGCCGGCATCGACTGGGCGGTGGCCAACGGCTGCGCGGTCATCTCGATGTCGCTGGGCGCCGACGTCGCCGAGGCACACCCGCCCTACTCGGCCGCGGGCCGGCGGGCGCTGCAGCAGGGCTCGCTCATCGTGGCGGCGGCCGGCAACAACGCCGACCGGGAGAACGGCGAGTACGGCTTCGTCGGGGCGCCGGCCAACAGCGTGGAGGTGCTGGCCGTCGGCGCGGTCGACGCCGCCCTGCGCACCGCCTGGTTCTCCGCCCGCAGCCTGGCCGCGCCCGGCGGGGAGGTCGACGTCGCCGGGCCCGGGGTCGACGTCTACTCGGCCTGGCCCCTGCCGCAGCGCTACAACACGATCAGCGGCACGAGCATGGCCACCCCGCACGTGGCCGGGCTGGCGGCGCTGTGGGCCGAGGCGACCGGGCGGCGCGGCTACGAGCTGTGGGCCACGCTCACCCAGGCCGCGAGCCGGCTGGCCGAGCCGTCGGTCGACGTCGGCAGCGGGCTGGTACTCGCGCCCCAGGAGGGAGCCGGGTCGGCCTGAGGAGGACTAGCCTCCGCGGCGTGGGCTCCCCGCTGGCGCGGTACAGCGTGACCGTCGACGACGGCCACCTGTCCGACCTGGACGCCGTCGCCTCGGCGCTGCGCGAGTCCGGGATGCAGGTCGAGCGGGTGCTCGGCTCGCTCGGCCTGATCACCGGCTCGGCGCCGCCCGGCGCGCGCCCGAGCCTGCTCGCCGTCGAGGGCGTCACCTCCGTCGACGAGCAGCTGCGGTACTCGCTGCCGCCGCCGGACGCGCCGGTCCAGTGAGCCCGCGGGGACGCGCGCAGGCCGTCGTCCGTTGACCGGGGTGTGCAGCGAACGCCCGTGCCCGACCGCGGCCGCCTGGTCGCCGTCGCCGCGGTCGTGCTGGCCGTCCTCGTGGTGCTCGGGACGCTGCTGGTGACCCGGCAGACCGGGGGCGAGGGGCCGCCGTCGGCGGAGTGCGCCTCGGCGGGTCCGGCGGTGCGGGTGGACCCGGCCGCGCTGCCCGCCGGACCGGTGGCCGGCTGGGGGCCGGAGCAGCTGGCCAACGCCGCCGCGATCGTCAACGCCGGCGCCGACCTGGGGCTCGACACCTGCGCCCAGGTGATCGGCGTGATGACGGCGATGGGGGAGTCGTCGCTGCGGGTGCTCGACCGCGGCGACGCCGCCGGGCCGGACTCCCGCGGGCTGTTCCAGCAGCGGGACAACGGCGCCTGGGGCAGCTACGCCGACCGGATGGACCCCACCACCAGCGCCACCAACTTCTTCCGCGCGCTGCAGGAGGTGCCCGGCTGGCGGTCGCTGGAGCCGACGATCGCCGCGCACCGCACCCAGCGCAACGCCGACCCGTACCACTACGAACGCTGGTGGGACGACGCCGTCGAGGTGGTCTCCGCGCTCGCCGGGCGGCCGGTGCTGGGGCCCTAGCCTCTCCGGCGGACCCGGGCCGTCCACCGGACGGTGGACGGCGGACCCACCGCGCGGGCGTCCCCGCGCCCGGCGCGCGGCGACAGGCTCGTGCCATGACAGCCACGAGCCCCGCCCCGGCCCCCGCGGCCGCGGCGTTCGACGACGGAGCGGCGGTCCGCGTGCGCGGGCTGGTCAAGCGGTACGGCGACCGGACGGTGGTCGACGGCGTCGACCTCGACGTCCGGCGCGGCGAGGTGTTCGCCCTGCTCGGGCCCAACGGCGCCGGCAAGACGACCACCGTCGAGGTCCTGGAAGGCGTGCGCCGGCGCGACGGCGGCGAGGTCACCGTCCTCGGTGAGGACCCCGCCCGCGGCGGCCGGGCCTGGCGCGGGCGCCTCGGCGTCGTCGGCCAGAGCACCGGCAGCGGCAACGCGCTCACCGTGCGCGAGACCCTCGACCACTTCGCCCGCTACCACGCGGCACCCGTGCCGACCGCCGAGCTGCTGGCCGACGTCGGCCTGACCGACGCCGCCCGCACCCGGGTGGACAGGCTGTCGGGCGGGCAGCGGCGCCGGCTGGAGGTGGCGCTCGGCGTGCAGGGCCGGCCGGAGCTGCTGTTCCTCGACGAGCCGACCACCGGCATGGACCCGGTCGCCCGCCGGCAGTTCTGGACGCTGGTGGAGGGCCTGCGCGCCCGCGGCACCACCGTCCTGCTGACCACCCACTACCTCGACGAGGCCGCGCACCTGGCCGACCGCGTCGGCGTCATCAGCGCCGGCCGGCTGGTCGAGGTGGCCGCCCCGGCCGACCTCGGCGCCGAGCTGCGCCGGGTGGCCACCGTCCGCTGGCTGGAGCACGGCGAGTACCGCGAGGTCACCACGCCCGAGCCGGCCGCCGTCCTGCGCGACCTGGTCGCGGCCTCGCCGACCGGCGACGTGCCCGGACTGACCGTCACCCGACCCGACCTGGAAGACGTCTACCTCCAGCTCGTCGCCGCCGCCGAGGGGGAGACCCGATGACCACCGCCCGCACCGTCACCCGCTCCGTCCCCGCCACCCGGCCCGCGCCGCCGTCGGCCGCCGCGATCGGGCTGGCCCGCGTCGGCCTGGAGCTGCGTCTGTTCGCCCGCGACCCCGGCCAGGTGGTCTTCTCCTTCGCCTACCCGGTGATCATGCTGGCGATCTTCGGGTCGGTCTTCGGCGACGAGGTCGTGCTGCCCGGCATCGGGTTCCGCGAGTACTTCCTCGCCGGCATCGCCGCCACCGGCGTGATGCTCACCAGCTTCCAGGCGGTCGGCACCGCCGTCGCCGAGGAGCGCGAGCGCGGCGACCTCGCCCGCCTGCAGACCCTGGGCACCCCCGCGCTGTCCTACGCGATCGGCAAGGCGGGGCAGGTCGTCGTCACCACCGCCGTCCAGCTGGCGCTGCTGCTCACCGTGGCCGCCACGGCCTTCGACGTCGCCCTGCCCACCGACCCCGGGCGCTGGGTGACCTTCGCCTGGGTGGTCCTGCTCGGCATCCTCGCCGGCACCGTCCTCGGCCTCGCGGTGGCGACGGTCATCGGCAGCGCCCGCTCGGCCGGCACCGGCATCCCCGCCTTCGCCGTCGTCCTGCAGTTCGTCTCCGGCGTGTTCTTCATCGGCTCGGACCTCCCGGACTGGATGGACCGCGTGGCCGCGGCCTTCCCGCTCAAGTGGCTGGTGCAGGGCATGCGGTCGGTGTTCCTGCCCGACTCGGCTGCCGTCGCCGAGCAGGCCGGCGGCTGGGAGCACGGGCGGACCGCCCTGGTGCTGGCCGCATGGGTGATCATCGGCACCGTGGTGTGCGCCCGGACCTTCCGCTGGCGTCGGGCGGCGTGAGCCTGCCCCGCCGCCTGGCCGCCGCCGTCGTCCCCCCGCAGGACGACGGCGGCGAGCCGCTGCCCGAGCGCGGGTGGCGGGCCACGGTGACCGGGGTGCACCTCATCTCCGCCGTCGTGTGGGGGCTCGCGGTGCTCAGCGCGGCCGTCGGGGACGCCGTCGACGACGACCGGCGCGGGGCGGCCCTCGCCGTGCTCGGCGGGCTGGCCGTCGCGTACGCGCTGCTCGGCGTGCCCGCGATTGGCGCCGGCGCCCCGCGGCGGGCGGTGGCCTACCTGCTGGTGCTCGTCGTCGCCCTGGGCCTGCTCGGCTGGCTCGCGCCGGGCCTGCTGTTCCTGCTCTTCCTCGCCTACCCGCAGGTCTGGTTCGCCGTCCAGGGCACCCTCACCGGCATCACCTGGACGCTGCTGCTCGGGCTGGCCAGCGCGGCCGGCCCGGTGCTCGACCCGGGCGGCCGCGACGCCGCCGACGTGCTGCTGGAGACCGGCATCGGCATCGGGTTCAGCCTGGCGCTGGGCGTGTGGATCAGCCGGGTGCTGCACGAGAGCGCCGAGCGGGCGTCGCTGATCGCGCAGCTGGAGGCCACCCGCTCCGAGCTGGCCGCCGCCGAGCACGAGCGCGGGGTGCTGGCCGAGCGCGAGCGGCTGGCGCAGGAGGTGCACGACACGCTGGCGCAGGGCTACACGTCGATCGTCGTGCTGTCGCAGACCGCCGCCGCGCTGGTGCCCGCCGACCCCGACGCCGCCCGCGAGAAGCTGGCGGTGATCGAGGAGGTCGCGCGCGACAACCTGGCCGAGGCCCGCGCGGTGGTGGCCGCGTTCCGGCCGGTGGCGCTCGACGGGGCGACGCTGGTGGAGGCGCTGCGCCGGCTGGCGGAGCGGTTCGCCCGGGAGACCGGGCTGGAGGTGCGGGTGGACACGGCGGCCCTGGACGACCTGGCGCCGGACGGCGGGGCGGCGCTGCGCACCGACGAGGAGGTCGTGTTGCTGCGCGGGGCCCAGGAGGCGCTGACGAACGTGCGCCGGCACGCCGGGGCCTCGGCGGTGGTGCTGCGGCTGGCGCGGCTGGGCGGGCAGGTGTCGGTGCACGTGGAGGACGACGGCGTGGGCTTCGACCCGGCGGCGGTGACGGTCTCGGGCCTGGAGGGGCTGCGCGGGCGGGTGGCCCAGGTCGGGGGAGAGGTCGACGTCGCCTCGGTGCCGGGCTCGGGCACCCGCGTGACGGTGCGGGTGCCGGGCGCGTGAGCATCCGGGTGCTGGTGGCCGACGACCACCCGGTGGTGCGCGGCGGCCTGGTCGGCTGGCTGGCGGCGCAGCCCGACCTCGACGTCGTCGGGGAGGCCGGCGACGGGCTGGAGGCGCTCGCGCAGGTGGCCGCGCTGTCGCCCGACGTCGTGCTCATGGACCTGCGGATGCCGCGGATGGACGGCGTGACCGCGATCGAGCGGCTGGCCGCCACGCACCCCGGCGTCCGCGTGCTGGTGCTCACCACCTACGACACCGACGCCGACATCGTGCGGGCGGTGGCGGCGGGCGCGACCGGCTACCTGCTCAAGGACGCGCCGCTGCCGCAGCTGGCCGACGCCGTCCGCGCGGCCGCCCGCGGGGAGACGGTGCTCGCGCCGCCGGTGGCCGCCCGGCTGGTGTCGCGGATGCGGGCGCCGGCCGTCGAGGCGCCGACCGCCCGGGAGCTGGAGGTGCTCGCCGGGGTGGCGCGCGGGCTGACCAACGCCGAGATCGGCCGGGAGCTGTTCATCGGCGAGGCCACGGTGAAGACGCACCTGCTGCGGGTGTTCGCCAAGCTCGGCGTCGACGACCGCACCCGCGCGGTGATGGTGGCCGTCGAGCGCGGCCTCCTCCCCGGCCCGGGGGCGCCTCGCTAGGACGAGGGCCCTTGTCGCGCTATCGGCCCTCGTCGGCGGCCGACAGGAGGGTGCGGCCGGCGTCGCTGCGCCAGTAGAGGACTTCCTGCCCTGACCGGCGCCGCTCCAGCAGCCCGGCGTCGAGCAGCACCCGCAGGTGCCCGCCGACGCTGCCCAGCGGCAGCCCGGTCCGGGCGGTGAGCGCGGACGTGCTCTGCGGGGCGTCGAGCGCGGCGAGCAGCCGGGCGCGGGTGCGGCCGAGCAGCCGCACCAGCGCGTCCGGCAGCGGCGCCGGCCCGCCGGCGAGGACGCCGGTGACGGGGTAGACGACGGCGTAGGTGTCGGGCAGCCGCCAGCTCACCCAGCCGCCCGGCCCGGTGGCGGCGATGAACAGCAGGTCGCGGCCCCGGACGTCGCGCGGCGGGTACGGGGCGGCGTTGACCTGCAGCCGCCCGTTGGCCAGCCAGCGGACGCCGGGGGAGATGCCGTCGAGCGCGGCCGACCAGCCGCCGCCGCTGAGCCGGGTGGTGCGGGAGACGACGTCGGCGCGCAGCACCCGCAGCCGCCGCGGCCACTCGTCGCGCACGGTGTGTTCCCACGTCCACCGGAGCAGCGCGGCGGCGGTGGCGGCGAGGCCGGTCGCGGTGAGCGCGGGCGGCAGCGGGCCGGTGGCCACCTCGAGGTCGGCGCGCACGGCGTCGTCGTCCAGGGACTCGAGGAAGCCGAGTTCCTCGTCGATCGTGAGGTCGGGGGCCGACGGCGGCACGGTGAGGAAGTCGGCGGTCCAGGTGGAACCGAAGGCGGCGTCGAGCAGGGCGGCGCCGACCGGGTCGCCGGCGAGCCGCGCGCGGAATGCGGCCGCGTGGGCGTCGGCCCACGGCCGGTGCCACGGCGGCACCGCGGCCGCGCGGAGCGTCTTCAGCGCGGCCAGGGTCTCGGTGAGCTGGCTGGTGCCGAAGCGGGCGCGCGCCATGACGTCGGCGTCGACGATGAACTCACCCACCTTTCGACCGTAGGCGAAACGGTGGGTCCCCGGCGTCCCCTGCCGGACGGTCGGCCCGTGCTCACTTACCGGGCGCTGTTCGCGTCCCCGGAGTTCCGCGCGCTGTGGACCGCGGGTGCGCTGACGACCGCCGCCTCGACGACGTCGTCGCTGGCCCTGGCCGTGCTCGTGCACCGGACCACCGGCTCGGCGCTGCTCACCGCGGTGGCCATGTTCGGCCCGTCCGCGGCGCAGGCGCTGGGCGCGACGACGCTCATGTCCGCGGCCGACGCGAGCCCGCCGCGGCGCACGCTCCTGCTGGTCGCGGCGGCGTCCACGGCGGCGCTGGCCCTGCAGGCGCCGCCCGGCCTGCCGACGCCGGTACGGCTGCTGCTCGTCGTCGGCGTCGCCTAT
The DNA here is from genome assembly GCF_037034165.1 of Geodermatophilus sp. FMUSA9-8. NCBI lineage: Bacteria > Bacillati > Actinomycetota > Actinomycetes > Geodermatophilales > Geodermatophilaceae > Geodermatophilus > Geodermatophilus sp. FMUSA9-8. Next base: position 63,131 of record NZ_JBAGKE010000011.1, on the reverse strand, counting down.
GTGACCTCGGTCGGGTCGGGCGCGCGGTGGGGCCTGCTGGCCGACGTCGTCCCGGCGGCCGCCTACCCGCTGGCGCGCTCGACGATGAACGTCGCCGTCGGGGCGTTCCAGGTGGTCGGCTTCGCCGTCGGCGGGCTGCTGCTCACCGCGCTGACGACGGCGCAGGTGTTCGTGCTGGCCGCGCTCGTGTCGGCGGCCGCGCTGCCGGTGTTGCGGCTCGGGGTGGCCGAGCGGGCGCCGCGCCGGTCCGGGCGGGCGGGGCTCGCGGAGACGGTGCGCGGCAACCGGCTGCTCCTGGCGCACCGCGACACCCGCACGCTGCTGGTGGCGCTGTGCGTGCCGAACGGGCTCGTCGTCGGTTGCGAGGCGCTGTTCGTGCCGTACGCGGGGGAGCGGGCCGGCTGGCTCCTGGTGGCCGGCGCCGCCGGGATGACGGCCGGCGACCTGGTGGTCGGGCGCTTCCTCACGCCCGCGGCCCGGCGGCGCAGCAACACCGCGCTGCGGCTGCTGCTCGCCGTCCCGTTCCTCGCCTTCGCACTGGCGCCGGGCATCCCGCTGGCCGCCGTGCTGGTGGGCGTGGCGACGGTCGGCTACGCGGCGGCCCTGGCGCAGCAGGAGTGGCTGGTGGCGCTCACGCCCGGGGAGCTGCGCGGGCAGGTGCTCGGGGTGGAGTCGGCGCTGCGGATGACGGGGCAGGGCGTGTTCGCGGCGGCCGCGGGCGCGCTCGCCGACCTGTCGGCCCCCGGCGCGGTGATGGCCGGGCTGGCGGCGGCGTCCGTGCTGGTGTCGCTGGTGCTGGCGCCCGGGCTGCGCCGGGCCGCCCGCGCCGCGACGGCCGTGCCCGCGTGACCGGGTGGTGGGGCCCGGGTCTGGCTACGCTCGCGCTGCACCCGGGCCGCACCGCGAGGGGATCGTCATGGACGCCGGCGTCGACACCCTGCAGAAGGCGTTGCAGGTCAACCTGGACCCGCGCTGGTACGGGACCATCGCCGAGATCGGCGCCGGCCAGGAGGTCGCCCGCTGGTTCTTCCGGGCCGGTGGCGCGGCGGGCACCGTCGCGAAGACGATGTCGGCCTACGACATGTCGGTGAGCGACGCCGTCTACGGCAAGTCCGACCGCTACGTCTCCAAGGGCCGCCTGCAGGCGATGCTGGACCACGAGTTCCAGCTCAACGTCGACCGGCTCGCCGACCAGCGCGGCGACGACACGTCGTTCTTCGCCTTCGCCGACACGGTCGTGGCGCGCAGCTACCGCGGCGGCAACGAGTGCCACGGGTGGATGGGCGTGAAGTTCCAGTCCCACCCGCGCGACGAGCCCAGCCAGGTGGTGCTGCACGTGCGGATGCTCGACGACGAGGCCGCGCTGCAGCAGGAGGCCCTCGGCGTCGTCGGCGTCAACCTGCTGCACGCGGCGTTCTTCCAGCACCACCAGCCCGAGACGCTGGTGGAGAGCCTGCTCGACCGGCTGACCACCGGCCGCATCGAGGTCGACCTCATCGAGCTGTCGGGCATCGAGTTCCGCGCCGTCGACAACCGGGTCATGGCCCTCAAGCTGGTCCAGCTGGGGCTCTCCGGCGCGGCGATGTTCGGCCCCGACCGGCACGTCCTGCAGCCCAGCGAGGTGCTGCGCAAGAAGGCGATCCTGGTCGAGCGCGGCAGCTTCCGGCCGCCCACGGTGGTCAACATCGCGATGCTGGAGGCCGCCCGCGCGCAGTTCGAGGCCGACCCCGCCGTCGCCGGCCGGGAGATCCTGCTGCTCGGCGAGCTGACGATGGCCAACCTGCGGGCCGGCGGGGACGTCGTCGACCGGCGGGACTTCCTCGCCCGCGCCGACCTGCTCGCCGCGTGCGGGCTGACGGTGCTCATCTCGGACTACGTCGCCTACCACCGGCTGGCCGCCTACCTGGCCTGGCGCACCGACGGCCGGATCGGGATGGTCATGGGCGTCCCGAGCCTCATCGACCTGTTCGACGAGGAGTCCCACGCCGCGCTGCCCGGCGGGATCCTGGAGAGCTTCGGCCGGTTGCTGAAGAACGACCTGCGGCTCTACGTGTACCCGATGCTGCAGGAGGGCCGGGTGGTCACCGTGGACACCGTCGAGGTCGCCCCGCAGCTGCGCCCGCTGTTCGACTACCTGAACCAGCGCGGCAGCTTCGTCGGCCTCGACCACGAGCCGGACCACCTGCCGATCCTCAGCCGCGACGTGCTCCGGCAGATCCCGACCGAGGACACGAGCTGGGAGGCGATGGTGCCGGCCGAGGTTGCCGCGCTGATCAAGAAGCGCGGCTTCTTCGGCCACGACCGCTCGCGCTGAGGCCGCCCGGTCGCGCCCCGTAGGCTGGACCCTCGTGAGTCTCACCATCGGGATCGTCGGACTGCCCAACGTCGGCAAGTCGACGCTGTTCAACGCGCTGACCAAGAACGACGTCCTGGCGGCCAACTACCCCTTCGCCACGATCGAGCCGAACGTCGGCGTCGTCGGGGTGCCCGACGAGCGGCTGGGGAAGCTCGCCGAGCTGTTCACCTCGCAGAAGGTCGTGCCGGCGACGGTGTCGTTCGTCGACATCGCCGGCATCGTGCGCGGCGCCAGCGAGGGCCAGGGGCTGGGCAACAAGTTCCTCGCCAACATCCGCGAGAGCGACGCGATCTGCCAGGTCATCCGCGTGTTCACCGACCCCGACGTCGTCCACGTCGAGGGCAAGGTGTCGCCGTCGGACGACATCGAGACGATCAACACCGAGCTCGTCCTGGCCGACCTGCAGACGCTGGAGAAGGCGATCCCGCGGCTGGAGAAGGAGTCGCGCAAGGACAAGGAGCGCGCCGCGCTGCTGGCCGCCGCGCAGTCCGCCGCCGAGATCCTGAACACGGGGCAGACGCTGTTCAGCGCCGGTGTGGACCCCGCGCCGCTGCGCGAGTTGACGCTGCTGACGACCAAGCCGTTCCTGTACGTCTTCAACGTCGACGCCGACGAGCTGGCCAACGAGTCGCTCATCGCCGAGCTGCGGGCGCTGGTGGCGCCGGCCGAGGCGATCCTGCTCGACGCCAAGACCGAGTCCGAGCTCGCCGAGCTGCCGGCCGAGGAGGCCGCGGAGCTGCTGGAGTCGATCGGGCAGAGCGAGCCGGGCCTCGACCAGCTGGCCAAGGTCGGCTTCCGCACGCTGGGGCTGCAGACCTACCTGACGGCTGGCCCGAAGGAGGCGCGCGCTTGGACCATCCCGGTCGGCGCCACTGCGCCCCAGGCCGCCGGGGTCATCCACACCGACTTCCAGCGCGGCTTCATCAAGGCCGAGGTCGTGTCCTACGACCAGCTGATGGAGGCGGGCTCGATGACCGAGGCCAAGTCCCGCGGCTGGGTGCGCATCGAGGGCAAGGACTACGTCATGGCCGACGGCGACGTCGTGGAGTTCCGCTTCAACGTCTGACCGGGCGCCCCTCCGCTCGCGACCTCGCACGGCGTCCCGACCGCACGCCCAGCACGACCGCGCCCAGGGCCAGCAGGACGCCCAGGCCCTGCAGGCCGGGGGAGTCGTCCGCCTCCCCGAGCACGACGGCGGCGATCCCGACGGCCACGGCGAGGAGGGCGACGACGGCGACGGCGGCTGCTCTCATGCGGCGACAGTACATCGACCATCGCCCATTATCCATCGAGGATCGATAGATCTCACCGAGCGCGTCGTCCCCGCCCGAGCTCCGCGGAATCCGCCAGCAGTCACCGGCGCAGGGCGACGGGCTCGTCGAGGCGGCGCAGCTTGTGCGGGTTGCGCGTCGCGTACATGCGCGAGATCCGCCCGTCCTCGACGACGAAGGTGATCGCCGTGTCGAAGGGGCCGCCGCCGTCGATCCGCGCCGCCACCGTGCCGTTGACCAGCGGCGTCGTGATCGTCACGCCGGGCGCCAGCTCGGCGAAGCGGGCCAGCGCCCGGGCCACCCGCAACTGCCCGGTCACCGGGCGCAGCGCCGCCGGCGCCAGCCCGCCGCTGTCGGCCACCACGACGACGTCCGGCGCCAGGACGTCGAGCAGCCCGTCGAGGTCGCCGGAGGTCACCGCGGCGAGGAAGCGGTCCACCACCCTCTGCTGCTCGGCTCGGCTCACCGCCATCCGGGGACGCCGCGCGACCACGTGCTCGCGCGCCCGGTGCGCCACCTGCCGCACCGCGGCGGCCGACTTCCCGACCGCCTCGGCGATCTCGTCGTAGGGCACGTCGAACACCTCGTGCAGCACGAGGACCGCCCGCTCGGTCGGCGACAGCGTCTCCAGCACCGTGAGCATCGCGATCGACACGCTCTCCGCCAGCTCGACGTCGTCGGCCACGTCGGGACCGGTCAGCAGCGGCTCGGGCAGCCACTCGCCGACGTACTCCTCGCGCCGGCGGGCCACGGTGCGCAGCCGGTTGAGCGCCTGGCGGATGACGATCCGCACCAGGTAGGCCCGCGGGTCGCGCACCGCCGCCCGGTCCACCTCCGCCCACCGAGCCAGGTCTCCTGCACCACGTCGTCGGCGTCGGCCGCGGAGCCGAGCATCTCGTAGGCGACGGTGAACAGCAGGCTGCGGTGGGCGGCGAAGGGGTCCTCGGTCATGCGGGGACGACGCCGTCCGCCGACCGCACCGCCAGCGGCGCCAGGCCGCACGACGCCGCGAACTCCTGCGAGCGGATGCCGAGGGCCACGTTGCCCCGAGCGCTCGCGTTCAGAGAGCCGATCCTGGCGGTCAGCTCGACCAGCGCGGCCGCCCCGAGCTCGTCGAGCAGCGCGGCCGACAGCTCGTCGGTGACCGCCGGTGGCGTGGCGCTCATCGCTTCGGCGTACTCCATGACGCGGCGCTCCAACGGCGTGAAGACGGCGGACTCCCGCCAGCGCGGCACCTCGCGGACCTTGGCCTCGTCGAGCCCGCGGCCGCGGCCGAGGAAGTGGTGGAGGTCCAGGCAGAAGCCGCAGCCGATGGTCGCGGCGGACGCCATGGCCGCGTAGGTCGCCAGCGCCGGGTCGAGCCGGTTCCACCCGTCGACCTTCCGGCCGAATGACATCGAGTCCTTGAGCACCGCCGGGTGGTGCCACATGACCGCGGCGCCCTCGGGCACCTGGCCGAGCATCCGGCGGCTGACCGCCTTCAGCAGGGCCCCGTACAGGCCGGTGATCCGGGTCGCCGGGACGCGGGTGCTGCTCGCCATGTCTCCTCCTGGGTGTGTGGCGGTGTCGTCATGGAGACACCGCCGCGGCCCCGGGTGTGACAGACCCTGTCGCACACGGCCCTCGCGGCGTTGCAGAGGGCCCCATCCGCGTTGCAGACGGCCTGCAACGCCCGGGGTCCACCGTCCTCGCATGGCAGGACACCTGTACGAGGCCGACACCATCGACACCCTGGAGGAGCCCGAGGACGTCCGCGAGCAGCCGGCGGAGACCGGAGAGGCGGGACTCGGCCCCGGCCCCCGGCGCCTGCTGGCCGCGTTCGCGCTGTTCACCGCCCTGGCCGCGCACCAGCTGCTGCGACTCGGCGGGCACACCGAGCACACCTGGGCGTGGACCATCCAGGCCCGGCCGACCGTCGCCTTCCTCGGCGCCGCCTACGCCGCCGGCTTCGTCCTCTCGGTCGCCGCGCTGCGGCAGCGCTCCTGGGCGCACGTGCGGGTGGCGGTCGTGACGGTCACCGTCTTCACGGTCCTCACCCTGGCCGCGACGTACTGGCACGCGCACAAGCTGCACCTCACCGCCGCGGACCCGCTGGCGCGCTCGGCGGCCTGGGTCTGGACGGCGGTCTACCTCGCCGTCCCGGTGGCCGGGCTGGTCGTGCTCCTGCGGCAGCCGGCCCACCGGCTCGGCGCCCGCCGCGCCCTGCCCCGGTGGGTCCGGGCGGTGCTCGCCGCGCAGGGCCTCGTGCTCGGCGCCGTCGGCGCCGTCCTGTTCACCAGCGGGCTGAGCGCCCACCACGGGACGCACGTCACGGGCAGCGCCTGGCCGTGGGCCCTGACCCCCCTCAGCGCCCAGGTGGTGGGGGCGTGGCTGGTGGCCCTGGGGGTCGGCGCCGCCCTGGTGGTCCGGGAGACCGACGTCTGCCGGCTGCGCGTCCCGGCGGTCACCTACACCGCGTTCGGCGTCTTCCAGTGGGCGGTGCTGCTCCGGTTCCGCGACGAGCTGGTCGCCGGCCCGGCGCTGTGGGCCTACGCGGCGGTGCTGACCGCCGTCGTCGCGACCGGCGGGTACGGCTGGTGGCTCGTCCGCCGGCAGGGGACGTCGTCCCCCGCTGGCGGACGGTGACCGCTCAGGCGGTGGTGCCGCCGGTGGACCGCGACGGCGGCACCAGCGGGTCCGGCACGGCGCCGGACCCGGCGGCGGCCTGCCCGGAGGCGGCCTCCGCGATCGTCTCGACGTCGGGCGTCCCGAGGGCGGCTGTCCCGCTGGAGGCCGTCCCCGACGACGACGGCGCGCTCGAGGACGTGCCGGACGACGAGGTCCCGGACGACGACGTGCCGCCGCCCGAGGCCGAGCTCGCCAGCTTGTCGATGCTGCTCTGCAGGGGAGCCGGCGCCGCCTCGCGGGCCTTGTCCAGCGTCTGCTGCACCTCCGGGCGGCCCAGGAGGCCCTGCGCCGACGAGACGATCCGCTCGTAGCTCTCCCGACCGGCCCGCGCGCCCAGCACGTACCCGATGCCCAGCCCGATCCCCAGCGTCAGCTTGCCCATGGCTCCTCCGATCTCCGCCGGCCCGGCTCGGTCCGCCGGGCTCCGTCCCGACGCCGCTACCCAGCCCGTGCCGGGTCCACCCCCGCGGCGGCGGCCCGCGCTCCGCGGAGCCTGTCCAGCGCCCCGCGCCGTCGCTAGGGTCGGCCGCGCCGGGAGCGGTCCGCGTGCGGGACGAGGCGGCGATGACAGGCGCAGCACACGTGCACTTCCGGGTCCTCGGACCGCTCACGGTCGAGGGCCCGGGAGGAGCGCTCGCCGTCGGCGGGCACAAGCCGCGGACGCTGCTCGCCGCCCTGCTCGTCGCCCGCGGCGAGGTCGTGCCGGCCGAGCGGCTGGTCTCGGTCCTGTGGGGGGACGGGCCGCCCGACGGCGCGATGACCGCCCTGCGGGCCTACGTCTCGCGCCTGCGCGGCGTCCTCGGCGACGCCGCCCCGCTGCGGCACCGCCCGCCCGGCTACTGCCTGGCCCTGCACACGGCGACGCTGGACGCCGCCGACTTCGAGCAGCGGGTCCGCAGCGCCCGGGCGGCGGCCGCGACCGGCGACCACACGCGGGCGCTGGCCGACCTCGACGCCGCGCTGGCGCTGTGGCGCGGCGACGCGCTCGCCGAGTTCGCGGACGAGGAGTTCGCCGCCCCCGAGGCCGCCCGGCTCACCGAGCTGCGCACCGGCGCCACCGCAGACCGCGCGGACGCGCTGGTGGCGCTGGGCCGGTCCGCGGAGGCGGTGCCCGAGCTGGAGGCACTGGTGCGCGCCCACCCGTCCTGGGAGCGGCCCGCCGTGACGCTCATGCGGGCCCGCTACGCGACCGGGCGCCAGGCCGACGCGCTCGCCGCCTTCCACGAGCTGCGGGCCCGCCTCGACGACGAGCTCGGCGTGGAGCCGGCCGCACCCGCGCAGGACCTCTACCGCCGGATCCTCGTCCACGACCCCGCCCTCACCGCGACGCCGCGGCCGGGCAACCTGCCGCGCCGCGCGAGCGGCTTCGTGGGCCGCGACCGCGAGTCTGCGGGCGTGCTGGCCGCGCTGCGCGAGGGCCCGCTGGTCACGCTGACCGGCGTCGGGGGAGCGGGGAAGTCGCGGCTCGCGGTGGAGGTCGCCGGCCGCGACCGGGCCCGCTTCGACGACGGGGCGTGGCTGTGCGAGCTCGCCGCCCTGCCCGAGGACAGCCCGGTGGGCGACGCGGTGTCGGCGGCGCTCGGCATCCGCCAGCGGTCGGGCCTGTCGGTGGAGCAGACGGTGCTGGAGTACCTGCGCCCGCGGTCGCTGCTGCTCGTCGTCGACAACTGCGAGCACGTGCTGGCGCACGCGGCCGCCCTCGTCGGGGCGATCGTGCAGCACTGTCCCGGCGTCGTGGTCCTCGCGACCAGCCGCGAGCCGCTCGGCGTCGACGGCGAGCAGGTCTGGCCGGTGCCGCCGCTGCCGCTCGCGGACGCCACCGCGCTGTTCGTCCAGCGCGCCCGCGCGGCGACGCCGGACTTCCGGCTCGACCCCGCCGCGGCGGACGCCGTCGCCGCCATCTGCGCCCGCCTCGACGGCCTGCCGCTGGGCATCGAGCTCGCGGCCGCACGGATGCGGGTGATGAGCCCGGCCGAGGTGGCCGCCCGGCTGGAGGACGGGCCGCTGCTCGGTGGCGGCCGCGGGCCGGTGCCCCGCCACCAGAGCCTGGCCGCCGCGATCGAGTGGTCCTACCGGCTGCTGTCCGGGCCCGAGCAGCGGCTGTTCCGGGGCATGTCCGTGTTCGCCGGTGGGGCGGACCTCCGGGCGGTGCACGGCGTCGCCGACCCCGGCGCCGGCGAGGACGACGTCCTGGACCGGCTGACCCGGCTCGTCGACCGGTCGATGGTGGTGGCCCGCAGCGGGGTGCACAGCCGCTACGGGCTGCTGGAGACCCTGCGCGCCTACGGGCGGTCGCGCGCCGCGGACGCCGGCGAGACCGCCGCGCTCACCCGGCGGCACGTGGAGTACCACGTCGACTACGCCGAGCGGGCCGGCGCGGGGCTGCAGAGCCCGGACGAGCGGGCGTGGGCCGACGAGGCCCTCGGCGTCTACGACGACCTGCGGGCGGCGTTCACCCGGGCGGCCGCCGACGCCGAGTGGGACCTCGCCGTGCGGCTGGTCGCGGCGGTGCCGGAGCTCGTGCACCTGCGCGTGGGCTACGAGGCCTACGCCTGGGCCGAGCAGTTGCTGCCGGTGGTCGACCCCGGCCACCCGAGCTACGCCGCGGCCGTCGGGGCCGCGGCCCGCGGCGCGTGGAACCGGGGCGACTTCCCGCACGCCGTGGCGACGGCGCGGCTGGCGGGGGACCGCCGTCCACCGCCGGGGACCCCGCGCATCGCCTACCCGCACGACGTGCTGGCCGACGTGGCGCTGTACGAGGGCGACGTGGCTCGTGCGCTGGCGCACTACACGGCCGAGTCGGAGCGGGCCCGCGGCGACGGCGACCGCATCCGGCTGGTCTGGACGCTGTACTACGTCGCGGTCTGCCACGCGGTGGGCCGGCACCCCGAGGAGGGTCTGGCCGCGGCGCGGGAGAGCCTCGACGTCGCGGAGGCCACCGCCAACCCGACCGCCCTGTCGATGGCCCGCTACGCCCTCGGGCTGGTGCTCAAGAAGTCCGACCCCGACTCCGCCCTCGCGCTGTTCGACGAGGCGGAGGAACTGGCGGCCGCCGTCCGCAACTTCTGGTGGCAGGGGATCGCGATGATGGAGGGCGCCGCGACCCGGGCCGTGCACGGCGACCCGGTGGAGGCCGCGCGGGCGCTGGTCGCCGTCCTCGCGCACTGGGACCGGGTAGGGGACGCCACCCAGCAGTGGCTCAACCTGCGCTACGTCGCCCGGCTGCTGCAGCGGGTCTCCGCCACGGCCGACGCCGCCACGCTGCACCGCCACCTCGTCGCCGCCGGCAAGCCCTCGCCGCTCGGTCCGCCGACCGCCCCGGGGAACGGGCGCCGCGCCGACCCCCGGGCGGCCGAGGCCGCCGCCGTCGCCTCCGCCCGCGCCTCGCTCGGCCGGGTCCTGTCCGGGGAGCTCGCGACCGGCCGGGCGTGACCGTGCATCCCCGGTGCAGCCGATCTGCAACGCACCGGGGCCACCGTCGTCGCGTGCCGGGACGACCCGGGAGACGACGGAGGAGACGACAGAGATGACCGACACCCTCGACGCGGTCGCCGCCGACCGCGCCCTCAAGGCGAGGCACCGGGCGATGTGGGGCCTGGGCGACTACCCGTCGGTGGCCCGCGACCTCATCCCGGAGCTGGGCCGCGTCCTGGTCGAGGCCGCCGGGGTCGGCCGCGGCGAGCGGGTCCTCGACGTGGCGGCCGGCACGGGCAACGCCGCCGTCCCGGCCGCGCTCACCGGCGCGCAGGTGGTGGCCTCCGACCTGACGCCGGAGCTGTTCGAGGCCGGCCGCGAGTCCGCCGCCCGCGCCGGCGCCGAGCTCACCTGGGAGGAGGGGGACGCCGAGGCGCTGCCGTACGGGGACGCGAGCTTCGACGTCGTCCTGTCCTGTGTCGGCGTGATGTTCGCGCCGCACCACCAGCGGGCCGCCGACGAGCTGGTGCGGGTGTGCCGTCCCGGCGGGCGGATCGGGCTCGTCAGCTGGACGCCGGAGGGCTTCGTCGGCGAGATGTTCACGACGATGAAGCCGTACGCGCCGCCGCCCCCGCCCGGCGGGCAGCCGCCGCCGCTGTGGGGCGACGAGCAGCACGTCCGCGACCTGCTCGGCGACCGGGTCACCGACGTCGTCGCGCGCCGGCAGGTGGTGACCGCGAGCGGCTGGCCCTCGGCGGAGGCGTGGCGCGACCACTGGAAGACCGTCTACGGGCCGACGATCGCCGTCTACCGGCACATCGCCGACGACCCCGACCGGGTCGCGGCCCTCGACCGCGACCTGGCCGCGCTCGCCGCGCGCTACGACCGCGGCACCGACGGCCTCGTCCTCGACTGGGAGTACCTGCTGCTCACCGCGCGCCGCGTCTGAGCACCCCGCGCCCGGCCGCTCCGGCGGCCGGGCGGAGCGGGCCTAGCCCGACAGGGCGGCGACGACGGCGGAGACCCGGCGGGCGCGGGTCTCGGGCTTCTTGGCCTCGGTCACCGAGCGGGCGTGCTCCTTGCGGTGCGAGTAGGCGAGCGCGTCGAACGCGTCGCGCACGCCGGCGGCCGTGAGCGCCTCGGCGAGGTCGTCGGGCACCTCGACGGTGCGCTCCGCGGCGTCGTGCACGAGGACGACGTCGACGGTGTCACCGGTGTCCACGCCGAGGGCGGCCCGGCGCTCCTTGCTCAGCCCGACGAGGTTCTCGCCGCCCATCCGCGCGAGCCGCGCCTCGACGGTCGCGGCGCCGATGGTGATCCGCACCGGGAAGGCCTTCGCGCCGCCGCCGAGGGAGGCCGCCTGCTCGTCGGTGAGCACGATCGCCGCCGCCGGCCCGCGCCGCTCGAGGGTCGTCGTCAACCGCAGTTCCGAGGTCACCCCGACACCCTGACGCGCAGGTGCCTGCACGGGAAGTCCCCGTGCGGGGGTCCCATCCCCGTTTCGGCGGGAGTGGTGCCGGTCACATCCCTCCCTGAGACGTCGGAGGACGGAGGGATGGCGATGACCACCAAGGTGGAGAAGTCGATCCAGGTGGACGTGCCGCTGCGCACGGCCTACGACCAGTGGACCCAGTTCGAGGACTTCCCGCACTTCATGGGCGGGGTGAAGGAGGTCCGGCAGCTGACCGACCAGCGGCTGCACTGGGTCGCCGAGATCGCCGGCGTGCGCCGCGAGTGGGAGGCCGCCGTCCTCGAGCAGGACCCCGACCGGAAGGTCGCCTGGGCCGCCACCAGCGGCGCGACCAACGCCGGCGCCGTCCGCTTCGAGGCCGCCGGGCCCGACTCGACCATCGTCTACCTGGAGCTCGAGTACGAGCCGGAGGGCCTGGTCGAGCAGGTGGGCGACAAGCTCGGCATCGTCGAGCGTCAGGTGCGCTCGGACCTCGAGCGGTTCAAGTCGCTGGTCGAGAGCCAGGGCTACGCGTCGGGCTCCTGGCGCGGGTCGGTCAACGAGCACGTCGACGTCGGCACCCCGGGTGTGAACGACGCCTACGGCTCCGCGGGCGACAAGGGCAAGGCGGGGATCTCGCCGACGACGGTCGCGGCCGGCGTCGCGGCGGTGGCCGGTGCCGCGGTGGCCGGGGTGGCCGCGGCGACGTCCGGCAAGCAGGAGACGACGCCGGCCCCGACGCCTGCCGAGACGCCCACGGCCGGGACGACCACGCAGGAGGGCGTCGTCCAGCCGCAGGAGGTCACCGTCGTCGAGCAGCCGCCGCCGGACGCGGTCGTGCGCGACGACGTCCTGGTGCCGGAGTCCGACGACCAGGGCTACACGGCCGGCCCGTCCACCGAGGGTGTCGAGCACGGCACGCGCCGGGACGGCGACGACCCGATGCTCGGCGGCGGCAGCCGCTGAGCGACGCAGGCGCGGGGTGACCGGTCGCCGGTCACCCCGCGTCGCTGCACAGCGCCTGCTGCTCCGGGTGCACCACGAGGGTCGGGAAGGCTCCCGGACCAGACGTGGCGACGGTGGAGGCGGTGGCGCCGAAGGCCGGTCCCAGCGTCTGCGCCAGACCGGCCACGTTCTGGCCGAACGCCTTGCAGCCGCCGGGCGCGGCCGCGGCCACTCCCGGGGCGAGGGCGAGCAGGCCGGCGGTACCGGCGACGACGAGGACGCGGACGGTTCTCACGGGACCTCCCGGGATCGCGGTGACGTCCCCGGCGAGGGTCCTCGCGCGCGCCCCGGGCGGGGAGGGTGCGGACGCCGGCGGCGAGCGGTCCCGCCGGGCCGCCACCGGCGGTCACGACGCACCGGCGGGGCGTGTCCGCGGCACGGAGTAGGCCCACACCGGGGGGTCACCGCGTCTCCCTGGTGTGGGACGTCCGCGGCGGGGCCCCGACGACCGCCCGCTCCTCCGGTGGGAGCGGGCGGCCGTCGTGCTGCTCGCGGCCGTCTGCCTCGCGGGTGTCCTCGCCACCGCGGGGGTGGCCCCGTGGTGAGGTCGTCCCCGATGCACGGCACCGGGGACGACGACTTCACCGACTTCGTCCTCGAGCACCGTGCCGCGCTGCTGCGCACCGCCTGCCTGCTCACCGCCGACCGCGGGCTGGGCGAGGACCTCGTGCAGGTGGCGCTGCTGCGGAGCTACTCGCGCTGGGACCGGGTGCGGGCCGCGGACGACCCGCTCGCCTACGTGCACCGGGTGATGGTCAACGCGCACCTGAGCTGGCGCCGCCGGCTGTCGAGCACCGAGCGGCCGGTCGACACGGTGCCCGACGCCGGGGGAGGGGACCCGCAGGCCGGGCACGCGGTCACCGAGGACGTGCGCCGCGCGCTGCAGCGGCTGTCCCCGCGGGTGCGCACCGCGCTGGTGCTGCGCTACTTCGCCGACCACAGCGAGGCCGAGACCGCCCGGCTGATGGGCTGCTCGGTGAGCACCGTCGGCAACCACGTCCGCAAGGGCCTGGCCGTCCTGCGGACCGTGCTGGCCGCCGGCGAGGAGACCGCGCCGCCGAGGAGGACCCGATGACCGACGACGACCGCGTGCGTGCCTCCCTCGCCGCGCTCGCCGACGACCTCGCCGGCGACCCGGGGGCGGTCACCCCGGAGCGCGTCCGCGCCGCGCACCGCCGTGGCCGGCAGGTGCGGGCGACCGTCGCCGCGGTGGCGCTCGCCGTCGTCGTGCTGGTCGGCGGGCTGCCGCTGCTGGCGGGCCGGCTGGCCGCCCCGGACGGCGAGGGCGCCGGCCCCGCGGGCACCAGCGCGCCGGCGATGACGCCGTCGGGCACGCCCTCTCCGACCGTGCAGTCCTCGGTCACCCCCACGTCGCCGCCGCCGGGTTACGCCGACCTGCTCGCGGTGCGGGACTGCCTCGTCGGCGCCGGCTTCGCCCCCGACCCGCCGGTGACCCGGGAGGAGTTCCTCGCCGGCGCGGACTGGTCGCCCTACGACGGGCTGACCGAGCAGGACGCGGCCGACGGCGCGGCCGCCTGCCCCGTGCCCGGCTGAGGTCAGCCGACCGTCAGCGCGCCGGGGACGCCGTCGCCCAGGAAGGCGGCCAGCCGGGTGCCCTCCTCCTCGACCTCCGTGCGCTCGGCCGGGGTGAGCGCGCGCAGCGGGGAGACGGCGACGTCGACGCCGCCGTCGTCGCGCCCGGCGCTGGTCCAGATGGCCGAGACCGTGCCGTCGACCAGCACGAAGCGGGCCCCCGCCACGCTGAGCCCGCGGTGCTCGTCGGCGACCACCCGGGACCGGTCGTCGTAGCCGAGCACGGCGTTGTCGAAGGCGGGCAGGAAGCGCACCGGGGCGGGCTCGCCGGGCTCGGGCAGCGGTCCGTCGTCGACGTCGAGCAGTTCGCGGCCGCGCTCGTCGCGGAACGACCGCAGCCGCGGCCGCAGCCGGGTGACGACGGCGGGCAGGCCGGACAGCCCGCACCACGCGCGCAGGTCGGCGCTCGCGGCCGGGCCGTAGGCGCGCAGGTAGCGCAGCACCAGCGCCTCGAGGACGTCGTCGTCCGGCCCGTCGGCCACGTCGCGCCCCAGCCAGGCGCGCACCGTGGTGGTGCGGGCCGGCGCCTGCCTGCGCCACAGCCCGCGCGGCGTCGTCTGCACGAGCGGCACGAGGCTCGACAGCGCGTCGCCGAGGTCGCGGGCCGCCGCGTCGGGCCAGCGCCCGGCGAGCAGCCGGCCGACCTCAGGCAGCAGCCGCGGTTCCTCGGCGAACAGCGGCTCTCCCGCGGCGGCGAGCTCGGCGAGGTCGACCCCGGGCAGGCGGCGGCCGAGCGTGCCGGTCATCCGCGCGAGCAGCATCGGCTGGTGCACCGGCCGCAGCGCCAGGCAGTCCTCGGCGGTGACCAGGTGCAGCGTGCGGCGCATCAGCTGCGTGCGGACGACCCGGCGCGACTCGAGCAGCCCGTCGAGCTCGGCCGGGCGGAACCCGGCCAGCCGCGACCACAGGCCGACGTGCGGCTCCTGCGGCTCCTGCGCCTGCAGGCCGGCCAGGTGGTCGACGGCGGCGAAGGCGTCCCGCTCGTCGCGGCGCAGCAGCAGCTGCCGGGCCAGCGTGGCCCGGTTGAGCGCGCGCCGGCCGAGCACCTCGGCTCCCCGGCGCGTGCCCACCCCCGCTGTCTACCGCGGGGGACCGACAGCTGTCAGGCGGCCAGCGGGTGGTGGTGGCAGCGGCCGCCGCTCGTGGCGCGCGCGGCGCAGGGCGCGCCGGCCTTCGTCACGCCGCCGGTGTCGCCGCAGCGGGCCGGGGCGGCCGGCGCCTCGACGACCTGCTCGACCGGCTGCGCCGGACGGGGGAAGGGCAGGACGACGGCGTCCTGCTCGACGACGACCGCCAGCTCCGCGACGGCGGGAGCGGCAGCGACGGCGGCCGGCGCGGCGACCGGGCGGGCGGCCCGGCGGTGCAGGGCCGAGGCGGCGGTCAGGCCGGCGGCGAAGGCGGCGAGGGCGGTGGCGACGTGGCTGGCGCGCATGTGCGTTCCATCGGCGGACGGCGCTCCCGCGCAGAACGCGGTCGTCACACCCGCCACTCGTGTCCCAGCTCACCCGGTCAGGTGTGTCGGAGTTGCTCAGCGGCCCGCTCGGCGCCCGGCCGCCCTACCGTCGGCAAGCGTGACGGACGACGCGACCGGTACCGCCCGCCGGGCCCGCCCGGCCTGGCCGGTGTGGGCGGTCAGCGTGCTCGCCCTGCTCGCGCTCGCGGTGTGGGCCGACGGCGCGGACGTCGCGTACCTCGTGATCGGCGCGGTGGCCGGGGGCCTGGGCGCGCTCGTCGCGATCCGGTTGGTCGGCCGCCGGCGACGTCACCCGACCGCGATCCGGTGACGAACGAGGTCCGGCGGGCGCGGCGCTTCCTGGCCGCGCACCCGCCGGACCTCGAGGCGGTCAGCTCCGGCCGGTGACCCGGCCCGCGAGCTGCTGGATCTGCCCGTAGTCGCCGTAGCCGGCGCCCACGACGTACCCGGCACCCAGGCCCGCGCCGAGCGCGGTCATCCGCACGAGGCGCTTGCCCTTCTTCTTCAGCCGGTGACCGGCCTCGGCGACCTCCTCGGGCACCTGCCCGACGGCGCGCTCGGCGCGCATCGCCGCCCGCAGCCCGGTCTGCCCGATCTCGGCGCCGGCCTCGGCCGCCTTGGTCACGGCCGCGGCGGCCAGCCCGGCACCCGCGCCCAGCGCCTGCCGGGCCACCTCGGCGCCCGCGTTCGCCCCGGTCTGCAGCGCGTGGCCGGTGGTGGCGAGCAGGGGAGCGGCCGCGGCGGCGCCGGAGCGGGTGGCCCCGAGGACCTGCGCGGCCGCGTTGCTGACGGCGGGCCCGGCGGCGGCCGCCCCCGAGCGGGTGGCCTCCCGCACCTGCTGCACGGCACCGCTCACGGCGGGGCCGGCGGCGGCCGCGCCGGAGCGGGTCGCCTCGCGCACCTGGTGCACGGCGCCGGTCACCACGGGCGCAGCCGCGGCCGTCACCTGCTCGATGCGCGCGCGGCCGGTGGCCGGCACCGAGGCGGCGGACCGCCGGGCCTTGGCCGCCTTCCGCCCGGCCTTCGCCGCCTTCCGCCCGGTCTCCCGGCCGGCCCGCGAGACCGAGCGGGACGCCGAGCGCTGCGCCTTCCGCGCCGTCCGCCGCGCGCCCCGGGAGACCCGGGCCGTCGGCTGCTGCCGGCGGCGCAGCAGGGCGAACACGACGGCGCCGACGGCCAGCGCGGCGGCCACGGCCGCCCCGATCCGGCCGGCCGCACCGCCCGCCGGCTGCTCCGTGCGGCCGAAGTCGCGGTCACCGGGCTGCGCCACCGGCGGCGGGGCCGGCAGCTCCTCGGCGACGGGCGCGGCGTCGGCCGGCGCGTCGGGCAGCGGCACCGGGTCGGTGTCCGGGCCGCCGACGACCGTCGCCGCCTCGGGCTCCGCGCCCTCCGCGGGCAGCAGGCTGTCGGACTCCGAGGTCGTCGCCCGGATGCCGTAGTGCCGGTAGAGCGCGGCCTCCTGGTCGGTGCTGAGCTCCCGGCTCTCGCCGTAGCGCGGCGCGCCGTCGACGAGTCCCCGCTCCACGGCGACCTGCACGTGCTCCCCGGAGCCGGCGGCGCCGACCAGCGGGACGACGACGGTCGACCCGGCGTGCTCGGCGTAGAGCCACTCGGGCTGCCCGGTGTCCTCGTCGGCCAGCAGCGCCGTCACCGTGCCGATCTCGTTGCCGTCGCGGTCGACGACGGTCTTGCCGATCCAGTCCGTGACCTGGTCCCTGTCGGGCAGTGTCATCGCGTCTCCCCACCTGAGGGCCGGGCCCTCTTGGCCCGGCCGCACCGCGTATCCGACGGCCCCTACCCCGCGACCCCCGGGCCAACCGGCCCGGAAATGCAGCGGCGGGACGGGGACGACCGTGGCACGCTCCTGCGGCCCGTGGTCAGCAGCCGGGCGGCATCGCCGCCGCAGGTCCTGCGCGTCGGCCACGGGCACCTGTAGGGGTACTGCGCTGTGGACGCACGGGTTCGACTCCCGACGCCGTCCGGCGCCCGGCCATCCCGGCCCCCGGCGGTCTGCGGCGCTGCGCGCGTCCCCCGCCGGGGGCCCGGCCGGGCGCCGGGCGGTCCGCGTCCGGGCGCGGCCGGTCAGCGAGCGGGAGGAGGCGGGGACGTGCGGGTCGTCGTGCAGGAGTGGGAGCGGGTCCTGGTCTACCGGGACGGCCGCTTCGCCGAGGAGCTGGGCGCCGGGCGGCACCGCCGGGCGCGCCGCAGGCGGCGGTTCGTGCGGGTCGCCGTCCGCCCGCGGCTGCTCGTCGTCCCCGGCCAGGAGGTGCTCACCGCCGACGGGCTGTCGGTGCGGGTGAGCCTGACCGTGACCGCCCGGACGGCGGACCCGCGGCGCTGGCACGAGGCCGTCGACGACGCCGACGCGCTGGTCTACGCCACGGTCCAGGTGGCGCTGCGCGAGGTGGTCGCCGGCCGCACCCTCGACGAGCTGCTCGCCGCCCGCGCGACCCTGGCCGACGAGGTCCGCGAGCGCGTGGGCACTGCGCCGGAGACCGTCGGCGTCGTGCTCGAGCGGGTCTGGCTGCGCGACGTCATGGTCCCGGCGGAGCTGCGGCACGCCGCGGCGGAGGCCGCGACGGCGCGGGCGTAGGGCCAGGCGGCGCTGGAGCGGGCGCGGGCCGAGGTCGCCGCCACCCGGGCGATGGCCAACGCCGCGCGGATGGTGGCCGAGCAGCCGGCGCTGCTCTCGCTGCGGACGCTGCAGGCGGTCGAGGCCGGCCGGGCGACCGTCGTCCTCACCACCGGCGCGGCGGGCCCGGGCGTACCCGGCGTCGTGCCCGGCGGGGTCCCCGGAGTGGTCGAGCCGGGCTGACCGCGGGCCGGTGGCCGGGACTCACCCGGCCACCGGCTCCGGGCGTCCCCGGGGTGCCGTGGCACCCCGCGGGCCGCTGTCCGGGGCGGTGCACCGAGGGTCAGTCGCGGCCGACCACCGCGGTGACCAGCAGCAGCTTGAGCAGCCAGTCGCCGGCGTGGATCGCCGCCTGCTGCCACGGCACCTTCTCGTGGAAGACGGAGCCGGATAGCAGCACCGCGGGGAAGGCGGCCCACAGGCCGGTGGCCAGCGCGACGGTGTCTCGCGGGCCCCGCGCCGGCAGCCGGTCGGCGAGCACCGACACGGCGGCGGCAACCGTCGCGCTGCGGGCCAGCTCGACCGGGGCGACGACGGCCGGCGACGGCTGCGGCCCCGCGTAGGCCTCGTCGAGCTGCGCCAGCCGCGAGCCGAACGCGGCGTACCAGGCCGAGCTGGCGACGAAGGACGCCCCGGCCGCGGCCGCGACCCGCGCGGCCCTCCTCGTCCCACCGTCCACGTCTGCCTCCTCGTTTGCCTGTGCGGGGACAGACCGGCACCGGCCGCGGGACTCATCGGTCCACGTCGCCGGGGCGCCGCGGCGAGCGTGTGCGCCCACGCCGCAGCCCCGGGCGCGGGATGCGGCGCGGGCGCACACGGTCAGCCGTAGCGGGTGGCCAGCAGGGAGACCTCGGCGACGTTCGTGGTCGGCGGCATCGTGGTGGTGAACACGACCGTGCGCGCCACGTCGGCCGGGGTGAGCGCGGCGCCGTCGGCGGTGCTCTGCGTGGCCACCCACCCGACGGCGACGTGCCGCACCCGCACCAGCGTGCCGCCGAGCTCCACCCGCAGCGTGCGGGCGAGCTGGGCGGCCCCGGCGGCGGTGGCCGCGTGCACCGCGAACGCGGGCACCAGCTCCGACGCCGCCGCCGACCCGACGAGCACCAGGTCGGCCGGGCGGTCGTTGGCCGCCGCGGTGAGCAGGTCGTCGAGGAACGCCCGCGCGGCGAGCACCGCGTCGCCGGCGCCCTGCTCGACCATCGCCGCCCACTTCTCGGCCGGCGTCAGCCCGAACGGGCCGCCGCCGATGCCGCCGAGCGCCGCGACCACCAGGTCGACGCCGCCGAGCCGCTCGCGCACGCCGTCGGCGTCGGCCACCACCTCCCGCGCGGTGGCCACCTGCTCCACCTGCGCGCCGCCCGCCCGGAGCTCGGCGGTCACGGCGTCGGCGATGAGCGGCAGGCCGATCACCACCGCGCGCCGACCCGCGACCGGGGCGCTCACGCCGGCTCCCCGACG
The DNA here is from genome assembly GCF_037034165.1 of Geodermatophilus sp. FMUSA9-8. Lineage (NCBI taxonomy): Bacteria > Bacillati > Actinomycetota > Actinomycetes > Geodermatophilales > Geodermatophilaceae > Geodermatophilus > Geodermatophilus sp. FMUSA9-8. Next base: position 43,811 of record NZ_JBAGKE010000011.1, on the reverse strand, counting down.
GGCGGGCGCACCGGCAGCGCGTCGTCGAGGTCGTTCTCGTCCTCGGGCTCGGGCGCCGCCGCCCTGACGCGCGCACGTCCGGCGGTCATCTCCAGCGCGGTGCGCATCGGGGCGACGTCGAGCGGGCCGTCGTAGAGCTGCCCGTTGACGAAGAAGCGCGGCGGCTCCTCCAGGCCCATCTCGCGGCCCTCGTCGTCGTCCTCCCGCACCCGCGCGGCGAAGGACCCCTCGGCCACCGCGGCGTCGACCCGGGCCAGGTTCAGCCCGGCGTCGACGGCGCAGCGCCGCACGGCGCGGTCGTCGAGCCGGCCGGCGCGGGCGGCCAGCGCGTCGTGCATCGGCCAGAAGCGCGACTGCGCGGCGGCGGCCTCCGCGGCCTCCGCGGCGCGCAGCGACACCGGGTCGTCGGTGAGCAGGTGCCGGTACACGAAGACCAGGTCGTCGCCGAGCGAGCGCCGCAGCTCGTCGACCACCTCCGCGGTGCGCCCGGCGTTGGTGAACACGAAGGACGCGTAGACGACCAGCTCCATCGGCGCCCCGACCCGGCCCCGCACGTGGTCGCGGGTGGCGCTGACCGGCCGGCCCAGCCGCTGCCGCCCGGGCAGGCGGGTGCGGTCGATCGCCCGCACCACCGCGACGGACCCGAGCGCCACGATCGCGGCGGTCACCGACGCGGCGAGCACGCCGATGCGGGCTTGCGACGCCAGCGCCGGGTCGTCGAGCGCCAGGTCGATGATGAACAGCGAGATCGTGAAGCCGACGCCGCTGAACAGGCCGGCCGCGACCACGTGCCGGGTGAACAGCCCCGACGGCAGCCGCCCGACACCCAGGCGCACCGCCGCCATCGACGCGCTGGCCACGCCGAGCACCTTGCCGAGCACCAGCCCGGCGACGATCGCCCACGTCAGCCCGGAGGTCGCGGCGGCGGCCAGCGTCTCGCCGGTGAGCACGACCCCGGCGTTGGCCAGCGCGAACACCGGCACGACGACGAGGTTGACCCACGGCCGGAACAGCCGCTGGCCGCGCTCGTTCACCGACACCGACCGGGTCAGGCTGAGCACCGCCCGGTGGGCGCCCCCGGAGGTCGGGGTGCGGCCGTAGTCGCGCGCCGCGGCCTCCGCGGCGTCGACCTCGTCGGGGCTCGGCGGGTGGATCGGCAGCAGCAGCCCGATGGCGACGCCGGCCACCGTCGGGTGCACGCCCGAGGCGAGCACGCCGAGCCACACCGGCACGGCGAGCAGGAGGTAGGCGCCGCCGCGCCAGACCCGCATCCGGCTGAGCCCGACGACGGCGACCAGCCCGACGGCGGCGACCGCCAGCGGGAGCAGCGTGAGGTCCTCGGTGTAGGCCACGGCGATGACCGCGAGCGCGCCGACGTCGTCGACCACGGCGAGCGCCAGCAGGAACGCCCGCAGGTTGACCGGCACCGAGCGGCCGACGATCGCCAGCAGCCCCAGCACGAACGCCGTGTCGGTGGAGATGACCACGCCCCAGGCGGCGCGCGCCTGGCCGGGCTGGTCGGTGGCCCCGGCGATCGCGAGGAACACCAGCGCGGGCACGACCAGCCCGGCCACCGCGGCGACCACCGGGATGCGGATGCGCCGGGTGTCGCGGAACTCGCCGAGCACCAGGTCGCGCTTGACCTCCAGGCTGATCAGGCAGAAGAACAGCGCCATCGCGGCGTCGTTGACCCAGTGCCGCAGGTCCATCTCCAGCACCGCGTCGCCCAGGCTGATGGCGAACGGTGTGTGCCAGACGTCCTCGTAGGCCGAGCCCGGCACGTTGGCCCACAGCAGCGCGAGCAGCGTGGCGACCAGCAACACCCCGGCGGCCGCGGCGTCGGAGTCGGCCACCCGCATCGCCCGCCCGAGGAACGAGGGCCGGTCCTCCTCGGCGCGCAGGACACCCCTCACCGCAGCCGCTCCGCGCGCCGGCCGGGCAGGAACTGGTCCTGCCGGGTGGGCAGCACCAGCAGCTCGGCGAGGTTGACCTGCGCCGGCAGCCCGGCGCCGAAGAGCACCGTGGCGGCGACGTCGGCGGGGTCCATCGGCACGATCACCTCGCGGTGCTCGGCCCAGCCGCGGGCGGTGCCGTCGTGGGTGATGTCGGAGCCGAAGTCGGTGTCGGTGAGCCCGGGCGCGACGACGTGCACGCGCACGCCGCGGCGGCCGTACTCGGCGCGCAGCGTCCGGGCCAGCTGGGCCACGGCCGCCTCGACGGCCGAGTAGACGGCGTAGCCGGGGAAGCGCACCTGCCCGGCGAGCGCGCCGATGAGGAACAGGTCGGCGGCGCGGCCCTCCTCGGCGGTGGCGAGCAGGTCGCGGGCGAAGGTCTGCGCGGTGCGCAGGATGCCGCCGAGGTTGACGTCGATCATCTCGATCCACTCGGCCGGCACGCCGTCCTCGAACGGGGCGCCGGTGAGCACGCCGGCGCCGGCGACCACGAGGTCGGCCGGGCCGAAGCGGTCGTGCAGGGCGTCGAGGGCGTCGGCGAGGTCGAGCCCGTCGGAGACGTCGGTGGCGACGACGAGCGTGCGGTCGGGGTCGGAGGTGCTCTCGGCGACGGCGGCCATCCGGTCGCCGCGGCGGCCCAGCAGCGCGACGCGGCAGCCGGCGTCGACCAGGGCGCGCGCGGTCGCGGCGCCGATGCCGCTGCTCGCGCCGGTGACGACGGCGACCCGGCCGTCGAGCGAGCCGTCGAGCGAGCTCTCGAGTGGACCGGCGAGCGGGCCGGGGGCCGGTGCGGCCGCGGGCGTGGTCGCGGAGGACGGGGGAGGAGGTGGGGGCACGGTCTCCCTCTCGGAGGACAGCAGGGGGACGCGACGATCATGCCGTCCCGGGGGTGCCCCAGTCGATGCGCTCGGCGAGTGCCCGCAGCCGGGCGCCGAGCACCGGGTCGACCGACGAGGCCCAGGCCACGCGCCCGAGGACGTGCTCGCGGAACGTCGCCGGGTCGCGGTCGCGCACCTGCGACGCCCAGCCGGAGACGGCGCAGTTGTGCAGCAGCGCCCGCAGCGCGTCCCGCTCGGCCCGCGGCAGCGTGGGCCGGACGTTGACGACGGCGCCGAGCACCGTCTGCCGCCGCCCGCGCCCGGCGCTGCGGGTCTTGCCGGGGTGCACGCGGAAGCCCTCGTCGGCGGCGATCGCGGCGACCCGCGCGGCGAACGCCGGCCGGCGCAGCGCGGGCGGGCCGCTGAGGAACAGGTCGTCGACGTAGCGGGTGTAGACCGCGCCGGCCGACGCCGCGAGGCCGGCCAGCCGCCGGTCCAGCCGGGCGCACACCAGGTTGGCCAGCGCGGGTGAGGTGGGCGCGCCCTGCGGCAGGTGCGGGACGGCGAGCCGGCGGCCGAGGCGGGCGTGCCGGTCGCGGGCGGCGTCGTCCTCCGGGACCGGCACCCGCCGCCACACCGCGAGCGGGACCACCGTCGTCACCAGGCCGGTCACCGCGTGCGCCACCGGCTCGGTCAGCCCGGCGACGCCCTGCAGCACGCCCCGCACGCGGCCGGCGGGGATCGAGGCGAAGAAGGACTCGAGGTCGAGGGCCAGCACGGTGTCGGCGCCGGCGTGCGGGGCGGCCGCGGTGCGCACCGAGTGCCCCGGCACGCAGCCGTGCGCGGCCGGGTGCGGCGGCGCGGGCGCGACCAGGTGCCGCAGCAGCCGGCGCTGGATCTCGCGCAGGCGCGGCTTCGGGGCCGCGAGCAGCCGGACGCCGCCGGGCCGCTCCACCACCCGCCACCGGTAGTGCCGCAGCGCTTCGTCGGGCGCGGTGCGCTCCAGCCCGCGGACGTCGGCGAACCAGGCCAGCTCGCCCTGGTCGACATCGAGCAGGCGGGCGAGCGCGGCCAGGTCGGGCACCTCGGTCAGGCCGGGGCGGGGGCGCACCACGCGGGTGGGCACCGGCTCGCGGCGCACCACCCGCGGGGCGACGTCGCCGGCCTGCCCCTGTGCCCAGCCGCGGGTCGACGTCAGGAAGGCGGCCAGCTCGCGGGGCCGGTCGGCCGGGGCGTCGCGGTAGGCGTCGAGGACCTCGCCGACCAGCGCGCCCACCCACCGCGGCGCCCGGGCGTGCCCGAGCGCCACCGCGACCCGGCGCACCGCCTCGCGCCGCCGCCAGGGGCCGGCGAGCAGCGCGGTGGCGATCCCGGAGGCGGTGGCGGCGGCCTGGCGCGGCGTCGTCACCGGTGTGCGCGGTGGGGGGGGCAGCCGCTCCCGATGGGAGGCGCCGTCAGGTGCGCGGAGCGCGCCGTCCGGCGGGCGGTGCTGGTGCTGGCCTGGACCTGCTGCCCCGGGGTGGCCCCGGGAGACCGGTCGCTGCCGGTCGTCCTGCCCGCCCCACCGCGCACGGCGCGCACGCTAGCGGGCCACCCCGCTCACCAGGTGCCCTCCGGTGGGGTGAACTGGCTGACGGTGAACTCCGCGCCCTGCGGGTCGCGCACCAGCGCGGTGCGGGTCCAGGCGTCCTCCCCGGAGCGCAGCACCGTGGCGCCCAGCCGCTCGGCGGTGGCCGCGGCGTCGTCGCGGTCGGCGACGGTGAACGTCACGTGCCAGGACGCCGGCCCCGCGTCGGTGGGGAGCAGGCCGCCGATGACGTCGGCGAAGCCGGGCGGGGCGGAGGCCTGCCGCTCGTGGATGCCGGGGTCGACGGTGGCGGCCAGGTGGTCCCCGTAGCCCGGGACCTGCAGCATCGTGCCGGAGTCGTGCGCCATGTCGACGTCGCGCCAGCCGAACAGCGGCCCGTAGAAGGCCATCGCGCCGGCGCGGTCGGGGGTGTGCAGGTCGGAGAAGTTCCAGGCGCCCGGGGCGTTGGTGAGCTGGGCGCCCGGCCGGCGGCGCGCCTGCCACAGCCGGAACGGCGCCCCCTGCGGGTCGGTGCAGGCCGCCAGACGCCCGCCGGGCCCGGCGTCCTCCGGCCCGGAGACGACGGTGCCCCCGAGCCCCGGGACCGCGGCGGCCGTGGCGTCGGCGTCGTCGACCGCCACGTAGGTGTTCCAGGTGGGCGGCCCGTCGCCGGGCCCGATCGCGGCCACGTCCCGCCCGTCGAGCGTGGCGACGAGGTAGGAGCCGGGGACGCCCGGCGGGACGGCGTCGGTGAGCGTCCAGCCGAACAGGCCGGCGTAGAAGGCGGCTGCGGCGGCGAGGTCGGGCTGCTCGGTGTCGATCCAGCAGGTCACGCCGTGCGGATAGGTCCGGACTGCGGTCATGGCACCTCCAGGTCGGTCGTCCGGACCGTAGGGCCGCCCCGTGACAGGACGGCGTCCCCGCGGCGGTCCCGGGGCCGCCCGACCGGTCGCCTCCTCCGGCACCGATGAGTCCCGGACGCCGGGACGGTCGGTAGCGGCATGGCAGCCCAGGAGCTCGACGCCTCGTTCACCGCGCCCCTCGAGAAAGACGGCGCGTTCCCCACCTTCGTCACCGTGCCCGACTCGGCCGCGCTGTTCGGCACCCGCCGGGCGGTGAAGGTGGAGGGGACCGTCGACGGGCACCCGTTCGCCGCCACCTGCATGCCGTCGGGCGACGGGCCGCACTGGCTGCCGCTGCGCAAGGCGATCTGCGCGGCGATCGGCAAGGACGCCGCGGGCCAGGAGGTCGCCGTCCACCTGCGGCAGCGGCTGTCCTGACGCGCGGCCCGGCGCCCGCTGGGGCAGGCTGACCAGGTGAGCTGGCTGGTCACCGGGGGTGCCGGGTACGTCGGGGCGCACGTCGTGCACGCCATGGTGGCGGCGGGGGAGGACGTCGTCGTCCTCGACGACCTGTCCACCGGCGACGCCGGCCGGCTGGCGGCGCTGCCGCAGGTGCCGCTGGAGGTCGGCTCGGTGCGCGACCGCGGCATGGTCCGGCGGGTGCTGCGCGAGAACGGCGTGACCGGCGTGGTGCACCTGGCGGGCAAGAAGCAGGTGGCCGAGTCGGTGGCCGACCCGCTGCTCTACTGGGCGGAGAACGTCGGGGGCCTGGTCGCGCTGCTCGAGGGGTGCCGCGCCAAGGGCGTGACGCGCTTCGTCTTCTCCTCCAGCGCGTCGGTCTACGGCATGCCCGACGCCGACCGGGTCGACGAGGACACCGCCTGCCGCCCGCTGTCGCCCTACGGCCGCACGAAGCTCGCGGGCGAGGACCTACTGCGCGACTGCGCCGCCTGGGGCCTGGCCGCCACCAGCCTGCGCTACTTCAACGTGGCGGGGGCCGCGGCGCCCGAGCTCGGCGACCGGGGGACGGCCAACCTCGTGCCGCTGGTGTTCGAGGCCCTCGACGCCGACCGGCCGCCGCTGCTCTTCGGTGACGACCACCCCACGCCCGACGGCAGCCCGGTGCGCGACTTCGTGCACGTCGCCGACGTCGCCGACGCGCACGTGGCCGCCGCCCGCGCCCTGGCCGCCGGCCGTCCCGGGGGCACCTACAACGTGGGGCGCGGCGAGGGCAGCAGCGTGCTGGAGGTGCTGCGGGTGGTCGCCGAGGTCACCGGCGGGGACACCACGCCGCAGGTGACCGGCCGGCGCCCCGGCGACCCCGCGCGGGTGGTCGCCGCCGTCGACCGCATCGCCCGCGACCTCGGCTTCCGGGCGACCCGCGACCTGCGGGACATGATCGCCGGCGCATGGACCGCCTGGAGGGCGCTGCAGCCCCTCTGACCCGTTCTCCCTGGAGGGAGTCGTGCTCTGCCCACGGAGGCGGGGCAGAGCACGACCGTGTCCCGGGAGGGGGTCGTGCTCTGCACACAGGGGTGTGCAGAGCACGAAGCCGAGCGCGAGGACTGTCCCGGCCTCGCTCGTGCTCTGCACACGGGCGCGTGCAGAGCACGACCCGGCCGGGGAGACAGGGGTCGGTCCGGGCCGGGGTGGCTACCGCGCCGGGAGCGCGAGGTCCGCCACGAGCTCCCGCGCCGCGGCGTCGGCCAGCAGCTCCTCCGGCAGCCCGGCCAGGGCCGAGCGCATCGCCGACGGCCCGCCGAACTGGAAGCCGAGCTGCGTCGCGTAGCTGGCACATGCGTCGGCGCGGCGGTCCAGGTCCTGGGGCAACCGGACGGGCGTGAGCTCACCGGGCAGGTCCGGCCCGGGCACCGCGCCGGGGTCGCGCAGCACGTAGGGCGAGTCCCGCCACCACAGCACCGGCCGCCCCGTCCCGGCCACCGCGCGCAGCACCTGCAGGTGGTCGACGTGCCCGCCGAGCGCCTGCGGGGCGAGCCACAGGTCGCCGGGCAGCCCGGTCAGCGCCGCCCGCACGTCCTCCCACGCGTCGTCCTCGGGGCGCACGCCGGCGAACAGCTCCGCCGCGCTCCCGTACCCGCGGTGCGGGGCCTCGCGCAGGTCGAGGTGCAGCGGCGTCGCCCCGAGCACCGCCATCGCGGCGGCGTCCTCGTCGCGGCGCAGCGCCATGTAGTCGACGTCGGCCGGCAGCCCCTTGTCGAGCTGGCAGGCCAGCGCGAAGCCCTCCGGGTCGGGCACGCTCCGGGTGAAGCAGGTGACCACCGTGACCTCGTGCCCGGCGTCGGCCAGCGCGGCGAGGGTGCCGCCCACGGAGAACGCGGCGTCGTCCAGGTGCGGGCTGACCGCGGTCACCCTCACAGCAGGTGGGCCGCGGCGCGGAACCGGCAGGAGAGGTCGACCGTCGGCGGCATCGTCCAGTCGTGCGACGGCGTCGTCCCGGCCACCTCGGAGTAGACGTCGTCGATCGAGCGGGCGAGCACCGGCCACGAGTAGAGCCGGCGCACCTCCTCCAGCGCCGCCGTCGCCAGCCGCTCGCGCAGCGCGCCGTCGGTGAGCAGCCGGTCGAGCGCCGCGCGGAGTCCCGCGACGTCGCCCGGGGCGTGCAGTAGCCCGTTCTCGCCGTCGCGCAGGCAGTCGACGACGCCGACCGAGTCGGTGCTCACCGTCGGCAGCCCGCTGGCCATCGCCTCGAGCAGCGTGTTGGAGAACCCCTCGCTGTAGGTGGGGCTGACGAAGACGTCGGCCGAGCGGTACACCGCGGGCGCCTCGTCGGGTGGCACGTAGCCGAGGAACGTCGTCCGCCCGTCGGCCCGGGCGCGGGCCTCGTCCAGGTCGGGGCCGATGCCGGAGACGACCAGCCGGACGCCGTCGGGCAGCGCCTCGAGCAGGTCGAGCACGCCCTTGCGGCGGTCGACCCGGCCGTGGAACAGCAGCACCGGCGGGTCCTGCAGCGACCCGAGTGGGCGCTCCGCGGGGGTGAACCGGCGGGTGTCGGTGGCGCCCGGGACGATCGTGAACCGCGCCGGGTCCGAGCCGAGGTTGCCCACCACCTCGTCGCGGAAGCTGGCGCTGCCGATGAGCACCGCGGAGGAAGCGTCGACGACGGTGCGCATCGCGTGCGCGTGGGTCTCGCAGCAGGTGCCCACCCAGTGGCCGTCGCCGCCCTGGATGCTCACCACGGCCGGCAGCCCGGTCTCCCGCGCCGCGGCCAGCACCGCGAGACCCGGGGGGTAGCCGTACTGGGCGTGCAGCACGTCGAACGGGCGCTCGCGGTGCAGGTCCAGCACGGTGCGGACGATCTCCGCGATGTCGCCCTCCCAGTCGGCGGGGACGACGGTCTCGCCGCGGCTGGGCAGCGCGTGCACCTCGACGCCGGCGGGCACCCGGTCGGCCGGGGGCGGGCCGCCGCCGTAGACCCGGGTGCCGGCCTCGTCGTCGCGGTACTGGCTGACCAGCACCACCTCGTGGCCGAGCGCCACGAGCTCGCGCAGCAGGTTCTCCGCGTAGACGCTCATCCCGCTGACCGCCGGCCAGTACCGCCGGCTGACGAAGCAGATCCTCACGCCCGTTCGGCCTCCCTCAGCGTGGCCATCGCCCGCGGCACCATCTCGTGCGCGCGGTGCCCGTCCCGGGACAGCTCCAGCGTCACCAGCCGGTCGTACGACGCCTCGCGCAGCGCGCGCAGCACCGCCGGCAGGTCGACGTCGCCCTCGTCCAGCGGCAGGTGGTCGTGCACGCCGCGGCGCATGCCCTCGACGGCGACCGTGCCCAGGTGCGGCGCGAACCGGGCCACCGCCTCCTCCGGCGCGTAGGCCCCGGCGACGACGCAGTGCCCGGTGTCCAGCGCCAGCGTGATGCCCGGCGCCTCGGCGGCCAGCCGCGCCCAGCCGTCGCAGTCCTCCACCAGCATCCCGGGCTCCGGCTCGACGGCGAGGGCGTAGGACCGGCCGCCGTGGCTGTCGACGAGCGCGCGCACGCCGTCGGCGAACCAGCCCCACGCCTCGTCACGGTCGACGCCCGGCTTCGGCACGCCGGCCCAGAAGCTCACCGCCTCCGCCCCCAGCACCCCGGCCAGGTCGCAGGCCAGCCGCAGGTAGGCCAGCCGGCGGGCGCGGCCCTCGGCGGAGGCGGAGACGAACGTCGGCTCGTGCTTGGCCCGCGGGTCGAGCAGGAACCGCGCGCCGGTCTCCACGACCACGCCCAGGCCCAGCTCGTCGCAGCGGGCCCGCACCCGCTCCGCCTGGGCGAACGCGTCGTCGGCGAACGGGTCGAGGTGGACGACGTCGAGGGTGAGCGCCACCCCCGCGTAGCCGGTGTCGGCGAGGAAGGACAGCGCGTCCGACAGGCGGTGCGAGGTCAGCCCGTTGGTGTTGTACGCGTACCGGAGGTGCGTCACTTGTCGAGGACCTCCGCGACCACGTGCCGCCCCGGCTCCCGGTACAGCGCGTAGAGCGCGCCCACCCGCCGCTCGGCCCCCGCGCGGTCGAACCAGGCCGGCCCGCCCAGGCGCTCCTCGGCACCGGCGGTCAGGTGCACCCGCGCCCAGCCGCCGGGGTCGGCACCCACGGCGACCAGCGGGTCGCCCCGCTCGGCCAGCCGGCGCACGCCGCGCTCGCCGATGCGGCCGTAGCTCATCGTCTCGACCTCCAGGCCGGTCACCAGCACCTTCGCCGCGACCGCGTCGCCGACCGAGGGCTGCAGCTCGACCAGCACGTCGTGCCCGGCGGCCTGAACGGTGCCGGTGACGAACCCGTGGAGGTCGTCCCCCGACCAGGTGGGCAGGTCGGCCAGCGCCACCGTCGACCGCAGGGACAGCACGGTGTCCTGCAGCAGGTCGACCAGCGCCGCGGTGCCCATCCGGGTCCAGTCGAGCATCGCCTGCAGCGCGCGGTCCTCCTCGACCAGCCGCTCCGGCGGGTGCCCGGTGCGCCAGTGCTCCAGGTAGCCCGGCGGCGTCGCCGGCAGGACGACGTCGAACGGCCCGTGCATGAACGCCTTCCGCGCGCGGGCCGAGGCGAACTCGTGCAGCGCCTTGCGGACGGCGGTGTCGCGGTCGGGGTGCGCGGCCTCGCCGCACGCCGTCGCCATGACCGGCACCGCCTCCGAGCCGTCCCGCGAGCAGCCGACGGCGTAGACGTCGACGACGCCGAACTCCGTCGAGGCGAGCTTGACCATCACGTCGATGCCCGCGGCGTCGAGGCGGTCGAGCAGTGCCCGCGCGTCCGGGTCGGCGATCCCGTCGAGGTCGACGACGACGCCGCGGTCCATGGCGCGGAAGGCGGTGGCGTTGCCGTCGCGCTGCAGCACCTCGAGCAGTGCGTGGGTGACCGCGCGGTCGGCGTCGAACGCGGCGCCCTGGCCGTTGGTGATGACCGTGGTGAGCCAGCCGCCGGGCGGCGGGGCGCCGGGCAGGTCGTCGGGCGCGGACGCCACCAGCTCGGCCGGCACCAGCACCCGCTCGCCGTCGCGCAGCCGGGTCATCGGCAGCCACTGCAGCGGCCGGTCGTCGTCGTAGGCGCTGCCGGCCTCCAGGCAGAGCTCGCGCGGGTCGGCGACCCGGTCGCGGCCGTGCCGCCGGGTCATGTCCGCGTAGGAGCCCTCCTCGCGGGCGACGCCCTGGTGCGCCCGGAGCGACAGGGCCATCTCGGCCATCTCGCCCATCGCGCCGGTGCGGGCCTCCTCGCGGGTGGCGCCGTAGCCCAGGCCGCTGCCGCCGGGGTGCAGCTCCGAGGGCGGCAGCACCGCGGAGTGCAGCGGCACGTCGAGGACGTCGATGCCCTCGATCGCGAAGTCGTCGACCGGGACCGGGAAGCTGTCGCGGTAGCGCTGCGACGGCGTCGTCTCCGCCGCGGTCACAGCTCGGCCAGCGGGACGGGCGCGGCGTCCGGCGGCCCCGACAGCAGCCGCTGCACGAGGTGGACGACGTTGTCGGTGGTGATCCCCGGGACCATCTCGAACGGGGTCGCGACCACCTCGAAGTCCAGTTCCGCGACGACGGCGAGCATCTCCCGCAACTCGCCGTGCGACAGCGGGATCTGCGCGTGGAAGGCCTTGTGCGCGCTCAGCGCGACCGGGTCGCCGGCGTCGTCGAGGTCGACCTTGAGCGAGTCGCCGCAGAAGAGGATCCCGCGGCGGGAGTCGTGCAGCACCGAGTGCCCGGGGAAGTGGCCGCCGGTGCGGTGCAGCGTCAGGTCGGGCGCGAGTGACAGGACGTCGTCGGCCGGCCAGGTGACGCGGAAGGCCTTGGTCCACACCAGGTCGTGCACGTTGACGCACACCACCCGCGGCTCGAGCTCCTGCTGCAGCTGCCACAGTGCGCCGTAGCCGTGCACGTGCGACGACGCCAGCACCGGGAACCCGCCCTTCTCGGCGGCCATGCGGCGCAGCTCGGCGAGCATGTCGGCGGTGTACCAGGGGGCGCACTCGAAGCCGACGAGGCCGATGTCGGTCTCGATCACCCAGCCGCGGCTGTCCAGCCCGAAGCGCGGCTCGGTGCCGAACTCGGTGACGCCCTGGACCGGGGCGGGCCGCCAGAACCCGGTGACCAGCTCGTCGGCCTGCTTGTCGGTCACGAACTCGAAGCCGTGCTCGGGCAGCGCGTTGCGCACGTCGGCGCAGACCGGGCACACGACCGGGCCGGGCGCGGGCCAGCGCTGCCAGTGCCCGCAGTTGGTGCAGGCGTAGGCGGGCAGGTCGGGCAGCAGCCCGCGGTAGGGGTTGGTGTCCACCTGGCTGGTGCCGTGCCGCGCGCCGTCGTCGGCGGCGGCGGGGTCGGTGGCCCGGTCGATGGCGCCGGGGACGTCGGGCGAGCTCACGGTGTTCCTCCGGAGAGAGCGGTGAGGAGCAGGCGGTGCAGGGCGAGGTCGCGGGCGGGGTCGTACGGCCAGGCCGTCGTCGCGGGGGTGCGGCCCGCGACCGCCTCGGTGAAGGCGGCGAACTGCGCCCGGAACGGCGGGGTGTCGGCGAACGGCACGTCCACGGGGTCGGGGGAGTGCAGCGTCAGCGAGCCTCCCGCCGTCTGCCCCATGGTGTCGACGGCGACCGCCATGCCGCGGGTGCCGACCACCTCCAGGCGGCGGCGGGGCAGCTCGTCGGGCGTGTTGAACGCGACGTGCAGGCTCACCAGCACCCCGGAGTCGGTGGTGCCGGTGAGCAGCGCGCCGTCGTCGACGCCGTAGTCGTGCACCCGGGTCTGCAGCAGCGCCGACAGCGACGTGACGTCCTCGCCGAGCAGCGTGCCGGTGAGGTCGAGGCCGTGCGGGGCGAGGTCGATCGCCGCGCCGCCGCCGGCGCGGGCCGGGTCGACCCGCCAGTTGTCGTGCGGGCGGCCGTCGGGCGTCCAGTCCCCGGGCAGCCAGCAGCAGTAGACGATCCGGACGGCGGTGACCGTGCCGAGGTCGGGCACCAGCTCGCGCAGCCGCACGTGGGCGGGGTGCCAGCGCTGGTCGTAGGCGGTGCCGAGCAGGACGCCGGCCCGCGCGCACGCGTCGACCAGCGCCTGCGCGTCGTCGGCGTCGGCGGCCAGCGGCTTCTCGCAGAGCACCGCCTTGCCGGCGGCCGCGACCGCCTCGACGACCCGGCGGTGCCCGGCGTTCGGCACGGCCACGTAGACGGCGTCGAGGCCCGGGGTGGCGAGGAACTCCGCGAGGTCGGTGGTCGCGGCGGCGCCCTCGACCGGCATCCGGGCCATCGCCGCCGGGTCGAGGTCGTGCAGCGCGACGACGCGGGCGCCGTCGACGGCGAGCAGCGCGGGCAGCGCGTGGTCGCGGGCCACCCAGCCACAGCCGGCGACGCCCCAGCCGACGGGCGCGGTCACCAGGCCTCCGGGAGGTCGACGAGCAGCCGGCGCCGCGCGGCGTCGGCGGGCAGCGGGTCCGGCCAGCACTCGGGCAGGTACGACGAGCGGGGCCCGTACTCGGCGGCGTAGCGCTCGCTCGGCCAGGTGAGCACGCCGTCGCGGTAGAGCGGGTTGGGCGCCAGCGGGGGCAGCGGCTCGCCGAGGTCGACGGGGGCCGGGCCGCGCGGGTCGCCGGCCACGAGCGCGACCGCCTCGCGGGCGCGCAGGTCGGCGGGCCCGGCCGGCCGCGGCGGGCGCCCCTCGAGCAGGGAGCGGGTCAGCTCGTCGTCGTCGTAGAGCAGCCCGGTGCCGAGCACCTCGGCGTAGCCCTCCGGCGTCAGCGGCTCCCCGTGCGGGTCGGCCACGTGCGCGTGCCCGACGACGACGGTGCCGCCCTCGCCGGCCAGGACGCGCATCGCCGCGGCGGCGGCCGGCTTGTCGCGCAGGAAGTAGAAGGCGTCGTGGCACATGACGTAGGCGGGCGTGCCCACCCGCAGGTCCGGCGCGGCGCTCAGGTCGGCGCACACGTAGCGGGCGTCCGGGCACACGAAGCGCCGGGCCAGCCACAGCTTCGCCCACACGACGTCGACGCCGACCAGGTCGCGCACGCCGCGGCGGGACAGCTCGCGCAGGTGCGCGCCGATCCCGCACGCGACGTCGACCACCGGGCGCTCGCCCGGCCAGTGCGCCTGCAGCAGCCCGAGCCCGGCCAGGTGCGTCGGGTCGGACCAGCGGTGGGCGAAGTAGTCGGCCACCCGGCCCATCCCGAGCAGCTCCATCGCCTCGCGCAGCGTCCGCGCGGCCGGCACCCGGGCCAGCTGCTCGGGCGGGGGCGGCGGCTCGGTCCACCAGTCGTCGGCATCGGCGAGCAGCAGCACCCGCGCCCGGTCGGTCTCCCCGGCGGCGAGCAGCCCGGCGACCTCGCCGCGCAGGTCGTCCCGGCCGGCCCGGGCGAAGGGGATCCCGTCGACGACGGGCGCGTCGAGGGCGAGGCTCACAGCCCGGCCGCCGCCAGGACGTCGAGGTGGTAGGCCTGCACCGGCCCGGCGTGGACGAGCTCGAGGTCGTCGAGCGCCTGCGACGCGGTGAACGCCGCCGCCCGGGCGTGATGGTGCACCTGCAGGACGCGGTCGAGGACGTCGGCGGCGTGGAACGCCCGCGCCTCCGGCACGTCGGCGCCCGGCCGCAGCGCCAGCACCTCGCGCACGCGGTCGGCGAGGGCGTCCGGCAGCGCGGCGAGCTCGCGCTCCTCCAGCGTGCTCATCACCCGCTCCAGCGCGTCGCCGAGCAGCACCTCGCCGGCGAACCCGGCGTCGGGCAGGACGACGTTGTGCAGGTGGTGGGCGAGGCCGAGCAGGAACGGCTGCACCGGGTCGGCGTCGACCACCGGCGCCACCAGCGCGCCGTAGACGGCGACGGTGAGGCAGTGGTCGCCGTGGCTCTCCGGCGGCTCCACCATGATCCGCGCGACGCCGGGCGCGGTGGCCCCGGCGCGGGGCTGCGCGTTGAGCGTGGCGGCCAGCGCGGGCGCGCCGCCGGGGGAGGGCAGCGGGCCGAGCGCGGCGCGCAGCCGCTCGCGCAGGACGCCGTCGAGCGGCTCGCTGACCTCGTCGAAGGCGCGGCGCAGCACCGCCGTCACCTCGTCGTCGCCCATCCCCGCGGCGGTCAGCACGGCGGCGTCGATGCCGGCCAGCCGGGCTCGGGCGACGGCGGCCGCGGTCTCGGAGAACGCCACCGCCTCGACGTCCTCGCCGCCGACCAGGCGGGCCCACGCGCGGGTGAACGCCTGCTCGGCCAGCGAGCCGGACGCACCGGCGACCCGCACCCGCTTGGCGTCGCCGATCTCGCCGAGCAGCGGGCGCAGGCCGGCGAGCGCGGGAAGCGTCCCCGGACTGTCGAGCGCGGTCACCGGGAGGAGGCGCCGGCGGCCAGCCAGTCGAGCAGCACGGTCTCCTGGTTGTGGAACGCGTGCTCCGGGACGCTGCCGTCGGCCGTCATCGGGGCCTTGAAGAACCAGCCGAGCTGACGCTGCACGCCGCCCTCGCCGCGCTGCTGCGCGAGGTCGGTGAGCCGGGCGAGCTCCACGGCCAGCGGCGCGGCGAGGATCGAGTCGCGGCACTGGAAGTCGACCTTGACCTGCATGCGCTGGCCGAGGAAGCCGACCAGGTCGATGGCGTCCCAGGCCTCCTTCTGGTCACCCCGCGGCCGGTAGTAGTCGATCCGCACGACGTGGTCCTCGACCGGGTAGCCGAGGATCGAGTCCAGGACGCTGCCCTTGGTCTGCAGCTTGCTGTTCAGCGAGTCCGGGTCGTCGAGCGCGAGGCCGTCGCGGTTGCCGAGGATGTTGGTGGAGTACCAGCCCTCGACGGTCAGCGCGCGGGCGCGGAAGGCCGGCGCGAGCACCGTCTTCATCATCGTCTGGCCGGTCTTGCCGTCCTTGCCGGCGACCGGGACGCCGCGCTGCTCGGCGAAGGCCACCAGCGCCGGGACGTCGGCGGCCAGCGACGGCGTGAAGTTCACGTAGCCGGCGCCCTCGGCGATCGCGGCGTAGGCGTAGACCATCGCCGGGGTGATCGCGCGGTCGTCGGCGTCGAGGCCGGCCTCGAAGGCCTCCAGCGACTGCAGGGAGGGCGCGGTCGGGTCGGGCCAGCGCTCGGTGGAGGCGAGGTTCACCAGCACCAGGCCGTCGAGCGACTCCTCCTCGCGGAACCGGCGCAGGTCGGCGCGGACGGCGTCGACCTGGGCGCGGCGGGTCTCGGCGAGCACCACGTTGCCGCCGGTGACGTTGCGGCAGAAGTCGGCGTCGCCGGCCGCGGGCCAGGGGGTCAGCGCCGACAGGGCCGGCCCGGCCTCCTCGAGCTGGCGGGAGTCGAGGACGGCGTGCTGCTCGGCGGCCTTGCGCAGGTCGGAGCCGTCGAGGTCCCAGCCGCGCACGACGAGGGAGTCGTAGCCGACCAGGCCGGTCGTCTCCTCGACCGGGGCACCGGCCACCTGCAGGCCGGCCAGCGGCAGCCCGTCGGTCCCGGCCGCACCGATGCGGAGCAGTTCCAGGCCCGCGACCGCGGTCGTCGCGACCGCACCCCCGAGACCGACAACGGCGACGCCGACACGACGGCTCTCCTGCTGCACAACGACCTCCGCGTTCCTGGGGCGGAACTGCTCCACCCCGTCCCGACCCTGGCACATGCATCGCGCGCCTGCCGGGTGAGAGCGAGATTGTGCGGATCAACCCGGTCGCGCCCCGCGCGTCTCTGGACGGCGGGGCGAGGATGGGCGCAGTCCCGCGTCCCCGGAGGAGCCCCCGTGACCGCGCCGTACACCTGGCAGCCCGCCCCGATGGCGGTGCCGCGCTTCACCGTGCGCCAGAGGGTCACCGTGATGGTGAACCGCTACGAGGTGCGGGCCGTGCAGCCCGACGGCAGCGAGGGGGCGCTGCTGGCGATGGCCCAGCAGAAGCGCCTCAAGCTCAAGGAGGAGGTGGTCTTCACCGCCGACGAGCAGCGCACGCGGCCGGTGTTCTCCTTCCGCGCGCGGCAGCGCCTGGACGTGCACGCCCACCACGACGTGTTCGACGAGCAGGGCCAGGTGCTCGGCACCTTCGGCAAGCGCTTCGGGGCCAGCCTGCTCCGCTCCACCTGGGACCTGTCGGTGCCCGGGCTGACCGCCGTCGGCCGGGAGCGGCGCCCGGTGCTGGCCATCGTGCGGCGCATCTGGGGGCTCATCCCGTACCTCGGCGACGTGTGGGTGCCCTTCGTCTTCCACTTCGACTTCACCGACACCGCGACCGGGCAGCCGGTGCTCGTCGTCGAGCGGCGCAAGTCGATCCGGGACCGCTACGACGTGTCCGTCCCCGACCCGCGGCTGGACTTCCGCGTCGCCGCCTCCATGGCGGTGGCGCTCGACGCGCTGCAGAGCCGGTGACCTCCACCGACGACTCCGCCGACGCCTCCGCCGACGCCTCCGCCGACGCCTCCGCCGACGCCACCGCCGGCGACTTCGCCGACGACTTCGACGGATCCGGGCTGGACCTCGGCGTCTGGGTGCCGCACTACCTGCCGCAGTGGAGCTCCCGGGCGGCGACGGCGGCCCGGTACGAGGTCCGCGACTCCTGCCTGCACCTGTCGCTGCCCGACGACGTGCCGCTGTGGTGCCCCGACGACCACCCGCCGCTGCGGGTCTCGGGCATCCAGTCCGGCGTCTTCTCCGGGCCGGTCGGCAGCACGGTCGGGCAGCAGCCGGTGCGGCCGGGCGCGGTCGTCCGCGAGGAGCAGCCGGCGTACTGGGGCTGGACGCCGCGGTACGGCCGGCTGGAGATGCGCGCTCGCGCGACGGTCACGCCGCGGTCGATGGTCGCCTGGTGGCTGGTCGGGCTGGAGGACGTGCCCGAGCGGTGCGGTGAGCTGTGCGTCATGGAGGTGTTCGGCGACGCCGTCGACCCGGCCGAGGGCGCCGCCGTCGGCATGGGCACCCACCCGTTCCGCGACCCGCGGCTGGTCGAGGACTTCGCCGCGCCGCGGCCCGGCATCGACGTCGCCGACTGGCACGTCTACGCCGTCGACTGGCGGCCCGACGGCGCGGTGTTCTCCGTCGACGGCCGTCCGGTCCGCGAGGTCGCGGTCACCCCCGACTACCCGATGCAGACGATGCTCGCCGTCTTCGACTTCCCGGAGCGGGCGGTGCCCGGGGAGCCCTACGTCGTCCCCGAGCTCGTCGTCGACCGGATCGGCGGGAAACCGGCGTGACCGGATGACGGCGCGCGGCTAGCGTCGCCCGCCGTGTCCACCCGTACCTACCGCGTAGTCGTCCGCGGTGTCCTCGACGGTCTCGACGACGACCGCCGCGCCTGGCTGCGCGACCACGCCGCCGAGCACGACCTGTTCGCCTCGTCGTTCACCGAGCGGGGGAGCACCGCCTACGACGGCTCGCTCGCCGCGTTCAGCCACCGCGTCGTCGTGCACGTCGACCCCGGCCCCGGCGAGGAGGACGACGCCCGCACGGCCGGCGAGCTGTCGGCCCTGCAGTGGCTCGAGGAGGTCGGCGTCGGTGCCCGCCGGCTGCGCTCGACCGCCACGTGCACCGACGACGTGCGGATCCGCCGCCGCTGAGGTCAGGCCGGCAGCGGGAAGACCAGCAGCGAGCTCGACGCCGTCGCGACCAGCTTGCCGGCGGCGTCGAAGACCTGACCCTCGGCGAAGGACACCCGGCGGCCGGGCTTGACCACGGTGCCGACGGCGGTCAGCGGGCCGCTCGCGCGGGTCACCGCCCGCAGGTAGGTCACCTTCAGCTCGATGGACGTGTAGCCGACGCCGGCCGGCAGCGTCGTGTGCACCGCGCACCCGGCCACGGAGTCCAGCAGGGTGCACACCAGCCCGCCGTGCACGGCGCCGATCGGGTTGTAGACCGACTCGTCGACGGTGCAGGAGAACTGGACGCGGCCCTCCTCGACGGCGGTCATGTCCATCTGCACCAGCTGCGCGATGGGCGGGGGCGGCAGCAGGCCGTCGCGCACCGCCTGCAGCGCCTCCAGCCCGGTGCGCTCGCGGCCGCCGGCCGCGGTGACCATCGGGTCCCACCAGGTGACCGTGCGGGAGCGGGGGTCGCCCCAGGAGGCGGGCGCGTCGGGCGCGGTGTCGGCCAGGGTGTCGGCCACCGTGTCGGCCGGCGGACCGTCGGCCGGCGGGGCGTCGGGGGCGGCGTCAGTGCTCACGGGTCTCCTCGTCCTCGGCGGGCAGCCCGGACAGCGCCCGTCCCGCGGGGGTCAGCACCCGCTCCACCCGGGACCGGCTGACCGCCTCGCCGCAGGTGCGGCAGACCCACTCGCCGTCGACGACGTGGTCCTCGTGACCGGCCGGCGCGTGGTGCAGGTGCACCGGCGCCTCCTCGGCCGCCCACCGGTTGCCCCACTGCAGCAGCGCCTGAAGCACCGGCAGCAGGTCCCGGCCCGACGCCGTCAGGTGGTAGCCCGAGCGGGGCGGGGAGTCGCTGTACTGCCGCCGCTCCAGCACGCCCGCCGCCACCAGCGCGTTGAGCCGCGCGGTCAGCCGGTCGCGCGGGGCGCCGGTGCCGCGGGCGATGTCGCTGAAGCGGTGGTTGCCCATCGACACCTCCCGGACGACGAGCAGGGACCACCGCTCGCCGACCAGCTCCAGCGCGGCGGCGATCGTGCACGGGCGGCCCGGGAGGGCGGCCAGGTCGTAGGGGACGCTCACCGGGGTGAGTTTGCCAGTCCAACCGAGGCGGCGCCACCGCCCGGGCGGCCCGGGAACGGCGACGGGCGGGGACCCGCGCGGGGTCCCCGCCCGTCGGCGGGAGGTGCTGGGTCCTTCGTCAGCTCTTGGGACGCGCGCCGGCGCGCAGGGCGCCGAGCAGGTCGTGGTTGAGCCGGGAGATGTTCTCCATGGAGATGCCCTTCGGGCAACTGACGGAGCACTCACCGATGTTGGTGCAGCCGCCGAAGCCCTCGAGGTCCTGCTGGTGGATCATGTTGACCACGCGGTCGTTGCGCTCGGGCTGGCCCTGCGGCATGAGGCCGAGGTGCACGACCTTCGACGACGTGAACAGCATCGACGAGGCGTTCGGGCAGGCCGCCACGCAGGCGCCGCAGCCGATGCAGGTGGCGGCGTCGAACGCGGCGTCGGAGTCCTTCTTGGCCACCAGGATCGAGTGCGCCTCGGGGGCGGTGCCGGTCGGGGCGCTGATGTAGCCGCCCGACTGGATGATCCGGTCGAGGGCCGACCGGTCGACGGCGAGGTCCTTGATGACCGGGAACGCCGTCGCCCGCCACGGCTCGACGTCGATCGTGTCGCCGTCCTTGAACGACCGCATGTGCAGCTGGCAGGTGGTCGTCTGCGGGTGGCTGTCGAACAGGCCGTTGCCGTGGGCGCGGCCGTTGATCATGACGCCGCACGACCCGCAGATGCCCTCGCGGCAGTCGTGGTCGAAGGAGACCGGGTCCTCACCGTCGAGGATGAGCTGCTCGTTGAGGACGTCGAGCATCTCGAGGAACGACATGTCGGGGGAGACGTCGGTGACCTCGTAGGTCACCATCTTGCCCTTCTCCGCGGCGCTCCGCTGGCGCCAGACACGCAGCTTGAGGTTCATCTACTTGTAGCTCCGCTGGGCGAGGTGGACGTACTCGAACTCGAGGTCCTCCTTGTGGAGGACCGGCGGGACGCCCTCGGGCGTCCACTCCCAGGCCGCGACGTACGCGTAGTTCTCGTCGTCGCGCAGGGCCTCCCCGTCGGGGGTCTGGCTCTCGGCCCGGAAGTGACCACCGCAGCTCTCGTTGCGGTGCAGTGCGTCGACGCACATGAGCTCGGCGAGCTCGATGAAGTCGGCGACGCGGCCGGCGTGCTCCAGGCTCTGGTTGAAGCGCCCGGCCTCGCCGGGCACCTTCACGTTGGTCCAGAACTCCTGCCGGATCTCGGGGATCCGGTCGAGCGCCTTGCGCAGGCTCTCCTCCGACCGCTCCATGCCGCACAGGTCGAACATCAGGCGGCCGAGCTCGCGGTGGAAGGAGGCGGTGGTGCGGTTGCCGTTGATCGACAGCAGCTTCTCGGTCTGCGCGCGGACGCCCTCGAGCGCCTCGAGCGCGGCCGGGTGCTGCGGGTCGACCTTCTCGAACGGGCCGGAGGCCAGGTAGTCGTTGATCGTGTTCGGCAGCACGAAGTAGCCGTCGGCCAGGCCCTGCATGAGGGCGCTGGCGCCGAGCCGGTTGGCGCCGTGGTCGGAGAAGTTGGCCTCGCCGATCACGAACAGGCCGGGGATGTTGGACTGCAGGTCGTAGTCGACCCACAGACCGCCCATCGTGTAGTGCACGGCCGGGTAGATCCGCATGGGGACCTCGTAGGGGTCCTCACCCGTGATCTGGGCGTACATGTCGAAGAGGTTGCCGTACTTGGCCTCGATGGCCGGCCGGCCCAGCCGCTCCATCGCCTCGGCGAAGTCGAGGTACACGCCCAGGCCGTTGGGGCCGACGCCGCGGCCCTCGTCGCAGACGTTCTTCGCCTGCCGCGACGCGATGTCGCGGGGGACCAGGTTGCCGAACGAGGGGTAGATCCGCTCGAGGTAGTAGTCGCGCTCGGCCTCGGGGATCTGCCGCGGGTCGCGGGTGTCGCCGCGCTCCTTGGGCACCCACACGCGGCCGTCGTTGCGCAGCGACTCGCTCATCAGCGTGAGCTTCGACTGGTACTCGCCGTGCACCGGGATGCAGGTCGGGTGGATCTGCGTGTAGCAGGGGTTGGCGAACAGCGCGCCCCGCTTGTGCGCCCGCCAGATCGCCGTGGCGTTGGAGCCCTTGGCGTTCGTCGACAGGTAGAAGACGTTGCTGTAGCCACCGGTGGCGAGCACGACGGCGTCGGCGAAGTGGGTGGTGATCTCGCCGCTGATGAGGTCGCGCGCCACGATGCCGCGGGCCCGGCCGTCGACGACGATCAGGTCGAGCATCTCCGTGCGCGGGAACTGCTCCACCGTGCCGGCCGCCATCTGCCGCTCGAGGGCCTGGTAGGCGCCGTAGAGCAGCTGCTGGCCCGTCTGGCCGCGGGCGTAGAACGTCCGCGACACCTGGGTGCCGCCGAAGGAGCGGTTGTCCAGCAGGCCGCCGTACTCGCGGGCGAAGGGCACGCCCTGGGCGACGCACTGGTCGATGATGTTGACGCTGACCTCGGCCAGCCGGTGCACGTTGTTCTCGCGGGCGCGGAAGTCGCCGCCCTTGACGGTGTCGTAGAACAGCCGGTGCACCGAGTCGCCGTCGTTGCGGTAGTTCTTCGCGGCGTTGATGCCGCCCTGCGCGGCGACGCTGTGGGCGCGGCGCGGGCTGTCCTGGTACCAGAACGACTTGACCTTGTAGCCGGCCTCGCCGAGCGTGGCGGCGGCCGAGCCGCCGGCCAGGCCGGTGCCGACGACGATGACGGTCAGCTTGCGGCGGTTGGCCGGGTTGACCAGCTTCGCCCGGAAGCGGCGCTCGCTCCAGCGCTCGCCGATCGGGACGTCGCGGGGGGCCTTGGTGTCGGCGACGGGCTCGCCGAGCGTGAAGAGGTCGAGGGCCATGACGAGTGCTCCTACTCGATGATGCCGACGAGGACGCTGAGCGGCGGGATCAGGAAGCCCGCGGTCAGCACCACGGCGAACACCGTGGCGAAGGCGTTGACGGTGCGCTCGCGCGTCTTGTTGCTCTGGCCGAGCGTCTGCGTGGCGCTCCAGACGCCGTGGCGCAGGTGGAAGCCCAGGGCGAGCAGGGCGACGACGTAGACCGCGGTGACGAACGGGTTGGAGAAGCCCGCGATCGCCCGGTCGTACGGGGTCGCGTCGTGGCCGGCGGGGTTCGCGACGCCGAACGTGAGGTCGAGCAGGTGGTAGACGATGAACAGCGCCAGGATCACGCCGCCCCAGCGCATGGTGCGCGAGGCGTAGCTCTGGGCGACCGCCTTGCGGGCGACGTACTGGGTCGGGCGGGCCCGCTTGGCCTGCCGCCACAGCGACACCGCGGCCCAGGCGTGCGCGACCACGGCCACGAGCAGGACGACGCGGATGATCCACAGCACCGTCTGGCCCGGCACGGCCGGCTCGCCGATCCGGCGGATCCACTCCGAGTAGCCGTTGAAGGTCTCCGCGCCCGCGAAGAGCTTCAGGTTCCCGACCATGTGCGCGATCAGGTACAGGACCAGGATGATCCCGCTGACCGCCATCACGGCCTTCTTCGCGACCGAGCTGGTCTTCGCGACCTTCGGGGTCCGCCGCTGGCCCGAGTTCGTCACCGTCACCACGGCATCAAAGTTAGGCTCCGTTACCCCTTTACGGCCATGTGAACACGCAGTGACTCACCTCATGTAAGGGGAACCTCAGCCCAGGTCAGGACGTTGGTGTCCGCCCGCCGGGCATGGCAGCGTGTCCGCAGGACCATCCGGACGGAGGAGGACGCGTGGCAGGACCGACCCGGGGCTTCCTCGGCCGCAGCAGGCGGGAGCGCGACCCGCGGCTGCCCCCCGGCCAGTACGACGTGGGGAAGGACTGGCCCGTGCTCACCGCGGAGCCGACCCCGCGCATCGCCCCCGAGACCTGGAGCATCGCCGTCGACGGCCGGGTGGAGAACCCGACGAGCTGGACGTGGGACGACGTGCACCGGCTGCCGCCCTCGGACTACCGCGGCGACATCCACTGCGTGACGACCTGGTCGAAGTTCGACACCCACTTCGCGGGCGTCAGCGTCGACACCCTGCTCGAGGCCGCCCGGCCGACCGCCGACGCGCACTTCGTCATGGCGACGTCGAAGACCGGCTACACCACCAACCTGCCGCTCGAGGACGTCACCGGCGGCAAGGCGTGGATCGTCTGGGAGTTCGACGGGAAGCCGCTGCCGGTCGAGCACGGAGGGCCGGTGCGGCTGCTCGTGCCGCACCTCTACTTCTGGAAGAGCGCCAAGTGGGTCACCCGGCTGACCCTCCTGCAGCGCGACCAGCAGGGCTTCTGGGAGCAGAACGGCTACCACGACCGGGGCGACCCGTGGCGCGAGCAGCGCTACCAGGGTGACTGAGCCGGCCGCCGCGCCGGCCGGGCCCGGCCGGCGCCGGCTCCGAGCGCCGGCCGGCGGCTGGCGGACCGCGACGGTGCGCGAGGTGGCCCGGCCCACCCCGCGCACCGTCCGGCTGCGGATGGAGGTGCCCGACCGGGTCGACCACCTGGCCGGGCAGCACTACGTCGTCCGGCTCACCGCCGAGGACGGCTACCGCGCCCAGCGCTCGTACTCGCTGGCCTCCTCACCCGGTGACCCGCTCGTCGAGCTGCTGGTCGAGCGGCTCGACGACGGCGAGGTGTCCGGCTACCTGGCCGACGTCGTCGAGCCCGGCGACACCCTCGAGGTGCGCGGCCCGATCGGCGGCTGGTTCGTGTGGGAGGGCGACGAGCCGGCGCTGCTCGTCGGCGGCGGCACGGGCGTGGTGCCGTTCGTGTCGATGCTGCGCACCGCGCGGGAGCTCGGCCGCACCGACCTGCTGCGCGTCGCCGTCTCCACCCGCACGCTCGCCGAGCTGCCCTACGCCGACGAGCTGCGGCAGGCCGGCGCGCTGGTGGTCACCACGCGGGAGGCCTCCGGCATCCGCCCCGCCGGCCGGCTCACCGCGGCCGACCTCGTGCCCCTGTGGGAGCCCGGCCAGACGGCCTTCGTGTGCGGCTCGACGTCGTTCGCCGAGGCGGCCAGCCAGCTCCTCGTGGGCATGGGGGTGCCGGCCCCCGACATCCGGGTGGAGCGCTTCGGTCCCAGCGGCACGTCCGGCTGACCGGCCCCCGCGCGGTCCGTGACCTGCGTCGCGGACGATGATCTGGGGCATGCGCGCAGCCCCGCCGTCGACCGAGGTCACCGCCGTCGAGGCGGTCGACCCGCAGCTGCGCGAGGAGCTGCTCGCCTGCTGGACCGACGTCAGCAACGCCGGCGGGGCGGTCGGCTTCGTGCCGCCGGTGACCCGCGACGACGTCGCGCCGGTCCTCGACGCGCTGGTCGCCCGGGCGGCCGCCGGCCGGGAGCGGGTCGTCGTCCTGCGGGCCGACGGCGAGCTGGCCGGCTGGGCGGTGCTCTCGCTGTCGGTCAGCCCGCTGCGCCGGCACTGGGCCACGGTGCTGCGCGTGCAGGTGCACCCGTCCCGGCAGGGGCAGGGGCTCGGCCGGGCGCTGATGACCGGCGTGCACGCCGCCGCCCGCGACTGCGGCCTGGAGATGCTGCACCTGACCGTGCGCGGCGGCTACGGCCTCGAGGGGTTCTATGCGGGGCTCGGCTACCAGGAGTTCGGGCGGATGCCCGGCGCGATCCGGCTCGCCCCCGGCGACGACCGCGAGGAGGTCCACCTCTTCGTGCGGCTGTGACCCGCCAGTGACCCGGCCGTGACCCCGCCGGTGGCTCAGCCGGCCGCCGGGTCCACCCCGTCGACCGTGCCGCGCGAGGACAGCACCGCCAGCCGGGCGAACAGCTCCTCGGCGTACCAGCCCTCCCGGGCGGTGCGCTCGACCACGGCGGCGTGCTCGGGGCGGTCGTAGGCGAAGGCGTTCAGGGCCGCCGAGGAGTCCCAGACGCTGAACGTGCCCTGCAGCCCCAGCGGCGCCTCGCCGATCCCGACGGCCATCCGCAGGCCGGGCGCCCGGTGCAGGTCGGCCGACACCGGCGGCACCGCCGACCAGAACCCGGCCGCGCGGCGCAGCACGAGCCGGGCGCGGGTCACCGCCGCCACCGGCCCGTCCCAGCGCCGCGGGCGCGGGCTGCCGAACGGCTCGCGTCCCGACCAGCGGCCCCGCGCGGCGAGCGGGCGCAGCCGCGCCGCCCACTCCTCGTCGGCGATCCGCCGCCAGGACGCCGCCACCGGGCCGTCGTCGAGCGCGTCGGCGGCGGCCTCGTCGTCCCACACGGCGAGCAGGCCCCACCGGCGCGGGTCGGCGTCGCGGACGGTGAAGGTCCGCCCGTCGCCGGTGCCCAGCAGCTTGGCGAAGCGCAGGCCGGGCGCGCGGGCCAGCGCCGGGCGCACCGACGCCATCCGCAGCGCCGCCCGCGGCACCGCCCGTCCGGGGACGCCCCACAGGTGCAGCGTCACGATCGGATCGGGTGAGGGCACGACGCCGAGGGTAGGTGCGCGTGGTGACCGACCAGCGCCGCGTCCAGCTCGGCGACACCGACGCCCCCGCCGAGGACGAGCTGGTCGAGGCCTTCGACCGGGTGGTCGGCCAGGGCGCGCAGCGGCTGCACCGCACCTGGCGCGAGGTGCTCACCACGGGTCTGGCCGGCGGCCTGGAGGTGTCGGTCGGCGTCCTCGCGCTCGTGGCGGTCTACGCCGAGACGGGCAGCCACCTGCTCGCCGGCCTCGCCTTCTCCGTCGGGTTCGTCGCGCTCCTGCTCGCCCGCAGCGAGCTGTTCACCGAGGGCTTCCTGCTGCCGGTCACCGCGGTGGTCGCCGGGCGGGCGAGCTGGGGCCAGCTGGCGCGCCTGTGGTCGGGGACGCTCGCGGGCAACCTGGTCGGCGGCTGGGCGTTCATGTGGGTGGTGGCGCACGCGTTCCCCGAGCTGGGCCCGACGCTGGTCGAGTCGGCCCGCCACTTCGTCGAGTCACCGCTGGACCTGCGCGCGGTGTGCCTGGCCTTCCTCGGCGGCGTCGTCATCACGCTGATGACCCGGATGCAGAACGGCACCTCGGCCGACGGCGCGAAGATCGTCGCCGCGGTGGCGGGCGCCTTCGTCCTCGCCGGGCTGCAGCTGTTCCACTCCGTCCTGGACACGCTGCTCGTGTTCGGCGCGATCCACACCGGCACCGCCCCGTTCGGCTACGGCGAGTGGCTCGCCTGGTTCTGGTACGTCACGTTGCTCAACATGGCCGGCGGGCTGCTCGTGGTCACGCTGCTGCGGCTGGTGCGCAGCAAGGAGCTGCTGCAGCGGGAGCGCGCCGCGGCCGACGCCGGGGACTGACACCGGCGGCGCCTCCGCCGGCCGGCCGGCAGCGGTCGCCACACTGTCGGCGTGATCGAGGTCGAGGGGCTGACCAAGCGCTACCGGACGCGGGTCGCCGTCGACGACGTCTCCTTCACCGTGCGGCCGGGCCGGGTGACCGGCTTCCTCGGCCCCAACGGCTCGGGCAAGACGACGACGATGCGCTGCGTCCTCGGGCTCACCCGCCCCACCGCCGGGACGGCGACCGTGCTGGGCGTGCCCTACCGCGAGCTCGACGTGCCGATGCGCCGGGTGGGCGCCCTGGTCGACCCGCGCGCCCGCCACCCGGGCCGCTCCGCGTACGCGCACCTGCTCGCGCTGGCGCAGAGCAACGGGCTGCCCGCCGCCCGGGTGGACGCCGTCGTCGACCTCGTGGGGCTCGGGGCGGTGGCGCACGAGCGGGTCGGCGGGTTCTCCCTCGGCATGGGGCAGCGGCTGGGCATCGCCGCCGCGCTGCTCGGCGACCCCGACGTGCTGCTGCTCGACGAGCCGGTCAACGGCCTGGACCCCGAGGGCATCCGCTGGGTGCGCGAGCTGCTGCGCGACCTGGCCGACGAGGGCCGCACGGTGCTGGTGTCGAGCCACCTGATGAGCGAGATGGAGGACACCGCCGACCACCTCGTCGTGCTCGGCCGCGGCCGGCTGCTGGCCGACGTCGCGATGGCCGACCTGCTCGGCCGCGGCGCGTCGGTGCGGGTGCGCAGCCCGCAGGGCCCGCTGCTCGCCGCGGCGCTGCGCCGGGCCGGCGCAGCGGTGTCGCTGGAGGTCGACGGCGCGCTGCGGGTGGAGGGGCTGGGCGCGGCGGCCGTCGGCGACGTCGCCTTCGCCGCGGCCGTGCCGGTGCACGAGCTGACCACGGTGGTCGCCTCGCTGGAGGCCGCCTACCTCGCACTGACCGGGGCGGACGTCGAGTACCGGGCGGGTGTGGCGTGAGGGTCCCGCTGACGGCGGTGCTGCGCAGCGAGTGGACCAAGCTGCGCACGCTGCGCTCCACCTGGTGGTGCACCGCGGTGTACGTGCTGGTCGTCGGCTCGTTCGCGTGGCTGGCCGCGGCGACCACCCGCAGCGCGCCGACCGCGGACTCCGCCGTCGGCGTGGTGCTCACCGGCTTCGCGTTCGGGCAAGTGGTGCTCGTCGTCCTCGGCGTGCTGGCGGTGACGTCGGAGTTCGGCGGGATGGCGCTGTCGTCGCTGGTCGCGGTGCCCCGCCGCACCCGGCTGCTGGCCGCCAAGACCGCCGTCGTCGCGGCCTGGGCGGCGGCGGTCACCGTGCTGCTGGTGGCCGGCTGCGTGCTGGCCGCCCGCACGCTCGTCGCGGTGCCCGGGGGCGTGTCGCCGGGCGACCCGGAGGTGCTGCGCGCGGCGGGGCTGCAGGTGGCCGGCGCCGTGCTGGTCACGGTGCTCGCCGCCGGGCTCGGCGAGGTGCTGCGCTCGACGGCGGGGGCGCTCGGGCTGGGCATCGCGCTGGTGTTCGTGGGCCCGCCCGCGCTCGCCATCGCCGGCGGGCGGACGGCGGAGCTGCTGTCGCAGGCGCTGCCGTCGCTGCGGGTGGGTGAGGACTCCTTCCTGGCGGTGCCGACCACCTGGCCGGTGGGGCTGGCGGTGGCCGGGGCGTGGGCGGCGGGCGCCTGGGCGGCCGGCGCGGTGCTGCTGGAGCGCCGCGACGTCTGAGCCGCTCAGCGCGGACCGAAGGCGGCCGCGCGGAACGCCTCGAACACCGCCGGCGGCGCGGGCGAGGCCCACATCTGGTTGGTCAGCAGCACCGCCGTCGTGCCGGTGACCGGGTCGCTCCACCACGAGCTGCCGAGGCCGCCGTCCCAGCCGAACGAGCCGGCGTGCCGGCCACCGGGCTCGTCCTCGCGCCGCACGCCGAGGCCCAGCCCCCAGCCGCCGCCCTCGTCGTCGACCGGGCCCGCCTGCTCGGTGAGCATCGCCCGCACCGTGCCGGGGCGGAGCACCGGTGCGCCGCCGGCGAGCAGCACGCCCGCGAGGGCGGCGAGGTCGTCGACGGTGGAGACCAGTCCGGCGCCGCCGTCGGGGAAGGCGGGCGGGCGGCTCCACTGGCCGTCGGCGGGGTCGTACACCTGCCGCGTGCCGGCGTCGTCCGGCGGCGTCCAGTGCGGGCCGAACCGGTCGCGGGCGCCGTCCGGGACGGAGAAGCCGGTGGAGGTCATGCCGAGCGGCTCCAGGACGCGCTCGGCCAGCAGGGCGGGCAGCGGCCGGCCGGCGGCGCGGGCGGCCAGGACGCCGAGCACCTGCGCGCCCACGTGGTAGAGCCAGTGCTGGCCCGGCTGGTGCGCGAGCGGCACGGAGGCCACCCGGCGCAGCCACTCGTCGGGCGGGGGGAGGGTCTGCGGCGCCGGCGGGCCGGCGGGCAGCCCCGCGGCCTCCAGCGCGGCGACCGTCGGCGTCGGCCAGGGCGCGGTGAAGTCGAGACCGAGACCGAGGCGGGACGTGAGGACGTCGCGGACGGTGACCGGCCGGCGGGCGGGGACGGTGCCCGCGGCGGCGTCCGCGGGGTCGGCCAGCACGCGGCGGCCGGCCAGCTCCGGCAGCAGCCGGTCGACCGGCTCGTCGAGGTCGAGCGAGCCGTCGTCGACCAGCGTCAGCGCGGCCACGGCCACCACCGGCTTGGTGGTCGAGGCGATCCGGAAGACGGCGTCCGGCGTCAGGCGGTCGTCCTCGCCGGGCGTGTGCGTGCCCGCGGCGCCCCGCGCCACCTCACCGCCGCGCGACACCCACCAGGCGGCGCCCGGCACCTCGCCCGCGGCCACCGCGCCGGCCACCACCCGCTCCACGTCCCCGGCCGGTCCCATGCAGGGGTGACCGGGGGAGTGCCGCGGACTCATCGGTTGCGGCACGATCCGCGGCGTGACCGGC
Organism: Geodermatophilus sp. FMUSA9-8; assembly: GCF_037034165.1. NCBI lineage: Bacteria > Bacillati > Actinomycetota > Actinomycetes > Geodermatophilales > Geodermatophilaceae > Geodermatophilus > Geodermatophilus sp. FMUSA9-8. The sequence continues at coordinate 14,439 of NZ_JBAGKE010000011.1, read as the reverse complement.
CCCGCCACCGTCGAGGAGTACCTGGCCGCCCTGCCGCCCGACGCCCGGGAGGTGCTGGAGCAGGTGCGCGCCGCCGTGCTGCGCGGGATGCCGGGCGCCACGGAGACCATCCGCTACGGCATGCCCGCCGCGATGCTCGGCTCCCGCTACGGCCTGCACTACGCCGCGTGGAAGCGGCACGCCGCCCTGTACCCCGTCCCCGTCCTGGACGGCGAGCTCGAGGCCGAGGTGGCGCCGCTGCGCTCCGGGAAGGACGCCGTCCACCTGCGCTACGGGCGGCCGGTGCCCGGCGACCTGGTGGAGCGCGTCGCGTCGGCGGTGGCCGCCCGCCGCAGCGACGACAGGTAGCGCCGCGTCGCCAGCCCCTGCACGAACCGGGCGACCGGCGGCACCGCCCGCGCCGCCGGCGTGGCCAGCCGGGAGAACACCCGCAGGGCGACGACGACCTCGCCGGCCGGCGTCAGCGTCACGGTGAAGCACTCCTCGCCGGCCTCGGGGTGACCGGGCAGCGTGCCGTAGGCGAAGCCCCGCTCGTCGCCGGTCGTCGACGCCCACACCACGCGGCACGGGATGTCGTAGCCCAGCCGCGGCAGCCCCGCCGTCAGCACGACGACGGTGCCCACCTCGCCCGGCGAGCCGGTGGCGCGCACCCGCAGGCCGACGCTGCGCTGCGGCGTCCAGTCGAGGATGGCGGCGGCGACCCGCTCGAGGGTCTCCCGGCCCGAGCCGACGACCTCCCGCCACTCGCCGTGCTGGTAGCCGGCCGGCATCCGCTCCGCGCGGGTGCCGCCGACCTCGGCGTAGGTGAACGGCGCGTCGCGCAGGCCCTCGGGCGACGCGGCCCGGAACAGGCCCATGTCCCCAGTGTGGACCGGCGTAGGTTGTCCGGCACTGTGCTGCCCGCCGTCACCGCCACCCGCTACGTCACCCCGCTGCGCGAGGGTGGCTCGCTGCCGGGGCTCATGGAGGCCGACGACCTCGGCACCTACGTCGTGAAGTGGCGCGCCGCGGGCCAGGGCGTGCGGGTGCTGGTGGCCGAGGTGGTGTGCGGCGAGCTCGCCCGCGCGCTGGCGCTGCCGGTGCCCGCGCTGGTCACCGTCGACGTCGCCCCGGAGCTCGCGGTGGGCGAGCCCGACCCCGAGGTGCAGGAGCTGCTGCAGCGCTCGGCCGGGCTCAACCTGGGCCTGGACTACCTGCCCGGCGCGCTGGACTTCGAGGCCGGCGTGGACGGGGTCGACGCCGAGCTGGCCGGGCGGGTGCTGTGGTTCGACGCCCTCGTCGGCAACGTCGACCGCTCCTGGCGCAACCCGAACATGCTCTCCTGGCACGGCCGGTTGCAGCTCATCGACCACGGCGCCGCGCTCACCTTCCACCACCACTGGCCCGGTGCGCAGGCCGCCGTCGCCCGGCCCTACGACGCCTCCCAGCACGCGCTCGTCGAGTGCGGGCCCGACGTGCGGGCCGCCGACGCCGCCCTCGCCGGCCGGGTGACCCGGCCGCTGCTGGAGTCGGTGCTCGCCCGCGTCCCCGACGGCTGGCTGGAGGGCCCCTCGCCGGAGGAGACACCGGGCGAGGTCCGCGAGCGCTACGTCGCCCAGCTCCTGGCCCGGCTCGGCGCCCGCGACGCCTGGCTGCCCGGCCTGGTCACCGCGGCCGCCGCGGGCGGCGGCCGCCGCCGGGCGCCGCGCGGGGAGAACCGGCCCGCCTGGCTCGGCCCGCCACCCCCGCCCGGGGTGAGCCAGCGGTGAGCCGGGAGACCTTCGAGTACGCGGTGCTGCGCGTGGTGCCGCGGGTGGAGCGCGGCGAGGCGCTCAACGCGGGCGTCCTCGTCTACTGCCGGCAGCGCGACTACCTCGGCAGCCGCGTGCACCTCGACGTCGACCGGCTGCGGGCGCTGGACCCGACCGCCGACCCGCGCGCGATCGGCCGGGCGCTGCAGGCCGCGGCCGACGTCTGCTCGGCCGACCCCGCCGCCGGGGCCGCCGGCCGGGAGGCGCTGGGCTCGCGGTTCCGGTGGCTCACCGCGCCGCGCAGCACCGTCGTCCAGCCCGGCCCGGTGCACACCGGCCTGACCGCGGACCCCGATGCCGAGGCCGACCGCCTGCTGCGGCTGCTCGTGCTCCCCGTCGAGGGCTAGGGCAGTCGAGGGCCGGGGCAGTCCAGGGTCAGGGCAGCAGCGCGTCGATGCGGCGCGCGAGCTCCAGGTCCAGCGCGCTCACGCCCTGCTCGGAGTGGCTGACCAGCGTCAGGTGCAGCGTCCGGAAGCGCAGGTCGACGTCGGGGTGGTGGTCCATCTCCTCGGCGACGTCGGCGATGGCGACGATCGCGGCCACCGCCGCGGGGAAGGACGCGAGCTGCACCGTCCGGTGCAGGCCGCCGGTGTCCCCGCTCCACAGCGGGAGGGAACGCAGCCCGGCCGCGACGTCGTCGGGGGACAGGCGGGGCGGCCGGGGCACGTCGGGATGCTCCTACAGGTGCAGGCCGCACTCGGTCTTGCCGCGCCCGGCCCAGCGCCCGGCACGCGGGTCCTCGCCGGGGGCGACCGGCCGGGTGCAGGGCGCGCAGCCGATCGAGGCGTAGCCGATCTCCTGCAGCGGGTTCACCGGCACCTGGTGCTCGGCGATGTAGGCGTCGACGTCGTCCTGCGTCCAGGCCGCCAGCGGGTTGACCTTCACCATGCCGCGCTTGGCGTCCCAGTCGACGACGCGGGTGCCGGCGCGGGTGGCGGCCTCGTCGCGGCGCACGCCCGAGCCCCAGGCCGTGTACCCGGCCAGTGCCTGCGCGAGCGGCTGCACCTTGCGCAGCGCGCAGCACAGGTCGGGGTCGCGGTCGTGCAGCGCCGCGCCGTGCTCGGCGTCCTGTTCGGCGACCGTCAGCGGCGGCGTGACGTTGACCAGGGTGATCGGCAGGACGCTGCTGATCCAGTCGCGCGTGCCGATCGTCTCGGCGAAGTGGTAGCCGGTGTCGAGGAAGACGACGTTCACGCCGGGCACCGCGCGGGAGGCGAGGTGGGCCAGCAGCCCGTCGGCCATCGAGGAGGTGACGGCGAAGCTCTCGCCGAAGGTCTCCCCGGCCCAGCGCAGCACGGCGAGCGCCTGCTCGACCGGGTCGGCGATGCCCTCGAAGCGGGCGTCGGCCTCGGCCGCGAGCTGCGGCGTCGCCGCGACCGGCCGGGTCTCCTCCACGGCTGTCACTCCGTCACCCCCGTCGCGATCAGGCGGACCGAGAAGGCCCGCAGGCAGGCGCCGCAGCGCCAACCCTCCTCGTGCGGCGTGAGCTCCTCGTCGCCGCAGTACGGGCAGTGGAACACCGGCAGTTGCCGGGTCCTTCCCGGGGCGGACGGCTCGCCCTCGCTCACAGGAGCCAGGCCTCCTCGGCCCGGGAGACGTAGTGCGCGAAGGACTCGCCCGGGGTGCGGCGCTCCTGGAAGCCCCGCAGCACGCGCTCGCAGTAGTCGGCGGTCTCGGCCTTGGTCACCTTGTGGCCGCGGAACTTGCGGCCGAAGGTCGCCTCGACGCCGAGGTGGCCACCCAGGTGCACCTGGAAGCCCTCGACCATCTCGCCGTTCGCGTCGCGGACCATCGAGCCCTTGAACCCGATGTCGGCGGTCTGGAAGCGGGCGCAGCTGTTCGGGCAGCCGTTGACGTTGATCCCGATCGGGGTGTCGAAGTCCGGCAGCCGCTTCTCGAGCTCCGCGTAGAGGTCCTGCGCGTGCTGCTTGGTCTCCACGATCGCGAGCTTGCAGAACTCCAGGCCCGTGCAGGCCATGGTGCCGCGGCGGAAGGCGCTCGGCCGCACCTGCAGGTCGTGCTCGGCGAGCGCGGCGACCAGGTCCTCGACCCGCTCGTCGGGCACGTCGAGGATGACCATCTTCTGCTGGGTCGTCGTCCGGATGCGCCCCTGGCCGTACTCGTCGGCCAGGCCCGCGATGGTGGTCAGCAGCGAGCCGCTGATGCGGCCGGTGCGCAGCGCGAAGCCGACGGCGTTGAGGCCGTCCTTCTGCCGGCTGACGCCGACGTGGTCGCGCTGGTCGTGCTCCGCCGGGGCCGGCGCGGGGCCGTCGGGCAGCGCCTCGTGCAGGTACTCGTCCTGCAGCACCTGCCGGAAGCGCTCCGGCCCCCAGTCGGCCATGAGGAACTTGATGCGGGCGCGGTTGCGCTGCCGCCGGTAGCCGTAGTCGCGGAAGACCGCGGTGCAGGCGGCCCACACGTCGGTGACCTGGTCGGGGCGCACGAAGACGCCGACCCGCTGGGCGAACATCGGGTTGGTCGACAGGCCGCCGCCGACCCACAGGTCGTAGCCGGCCTCGCCGGCCTCGTTGCGCACGCCGACGAAGGCGACGTCGTCGATCTCGGGCTCGGTGCAGTGGTCGACGCAGCCGGACATCGACGTCTTCCACTTGCGCGGCAGGTTGCTGAACTCGGGGGAGCCCACGTACTTCTCGACGGTCGCCGCGATGACGTCGGTGGCGTCGAGGACCTCGTCCTCGAGGATGCCGGCCAGCGGGCAGCCGAGCATGACGCGCGGGACGTCGCCGCAGGCCTCCATGGTGGACAGCCCGACCGACTCCAGGCGCCGCCAGATCTCGGGCACGTCCTCGATGCGGATCCAGTGGTACTGCACGTTCTGCCGGTCGGTGACGTCGGCGACGTCGCGGCCGAACTCCGTGCTGATGCCGCCCAGGACGCGCAGCGCGTCGCTGGTGAGCTGCCCGCCGTCGATGCGGGCCCGCATCATGAAGTAGGAGTCCTCGAGCTCCTCGGGCTCCAGCACGGCGGTCTTGCCGCCGGGGATGCCCTGGGCGCGCTGGGTGTAGAGGCCCATCCAGCGCATGCGGCCGCGCAGGTCACCGGGGTCGATGCCGTCGAAGCCGGTCTTCGAGTAGATGTCGAGGATCCGCTGACGGACCTCGAGCCCGTCGGAGTCCTTCTTCATCCGCTCGTTGGGGTTCAGCGGCTCCCGGTAGCCGAGCGCCCACTGGCCCTGGCCGCGCTGCGGGGTGTCGCGACGCGGGGGCCGGTTGCTCGGACGCGGAGGAGCGGACACGGTGCACTTCTCTCTGCGCCGTCCGCGCCGGTTCGCACCCGCACGGAGGGCGCTGCCAGGTCGGGTCGCGGCGACGGCCGCGGGGGAGGACTGGTGGTCAGCGCGCAGCGCGACAGGCGGCGCTGCTGACCAGGGCGAGGTCGATGTGCAGGCGCGCGACGAGCAGGCTGCCGCGATCCGTCACGCACTCCATGGTCGCACACCGGCGACCGGGGGCGGCCGGGCTCAGGCCGGTGCGTCCATGGCGGCGCGGATCCGGGCCACCGACTCCTCGAGCGGCGTGACCGACGTGTCGATGACGAGCTCGGCGCGCGCCGGCGGCTCGTAGGGGTCGTCGATGCCGGTGAACCCGGCGATCTCCCCGGCCCGCGCGCGGGCGTACAGGCCCTTGACGTCGCGGGCCTCGCACACCTCCAGCGGCGTGGCCAGGTGCACCAGGACGAAGCGGCCGTGCCGCTCGACGAGGGCCCGGGCCTCCTCGCGCGCCTGCTCGTAGGGCGCGATCGCCGCGACGACGACGGTGCCGCCGTGCCGCACCACCTCGCCGGCGACGAAGCCGATCCGGCGGATGTTGAGGTCGCGGTGCTCCCGCGAGAAGGACAGCTCGCTCGACAGGTGCGTGCGGACGACGTCGCCGTCCAGGACGGTGACCGCCCGCCCGTCGGCCTCCAGCCCGGCGACGAGGGCGTCGGCGATCGTGGACTTGCCCGCCCCCGAGAGGCCGGTGAGGAAGACGGTGACGCCACCGTGCTGCGTGCTGCTCACGGGGCGAGTCTCGCCGAGCGGCGCCGCGCCGCTCAGGCGGGGTCGTCGCCGAAGGACCGCCAGGCGCTCTCGACGGCGGCGAGCTCCGCCACGTGCCCGGGCAGCTTCCCGGCGACGACGTCGGCGAGGGTGACCTCCTCGAGCACCCGCCGGTACGCCGCGCGGGCGGCCACCCAGACGCTGGCGAGCTCCTCGGCGACGCCGGGGTAGCTGACGTCCTCGGGGCGCTGGCCGTGCACCTCGGCGAGGAAGCCCTGCTCGACCCGCATGACGCGGGCGATCGAGATCTCCGTGGGCGGCAGGGCCAGCCGGTAGCCGCCCTCGCGGCCCCGCTGGCTGGTGACCAGCCGGGCGTGCTGCAGGTCGCCGAGGATGCCCTGCAGGAACCGCGAGGGGATGCCCTGTGACCTCGCGATCCGGTCGCACGTGAGCGCGTCCGGGGCCACGGCGGCCAGCTCGAGGGCCGCGCGGACCGCGTAGTCGACCCGGGCGGTGATGCGCACGGCGTTCCTCTCCGACGGTGCCTGGACGGCCCATCCTGCCCCGTCTGCGAGGGTGACGGGGTGTACCGGCTGCGCTTCACCACGGTCGTGGCCGCGCCGCTGACCGTCGCCTTCGACGTCGCCCGGGCCCTCGGGCGCCCCTGGCCCTTCCCGCTGGAGGAGGTCGAGTCGGTCCGCCCGGTGTCCGACCGGTACGCAGGAGGACCGGACTCCGGCCGGCGCCGGGTCACCCACGCGCGCACCTTCACGGCCACCGGCGCGGGCACCGTCGTCGAGGAGGAGGTCTCCTGGGAGACGGGCCTGCCGGGGCCGCTCGGGGGGCTGGTGGACCGGGCGGTCCTGCGCCGGCGGGTGCTGCGCGCGATGCGCCGGCACCTCGACGGCTACGCGGCGCTGGCGGCGGTGCGGGCGCTCGACGTCGTCCAGGTGGTGGGCGCGGCGATCGTCCGCGGCGACGGGGCCGGCGGGAGCGAGGTGCTCGTCGCCCAGCGCGGCTCGGGGGCGCTGGCAGGCCTGTGGGAGTTCCCCGGCGGCAAGGTCGAGCCGGGGGAGGGGCACGAGGCCGCGCTCGTCCGGGAGTGCGCGGAGGAGCTCGGGGTCGCCGTCGTCCCGCAGGCGTTCGTGGGGGAGGTACCGCTCGACGGCGCGGTCGCGGGCGGCGCGCCGGGCGCCTCCACCCTGCGGGTGTGGTGGGCGCGCCTGGCCGGGGGCGAGCCGGTCGCGCACGAGCACCGCGAGCTGCGGTGGGTGCGGGCCGCCGACCTCGAGGCGCTGGACTGGATCGCGGCCGACCGCCCGCTGCTGCCCGCGGTCCGGGCGCTGCTCGCCCGGCTGTAGACGCACGACGGGCGCCGTCCCGAGGGGGACGGCGCCCGGGGTGAGGGCCGGGTCAGCGGCTCACTTGAAGACGTCCTTGACCTTCTCGCCGGCCTGCTTGAGGTTGCCGGCGGCCTTGTCGTTGGCACCCTCGGCCTGCAGGTCGCGGTCCCCGGTGGCCTCGCCGACGCGCTCCTTGCCCTCGCCCGACAGCTCCTGGGCCTTGTTCTTCAGCTTGTCGATCCCGCTCACGGTGAGCTCCTCTCCTCGGGTGACCTCCGGTTACCCGCTGGTACAGGGCTGACACCCCCGACGCCCGTTCGGCGGAAGTCCTCCGGGATGAGCGCCGAGGGGCCGCAACACGTGTCGTGACGGGGGCGGCGTACCGTGCCGTTTGCATCGCGCGCCGTCAGGTCGTGAGCATCAGTCACAACTTGGTGACGGCCGTGGACGCTCCTCGCCGGGGGTGCCTAGGGTCGCTCGCGGCGTCCCGGGACCGTTCCCGGGTGTTCACCAGATGGACGCCACGCCCGGCCCTCCGTGCCCGGGCGCGCATGGACCAGTCCGTTCCCCCCGCATGCGCGGGACGAGGGAGGCATCGCACGTGAAGTTGAGCAAGCGCCGTTCGGCGCTCGTCGCGGCCGGTCTGTCCGGTGCGCTGCTGCTGTCCGCCTGTGGCGGCAGCGACGACAGCGGCTCGGGCAGTGGCAGCGGTGGCGGCGAGGGTGGCGGCACCTTCAGCGTCTACATCGGCGAGCCGGAGAACCCGCTCGTGCCGGGCAACACCACGGAGTCCGAGGGCGACCAGGTCGTCAACTCGCTGTGGACCGGCCTGGTCAAGTACGCCGAGGACGGCTCGGTCGAGTACAGCGGCGTGGCGGAGTCCATCGAGTCCGAGGACAACACCACCTGGACCGTCACGCTCAAGGACGGCTGGACCTTCCACGACGGCAGCCCGGTGAACGCCGACTCCTTCGTCGACGCGTGGAACTACACCGCCTACAGCCCCAACGCCCAGGGCGCCGCCTCCTACCTGTCGCGGATCGCCGGCTACGCCGACCTGCAGGCCCCGGTCGACGCCGAGGGCAACGCGACCGGTGAGCCGGCCGCGACCGAGATGAGCGGCCTGGCCGTCGTCGACGACCTGACCTTCACGGTCACGCTCTCCTCGCCGTTCTCCAACTTCCCGGCGGTCGTGGGCTACAACTCCTTCTACCCGCTGCCGACGGCCTTCTTCGACGACCCCGAGGGCTTCGGCACCCGCCCGATCGGCAACGGCCCGTTCCAGGCCTCCGAGGACTACGTCCCCGGCCAGGGCATCAGCCTGACCCGCTACGAGGACTACGCCGGCGACGACGCCGCGCAGGCCGACGGTGTCGACTACGTCGTCTACGCCGACGTCAACACCGCCTACACCGACGTGCAGGCCGGCAACCTCGACATCGTCGACGTCATCCCGCCCGACGTCATCGAGTCGGCCGAAGCGGAGTTCGGCGACCGGTTCATCGCGACCGAGTCCTCGCAGATCACCTACCTGAGCTTCCCGACCTACGACCAGCGGTTCTCCGACCCGCGGGTCCGCCAGGCGTTCTCCATGGCGGTCGACCGGGACGCCATCTCCGAGGCGATCTTCCAGGGCACCCGCGTGGCCGCGGACTCCTTCATCCCGCCGGTCGTCGACGGCTACCGCGAGGGCAGCTGCACCTACTGCACCCTCGACCCCGACGAGGCCAACCGCCTCCTCGACGAGGCCGGCTTCGACCGCAGCCAGCCCGTCGACCTGTGGTTCAACGCCGGCGCCGGCCACGACGCGTGGATGGAGGCCGTGGGCAACCAGCTGCGCGAGAACATCGGCGTCGAGTACGTCCTCCAGGGCAACCTCGACTTCGCCGAGTACCTGCCGCTGCTCGAGTCGCGCGGTGTCGCGGGCCCGTTCCGGTACGGCTGGAGCTTCGACTACCCGGCGGCGGACAGCTACATCACCCCGCTGTTCACGACGTCGTCGCTCGCGCCGGCCGGTTCGAACTACTCGTTCTACACCGACCCGCAGGTCGACCAGCTGGTCGTCGAGGGTGACCAGGCGGAGACCCCCGAGGCCGGCCTCGAGAGCTACCAGGCGGCCGAGGACATCATCAACGAGGCCATGCCGATGGCCCCGATGTTCTTCACCGAGATCCAGTCGGTGACCTCCGAGAACGTCTCCGACGTCCGCCTGGACCTGTTCCAGCGGATCGTCACCTCCGAGGTCACGGTCAACAGCTGACCCGACCCCGCAGGACCCGCACCACCCGCCGGGGGCGCCCGTCCGACCAGGACGGTCGCCCCCGGCGGCGCGTGTGCGGGGGCCTGCGGCACGATGGACACCGGCGGCGTCGTACAACGGCGCCGCACACACCCCGAGGGGGACCATGGGCCGCTACGTAGCGCGCCGCCTGCTGCTCACCATCCCGGTCCTGCTGGGCGCGTCTTTCCTGATCTTCGCGATGGTGTACGCCCTGCCGGGCGACCCGATCCGCGCACTGGGCGGCGACCGGCCGCTCTCTCCCGCCGTCATCGCCGAGCTGCGCGAGCGGTTCAACCTGAACGACCCCCTGTACATCCAGTACTGGGAGTACATGAAGAACCTGTTCCAGGGGGACCTGGGCACCGACTTCCGCGGCCGCCCGGTGATCGAGACGATCGAGCGGGCCCTGCCGGTCACGGTCAAGCTGGCGATCACCGCCGTCGTCTTCGAGATCCTCATCGGCCTGGTCGCCGGCGTGCTCGCCGGCATCCGGCGCAACAGCTTCTTCGACAACGTCGTGCTGGTCTCGACGACGCTGATCGTCTCGATCCCGATCCTGGTGCTGGCCTTCTTCGCCCAGCTGCTGTTCGGCCTCAAGCTCGGCTGGTTCCCGATCGCGGGGACCAACGACGGCCTCTACAGCTACCTGCTGCCCGGCCTCGTCCTCGCCTCGGGATCGCTGGCCTACGTCGCCCGCCTGACCCGCACGAGCCTGGCGGAGAACCTGCGCGCCGACTACGTGCGCACGGCCCGGGCCAAGGGCCTGCCCACCCGCACCGTGATCGTCCGGCACACCCTGCGCAACAGCCTGATCCCGGTCGTGACGTTCATCGGGGCCGACATCGGCGCCCTGCTCGGCGGGGCCATCGTCACCGAGACGGTGTTCAACCTCCCCGGGATCGGCCGGGAGGTGTTCAACGCGATCCGCTCCCAGGAGGGCGCGGTCGTCGTCGGCATCGTCACCCTGATGGTGTTCTTCTTCATCTTCTTCAACCTGGTCGTGGACGTGCTCTACGCCGTCCTCGACCCGAGGATCCGCTATGACTGACCAGCAGCAGCTCGACCTGCGCAAGGACGAGGTCGAGGCCGGCACCACCACCGGCCTCGCCAGCCCGTCGGTCGACGTCACCAAGGAGCGGCAGAACAGCCTCTGGAGCGACGCCTGGGGCGAGCTCCGCCGCAACCCGCTGTTCTGGATCGGCGCCGTCCTCGGCGTGTTCTTCCTGCTGATGGCGCTGGTCCCGCAGGTGTTCGCCCGCGGCGCCGACCCGCGCTCGTGCGACCTGTCGAACTCGCGCGGCCGCCCCTCGGCGCAGCACTGGTTCGGCTTCGACACCCAGGGCTGCGACTACCTGGCCAACGTCGTCTACGGCGCCCGCAACTCGCTGATCATCGGCGTCATCGCCGTGCTGGTCATCCTGCTGCTCGGCGTCCTCGTCGGGGCGATCGCCGGCTACTACGGCGGGTTCACCGACGGCATCCTGGCCCGGATCGCCGACATCTTCTACGCGCTGCCGCTCATCCTCGGCGCGCTGGTGCTGCTCCGCGTCGGCCCCTCGACCGGCATCCCGATCATCAACTCCCGCGGCCCGGGCGCGGTGGCCATCGCGCTGGCACTGTTCGGCTGGATGACGGCGATGCGCCTGGTCCGCTCGCAGGTCATCGCGGTCAAGAGCTCCGACTACGTCGCCGCCGCCCGCGCGATGGGCGCCTCGGGCCGCCGCATCCTGGTGCGCCACATCCTGCCCAACGCCGTCGCCCCGGTGCTGGTCTACGCGACCATCACCATCGGCGTGATCATCGCCGCGGAGGCGACGCTGACCTACCTCGGCGTCGGCCTGCAGCGCCCCGCGATCTCGTGGGGCCTGCAGATCGAGGCAGGGCAGGACTCCATCCGCACCGCGCCGCACCTGGTGCTCTTCCCCAGCCTGATCCTGACCCTGACGGTGATGGCGTTCGTGATGATGGGTGACGCCCTGCGCGACGCCCTCGACCCGAGGCAGCGCGCATGACCAACCTCGACCTGTCCAAGCCCACCAGCGAGCTCGCCCCGTCCGGCACCCCGCTGCTCGAGGTCGACGACCTGCACGTGGAGTTCCGCACCCGCGGCGGCGTGGTCAACGCCGTCAACGGCGTGAGCTACAGCCTGGCGGCGGGGGAGACCCTGGCGATCCTCGGCGAGTCCGGCTCCGGCAAGTCGGTCTCGGCGCAGGCGATCATGGGGATCCTCGAGACCCCGCCCGCGGTGATCAACGGCGGCGGCATCTGGTTCCAGGGCAAGAACATGCTGGAGATGTCCGCCGAGGACCAGCGCAAGATCCGCGGCCCGGGCATCTCGATGATCTTCCAGGACGCGCTGTCCTCGCTGAACCCCGTGTACAGCGTCGGCTTCCAGATCGGCGAGATGTTCCGCGCGCACCGCGGGCTGTCGAAGAAGGAGGCGCGCAAGCGGGCCGTCGAGCTCATGGACCGCGTGCGCATCCCCGCCGCGGCCCGCCGGGTCGACGACTACCCGCACCAGTTCTCCGGCGGCATGCGCCAGCGCGTCATGATCGCCATGGCGATCGCCCTCGACCCGCGGATCCTCATCGCCGACGAGCCCACGACCGCCCTCGACGTCACCGTCCAGGCCCAGGTCATGGACCTGCTCAAGGACCTGCAGGGGGAGACGGGGATGGGGCTGATCCTCATCACCCACGACCTCGGCGTCGTCAACGAGGTCGCCGACAACGTGGCGGTCATGTACGCCGGCGAGATCGTCGAGCGGGGCACCGTCGACGACGTCTTCAGCAAGCCGTCCCACCCCTACACCGAGGGGCTCATGGGCTCCGTGCCGCAGGTGGAGGCCAAGGGCGGGCGGCTGCGGCCGATCGCCGGCCAGCCGCCGAACCTGGCGCGCATCCCCAGCGGCTGCCCGTTCCACCCGCGCTGCGCCCGCCGCCGTCTCGGCGCGGACGCCGCGCCCGGCCGCGAGTGCGCGACCGACGTCCCGCCGCTGCGGCTGGTCGTCCCGGGTCGCGAGGCCGCGTGCCACTACAGCGAGGAGGTGCTCGGTGTCCCAGCCGAGTGAGCACGGTGCCACCGCGGCGTCGTCCCTGTCGAAGTCGTCCCTGTCGACGTCGTCCCCGACCACCGGGGCCGCGCCCGGCGCGCCGACGCTGGCCAAGCCGGCGCCGAGCGGGCTGCGCGGGTCCCTCGGGGAGCCCCTGCTCGAGATCCGCGGGTTGCAGAAGCACTTCCCGCTGACGCAGGGCATCGTCTTCAAGCGCACGATCGGGCACGTCCGCGCCGTCGACGGCGTCGACCTGACCCTGCGCCGCGGCGAGACCGTGGGCCTGGTCGGGGAGTCCGGGTGCGGCAAGTCGACGGTGTCGAAGCTGATCGTCGCCCTGGAGCGCCCGACCGGCGGGTCGATCCTCTACAAGGGCAAGGACGTCGCCCGCATGGGCGGCCGCGCGCTCAAGGAGTACCGGCGCGAGGTCCAGATCATCTTCCAGGACCCGTACGCGTCGCTGAACCCGCGGATGACCGTCGGTGACATCGTCGCCGAGGGCTGGGCCGTGCACGACGACGTCGCCCCGAAGAAGGGCCGGCTCAAGCGCACGCAGGAGCTGCTCGACCGCGTCGGCCTCAACCCCGACTACGTCAACCGCTACCCGCACCAGTTCTCCGGCGGCCAGCGGCAGCGCATCGGCATCGCCCGGGCGCTCGCGCTGCAGCCGGAGGTCATCGTCTGCGACGAGCCGGTGTCGGCGCTCGACGTGTCGGTGCAGGCGCAGGTGGTCAACCTGCTCGAGGACCTGCAGGACGAGTTCGGCCTGTCCTACCTGTTCATCGCCCACGACCTGTCGGTGGTGCGCCACATCTCCGACCGCGTCGCGGTGATGTACCTCGGCAGCATCGTCGAGGAGGGCACCGACGCCGAGGTGTACGGCTCGCCGTCGCACCCCTACACGCAGGCGCTGCTGTCCTCCGTGCCGCTGCACGAGCCGCACCTGCGCGGCCAGAAGGACCGGATCCTGCTGCAGGGCGACGTCCCCAGCCCGGCCGACCCGCCCTCGGGCTGCCGCTTCCGCACCCGCTGCTGGAAGGCCCAGGACATCTGCGCCCAGGAGCCCCCGGCGCTGGTCGACCGCGGCCAGGGCCACCCGTCGGCCTGCCACTTCGCCGAGGCCCGGATGGTCGTCCCCGTCGACGCGGAGTGATCCGTCGTCCTGCCGGACGACACCGCGGTCCCGTGCCGTACCCGGCCTGAGCTGAGCCCGCCGCCGCACCCGGCGGGGACCCTCCGGGCCCGCCACCGGTCACGACACCCCGGTGGCGGGCTCGGGAGGTAGGCGACAATGACCTCTCGTGACCGCTGACCGACGCCTGCTGCTCGTCCACGCCCACCCCGACGACGAGACGATCAACAACGGCGCCACGATGGCCCGCTACGCGGCCGAGGGTGCCCAGGTCACGCTGCTCACCTGCACGCTCGGCGAGGAGGGCGAGGTCCTCGTCCCCGCGCTTGAGCTGCTGGCCCCCGAGCACGCCGACCAGCTCGGCGGCTACCGGATCGCCGAGCTCCGCGCCGCGATGGACGCCCTCGGCGTTCCGGACTGGCGCTTCCTCGGCGGCCCCGGGCGCTACCGCGACTCCGGGATGATGGGCACGCCGGCCAACGAGAAGCCGCGCGCCTTCTGGCGGGCCGACCTCGACGAGGCGGTCGCCCACGCGGTCGCCGTCGTCCGCGAGGTCCGGCCGCAGGTCGTCGTGACCTACGACGAGCGGGGCGGCTACGGCCACCCCGACCACATCCAGGCCCACCGCGTCGCCATGGCCGCCGTCGAGCGCGCCGCCGACCCCGCCTACCGCCCCGACCTGGGCGGGGCCTGGGACGTCGCCAAGGTCTACTGGTGCTGCACCCCGCGGTCGGTGCTGCGCGAGGGCGCCGAGGCGATGGCCGCGCTGGGGGAGGCCGCGCCGTTCGAGCGGCTCGGCGAGATCGACGACATCCCGTTCGCCGTCCCCGACGAGCTGGTC
>NZ_JBAGKE010000010.1:0-243075 GCF_037034165.1 Geodermatophilus sp. FMUSA9-8 | reverse complement strand
TTACGACTACGTCCACTGCGCCATCGATGACCACACCCGGCTGGCCTACGCCGAGATCCACCCCGACGAGACCGCCGCCACCTGCGCCGGCTTCCTCCGCTCAGCCGCGGCCTGGTTCACCACCGTGGGCATCGACCGGATCGAGCGGGTGATGACCGACAACGCGCTGGCCTACCGGCGCAGCCAGGCCTGGCGCGCAGCGCTGGCCGATCTCGGCGCCCAGCCCCGGTTCACCCGGTCCTACCGCCCACAGACCAACGGCAAAGCTGAACGGTTCAACCGCACCCTGACTGAGGAATGGGCCTACCAGCGCCCCTTCACCAGCTCAGCCGAGCGCACCGCCGCCTTGCCCGGCTGGCTGCACACCTACAACCATCACCGCAGCCACACCGCCCTCGGCGGACAGCCCCCGATCAGCCGGACCACCGTCAACAACGGTGCTGGGCACTACAACTAGGCGGCGAGCAGGTCCTGCGCGTCGTCGCCGGCGGCGACCAGGTCCGCGTACTGGCCGCCGCGGGCCGTGAGCTCGGCGTGCGTGCCGGACTCGACCACCCGGCCGGCGTCGAGCACGGCGATCCGGTCGGCGTGCCGCACGGTCGACAGCCGGTGGGCGATGGTGATGGTCGTCCGGCCGCGGCGGGCCTCGTCCAGCGCCGCCTGCACCGCGCGCTCGGTGGCGGTGTCCAGCGCGCTGGTGGCCTCGTCGAGGACCAGCACCCGCGGGTCGCGCAGCAGCGTGCGGGCGATGGCCAGCCGCTGCTTCTCCCCGCCGGAGAACCGGTGCCCGCGGGCGCCGACGACGGTGTCGTAGCCGTCGGGGAGCGCGGCGATCACGTCGTGCACCTGTGCCCGGCGGGCCGCCTCCTCGATCTCGGCGTCGGTGGCGCCGGGGCGGGCGTGCCGCAGGTTCTCCCGCACGGTGGTGTGCAGCAGGTAGGTCTCCTGCGACACCACGCCGACGACCTGCGCGAGCGCGGCCAGCCGCAGGTCGCGCAGGTCGACGCCGTCGATGCTCACCCGGCCGGTGGTCGGGTCGGCGAGCCGGGCGACGAGCGAGGCCATCGTCGACTTGCCCGACCCTGTCTCGCCGACCAGCGCCAGGGTCGTGCCGGCGGGGACGGTCACGTCGACGGCGGCGAGCGCGGGCCGGGCGCCGTCGGGGTAGGTGAACCCGACGCCCTCCCACCGCACCTCGCCGCGCACGGCGGCGGGGTCGAGCTCCACCGGGTCGGCCGGGTCGTCGATCTCCACCGGCAGGTCGAGGTACTCGAACACCCGGCTGAACAGGGCCATCGAGGCGGTCACCGAGACGCCGACGTCGAGCAGGCCCATGAGCGGGCGGAACAGCGCCCCCTGCAGCGTGGTGAAGGCGACCAGCGTGCCGATCGTCATCCCGCCGGAGGTCGCCGGCAGGCCGGCGAACAGGTAGATCAGCGCCGGGATGCCGGCGAAGACGATGCTCATCGTGGCCATCCGCCAGCGACCGGCCAGCTGGGAGCGCACCTCGAGCCCGACGAGGTCCTCCGAGGTCGCGGCGAACCGCCGGGACGCGGCGGGGCCGGCGCCGAGGGTCTTGCCGAGCAGCACGCCGCTCACGCTGAGCCCCTCCTCGACCTGGCCGTGCAGGTCGGCGAGGTGCCGCTGCCGCTGCGCGGTGACCGCCCGGCGCATCCGCGCGACCCTGCGGGTCAGCCAGACCGCCGGGGGCAGCACCACCAGCGAGAGCAGCGACAGCCGCCACGACAGCGCCACCATGGCGACCACGGTGCCGACGACGGTGGTGGCGTTGGCCGCCAGCGACGTCGCCGTCGAGGTGACCACCGACTGCATGCCGCCGATGTCGTTGGTCAGCCGCGACTGGACCTCTCCCCCGCGGGTGCGGGTGAAGAAGCCCAGGGACTGGCGCTGCAGGTGGGTGAAGACGGCGGTGCGCAGGCCGTGCATGACCCGCTGCCCGACGGTCGTGGACAGCCACGTCTGCACGACGCCCAGGACGGCGGTGAGCGCGGTGACGGCGACCATCCCGGCGACGGCCAGGACGAGCAGGTCGACGTCCTGCCGCGGGATGGCCTCGTCGATGACCAGGCGCACCAGGAACGGCGTCGCGAGCGCGACGGCCGAGGAGCTGACGATCAGCGCGACGACGGTCGCGACCTGCCAGCGGTACGGGCGGAACAGCGCCGTCACGCGGCGCAGCTCGACCGGCGCGCGCTCCAGCTGCGCGCGGTCCGCGGGGTCGACGGCGCGGCCCGACCGCCCGCCGGAGCCGCTGCCGCGGCCCATGGGTCCCTCGTCGATGGCGACCACCTCCGGTTGTTGAGGCTACCTCACGATCCGGTAACCTCAGGGCATGGCGGCGCATTCCCGGGACGACGACGCGGCCGTGGTCGACCTGCTCATGCGCGCCGCGCGCACCCAGCGGCGGCGCTGGCTCGACGCGCTCGCCCCGTGGGACCTCACGCCGCACCACGCGCGGGCGCTGCGGGTGGTGGCCGGCCGCGACGGCACCCGGCTGTCCGATCTCGCCGAGGCGCTGCACATCGCGCCCCGCTCGGCCACCGAGGTCGCCGACGCGCTGCAGTCCCGCGGCCTGGTGGAGCGCACGCGCGACCCGGCCGACCGGCGCGCCGTCGTCCTGCGCGCCACCGAGGAGGGCCTGCGGGTGCGGGCGGAGGTGGACGCCGCCCGCGCGGCCGACAGCCGCGAGCTGCTGGCCCGCCTGTCACCGGAGGACCGCGCCGAACTCGCCCGCCTGCTCCGCGCCCTCACCGACTGATCCCGTCCCCGGCCCGGGCAGGGCCTCTGTAGCGCCATTGGCCCCGGACGGAGCGTGGGAGGCGGGACCACCGATCGGTGGACCCGCGGGGGTGGACGGCGGTGCCACGATCGGCCCATGGGTGAGCCGGTGCGCGCCGAGCAGCTGCGGGTGTCCGACGTCGAGCGGGCCGCGGTGCAGGAGCGGCTGCGCCGCGCGGTCGGGCTGGGCCAGCTCGACCTGCACGAGTTCGACGAGCGCCTGCAGGCGGTGTGGGCCGCCCGCACCCGCGGCGAGCTGCAGCGGGTCACCCTCGACCTGCCCGAGCCGCCGCCCCCGCCGCCGCCGGCCCCGCGGCACCGCGTCTTCGCCGCCACCCCGGGCGGCACCGCGATGCGGGTGCTCACCACGGTGTGGGCGAGCGTCGTGGCGGTGAACGTCGTCGTCTGGCTGCTGGTCTCGCTGGGCGCCGGGGGCCCGGTGTACCCGTGGTTCATCTGGCTCGCCCCGTCGGGTGCGGTGCTCGCCGTCCTCTACGCCACCGGGATCGGCCGCCCCCGCCGCTGAGGGTCAGCGCTCGGAGCGGCGGCGCTGGCGGGTCTTGGCGCCGTACATCGCCCGGTCGGCGCGCGCGACCACCTCGTCGGGCGCGTCGCCCGGGCGCCCGACCGCGCCCCCCACGCTCACCCCGACCCGCAGCGCGCCCGCGACCGTGGGCACCGGCGCGGTCACCCGCTCGCGCACCCGCGCGGCCAGCTGCGCGACCTCGTCCTCCTCGCAGCCCGGGCACAGCACCACGAACTCGTCCCCGCCGAACCGGGCGACGACGTCGTCGCCCCCGGCCGCGGCCTGCAGCCGGGCGGCCACCTCCGCGAGCACGGCGTCGCCCACCGTGTGCCCGTGCACGTCGTTGACCACCTTGAACCCGTCGAGGTCGCAGAACAGGACGCCGCAGGGCACCCCGTCCTCCTGCGCGAGCCGCCGGCCGAGCTCCTCGAAGAACGTGTGCCGGTTCGGGATGCCGGTGAGCCGGTCGGTGCGGGCGCGCTGGGCCAGCGCCTCCTCGCGGCGCCGCTGCTCGGTCACGTCCAGGCCGACGGCGGCCACCGCGAAGGGGCGCCCGTCGGGTCCGGTGAGCACGTTGTTGCGCATCGCGATGAGCCGCCGCGTCCCGTCGGCGGTCAGCCAGTCGCCCTCCTGCGGGTACGCCCGGCCGGTGGCGACGGCGCGCGCGACGGCGTCGAGGGCGAGCTCCCGGTGCTCCGGGACGACGAAGACGTCGACGAACAGCTCACCGAGGAGCCGCTCGGGCGTGCGCCCGGTGAACCGCTGCAGCGCCGGGTTGGCCAGCAGAATCCGCCCCGCACCGTCCACCACGCAGACGAGCGCGTCGGTGCCCTCGACGAAGCCGTGCGCGAGCCGGGCGTCCACTCAGCCGCGCTCGGCGAGGACGCCGCTGTCGTCGGGCCCGATGGTCATCCCGGCACCTCCCCGTCGTCCCCCGCGCGCGATGACACCACGCCCACCGTCGCACGTCGATACGGCGCACCGCCGTACCGGATCACCGACGCGCGGCGGACCTGCGGCGGGACCCCCACACGAGCAGCCCGCCGCCGAGGACGAGGAGGACGCCGAGGCCCGCGGGCACGGCGGGCTCGGCACCGGTCCGCGCCAGGACGGGGACCGGGGTCCCGGAGGGGACCGGTCCCGCCGCCGTGGGCGGGGTCGCCGGCCCGCCGTCCGGGCCGGTCAGCGACTCGGTGACCGTCGCGGTGCTGCCCACCGTGCCCAGCCCGGAGGCCACCGGCGCCGCCGCGGTCACCATGGCCCAGCTGGTGAGCTGACCCGCCGCGACGTCCTCGGCGGTCACCGCGTGCGGCCGGTCGGCCGTGCACGTGGTCGACTCCGACGGCGCCAGGACGGTCCGGCGGCAGGTCACCGGGCCGGCGCCCGGATCGGTCACCACGATCCCGCTGAGCGTGAGCGTGCCGGTGTTGAGCACGCGGTAGCGGGTGCGCACGAGGTCCCCGACCCGGAGCGCCGCCGGCTCGCTGCCGGCCACCAGCGTGCGCCCGAGGATCAGCTGCACTCCGGCGCGCGGGGCCGCGGTGGCCACCGCCACCGCGGCCGGCGCCGAGGCGACCGGTCCCCCGGACAGCGCGGCCGTGCCGGTGGCGGTGGCGCTGGTGCGCACCTCCCCGGAGATCAGGTCGCCCTCGGTGACGACGTGCCCGGCGGCCGGCGTGCAGGTGGTCGAGGCGCCCGGCGCGAGCAGCGTCGCCTCGCAGACCGCGGGGACCCCGGAGGCGTCGACGACGGCGACCCCGCCGACCGGCACGTTGCCGGTGTTGACCACGCGGTAGCGCCGGCCGACGGTCTCGCCGAGGTCCGCGGGGGCCGGTCCCGCGCCGGACTGCCGGACGGCCTCGGCCAGCAGGGTCAGCGCCGGCGCGGGCGTGGTCGTGACGGCGGCGGTGGCCGGGGCGCTGGACACGGCGGCGCCGTCCCGCCGGCTCACCGCCAGCGCCGTGGCGGTATTCGAGCGCGTCCCGGTGGCGGCGTCGGTGGCGGTGACCGGGTCGGCGTCGGAGACGCAGAGGACGTCCTCGCCGGGCGCGAGCGTCACGACGCCGCAGCCGACGAAGACCGTCGGGTCGTCCACCCGCACGTCGTCGAGGGTGACGTCCCCGGTGTTGGACACGAGGACGGTCCAGACGACGGTCTCGCCTGCGTCGAGGGCGCGGTCGCCGTCGGCGTCGGTCCAGCCCGGGCGCTTGTCGGCGACCAGCGCCGGGGACACCGCGCCGACCACCACGGGGTCCGCGGCCGGGCCGAAGGGCAGCCGGTCGCTCTCGGCCGCCGGCAGCGCGGTGGCCGTCCCGGTGAGCCCGACGGGCAGGCCCGCGTCGAGGTCGGCCTGGGACACCCGGTACGTGCTGCCGGTGCAGACGGCCCGTGCGCCGGGCGCGAGGGTGGCGACGTCGCAGCCCGGCGTCCCCCCGGCGGAGTCGGTCACGGCGAGCGCGGCCATCGTCACGTTGCCGGTGTTGACCACCGTCCACGTGTAGGTGAGCAGGTCGCCGGCGCGCGCGGCGGTGCCGGTGGCGGCGGCCCGGACGTCGAGGGCGCGCACGACGGGGGCGAGGTGCAGCCGGCCGGTGGCCGTCGCGGAGCGCACGACGGGTGCGGCACCGGGGGTCCCGGCCGCGACGGCGTCGGCGTCGAGGTGCCCGGCGCGGAGGTCGGCCTCGGTGACCGTGTGCTCGGCACTGCCGGTGCAGTCGGTGGACCGGCCCGGCCGCAGCGAGGTCACGGCACAGCTGACGACACCGCCCTCGGGGTCCTCGACGGCGACCGCGTCCAGCGGCACGTTGCCGGTGTTGGTGACCGTGTAGCGCCACCGCACGCGGTCGCCCAGGCCCGGCGCGGCACCCGGGGTGACGTCGGGGGCCACCGTGGCCTCGAGCGCCGGCGCGAGCGTCGACGGCGTCGTCACGGTGCTCTCCCCGCTCGCCACGCGGGGCCCGCCGCGGGGGTCGGCCGCCGAGGCGCTCGCCCGGCTGGTCACCGGCGTGGCGTCGGCCGCGGTGTACGGGGACGCGGTGCACGTCGTCCGCTCCCCGGGCGCGAGGGACGGGGCGCCGCAGGTCATCACCCCGGCGACCGGCGCGGCGGTCTGCAGGTCGGCGAGGGTGACGTCGCCGGTGTTGGTGACGACGAGCGACCAGCCGATGGTCTCCCCGGCGTCGAGGGCGCCGTCGCCGTCGGCGTCGTCCCAGTCGGCGACGTGCACCGCGGACAGCGACGGGCGCGCGGCGGCCATCGGCACGGAGGCGCTCGCCGGGCCGAAGAGCAGCGGCCGGTCGGAGCCCGTGGGGATGCCCGAGACCCGCGCGGCGTTGACCAGCGGCAGGCCCGCGTCGAACCCGGCCTGGGTGACGCGGTGGGTGCCGCCGGCCGTGCACGAGGTCCGCTCCCCCGGGGCGAGCACGTCACGCGCGCAGGCGGCGCGGCCGACGAGCTCGTCGCCGACCTCGACCAGGCGCATGGTCAGGTTCCCGTCGTTGTGCACGTCATAGGTCCAGCCGACCTCGTCGCCGGTGCGCACCGCCGCGACGCTGCCGGGCGTGTGCGCGGTGGAGGTCACGACGAGGGCGCGGACGACGCCGGTCAGGCCGACGGTGTGCTCGGCCGGCGCGGAGCGCACGAGGCCACCGACCGCGGCAGGGGTGCCGGTGGCCGTGGCGCGGCCGGTCACGGTCCCGGTCAGCAGGTCGTCCTCGGTGACCGGCCGGGGCGTCGTCGCGGCGCACTCGGTGGACGCCCCGGGGTCGAGCTCGGTAGCGGCGCACACGACCGGGCCCTGGCCGGGCGCGTCGACGGCGATGCCGGTGACCGGCACGTTGCCCACGTTGGTCACGACGTGGTGCCAGGTGATCGGGTCGCCGAGCGCGGCGGCGGCCTGCCGCTCCGCGGGGTCGACGACGCCCGCCACGGTGAGGGCGAGCGCGGGGGCGGGGGCCGCCGGGAACCGGGTGGCGGCCGCCGCGCTGCGGACCGCCGTGTTGCCCCGGGGCGTGACCCCGACCGCCTCGGCCGAGGCCGGGTGCTGCCCGGCGGCGACGTCGGCGGCGGTCAGCACGTACGGCGCGGTCACGCAGGAGGTCCGCTCACCGGGGGCGAGCAGGTCCACCGGGCAGGACGGCACGGGCGTACCGGTGCCCTCGACCCGCAGGGAGCCGACCGTCAGCTGGCCGGTGTTGGTGACGACCACCGTCCAGACCACCCGCTCGCCCGCGTCGAGGGCGTCGTCGCCGTCCGCGTCCTCCCAGTCGGCCACCAGGGCCGAGGTCAGGGCGGAGCCCGCCGGGGCCACCGGAACGGGGTCGCCGGCGGAGCCGAACTCCAGGTCAGCCGTCGAGTCGGGGGCGCGCCCGCGCACCACCGCGACGCCGCCGACGGCGGTACCCGCATCGACGTCGGCCTGGGTGACCCGGTAGGTGCCGTTGGCGGTGCAGGTCGTGGTCCCGCCGTGCGCCGCGAGGGTCGCCACGGGGCAGGTCACGCCGCCGGGGACGAGGGTGTCGCTGACCGAGACGGCGGACGTGGAGACGTTGCCCGGGTTGGTCACCACGTACTCGAAGGCCAGCACGTCGCCGGCCCGCAGGCCGGCGGCCCGGTCGCCCGGCGCCAGCACGGACGCCCGGGTGGTGACGGTGAGGGAGCGGTCGGCAGGGTGGACGTCGACCGTCGCGGCCGCCACGTCGTTGGCGGGCTGCGGGTCCGGGTCGTCCGCCGAGACGAAGCGGACCTCGTTCACGGCATCCTCGGCGTCGGCGGCCCGCCCGTCGACCTGCAGCGTGGCGGTCTGGCCGGCCGCGAGGTACGGGATCCGCCAGGCGCCGTTCGAGTCGCTGTACGTGCCCCGGTCGGGCAGGGCGCCCGTGACGAGCAGGCCCGGGCGCGGCGCCTCGCGGACGAAGACGTCCCGCGCGTCGGAGGGGCCGTCGTTGGTGACGGTGACGGTGAAGGCCACCTCCTCGGTCTGCACGACCGAGGGCGTGCTGGTGGTCTTGGCGACCCGCACGTCGGAGCGGCGGACCGCGGGCGTGCTGGCCGTGGAGGTGTCGTTGGCCGCCACCGGGTCGGGGGAGGCGGCCGAGACCGTCCGCGTGCGGACCACCCGGTCGTCCTTGTAGGAGGCGCGCAGCCGGCCCCCGAGGTCCACCGTCCAGGTCGAGCCCGCCGCGAGTTCGTCGAGCGTGCAGACGACGACGGCCCCGTCGACGGCCACGCCGCCGCCGTCGACCGCGCCCTCGACGGCGCACGAGCCGTCGGCGAGGACCCACGCCGGCACCGGCTGGCCCGCGGGCACCACCTGCCGCAGGACCACGCCCTCGGCGCGGGTGGGGCCGGCGTTGCGGACCGTGGCCACGGCGTGCAGCGGGCCGCCCGCGACCAGCGGACCGGCGGGGTCGTCGGGGTTCTCCAGCACCTGCGACACCTGGAGGTCGGCCTCCAGGCGGACGGTGACCGAGACGTCGGCGACGTCGTCGGCCGGGCTGCCGTCCGGGGTCGGCGACACGACCCGGACCCGGGCGGTGGTCGTCCCCTCCGGGGCGTCGTCGAGGACCAGCGCGTCGCCCTCGACGGTCACGGTCCGGCCGGGGGCGATCCGGTCGATGCGGCAACCGGCGGTCGCGGTGCAGGTCAGGCCGGTCAGCCGGGTCACGCGGAAGCCGGGCGGGAGCACGGTGTGGACGGTGACGTTGACGGCGTCGGACGGGCCGGCGTTGCGGATCTCCGCGGTGAACGGGACGGTCTGGCCGGGGAGCGCCTCGGTGACCGGCAGCCGCAGGGTGATGCCCAGGTCGGCGCGCGCCTCGCCGGCGCCCGCCACCTCGTCCTGGTTGTCGCGGCCGTTCGGGTCCGGGGTCGCGGAGGTGACGCTCACGGCGTTGCCGAGTGCGCCGTCACCGGTGGGGTCCAGGGTCACCTGCAGCACGACGGTCGCCGTGGCACCGGGCGCGAGGTCGCCCAGCGTGCACTGCACGGTGTCCGCCGCGGCGTCGCGGGCGCAGGTCCCGCCGGTGGCGGTGGTCGACACCGCGTCGAGGCGCATCCCCGCCCCCAGCGGGTCGGTGAGCACCACGCCCCGCGCGAGGGACGGCCCGGCGTTGGTGACGACGGCGGTGTAGGTGACCGGCTCGCCCGCCGTCCCGGTGGCGCGGTCGGCGGTCAGGTCGACGGCGAGGTCGGCCCGGGCCGTGACGGCGTCGACGGCGGCGGCCGTGTTGTCGTCGGGGACGTGGTCGTAGGCGTTGCCGGTGACCGAGGCCAGCAGCCGGTACACCGTCCCCGGCGGGGTGGCCGCGGGCACCGTGCCGGTCACCGTGGTGGTCCGGGAGGCGCCCGCAGCGAGGGCCCCGTGGTCGCAGGTCACGGCCCGGGGACCGACGGCGCAGCTGCCGCCACTCGTCGTCGCGGTCACGCCGGTCAGGCCGGGGGTGGTGCCGTCGGCCGCGACCGGCAGCTCGATCGTCGTCCGGGCGGCGGGCTCCGTGGAGGGCCCGTCGGCGCGCGTGGTCACGGTCCAGGTGACGGGCCGGCCGGCGAGGGTGTCCGGGGTCGTCCGGGTGGCGGTCACCGCCAGGTCGGCGGCCGCGCCGACGGGGGTCGCGGCCTCGTCCGAGGTGGAGGTGCGGGCGCTGGCGGTGAGGTCGTCGCGGTACTGGACGCGGGCGTCGTTGCGCACGGTCGTCCCGGACAGCGCCTCGGTGACGCGCACCTGGTAGGAGATGCTGCGGGCGTCGTCGGGGCGGATCGTCCCACCGGCCGAGGAGTTCGCGTTGAGGCCCACGCGGACCCGCACGGTGCGGGTGGCCGCGTCGTACTCGCCGGCGTCGTCGCCGGCCGCGTCGCTGCGGGCCTGCGTGCTGGTCGAGGTGATAGCCCGGATCGACCCGGGCACGAACTCCACCCCGGCGGGCAGCTGGTCGACGACGACGGCGTCCTTGGCGGGGTTCCCGCCGCCGTTGCTGGTCGTGACGGTGTAGGTGAGCAGCTCGCCCACGTTCGCGGTCGCGCCGCCGGAGCGGGTGGTGACCTGCGTGGTGGTGACCAGGCAGGCCGACGTGCCGAAGGAGATGCTGTCGAGGAAGTTGCCCACGGAGGCGTTGCCGCCGGCCGTGGTGACGGCCGCGAAGGCGAAGCGGGTGGTCGTCTGGCCGGCCGGGACGCTGTAGGTGCCGGAGTGGGTGCCCCAGGCCGAGGTGCCGTCGCTGATCAGCGCCTGGCGGGCGAGCGTCCCGTTCGGTGCGCCGATGTTCACCGCCATCACGTCGGTGCCCGCGCGCCCGCGGTGCTGCAGCTCCCAGCGCAGCGTCGTCCCGGGCGTGGTGGTGACGTCCTGGTACAGCGTCGAGGGCTGGGTGGCGTTGAGCTCGGCGAACTGACTGCCCGAGCCGGCGGAGACGCCCTGGAACGGCGTGCGCCAGATCTCGATGCGTTTGTCGCTGGCGGTGGTCCGCCAGCCGGGGACCGAGCCCTCGGCGACGAAGGCGTAGGAGTTGTCGGCGAGCACCGGCAGCTCGAAGCCGCCGTTCTGCAGCGCGGCGGTCGTGCCGCACGAGGTGGGGTCCTGGACGGCGAGCGCCTGCGGCCCCGGCACGACCGCCACCACACCGGTCGCGAGCGCGCCGGCCAGGACCAGCGCCGACACCCGCGCCGGCCACCCGAGGCCCCTCGTCCGTGCCACCTGTCTCCTCCTGCACACGTTCCCCCGTGACACCGTGCGTCACAGGCGGTGCGCAACCTGACAGCGCGGGACGGGGCGCACGGGGACGCCGCGGCCGTGTCGCGGCAGAAAGGCCGGCGACCGTCCCCGGGGCGTCGACATGGCGAGACGTCGCCGTCGGCGCAGGTCAGCGGCGTGTCACGGGCGACGCGCGCGGCGTCCCTTCCGGACGAGATGTCTCAGCACTAAGGTATCTAGTCATGGCAGCGGCGCGCCGGGTCCGGATCGGCATCGACACCGGGGGCACGTTCACCGACGTGGTCGCCGTCGACGAGCAGACCGGTCAGACCACGACCACGAAGACCCCGTCCACCCCGGCCGACCCCGCCGAGGGCTTCCTGGAGGGCGTCCGCAAGGTGCTCGGCCTGATGGGGCTCGACGGCTCCGCGGTGACCGCGGTCAGCCACGGCACCACGGTGGCCACCAACCAGCTGCTCGAGGGCAGGCTCGACCGGATCGGGTTCGTCACCACCGAGGGCTACGAGTCGGTGCTGGAGATCGCCCGCCAGTCGGTGCCCGACGGCTACGGCAACAGCTACTTCTGGGTCAAGCCGCCGCGGATCGTCCCGGCCGACCTGGTGCGCACCGTGCGCGGGCGGCTGGACCACACCGGCGCCGAGGTGCGCCCGTTCGACCGCGACGACGCCGTCGCCGCCGCCCGGTTCTTCCGCGACGCCGGCATCACCACGATCGGCGTCTGCTTCCTGCACGCCTACGCCGACGACGTGCACGAGCGGGCCATGCTCCAGGTGCTGCGCGAGGAGCACCCGGGCGCCGTCGTCAGCATCAGCTCGCAGGTGCTGCGCGAGTACCGCGAGTACGAGCGGTCGGTGACCACGCTGGTCGACGCCGCGGTGAAGCCGCGGGTGGGCGCCTACGTCACCAACATCCGCACCCGCCTGGACGAGATCGCGCCCGGCGTGCCGTTCTACGTGATGAAGAGCAACGGCGGCGTGCTGTCCGCGGCCGAGGTGGTGCACCAGCCGATCACCACGATGCTGTCCGGCCCCGCGGCCGGGGCGCTGGGCGCCGCGCTCATCGCCGGGACGGCGGGCTTCGACCGGGTGCTCACCTGCGACGGCGGCGGCACCTCCACCGACGTCACCGTCGTGGTCGACGGCGAGCCGGCGCTCACCACCGAGGGCTCGGTGGGCGACTACCCGAGCAAGATCCCCATGATCGACGTCGTCACCGTGGGTGCCGGCGGCGGCTCGATCGCCTGGCTCTCGCCCGAGGGCACGCTCAAGGTGGGCCCGAAGTCGGCCGGCGCCGACCCCGGCCCCATGTGCTACCCGTCCGGCGGCGACCAGCCGACCGTCACCGACGCGCACGTCGTCCTCGGCCGGATCCCCCCGCACCTGCTCGGCGGCGAGATCCCGCTGTCGGCCGACGCCGCGCGGGCCGGCCTGGAGGCGCTCGGCGGGAAGCTGGGGCTGTCGCTGGAGCGCACGGCGCTCGGCATCCTGGAGATCTCCGCCTGGAACCAGGCCAACGCGCTGCGCCAGGTCACGGTGGCCCGCGGCCTCGACGTCCGCGACTTCACGCTCACCACGTTCGGCGGCTCGGGCTCGCTGCTGGCCTGCCGGCTCATGGACGTCCTCGGGCTGCCGCGCACGCTGGTGCCGCCGAACCCGGGCAACGTCAGCGCGTTCGGCCTGCTGACCGTCGACGTCCGCAACGACTACGTCCAGACCGTCGTCTCCAAGCACCTCGACCTCGACCTCGGCCGGGTGCAGTCGGTGTTCGCCGACCTGGAGGCGCAGGCGCGGACCGCCCTCGACGGCGAGGGCTTCGGCCGCGACGAGCAGCGGATGCAGCGCACCGCCGACCTGCGCTACGTGGGCCAGGCCTTCGAGGTGCGGGTGCCGGTCGCCGACGGGGAGCTCGACCGCGCCGCGGCCGAGGACGTCGCGCAGGCGTTCCACGCCGCGCACCGCCAGCTCTACGGCTACGACTTCGCCGACGACCCCCGGCAGGCGGTGGAGTGGGTGAACCTGCGCGTCAGCGGCATCGGGCCGATCCGCCGTCCCGACATCGTGGCGCTCCCTGCGAAGGACGGCGGCATCGAGCGGGCCCGCACCGGTTCCCGCCGCGTCTTCTTCGACGACTGGGTGGACACCCCGACCTACAACCGGCCCGACCTCGCCCCCGGCGACGTCGTCTCCGGCCCGGCGATCGTCGAGGAGTTCGGCTCCACCGTCCCGGTGCACCCCGGCTTCGCCGTCACCGTGGACACCTACGGCAACCTGCTGCTGACGAAGGAGTCGGGCCAGTGACCGCCACGTTCCCCACCGGGCCGCTGAACGCGACGGAGGTCGACGCCGACCCGGTCCTCGTCGAGATCGTGGCGGGCACGCTCGCCGCGATCGAGAAGGAGGTCGAGACCTCCATCGGGCGCACGTCGCGGTCGCCGATGATCCGCGACGCGCACGACTTCCGCGCCGGCATCCACGACCGCAACCTGCGCAAGCTCACCGGACGCTCGTACTCGGCGCTCGTGCACCCCGTGGTGCGCGACTACCCGATCGAGACGATGAACGTCGGTGACGTCTTCTTCCACAACGACGTCTACCTGTCCGAGGGCGGGATCGGGCACCTGCCCGACCTGTGCGTCACGGTGCCGGTGTTCGCGCACGACGCCGAGTCCGGTGAGCAGCGCGTCGTCGCGTTCATCCAGGCGTTCGGCCACCACGACGACATCGGCGGCGCGGTGCCCGGCTCGATGCCGTCGGCGGCGACCAGCGTGTACGAGGAGGGCCTGATGGTCCCCCCGATCAAGCTGTGGGACCGCGGCGTACCCAACGAGAGCGCGCTGAAGATCATGACCCGCAACTCGCGGATGCCCGACTCGCTGGCGGCCGACCTCGACGCGGAGTGCTCCGCCTGCCTGGCCGGCGCCCGCCGGCTCGGCGAGCTGTTCGACAGGTACGGCGTGGCCGCGGTCGAGGCCTGCTTCGACGCGATCCTGGCCAGCTCGACCGAGGTCTACCGCCGCGAGATCCTCAGCCAGATCCCCGACGGCACCTACGTCTGGGAGGACTACGCCGAGCACGACGGCGTCGAGGAGCCGCAGCTGCACCGCCAACGGATCACGCTGACCATGGACTCCACCCAGGAGACCCCGCTGGTCATCGACTTCACCGGCACCGGCCCCCAGGCCAAGGGCCCGATCAACCACTGCGGCGACTACGCCGACGGCAACTTCCTCAAGAAGTGGCTGGCGCCGATCCTGCGCAACCTGGCCGAGACGCCGGAGCGGATGGCCCAGCTGGACGTGAACGAAGGCGTCGTCCCGCTGATCGAGATGCGGTTCCCGGAGAAGGGCACGCTGCTCACCCCCGTCTTCCCGGCACCCACCAACGCCCGGACCTTCGTGATCCTGCGGCTGCTCGGCGTCCTGGCCGGTGTGCTCGCGAAGGCGACCGGCGGCCGGATGCCCGCCGACCAGGAGACGATCCGCTACACCGGCGTCTACGGCACCGACGTCGACGGCGAGCCCTACCTCATGCGCGAGGTCCTCGGCGGCGGCTCGGGCGGGCGGTACTACGCCGACGGCGAGGACACCATCCACGTCGTCCCCGACTCCCGGAACCTGCCCACCGAGTTCACCGAGGGTCGCTTCCCCCTGCGCATCGAGCGGCTGGGCCTGGCGACGGACTCCGGCGGCGCCGGGCGCCACCGCGGCGGCTGCGGCTACGAGAAGCACATCCGCGTGCTGCGCGACGCGCACTTCATGTCGATCGCCGACCGCTCGATCCTCGCCTGCTGGGGCGTGAAGGGCGGGAAGGCCGGCCGGCCGTTCCAGATCACCGTCGACCCGGGCGGCCCGGACGAGCACGAGGTCGACGCGCTCGCCGACGCCGAGCCGCTCAAGGCCGGCACCGTCGTCCGCATCCGGACGACGGGTGGCGGCGGCTGGGGCGACCCGCTGGACCGGCCGGTCGAGGAGGTGCTGCGGGACATCGCCTGGCGCAAGGTGTCGGTCGCGGGTGCCCGCGACGACTACGGCGTCGTCGTCCGCGAGGACGGGACCGCCGACGAGGCGGCCACCGAGGAGCTGCGCGCGTCGATACGGGCGAGCCGCACCGGCGAGGAGCCGTTCTTCGACCGCGGCCCCGGCTACGCCCTGCTGTCCGGCGGCGCGACCTCGAACGAGTTCGACGTCCTCTGACGGCTCGTGCTCTGCCCCGCGCCTCGGGGGGAGCACGAGCCGTCGGGGACAGCCGGTGCAACTCAGGTCACGGGGTCGGTGGTGCCGGGGCCGGGCTTGGCGTCGTCGCCGGTGACGCCCTCGTCGCCCTGCGCGGAGGTGTCCTCCTCGACGCCGTCGGGACGCAGCGGCGTCTCCTCGAGCGCGTTCTCCCTGGCCTGGTCGCGGTCGGTGCCGGGTACCTCGGTCATCGGGTCCTCCCTGTCGTGGGGTCGCGCGGCGGTCGGGTGGGGACGGCCCCCCTCCCCTACCCCGCGGCCCGGGCGGCAGGCCCCGCTTCGCCCCCGGCTGAACGGGCCGCGAGCCAGCGGGCGGTGGCGGCGTCGGCGGGCAGGAACGCCTCCACCGACAGCTCCGCGGCGGTGAGGTCGACGGCGGTGCCGAAGGTGGTCACCGTGCTGAGGAAGCACAGCACGTCGTCGCCGGCGCGCAGGCGCAGCGGCACCGCGATCCCGTCCGGCGTCGAGCGGTCGGTGCCGCCGGGCAGCGCGGTGAGCTCGCGGTGCAGGGCGGCCAGCGCGGGGTCGCCGGTGAGGTCGGCCTCGCGGGCCAGCCGGTGCAGCACGTGCGCCCGCCACTGCGGCAGGTTGAGCACCCGCGGCGCGAGCCCCTCCGGCGACAGGCTGAGCCGCAGCACGTTGACCGGCGGCTCCAGCAGGTGCGCGGGCAGGCCCTCGAGGAACAGGTCGACGCCGCGGTTGGCCATCACCAGCTCCCACGAGCGGTCCACCACCAGCGCGGGGAACGGCTCGTGCGCGGTGAGCACCAGGTCCAGCGCGCGGGTGACCGCCGCCATGTCGGGGTCACCCAGCCCCCGGCGGCCGTAGGCGGGCGCGAAGCCGGCCGACAGCAGCAGCTCGTTGCGCTCGCGCAGCGGCACCTCCAGCCGCTCGGCCAGCCGCAGCAGCATCTCCCGGCTCGGCCGCGCGCGGCCGGTCTCCAGGAAGCTCAGGTGCCGCGCGGAGACCTCGGCGTCGGAGGCCAGGTCGAGCTGGGACAGCCGGCGGCGCTGCCGCCAGCCGCGCAGCAACTCCCCGACGGGTGGGCGGACGGCGGTGGTCACGGCGCGGACGCTAGTGACGACGGCGGCCGGCGTCGCCTACCTCGCAGGTAATCGACGCGCTTCCCCGCCGGGGCCACCGTTCCGGCCATGACAACGACCACCTCCCGCCCCCGCACCCCGTCCCTCCTGGGCGCCGACCCGCTGCGCACCGCGCTGCGCCTCGACGCCGTCGTCTCCGGCGCCAACGGCCTGGCCTACCTGGCCGCCGCCCCGCTGCTGGCCGACCTGCTCGGCGTCCCCGCCGGGGCGCTGCGCGGCCTGGGCGGCTTCCTGCTGGTCTTCGCCGCGGGCGTCGCGCTGGTCGCCGCCGGACGGCCGGTCCGCGCCGGCGCCGTCGAGGTCGTCGTCGGCGGCAACCTGCTGTGGACGGCGGGCAGCGTCGCCGCCGTCGTCGCCGGCCGCTTCGACCTCACGACCGCCGGCACCGTCTGGGTGCTGCTCCAGGCCGCCGTCGTCGCGGGGTTCGCCGCCCTGCAGCTCGCCACCCTCCGCACCCGCTGAAACCGAAGGAGAACCCCCGTGACCGCCACCCCCGCCCTCGCCGACCGCTACCTCGCCGCCTAGAACGAGACCGACCCCGCCGCCCGCCGGGCCCTCGTGGACGCCCTGTTCACCGAGGACGTCCGCTACACCGACCCGCTGGCCGACGTCTCCGGCCGCGAGCAGCTCTCCGGCCTCATCGGCGCCGTCCAGGCGCAGTTCCCCGGCTTCGTCTTCCGGCCCGCCGGGGACGCCGACGCCCACCACGACCAGGTGCGTTTCACGTGGCACCTCGGGCCCGACGGCGCGGAGGCCCCGGTGACCGGGTTCGACGTCGCCGTCACCGACGGGGACGGCCGCATCGCCACCGTGCTGGGCTTCCTCGACCGCGTGCCGTCCTGACCGCGCCCCGCGGGACCCGCCCCGCGACCTCAGCCGCGCCGCCGCTTCCACCAGCGGCGGCGCGGTGGCGTGTCCGGGAGCGCGGCGGCCGGCGGCGGGGGCGGCGGGCGGTCCCGGCGCCAGCCCTCGACCAGCGCCTCGACGTCGGCCAGGCCCGGCACCGGCGACCAGCGGCTCTCCTGCGGCCGGCGCCAGAAGGCCTCGACGCGGGCGTTGTAGTCCTCGGCGACGGCCCGGACGGCGTCCTCCGACGGCAGCCCGGCCACCCGGGCCGGCAGGTCGTCGCGCTCGCGTCGCAGCGCGAGCCCGGGCGGCAGCATCTCCGCCGGCGCGATGCCCTCCCGGCGGGCCTTGGCGACCGCCCAGTCGAACACCGTCTCGTCGGGGTCGAAGGCCGGCAGCGGCCGGCCGGTCCCGCGCAGACCGGTGAAGTCACCGCGCTCCTGCGCCTGGCCGATCTGCCGCTCGACCCAGGTCTCGAAGGACACCCCGGGCGGCTTGCGGTCGGTCACGCCCCCATCGTCCGCCTCTGCCAGGCTCCCCTGCATGCGCACCACGGGCAGCCGGGAGGTCTACCGCAACCCCTGGATCCGGCTGCGGGAGGACACCGTCGAGCGGGCCGACGGCTCGACCGGCGTCTACTCCGTCGTCGAGAAGCCGCACTTCGCGATCGTCATGGCGGCCGAGCGCGGCGGGTTCTGGCTGGTCGAGCAGTTCCGGCACCCGATCGCCCGCCGCGCCTGGGAGTTCCCGCAGGGCACCTGGTCCGTCGAGGCGCTGACGGCCGGGCAGGGCGGGACGCCGGAGGAGCTGGCCCGCGCCGAGCTGGCGGAGGAGACCGGGCTGCGCGCCGGCCGGCTCGAGCACCTCGGCCGGCTCGACCTCGCGCCGGGCCTGTCGACGCAGGAGTTCGACGTCTGGCTGGCCGGCGACCTCACCCCCGGCCCGACGGCGCGCGAGGCGACCGAGGCCGACATGGTGAGCGCGTTCGTGACGGAGACCGAGCTGCGCGCCATGGTCGCCGACGGCCGGTTCACCGACGGCCCGTCCCTGGCCGCCTGGGCCCTCCTCCTCCTGAGGGGCCATTAGCCCGACAAGGGCCCCTGGAGGCCGGATCAGGCGGCGCGGAGGGTGCGCAGGGGCGTGGTCACGCGGGCGAGCTCGTCGAGCATCGCCTTCCCGCCGGCCTCGAGCTCGGCGTTGGGCACGAACTCGTCGTCCTCGTCGAGGAACTGCGCAAAGAACGGCACCGACACCGCCTCGGGCACGGTGTGCACCCGCAGCGCGCCGAGCACCGGCTTGAGCGCCGAGGAGGCGCGCAGCCCGGCCGAGACGCCGCCGTAGGTGACCAGGCCCGCGGCCTTGTCCGCCCACTCGGCCGACAGGTAGTCCAGCGCGTTCTTGAGCGACGCCGGGAAGGAGTGGTTGTACTCCGGGGTGACGAAGACGAACGCGTCGGCGCGGTCGACGGTCGCGCTCCACCGCTTGGTGTGGTCGTGCACGTACTGGCGCAGCCGCGGGTGGTTCGGCTCGTCGAACACGGGCAGGCCCACCTCGGCGAGGTCGACGAGCTCGACGTCGAAGGCACCGTGGGCCTCCGCGAGGCGCTGCACCCAGCGGGCGACGGCGATGCCGCGGCGGCCGGGACGGGTGCTGGCGGCGACCACCTGCAGGACGGGACGGGACACGGGGACCTCCGGGAGAACGGCTTCGTGAGCGCTCAACCGTTGCCCGGGCCGACCGCATCCCGGACGCAGCGTGATCCCGCCCGCAGCTCGTGACCCGATCGTGCCTGGACACCGGCGGGCCGCTCGTGCCCGCCTCCGCCGCCGTCGCGCAGCGTCGCGGACATGCCCTGATGGGGTGACCCGGCAGCTCAGGGGCCTGCGGACCGCGCCGGCACCCCCGACGCTGGCCGGGTGCCGCTCTCCGCCCCGGGCCTCCCCGGCCTGCCGCCCGACCTCGCCGGGCCGGTCGCGGTGCAGCTGGCCAAGCCGGTGCGCGACCTGCCGACCGGCGACGCGCTGCCCGGCGGCTGCCGGTACGAGCCCAAGTGGGACGGCTACCGGCTGGTCGTCGTCCGCGGCGCCACCGGCACCCGGCTGTGGTCCAAGCAGGGCCGCGACCTCACCGACCGCTTCCCCGACGTCGCCGCGGCCGCCCTCGCGCAGGTGCCGGCCGGCACGGTCCTCGACGGCGAGGTGGTCGTCTGGAACGGCGAGCGGCTGGACTTCGGCCTGCTCCAGCGGCGCCTGGTCACCCCGCCGTCGCGGATGGCCGCCCTGGCCGCCGCGCACCCGGCCTCCTACGTCGCCTTCGACCTGCTCGCCGCGGGCGGGGCCGACCAGCGCCGCCGCCCGCTGCGCAGCCGCCGCGCCGCGCTGGAGGAGCTCGCCGGCCGGTGGGCGCCGCCGCTGCAGCTCTCTCCCGTCACCGCCGATCCGGCCGAGGCGCGGCAGTGGGCCGCCGACCTGCGCCCGCTCGGCGTCGAGGGCGTGGTCGCCAAGGGCGCGGCCACCCGCTACTCCGGCGGCCGGCGCGAGTGGCTCAAGGTCAAGACGTGGGACACCACCGAGGTGGTCGCCGGCGGCGTCATCGGCACCCTCGACGAGCCGGGCCAGCTGGTCGCGGGCCGGTACCGCGACGGCGAGCTCGTCGTCGTCGGCCGCACGGGCCCGCTCACGCCGGCCCAGTCGGCCGAGCTGGCCGCCGTGCTCACCCCCGCCGGGGAGGACCACCCCTGGCCGGAGCGCATCGGCACCGGCCGCTTCGGCGGCGGGCGGCTGTCGGTGGCGCTGACGCGGGTCGAGCCGACCGCCGTCGTCGAGGTCAGCGCCGACGCGGCCCTGACCGCCGGGGTGTTCCGCCACCCGCTCCGCTTCGTCCGGGTCCGCCGCGACCTGCGCCCCGAGGACGTGCCGCCCGCGGACTAGCGGCCGGGGCGCTGCCGGTCACGGACGCTGGGGCAGCCGCCCGAGCGACACCAGGAACCGGCGCAGCAGCCCGGACAGCTGCGCGAGCTCGGCCTCCGACAGCCCGGCCAGCATGCCGCGCTCGGTCTCCAGGTGGTCGGGCAGCGCGGCGTCCAGCGCCTCCCGGCCGGCCCGGGTCAGGGTGACGACGACGGCCCGCCCGTCGGCCTCGCTGCGGGTGCGGGTGATCAGCCCCTTCTCCTCCAGCCGGTCCAGCCGCTGGGTGATCGCCCCGGAGGTGACCAGGGCCGTGCGCATGAGCGCGGTCGGGGTGAGCTGGTAGGGCTCCCCCGCCCGGCGCAGGGCGGCGAGGACGTCGAAGGACGGCGCGTCGAGGCCGTGCCGGGCGAAGGTCGCGCGCTGGGCGAGGTGCACCTCGCGCTGCAGCTGGGTGATCCGGCCGATGACGCCCATCGGCGAGCAGTCGAGGTCGGGCCGCTCCCGAGCCCACTGCTCGAGGATGAGGTCGACGGCATCCTCCACCCCGGTACCTCAGCAGTGAGACAACGGCAGCGTCAAGCCGCCCCGCGGCACGACGACGGGGCGTGCAGCGTGGTGGCCAGCCGTACCGTCAGCCCGCCGACCGGGCCCGGGAGCAGGTCCACGGAGTCCCACAGCTTGCGGGCCAGCCACAGCCCCATCCCGCCGGCCGCGAGGTCGTCGCCGTGCGCGGGCACGAAGCCGGCGAAGGGGTCGTCGTGACCGCGCCCGGAGTCGGTGACGGTGCAGACCACGCTCCGCTCGTCGGCCCACACCCGCGCCGAGACGGGCTGCCGGCCGTGCCGGAAGGCGTTGGCGGCCACCTCGCTCGCGGCGAGGTGCAGGTCGGCGCGCTGGTCGGGGTCGGGGACGACCGCCGCCAGCACGTCGCGGAGGGCACGGCGCAGGCGGGGCAGCGTGGGGACGTCGTCGACGGCGACGACGGGCGTCCCGGTCTCGAGCGGCTCCCGGACGGCGGCCAGCTCGCGCAGGCACGGGTCGGGCAGCACGTACTCCGAGTTGCTCACCCGCAGGCCGCCCATCAGCAGCTCGGGGTGGGTGGCCCGGGCGGTGTCCAGCGCGTCGTCCGGGACGTGGGACCGGTCGTAGACGCACAGGGCCGTGACCGGGAGCGCCCCGACCAGGGCGTTGGAGGCCGCCTCGTAGCGCCGGATCTCACGCCAGCGCCGGGGGTCGGGGCCGAACGTCGTCACGGCCAGGACGCGCAGCCGGCCCGAGCCGCTCGACAACGCACGGTCGAGCGCGGTCCGCAGCACGCCGACGGCATCCGGAGCGCGGGCTCCCAGCAGGCAGACCCGCCCGTCCACCTCGACGGCGCCGGCCCGGACCCCGAGTGCCCGGCGGACGGCGTCGGCCGCCTCGGGCGGGGCGGCGAGCACCGGCAGGTCACCGGCCCGCATGCCCTCGTCCAGGAACGCGGCGGCGACGTCGACCACCTCGGCCGGGCCGCGCACGAGCGCGGCGCTGTGCCGGAGGCCCGGACCGGCGGACGCGGACGCGGCGGGGTCCGACGCAGGCGCGTCCGATCCCGCTCCGGCCCTCGCCGGCGACGTCGCCGTACCTCGGTCCACTGGCCCCTCGACCACCCCGGGGCCGGGACTGCTCCGGCCCAACTCCCCGATTGTGGGCCACGTTCCTGGGAGCGCGCTCCCGGGGTCGGCCCCGGGTCCTCCGAACGGGGCGGGCGGCGCGCCGTCGGACCCGGCTCAGGTCCTCTCGAGCACCCCGCCCAGGGCCAGCACCCGGCGGGGTGCGCTGCCCTCGGCGGTGGCGATGTCAAGCCGGCCCCGCCGGGCGGCGGCCGCGGCGCGCAGTTCGAGCGCGAGCCCGACGCCGGCGCTGGCCAGGTAGGTGACCTCCCGCAGGTCGAGCACCGCCCGCCCGCCGGCCGGCAGCTCCTCCAGCGCCCGCAGCGCCTCGGCCCGGAGCGCGGCGGCGGCGGCCAGGTCGACCTCGCCGGACGCCGCCAGCCGCAGGCCGTCGGGTCCGCGGGAGACGGTCAGCCGGGCGGGCTCCCCCACCTCCGCGACCGGCCGCAGCCGCACCGGCGGCGCGCCCGGGCCGGGGCCGGCCGGGACGAAGCGGAAGCGCACGGTGGTGCCGGTGCCGTCCGTGCCCTCGTCGTCGGGCGTACGGGCGACCTCGACGTCGGTGGCCAGTGCCGAGATCAGCTCCAGGCCGCGGCCGCGGTGGCCCCGGTCGGCGGGCGCGGGCCGCCACACGCCCTCGTCGCGCACGCAGACGTCGACGCTGCCGTCGGCGGTCCGCTCCAGGCGGTACTCGCAGCGCCCCCCGCCGCCGTTGCCGGCATAGGCGTGCTCGACGGCGTTGGCCAGCGCCTCGCCCAGGGCCAGCTGCAGGTCGTCGACGCCGTCCTCGGAGAGGCCGGCCGCCCGGGCCCAGGCGGTCACCGCGCGCCGGACGCCGCGCAGCCGGGCGGGGTCGGCGGGCAAGGTCTCGTGCAGCGGTGGCGGCGTCACGCGCACGGCGATGACCGCGACGTCGTCGGGCAGCGCCGTCTCGTCCAACACGCCGGCGAGCAGCGCGCGGGTCAGCCCGGCGGGGGCGACGTCGGAGAGCGCGGCGGCGGCGTCGGCGACCCGCTGGAGGCCGGTGTCCAGCGGCTCGCCGCGGCGCTCGACGAGGCCGTCGGTGTAGAGCAGCAGCGTGGTGCCGGGCGCGACGTCGACCGACCCCTCGGCGTAGGGCCGGCGGCCCGGGGCGCCCAGCACCGCGCCGGCGCCGTCCTCGAGGAAGGAGGCGCGGCCGTCGGCGACCAGCAGCGGCGGCGGGTGCCCGGCCCGGGCGTAGCGCACCGTGCCGGCCCGCCAGTCCAGCACCAGGCAGGCCGCCGTCGAGGCGAGCGAGCCGGGCAGCCGTGCCGCGAAACGGTCGAGCAGCTCCAGCGCCTCGGCCGGCGCGCAGCCCTGCAGCAGGGCCGCGGACAGCGCGCTGCGCAGCTGGCCCATGACCGCCGCGGCCGACGGGCCCTGGCCGACGACGTCGCCGACCGCGATCCCCACCCGGTCCTCGCCGAGCTCGACGACGTCGTACCAGTCGCCGCCGGCGGACGTGCCGGCCGCGCCGGGCAGGTACTGCGCGGCCAGCGCCAGCCGCTCCAGGCGGGGCAGCTGCGAGGGCAGCAGGCTCAGCTGCAGGGTCTGCGCGATGCCCTGCTCGGCGCGGTACAGGCGGGCGCGGTCGAGGGCCTGCGCGCACTGCTCGGCGACGGCGAGCAACATGCCCCGCTCGGCGGGGGAGAACGTGCGCGCCTGCGGGAAGCCGACGCCGACGACGCCGACCACCCGGCCGGCCACCAGCAGCGGCAGCGCCACGGTGGCGGCCAGGCCGAACGAGCGCAGCGTCTCGGCCCGGTCGGGCGCGAGGTCGCCGCGCACACCCGGCCAGTCGGCCATGTCGTCGATCCACACCGGCCGGCGCTCGGTGACCGCCGTGGTGACGGCGAGCGGCGCCGACAGCGGCAGCGCCGACCACCGGGCCCGGTCGACCGGGTCGTCGCCGGTGAGGGAGAGCAGGAGTAGGCCGCGGCCGGTGTCGTCGAGCTCGAAGACGCCGGCCCGCGCGTCGTGTCCGGCCAGCGTGACCAGGTGGCCGGCCGCGGCGCGGGCGACGTCCTCGGGCGTGGTGGCCGCCGACAGCTCGGCGGTGACCCGCTGCAGCAGCCGCAGCCGTCGCGCGGTCGCCCGTTCGTCGGCCAGCAGCAGGGCGTTGTCGAGAGCCAGCGCGGCACGGGCGGCGATCTCCTCGACCAGCGCCCGGTCGTCCTCGTGGAAGGCGGCGGCGTCCCCCCGCCGGCCCAGGGACATGACCGCACGCACCCGCCCGCGGACGCTGAGCGGGACGACGAGCGCCGAGTGCATGTCCAGCCGGATGCCGTCGTCGCTCCCCGACTGCCGGGTGCGCAGCACCGGGGTCCCGGTGCCCAGCACCTCCAGGCCGATCCCGGCGTGCGGCTCCAGGTGGTCGAGCGCGGCGCGTGCGCCGTCGTCGACGCCGGCCCGGCCGGCGTAGCGCAGGCGGCCGTCCTCCCCCACCACCCGGACCGAGCACACGTCGGCCAGCCGCCGCCCGACCAGCAGACGGGCGAGCTCGGCGAGCTGGCCCGCCACCTCGGTCTCGCGGTCGAGCGCCGCGCCGACCTCGGCCAGCAGCGTCTGCCGCTCGGTCTCCTGGTAGCGGGCGTTGATGTCGGTGCAGCTGCCCACCCAGCCGCCGGGCCGGCCGCTGCCGCCGATCGGGACCGCCCGCTCCAACAGCCAGTGCCAGGCGCCGTCGGCCCGGCGCAGCCGGAACTCGACCTCCCACCCCTCGCCGCGGGCGGTGGCCGCGGCGACGGCTGCGTCGTAGCGCTCCCGGTCCTGCGGGTGCAGGCCCTCGCGCCAGCCGTCGCCGAGCTCGGCCGCGTCGGGGCGGCCGGTGTAGGCGGTCCAGCCGGCGTTGAGGAACACCCGCCGGCCCTCGGGCCCGGCCACCCAGATGAGCGCCGGCGCGAGGTCGGCCATGGCGGTGAACCGCTCCTCGGCCTCCCGCCGGGCGCGGCCCAGCTGGAGGTGGGCGTCGACCCGGGCCAGCAGCTCCTGGGCGGAGAACGGCTTGACCAGGTAGTCGTCGGCGCCGGCGGCCAGCCCCTCGACCGCGGCCTCCTGGCCGGCCCGCGCGGAGAGCAGCACCACCGGCACGCGCGCGGTGCGGGGGTCGGCGCGCAGTGCGGTGAGCAGCTCCATGCCGTCCATCCGCGGCATCATCACGTCGCTGACGACGAGGTCCGGCGGGTCGGCGAGGGCCGACTCCAGCGCCGCCCGGCCGTCGGTGACCGCCCGGACCTCGTGCACGGGCGCGAGCAGCCGAACGACGTAGTCGCGCATGTCGGCGTTGTCGTCGGCGACCAGCACGCGGCCGGCGCGCACACCGGGCACCGCCGGGGGGACCGGCCCGCCGTCGGGGTCGTCGCCGGGCAGCCAGCGCAGCGCCTCGGTGACGAACGGGGTGGCCGCCGGCGACACCGCCGGCGGCTCGGCCGTTCCCGGGACGACGCGGTCGGCGGGCAGGTGCGCGGTGCCGGTGGGCACCGTGACGGTGAACGTGGTGCCGACGTCGGGCGCGCTCTCGACCTCGACCGTCCCGCCGTGCAGCCCGGCCAGCTCGCGCACCATCGCCAGGCCGATGCCGCTGCCCTCGCCGGAGCGGGCGCGGGCGCCGGAGACACGGGCGAAGCGCTCGAACAGGCGGGGCAGCTCGGCGGCGGGGATGCCGGTGCCGGTGTCGGCGACGGTGAGCACCGCGGCGCCGTCGCGCTCGCGCAGCCGGACGGTGATGCCGCCGGTGAAGGTGAACTTCAGCGCGTTGGACAGCAGGTTGAGGACGACCTTCTCCCACATGTCCCGGTCGACGTGCACCGGCCCGGACAGCGGTGGGCAGTCGACCGTGAGCGCGAGCCCGGCCCGCTCGACGGCGGAGCGGAACACGCTGGCCAGCTCGGCGGTGACCGCGGCGAGGTCGACGGGCTCGAAGCGGGCGTCGATGCGGCCCGCCTGCAGCCGGGAGAAGTCGAGCAGGGTGTTGACCAGCTTCTGCAGCCGCAGCGCGTTGCGCTCGACGACCTCGAGCTCCTGGACGGCCCGCGCGTCGGCGGCGAGCGCGGGCGAGGACCGCAGCTCCGCGACCGGGCCCATGATCAGCGTCAGCGGCGTCCGGAACTCGTGGCTGACGTTGCTGAAGAAGTCGGTCTTGGCCCGGTCGAGCTCGGCGAGGGCCTCCGCGCGACGCCGCTCGGCCGCGTGGCTGCCCGCGTTGGCCAGGCCGGAGGCGATCTGGCCGGCGACCAGCTCGAGGAAGCCGGTGTAGGCCTCGTCGAGGGCGCGGTGCGGGTTGAGCCCGACGACGAGGAACCCGGCGACACCGGCGGCGTCGGGCAGCGGGGAGGTGACGGGCACGGCCAGCGCCTGCGCCGGCGGGCGGTCCCAGGCGCCGGTGGGCAGGTCGGGGAGGTGGTCGAGCACGTCGACGACGACCTGCTCGCCCGCGCGCAGCCGGGACAGCGGCCACACCGCGTCGTCGGCCAGGGACTCCGGTGCCGCGGCCGACCCCGGGACCAGCCCGGTGGTGGCGCCGAGCCGGGCGGTGCCGTCCTCGTCGACGAGGTAGGTGGCGGAGAAGGGCAGGTCGGCGTCGTTGCGGGCGAGCTGCCGGCCGACGGCGGCCAGCACGTCGGCCTCGGTGCGCGTGGCGGCCACCGCCGTCGCGAGGTCGCGCAGGCTCGCCATCCGCCGCTCGGCGAGCACCCGGTCGGTGTTCTCCGTGACGACGCAGAGCATCCCGGCGGTGCCGCCGTCGTCGTCGGAGACCGGGCTGTAGGAGAAGGTGTGGTAGGTCTCCTCCGGGTAGCCGCTGCGCCGGAGGAACAGCAGCAGGTCCTCGTCCCAGGTGGCGGTCCCGGTCTCGAGGACCGACTCGATCCGGGGGGCGATGTCGTCCCAGATCTCCGCCCAGACCTCGGACGCCGGGCGGCCCAGCGCCCACGGGTGCTTCCCCTGCAGGGTGTCCCGCTGGTAGGCGTCGTTGTAGAGGAACGAGAGCTCGGGACCCCACGCGGCCCACATCGAGAACCGCGACGTGAGGACGATCCGCACGAGGTTGCGCAGCGCCGACGGCCACCGCTCGGGCGGGCCGAAGGGGGTCGCCGACCAGTCGCGGGCGGCCATCTCCCGGCCCACCTCGCCGCCGCCGGTGAAGAGCGAGGTGCGCGCGTCCCCGGTCACCGCGCCACCACGCCCGGCAGCCTAGGCGCTGGTCTCGGGCCGCGCCGCGTCCCGTCCGGCCAGGCCGTCGAGAACGGGACGGTCCAGTCCGGTGGCCGCGGCCACCTCGGCGTCGTCGACGGCGCCGCAGTCGAGCCCGCGCAGCACCACGCCGGCGAGCGCGCGGGCCGTGGCCGGCTCGTCGAGCACCCCGGCGTCGGCCCGTTCCACGTAGGCCGACAGCCGCGCGGCCGCCGCCGGCAGCGCGCCGCGGAAGAACGCGTAGGTGGCGAGGTACCGGGTGACGAGCTGGGCGGGGTGTAGGTCCCAGCCCTGGTACAGGCCGCGCTCCAGCGCCCGGCGCACCAGCCCGGCGTGCACCTGCCAGCCGGCGTGCACCTGCTCCCGCGGGCCGACGGGCAGGACGTTGGTGGACCCGTCGACCGCCCGGGCGCCGGTGCCCGCGACGGCGACCTGCATGAGCTGCTTGGCGAGGTCGAGCGCCGGGTGGTCGGAGGACTGGTGCGCCGCCGCGATGCCCAGCGCCGCGCTGTAGTCGTAGGTGCCGTGGTGCAGGCCGGTCAGCCGCGGGCCGGCGGCGTGCACCATCCGCGCCAGCGTCACCGCGCCGTCGCCGCCGAGCACCGCCTGCGGCGTCTCCACCTGCAGCTCGAGGTCGAGGGCGACGCCGTGCGCGGCCTCCAGCGCGTCGAGCACGGGCAGGAAGGCGCGCACCTGCTCGACGTCGGTCACCTTGGGCAGGGTGACGGTGGCCCTCGTGGCCCTCGTGGCGCTCCCGGTCCCCAGGCGACCCAGGAACAGGTCGAGGGAGCGGACGCCGCGGCGGCGGGTCGGACCCTCCAGCGACTTCGCCCGGATCCCGACCGACGGCGGCGCGGCGCCGGCGGCGAGGTCGGCGGCCACCGCCTCCGCGGCACGGACGACGTCGCCGTCCTCGGCGTCCGGAGCCCCGCGGTAGCCGTCCTCGGCGTCGACCCGCAGGTCCTCCACGGGCTCGGCGGCGAGCTTGGCGCGCACCCGGGGCAGCACCTCGTCCAGCAGCCCGCCGTCGTACCCGAGGTCGGGCAGGCCGTGCTCGTCGAGCGCCGTGAGCGCCGCGGCGCCCCACGCGGCGGCCAGCCCGGGGACGACGGCGTCGGCGGGCACGTAGCAGGTGTGCACCGGCTGCCGGCCGGGCCGCTCCCCCCGGTACGCAGCCGCCCGGGCGGCGTCGACCGGGGCGAGGCGGCGGTCGAGCTCGGCGTAGACGTCGTCCCCCAGCATCAGTCCACCAGTTCGTAGGCGGGCAGGGTGAGGAAGTCGGGGAAGTCCCCGGCCAGCGCGACCTGCTCGAACAGCCGGCGGGCGTCGTCCAGGTGCGGCAGCTCGCCGATCCCGGCCACCTCCTCGGCGACGACGCGGCGCACCAGCTCCTCCGTCACCGTCTCGCCGGTGTCGAGCTCCACCCCCGCGTGCACCCACTGCCACACCTGCGAGCGGCTGATCTCGGCGGTGGCGGCGTCCTCCATGAGGCCGTGGATGCCGACGGCGCCGTTGCCGCCGAGCCACGCGGCCAGGTAGCGGATCGCCACCTCGACGTTGGCGCGCAGGCCCGCCATCGTGCGCCCGCCCGGGACGCCGGCGACGTCGAGCAGCTGGGCCGCGGTGACCGACACCTCGGGGCGCTGCCGGTCGAGCTGGTTGGGCCGGTCGCCCAGGACGGCGTCGAAGGCCTCCCGGCAGACCGGCACCAGGTCCGGGTGGGCGACCCAGGAGCCGTCGAAGCCGTCGCCGGCCTCGCGAGTCTTGTCCTCGCGGACCTTGGCCAGCGCTCGCTCGTTGGCCTCGGGGTCGCGGCGCGAGGGGATGGCCGCCGCCATGCCGCCGATCGCCATGGCGCCGCGGCGGTGGCAGACGGCGACGAGCTGGTCGGTGTAGGCGCGCATCATCGGCGCGGTCATGGTGACCGCGGCCCGGTCGGGCAGCACGAAGTCCGGCCCGGCCTCGCGGAAGACCTTGATGACGCTGAACAGGTAGTCCCAGCGCCCGGCGTTGAGGCCGGTGGCGTGGCTGCCCAGCGCGTGCAGCATCTCCTCCATCTCGAACGCCGCCGGGATGGTCTCGACGAGCATCGTGGCCCGGATCGACCCCTCGGGGATCCCGAGGGCCTGCTCGGCGGCGTCGAAGGCCAGCTTCCACAGCCCGGCCTCGAGGTGCCCCTCCATCTTCGGCAGGTACAGGTACGGGCCGCTGCCGCGGGCGAGCTGTTCGGC
Source organism: Geodermatophilus sp. FMUSA9-8 (assembly GCF_037034165.1). Classification (NCBI taxonomy): domain Bacteria; kingdom Bacillati; phylum Actinomycetota; class Actinomycetes; order Geodermatophilales; family Geodermatophilaceae; genus Geodermatophilus; species Geodermatophilus sp. FMUSA9-8. The sequence continues at coordinate 213,863 of NZ_JBAGKE010000010.1, read as the reverse complement.
GGCGTTGTGGAACAGGTACAGCCCGGCGTCGACCAGCGCGCCCACGGCCGGCTGGCCGTCGACCAGCAGGTGCCGCTCGGGCAGGTGCCAGCCCCGGGGGCGGGGCACGATCGTCGGCAGGTCGCCGTCCTCGCGCAGCCGGTACTCCCGGCCCTCGGGGCTGGTGAAGGAGAGCCGGCGGCGGACGGCGTCGCGCAGCACGAGCTGCCCGGTGACGACGTTGCGCCAGTGCGGGGTGTTGGCGTCCTCGAGGTCGGCGAGCCAGACGTCGGCGCCGCAGTTGAGGGCGTTGACGGCCATCTTCGGCTCGGTCGGGCCGGTGATCTCCACGCGGCGGTCGACCAGGCCGGGCGGCGGCGGGGGCACCCGCCAGTCGCCGTCGCGGATCCCGGCGGTCTCGGGGCGGAAGTCGAGCCACCGGGCGGCGGCGATCTCGGCCCGGCGGGTGGCCCGGGCGGCCAGCAGCGCGTCGCGCTGGGGGCCGAAGCGGCGCTGCAGGTCGGCGACGAACTCCAGCGCCTCCGGGGTGAGCACCTCGTCGGCCCGCTCGACGTCGGGACCCTCCACGCGCACGTCCGTCACCGCTGCGTCCTCTCCTCGGCCGGCCGGGCTGCCATCCTGTCACCGTGTCCCGCCTCGACGAGTTCAACAGCGAGCCCGCCGACGCCGCCGTCGAGGCGCTCCGTGGCTGCAACGCCGCCCCCCGCTTCGCCGCCGGGCTGGTCGCCGGCCGCCCCTTCCCCGACGCCGACACGCTGGTCCGCCGCGCTGGCGAGGTGGCCCGGGCGCTGCCGTGGGACGAGGTGGAGATGGCGCTCGCCGCGCACCCGCGGATCGGCGACCGGGTGGAGGGCTCCTCGGCCGAGGCGCAGGCCTCCCGCCGGGAGCAGGGCTCGATGGGCGGCGCCGACGACGACACCCGCGCCGCCCTCGTCGCGGGCAACCGCGAGTACGAGGAGCGGTTCGGCCACGTCTACCTGATCCGCGCGGCCGGCCGTTCCCCCGACGAGATGCTCGCCGAGCTGCGCCGCCGGCTGACCAACGACGAGGACGCCGAGCGCGCCGAGGTGGTCGAGCAGCTCGCGCAGATCACCGAGCTGCGGGTGCGGGGGCTGGTGTCGTGAGTGTCAGCACGCACGTGCTCGACGCGGTGGCGGGACGGCCGGCGGCCGGGGTCGCCGTCCGGCTGTTCGCGGGCGACGACCTGCTCGCCGAGGGCGTCACCGACGACGACGGCCGCTGCCGGCTCACCGAGGAGGCCACCGCGGCCGGCCCGCACCGGCTGGTGTTCGGCACCGGTGCCTGGTTCGAGGCGCGCGGGACGGCGGCGTTCTGGCCGGAGGTGGCGCTGACCTTCGCCGTCGCCGAGCCCGCCGCCCACCACCACGTGCCGCTGCTGCTGTCGCCGTTCGCCTACTCGACCTACCGCGGGAGCTGACGCGCGCGGTTCCACGTGCAACACCCGCGCAACCGGAGTGCGGCAGGCTGCGCGGCATGGCGATCGTGCTCGGACCCAACCAGTACGGGAAGGCGGAGGTCCGCGTCGTCGCGGTCGACCGCAGCGGCCCCCGCCACGAGGTGGCGGACCTGAACGTCAGCACGAGCCTGCGCGGCGACTTCACCGCCGCGCACACCGAGGGCGACAACGCGCACGTCCTGACCACCGACGCGCAGAAGAACACCGTGTTCGCCTTCGCCCGCGACGGCGTCGGCTCGCCGGAGGCGTTCGGCCTGCGGCTGGCCCGCCACCTCGCCGGCTCCTACGACTGGATCACCGGCGCGCGGGTCGCCGTCGAGTCCTACGGCTGGGAGCGGATCGCCGTCGGCGGCCGGCCGCACGACCACGCCCTCCGCCGGCCCGGCGGGGAGGTGCGCACGGCGGTGGTCACCGTGGACGGGGACGAGGCGCACGTGCTCGCCGGCCTGACCGACCTCGTCGTCCTCAAGACCACCGGCTCGGAGTTCTGGGGCTACCCGCGGGACCGGTACACGACGCTGCCCGAGACCCGCGACCGCGTCCTCGCCACCGCGGTCACCGCCCGGTGGCGCCACACCTCCGCCGAGCTGGACTGGGACGCGCACTTCGACGGTGTCCGGACGACGCTGCTCGAGACCTTCGCCGCCACCCACTCCCTCGCCCTGCAGCAGACGCTGTACGCGATGGGCGAGGCGGTGCTCGAGCGCTTCCCCGACGTCGCCGAGGTGCGGATGTCGATGCCCAACCGGCACCACTTCCTGCAGGACCTCTCCGCCTACGGCCTGACCAACACCCCCGGCGAGGACGACGTGCTCGTCTACCACGCCGACGACCGCCCCTACGGCCTCATCGAGGGCACGGTGCTGCGCGACGACGTGCCGCCGGCGGAGGTCGCGTGGCTCGGCACGCCCGGCTTCTGCTGAGGTGGCACCCGTGAGCGACGAGCGCGAGGTCCTGACCTACGAGCTGTTCGGCGGCGCGGCCCGCGAGCTGGCGCAGCAGGTGGCCGACGACGGGTTCGAGCCCGACCTGATCCTGTCGATCGCCCGCGGCGGGCTGTTCCTCGGCGGGGCACTCGGCTACGCGCTCGACGTCAAGAACCTGTTCGTGATGAACGTCGAGTTCTACACCGGCGTGGACGAGCGGCTGGAGCTGCCGGTGGTGCTGCCGCCGACGCTGGACGCCGTCGACCTGACCGGCGCGCGGGTGCTCGTGGCCGACGACGTCGCCGACACCGGCAAGACGCTGGAGCTGGTGCGCGACTTCTGCGCCGGCTACGTCTCCGACGTGCGGACCGCGGTCGTCTACGAGAAGTCCCGGTCGCTGGTGAAGTGCGACTACGTGTGGCGCCGCACCGACGCGTGGATCGACTTCCCGTGGTCCTCGCAGCCCCCGGTGCGCAGCCGCAGCGCCCGCCCGCCGCACTGATGGCGGTCGAGCTCGAGCCGCTCACCCCGGAGAACGTGCGGGCGGTGTGCGACCTGCGCGTGGCCCCCGGCCAGGAGCACCTGGTGGCGCCCAACGCCGTCTCGATCGCCGAGGCGTACGTGTACCCGCAGGCCTGGTGCCGCGCGGTGCGCTCCGACGGGCGGCTGGTCGGCTTCGTGATGCTCTGGGACTCCCCCGAGGAGCTCGGGCACATGCTGTGGCGGCTGATGGTCGACGCCTCGGCGCAGGGCCGGGGCATCGGCCGGCAGGTGGTCGAGCAGGTGGTCGCGTACGTGCGCGCGCAGGGCGTGCGGGAGCTGCGGGTCAGCGTCGTCGACGGCGAGGGCGGCCCGGAGCCGTTCTACCGCTCGCTCGGCTTCGCGCGTACCGGCGAGATGGCCGACGACGAGCCGGTGCTGGCCCTCGGACTCTGAGCCGCGGCTGCGACGTGCCGGGTCGGCCCTCCTGCAGGGTCCCGCCGCGGGCGTGCGAGTGGCGGGGGGGCGGGAGGGTCCTCCTAGTAACGGAAGCGCGCGACCGACGACGCCAGCCCGGCGGCCATGCGGGCCACCTCCTCGATGGCGGCGCGGGCGTCGCCCATCGCCTGCGTCGTCGCGCCGGCCGCGCCCGCGACCTCGGCGATGTTCGCGGCGATCAGCTCGGCGGACCCGGCCGCGGCGGCCACGTTGCGGTCCATCTCCGCCGTCGTCGCGGTCTGCTCCTCGACCGCCGCGGCGATGGTCCCCTGCGAGCGGTCGATGACGGAGATGACCGAGGTGATCTCCCCGATCGCCCGGACCGCACCGTCGGTGTCGGCCTGGATGGCCTGCACGCGCCGCGCGATGTCCTCGGTGGCCCGCGCGGTCTCCTGCGCCAGCTCCTTCACCTCGGTGGCCACGACGGCGAACCCCTTGCCCGCCTCGCCGGCCCGCGCCGCCTCGATCGTCGCGTTGAGCGCGAGCAGGTTGGTCTGCTCGGCGATGCCGGTGATGACCCGGACGACGTCGGCGATCTCGGCCGAGGACGTGCCGAGCCGCTCCACCGAGGCCGTCGTCTCGCCGGCGACCACGACGGCCTGCCCGGCCACCCGGGCCACCTCGGCGGCGTTCTGCGCGATCTCCCGGATGCTCGCGCCCATCTGCTGCGAGCCCGCGGCGACGGTGGAGACGGTCGTGGACACCTCCCCGGCGGCGGTGGCGACGACGCCGCTGCGGGTGGAGGAGCTGTCGGCCAGGCGGGCCATGTCCGCGGCGCTGGCCGAGAGCTGCTCGGTGGCCGCGGCGAGGGTGGCCGACCCGTCGCCGATCGCGGCGACGACGCCGCGCACGTCGGCCAGCGCGGTCTCCAGCGCGACCGCCATCCGACCGACCTCGTCGCCGCTGGTCACGCCGCTGCCGCCGCGCAGGTCGCCGTCGGCCATCCCGGCCACGACGGCGGCGACCCGGCGCAGCGGCCGCACCACCGAGCGGGTGACCGCCCAGCCCAGCGCCGCGAGCACCAGCACGCCGGCGAGGGCGACCACGACGGCGAGGGTGACGGCGGTGTCCCGCTGGTCGGCGCTGGCCCGCGCGGCGGCGTCGGCCCGCGCGGTCACGGCCTCCCCGACGGCGGGCAGGTCGTCCTCGAGCACGGCGAACGCGGCGGCGAACTCCGGGTAGGCGGCGCGGGCGGCGGCCGGGTCGCGGCCGGCCAGGGTGACGATGCGGCCGGCGCTCGCGAGGTAGGCCTCGACCTCCGGCGTGACCAGCTCGACGGCGGCCGCGACGTCGTCGCCCAGGCCGGAGGAGCCGACGGCGGCGAGCACCTCGCGGAACGTGGCGTCGTGCGCGGCGAGGTCGGCGACCGCGCCGGCGTACTGCTCGCCGGTGCCGGTGAGCAGCGCCTGCAGCACGTCGCCGCGGACGGCGTCGTGCATCATGTCCGCCTCCAGCGCCTGCCCGGTGGCGCGCGTGGTGAGCAGCAGGACGTCGGTGCGCTCCCCGGTGCCGCGCAGCGCGGAGACGGTGAGGACCGCGAAGGCGGCCAGGGCCAGCGCCCCGACGGCGACGAGCGCGGCGAGCTTGACGCCCAGCGGGCGGTCGGACCAGGAGCGGACCACGGGGGCCTCCTCGCGAGGGGACGGCCGGTGCCGTCGCGAGGTCCATCGGCATCCGCTGGAGCGACTACAGCGGAAACGCCGCAGGTCAGCCCGGCCGCAGCACGTAGAAGCGGAAGAAGTCGTGCTCGACGGGCAGCACGTCGACGCCCGCGAACCCCGCCCCCCGGGCGTACGCGGCGAGCGTCGCGGGCCGCATGACGGTGCCGGTGCCCGCCGAGGGCCGGGTGGACAGCCCGTCGGGCAGGCAGCAGGTGAGGCTGTAGCCGTACATCAGCCGGTCCACGTCCCCGCCCGGCGCGGTGAACGTCTCGTCGACCTTCTCGTCGGCCACCAGGACCGTCCCCTCCGGCGCGACCAGCCCGCGGACCGCCGACAGCACGCCGACCGGGTCGGCGAGGTCGTGGACGCACTCGAACGCCGTGACCAGGTCGTAGCCGCCGTCCCGCTCGCCGAGGGCGGCGACGTCGGCCACCGTGAAGGTGACCCGGTCGGCCACCCCGGCGGTCTCGGCCGCCGCGCGCGCCTGCTCGATCGAGGGGGCGTCGACGTCGAACCCGTCCACCCGGGCGGCCGGGTACGCGGTCGCGACGCCGATCGAGGACCAGCCGAGCCCGCAGCCGACGTCGGCCACGCGGCCACCGGCCCGCAGGGCGGCGTCGACGTCGGGCAGCGCGGGCAGCACCTCCGAGCCGAGCGGCCCGGCGAAGAAGGGGCGGTTGGCAGCGGCCTGCGCCTCCCGGGCGTCGCGGCCCATCTCCGCCCAGCCCAGGCCGGTGCCCTCGCGGTAGACCCGCTCCAGCCGCGGGACGTTCCGGACGAAGGCCATGGCCGCCCAGGCCAGCGGGACCGTGTACAGCGGGTCGAGCTCGTCGACCAGCACGGCGCCGTAGCCGGGCGGCAGGGTGTAGCAGCGCTGCTCGGGAGCGGCGGCCGGGTCGTCGACGGCGAGGACGCCCGCGACGGCCTGCTGCTCGAGCCACTCACGGGCGTAGCGCGGGTCGGTGCCGGTGCGCTCGGCCAGCTACGCGGCGGTCGCCGGGGCCCCGTCGAGCGCGCGGTACCAGCCGAGCCGGCGGCCGAGCTCGACCGCGGCGACCTCGAGGGCCGCGGTGACGGAGGCGACGAGCCGCTCGGACAGCGCCTCGGGACCGGGGAGGGACGTCGTCATGCCCCCGCACCGTGGCCCGCCCGCGGCCGCGGGTCCAGCGTGCGCGTCCCCGGTCAGCGGCGGGTGGACACCGTGACGGTGAACCGGCGGTCGTGCGCGGCCGTCCGTGTGGGGCCGACCACGCGCCGCAGCGCCGCCCGGTGCGGCAGCCGGTTGTTCCAGACCGCCCACAGCTCCCCGCCGGGGCGCAGCACCCGCGCGGCGGCGGTGAACAACCGGTCGGCGGCGGCGGTGACCACCGCGGCGCCCAGGTGGAACGGCGGGTTGCAGACGACCAGGTCGGTGCCCGCGTCCGGCAGCGTGGCGGCCACGTCGTCGCGGAGCACCCGCACCCGGTCGAGCCCGCCGCGCGCCAGGGTGGCCCGCGCCGAGGCGACGGCGGCCGCGGACTGGTCGGTGGCGGTGACCGTCAGGTCCGGCCGGGAGCGGGCGAGGACGGCGGCGAGCACGCCGGTGCCGCAGCCGAGGTCGAGCGCGGTGCGGGCCTCCGGCGCGGCGTCCTCCAGCGCGGCGGCCAGCAGGCGCGTGCCGTCGTCGACCCGGGTGCCGGCGAAGGCCGCGCCGTGCGCGCAGACGTCGAGGCCGAGGGCGTCGTCGTGCCGGCAGCGCGGGAAGGAGGAGCGGACGCCGGGCCGCGGCCCGCGGGCCACCAGCAGCCGCGACTTCTGCCGCGCCAGCGACGCCGACACCTCGGTGAACCCGGCGCCGAGCACGTCGTTCATGCCGTGCGTCATGTGCTTGACCCGCCCGCCGACGAGCACGGTGACGGCGGGGTCGGCCGCGGCGGCGGCCAGCTCGGTGAGCTCGCGCAGCGCGTCGAGGGCCTTGGGCGCCTTGGCCAGCACCAGCGTGGCGCCGTCGAACAGCTCGGCGGTCAGCGGCCCGGACCCGTACGCGCCGGCCAGCCCGGTGCGCGCGGCGTTGCGGGCCAGCGCCTGCTCACCGACCAGCAGGTCCTGGTGCACGCGGACGTCGCGGGCACCGGCCGCGACCGCGCCGAGGGTGAGCGCGCCGTACGCGTCGTCGACGACGACCACCCGCTGGCGTGCCAGGTCCGGCGCGGTCTCGCGCGCGGTGTCGAGCAGCAGCCGGTCGGTGGCGTCGACGGCGACCAGGTCGGGCGCCTCGACGTCGGGCTCGCGCCGCAACCGCGCGAGCACCTCGTCAGGGGTCACGTGGCGGCGACGAAGGAGGCGACGGCGCGGCCGAGCTCCGGGCCGACGTCCTCCTGCAGGAAGTGCCCGCCACCGCGCAGGGTCGTGTGCGGCATGCCCTGCGCGCCGGGCACCAGCCGCTGGAAGACGCGGTCGCCGCCCCCGGTGATCGGGTCGGCGTCGGAGAACGCGGTGAGGAACGGCCTCTCCCAGCGCGACAGGACCTCCCACGCGGCCCGGTTGGCGGCCGCGGCGGGGTCGTCGGGCGCGGTGGGCACCAGGCTCGGGAACACCCGCGCGCCGGCCTTCGACGCCTCGTCGGGGAACGGCGCGTCGTAGGCGGCGACCACCTCGGGCGGCAGCGGGGCGACGGTGCCGTTGGCGACGACCCGGCCGACGTCGAAGGCGTCCGCGGTGGCCGCGAAGCGCTGCCAGGCGAGGAACGCCTCGCTCATCGGGGTGTCGCCGGTGGGCAGGCCGGTGTTGGCGACGACGACGCGGGCGAACCGGTCGGGGTGCTCGGCGACCAGCCGCAGCCCGACGAGCCCGCCCCAGTCCTGGCCGACCAGCGTGACGCCGACCAGGCCGAGACCCTCGAACAGCGTCTGGCGCATCCACTCGACGTGCGCCGCGTAGCTGTAGGCGGCCGGGTCGGTCGGCTTGTCGGAGCGGCCGAAACCGACCAGGTCGGGCGCGACGACGCGCAGGCCGGCGGCGGTGAGCTCGGGGATCACGTGCCGCCAGAGGAACGACCAGGACGGCTCGCCGTGCAGCAGGACGACGACCTCGCCGTCGGCCGGCCCGACGTCGACGACCGCGACGCGCAGCATCGTGCCGTCGCCGGCGTCGAAGGTGACGTAGGTCGGCGGGTACGGGAAGTCCGGCAGCGCGGCGAACCGCTCCTCCGGCGTGCGGACGACGTCCATTCCCGACCTCCCGGGGCATTGGAAGCTCTTCTCACGTCCTGGCGCCCAGGACGTGCGTAGAGCTTCCTATGCCATGAGGGCAGGATCGGTCCCGCACCCCATCCGACGACGCAGGGAGCGCCCGTGCCGATCACCGCCCGCGAGTGGCACCTCGCCGCCCGGCCCCACGGCGAGCCGACGCCCGACGACTTCGCGCTGGTCGAGGTCGAACACCCCGACCCGGCCGAGGGCCAGGTGGTCGTGCGGATGGTCGCCATGTCGGTCGACCCCTACATGCGCGGGCGGATGCGCCTGGGCCCGTCCTACGCCGCGCCGTGGGAGGTCGGCGAGGTGATGAAGGGCGGCGCCGTCGGGCGGGTCGTGGAGTCCCGCTCCCCCGACGTCCCCGAGGGCGCGCTGGTGCTCGCCGACGCCGCCTGGCGCGACGTCGCCGTCCTCGACGCCCGCTCGGTGCGGCAGCTGCCGCCGACGGGCGACCTTCCGCTGACCTACTCGCTGGGGATCCTCGGCATGCCCGGGCACACGGCCTACGCCGGCCTGTTCCGGGTGGGCGCCTTCCGCGAGGGCGACGTCGTGTTCGTCTCCGGCGCGGCCGGGGCGGTGGGCAGCGCGGTCGGCCAGTTCGCGCGGCTGCGCGGCGCGTCGGCGGTGGTCGGCAGCGCCGGCACGCCGGAGAAGGTCGCCTGGCTGCGCGAGATCGGCTTCACCGCCGCCTTCGACTACCACGACGGGCGTGTGAAGGACCTGCTGGCGCAGGCCGCGCCCGACGGCATCGACGTCTTCTTCGACAACGTCGGCGGCGAGCACCTCGACGCCGCGCTCGGCGCCCTGCACGTGCACGGCCGCGCGGTGATCTGCGGCTCGATCTCCAACTACAACGCCACGGAGACCGTGCCGGGACCGGCGAACTTCAGCTCGCTGATGATCAGCAAGCGGCTCGCCGTCTCCGGGCTGCTCGTCAGCGACCACACTGACCTGTACCGCGAGTTCGCCGAGACGGTGTCGGGGTGGATCCGCTCCGGCGAGCTGGCCGTGCGGGAGACCGTCTACGAGGGCCTGGAGAACGCCGTCCCCGCCTTCCTCGACCTCCTCAAGGGGGCCAACACCGGAAAGATGGTCGTCCGGCTGGCACCCGACCCGGATTGAGGCGGGCCGGCACCGGGAAGGGGCCGGGCATGTGGCTGTTCCTGACCCGGCGCCTGCGCGTCTGGCTGATCGTGACCGTCGTCGTCCCCCTGGCCACCGGGCTGCTCCGTCGCCTGGGGCAGACCCTCGAGCGGCGCGGCGGCTCGACCCCGCTGAGCCGGGCGCTGCTGCAGGCCGGTGACCTCGGCGACCGGGCGCGGGCCCGGCTGCGCGGCGGCGGCCGACGCCGCCGGTGACGACCGCCGCCCGCGTCCCCGCCCTCGACCACCTGGCGGCGACCGCGCCCACCCGCGCGGTCGCCGTCTTCGCCCACGGCGGCACGGTGGCCAGCGTGGAGCCGCCGCGGGAGCGGGCGCTGTCGCTCGTGCGGATGCGGGCGATCCAGGAGGCCGTCTCGCGGGCGGCGGCCGCGCGGGGGGTGGAGACCTACCTCGTCCGCTACCGGGTGGCTGGCTGGAACGGGGCTGCCGCCGACGCGCACGCCGACGTCCGCTGGGCCCTCGACCAGGTGCGCGAGCGGCACGGCGAGGTGCCGGTGGTGCTCGTCGGGCACTCGATGGGCGGCCGGGCCGTGCTGCGCGCCGGCGACGACCCGTCGGTGACCGCCGTCTGCGGGCTGGCGCCCTGGACGCCGCCGGGCGAGCCGGTGGCCCACCTGCGCGGGCGCACCGTCGTGCTCGCGCACGGCCGCGGCGACCGGTGGGTGCCCGCCCGGCTGTCCGCGGAGTTCGCGGTGCGCGCTCAGCGGGCCGGCGTCCGGGTCGCGCGGTTCACCCTCCCCGGGGGGCACGGCATGATCCGCGCCGTCGGCCGGTGGCACGGGCTGGTGCGCGACGTCGTCCTCGCCGGGTCGGGCCTCGCGCCGTGGCGCGACGACGTCCGCGGCGCCCTCGCCGCGACGCCGCCGGAGGGGCTCGCCGTTCCGCTGTAGATCCCGCTAGCCTGCCCCGCGTGACTGCCGGGTCGGCCTCGCGCCGCGCACGGAACGGGTCCCCGGCCGCCGGGTGAGCCCGCGGCGGGCCCGCGGCCCGCCCCGTCGTCCTGTCCTCCCCCTCCCCCGCTCGCCCTCCTGGACAGGACCCCGCATGACCCATCCCCTCGGCGCCCAGCTGCGCCGTGTGCACGACACCCTCCGCGCCGACCTGCGCGCCCTGCAGGCGGCCGCGGCCGGCGGCGCGCCCGCCGACGCGCGCCGCACGCTGCCCGCCCACTGCCTGGCGTTCTGCGCCGCGCTCACCGCCCACCACACCGGCGAGGACGCCGCCGTCTTCCCGCTGCTCGCCGAGCGCTTCCCGGAGCTCGCGCCGGTGCTGCAGAAGATGGCCGAGGACCACGAGATGATCTCCGGCATCCTCGCCCGCGTGGAGGAGCTGGCCGGCGAGCTCGCCGCCTCGGGCAGCTCCCCGCGGCTGGCCGGCGAGCTCGACGGCCTGGCCGCGATCGCCGAGTCGCACTTCTCCTTCGAGGAGCGGCGGATCACCGCCGCGCTCGACCGGCTCCCGGACGCGGCACCCGCGCTCGACGGCCCGGTCCGCCTCCCGCGCGCGGGAGGCGGACCGCCGGCTCAGGAGAACAGCGCGCTGTAGCCGTTCAGGGCGGGCTGGCCGCCGAGGTGGGCGTAGAGCACGGTCGAGGACGGGTCGATCTCGCGCCGCTGCACGAGGTCGATCGTCGCGGCCATCGACTTCCCCTCGTAGACCGGGTCGGTGACCATGCCCTCGGTGCGGGCGGCGGTCTCCATGGCGCGGATCGTCGCCTCGTCGGGGATGCCGTAGACGCCGCCGTGGTAGCGCTCGTCGAGCTCGACGTCCTCGAGGGTCAGCTCGCGCTGCACGCCGATCGCGCGGGCGGTCCGCAGCACCTGGTCGCGGGTCTCGGTGGGCTTGGCGGAGGCGTCGATCCCGAGCACCCGCCGCGGCCGGCCGCCCTGCTCCTCCAGCAGCGCGAACCCGGCGACCATCCCGGCCTGGGTGGACCCGGTGACCGAGCAGACGACGACGGTGTCGAAGAAGACGCCGAGCTCGGCCTCCTGCTGCGCCACCTCCAGCGCCCAGTTGGCGAACCCGTGCCCGCCGAGCGGGTGGTCGCTGGCGCCGGCCGGGATGGCGTAGGGCGTGCCGCCGCGGGCCTCGATCTCGGCGAGCGCGGACTCCCAGCTCTCCTTGAACCCGATGCCGAAGCCGGCCTTCACCAGCCGCACGTCGGCGCCGGCGAGCCGGCTGATCAGGATGTTGCCGACCTTGTCGTAGACGGCGTCGGGCCAGTCGACCCAGCTCTCCTGCACCAGCACGCACGACAGCCCGACGTGCGCGGCGACGGCGGCCACCTGGCGGGTGTGGTTGCTCTGCACGCCGCCGATGGAGACCAGCGTGTCGCAGCCCTGCGCGAGCGCGTCGGCGACCAGGTACTCGAGCTTGCGGGTCTTGTTGCCGCCGTAGGCGATGCCGGAGTTGCAGTCCTCGCGCTTGGCCCAGACGGCGGCGCCGCCGAGGTGCGCGGTGAGCCGGTCGAGGCGGTGCACCGGCGAGGGGCCGAAGAGCAGCGGGTGCCGGGGGAAGTCGCCGAGGGTCGTCGCCCTCGGGGCGGCGGGAGGGGCGTGCTCAGTGGTCATGGGTCTCCTCCAGTTCGGACAGCAGCGCCGTCCAGATCTCGGTGGTCGTGGCGACGGCGGCGTCGACGTCCCCGCCCGCGCAGGCGGCGATCAGGCGCTCGTGCAGCCCGACGGACCCCCGCCCGTGCGCCGCGGCGAACCGGGCCCGCTCCAGCCGGCGGATCGCGGGGGTGAGCCGCTCGACGGTCGCGGTCAGCGCGCCGTTGCCCGCCCGCGCGAGCAGCACGCCGTGCAGCTCGTCGTCGGCGGCGAGCGCCGCGTCGAGGTCGCCGGCGTCCACGGCCGCGGCGAACCGCGCGTTGGCCGCGCGCATCGCGGCGACGTCGTCCCCGGTCACCCGGCCGGCCGCCTCCCGGGCGGCGAGCTCGTGCATGACCCGGACGACGGCGGCGGCGTCGCGCACCTGCCGCGGGCGCAGCGGCGTGACCCGGGTGTGGCTCTGCGGCTTGGCCTCGACCAGCCCCTCGTCGACCAGCTTGGCCAGCGCGGCGCGCACCGGGGCCACCGAGAGGCCGAGGCGGCCGGCCAGCTCGGCGTCCTTGACGACTGCGCCGGGCGCGAGCTCGCCGGTGACGATCGCGGCGCGGATGCGGGTCAGCGCCTGGTCGCGCAGCAGCACCCGGCCGACGGGGGCGAGCGGAGCGGTCATAACTGACATCTCAGATGTCAGACGTCCGCCCGTCAAGGGCGAGGAGCGCGACAACGGCCCTTCTCTTGCGGTTGCTGGCCGTCCGGGGCCTCGTCGGGGCGGGCGCCCGCCCGCAGGATCGCCGCATGGACTGGAGCACCGACCCCGCCGAGACCGCCGCCCACTTCGCCCGCCGGCTGGCCGTGGAGACCGATGTCTCCGACGTGCACGCCGCCCTCGAGACCGGCGACCCCGGGTTCGTGCTGCTGGACAGCCGCAGCCGGGAGTCGTGGGACCAGGGCCGCGTGCCCGGCGCGGTGCACCTGCCCGGCCGGGAGCTCGCCGACCGCGCGGAGGCCGAGCTGGACCGGTCCGTCCCGGTCGTCACCTACTGCTGGGGCCCGGGCTGCAACGGCGCCACCCGCGCCGCGCTCGTGCTGGCGGGACTCGGCTACCGGGTGCGGGAGATGATCGGCGGGTTCGAGTACTGGGCCCGCGAGGGGCTGCCGGTGGCGACGGCGGACGGCCTCACCCGGCCCGACGTCGACCCGCTCACCGCACCGCGGGCGGTCAGCTGCGGGTGCTGAGGTCGGGCGCGGCGTCGTCGGCGAGGCGGGCCCACAGCAGCTCGTCGTGCTTGACGCCGTCGGCGTAGCGGAACGAGCGGCGCAGCCGGCCCTCCAGCGTGAAGCCGGCCTTCGCCGCCACCCGGCCCGACGCCGGGTTGTCCACGGCGTGCACCAGCTCGACCCGGTCGACCGGCAGCGCCGCGAAGCCCCACCGGACGGCGGCGTCGACGGCGCGGGCCGCCAGCCCGCGGCCCCGCGCGGCGGGCACCGTCCAGTAGCCGACCTCGGCGTCGCCCTGCTCGAGGTCGACCGAGTGCAGCGCGACCGAGCCGAGCAGGCCGCCGTCCGCCGCGTCGGCGACCGCCCAGGGGACGAACCGGCGGTCGCCGACGTCGAGGCGGCGGGCGAGCCACTCCTCCGCCGTCGCCCGGCTGCCGTCGAGCGGCGTGGCGCTCCACGCGCGCAGCGCCGGGTCCTGCATCGCCGACCAGACGGCGTCGAGGTCGCCGGCCCGCCACGGGCGCAGCAGCAGCGGGCCGGCGGGCAGCTCGTCGGGGGCGCGCACGCCTCCGATCGTGCCGGGGTGCTCAGCTCTCGGCGGACCCCGGGGCCGACATCGGCTTCATGGTCTTGGCGGCCACCGTGTCCGGCGTCAGCGCCGACACGCGGCCCATCGCCTTGCTGGTGAGGGAGCCGGCGAACACCGACGCCTCGCCCTCCATCAGACCCTCGTAGCCCTGGCGGGCCACCAGCGCCGGGTCGTCCTTGGCGTCGCTGGCGCCGAGCTTGGTGTCGGTGAGGTCGCCGCGGTCGAAGAACTCGGTGTCGGTGGGGCCGGGCAGCAGCGCGGTGACGCTGACCCCGGTGCCGGACAGCTCCTCGCGCAGCGCCAGGGCCAGGGACTGCACGAACGCCTTGGTCGCCCCGTAGACGGCCTGGAACGGCTGCGGCGCCTGGGAGGCCACCGACGAGGTGAACAGGATCCGGCCCTCGTCGCGCGCCCTCATGTCCTCGACGACGCGCTTGGCCAGGTGCACCGTCGAGCCGCAGTTGAGCGCCACCATGCCGAGCTCCGCGTCGAGGTCGGTCTCGGCGAAGGCGCCGCCCAGCCCGACGCCGGCGTTCAGCGCCGCGGCGGCCAGCGGCCGGCCGGAGCCGCGGACGGCGGCCACGAGCAGCTCCCGGTCGTCGTAGCTGGTCAGGTCGCCGCGCACCGGGGAGACGTGCGCGCCCATCCCGCGCAGCGTCTCGGCCGCGGCGTCGAGCTCGTCGTCCTCGGCGGCCACCACCAGGTCGAAGCCGTGCTCGGCGAACTGCTCGGCCAGGGCGAGTCCGATGCCGCTGGAGGCGCCGGTGACGAGGGCGAGGGGGCGGTCGGTGGGGACGGTCACGGGGACTCCCGGGGATCGAGGTGGCGCGGTCGCACCGGTCATGCCCATCCGGGACGGCCGCGACCCGCATCGGCGGGTAGGAGGCGCCCGTGGACCCGCGCCCCGTCGCCGCCGTCGTCGACGACGCCCTGCGCCCGCTGCTGCCGGCCCGCGACCGCGCGGCCGGCCGGGCGCGGTCGTCGTCCGGTCCCGTCCCCGGCCCAGCCGGGCACCGCGCCCGCCACGGGGAGGGCCGACAGCGCTACGAAGGCCCCTTCCTCGTCCGCCTCCCGCGCGCGGACGGCGGACTGGCCCGCGGGGGCCACGGGTCGGCCCGCGCGTGTCAGCGCCGCCGGGCAGGAGCACGGGCGTCCGCCCAGCCCGACGGAGGGAACCCCGTGCCCGAGTACTCGCTCCCCGACCTGCCCTACGACTACGCCGCCCTCGAGCCGCACATCTCCGGCCGGATCATGGAGCTGCACCACGACAAGCACCACCAGACCTACGTGACCGGCGCGAACACCGCGCTGGAGAAGCTCGCCGAGGCGCGGGAGAACGACGGGCTGGGCACGGCGAACCTGCACGAGAAGAACCTGGCGTTCAACCTGGCCGGGCACGTCAACCACTCGGTGTTCTGGCCGAACATGAGCCCCGACGGCGGCGACCGCCCCGACGGCGAGCTGGCCGCCGCGATCGACGAGCACTTCGGCTCCTTCGACGGCTTCCAGGCCCACTTCACCGCCGTCGCCAACGGCGTGCAGGGCTCGGGCTGGTCGATCCTCGCGTGGGACTCGGTGGGCCAGAAGCTGGTCATCTGCCAGCTCTACGACCACCAGGGCAACCTCGCCGTCGGCCTGGTGCCGCTGCTGCTACTCGACATGTGGGAGCACGCCTTCTACCTGCAGTACCAGAACGTGAAGGCCGACTACGTGAAGGCCTGGTGGAACGTCGTCAACTGGGCCGACGTCACCGACCGCTTCACCCGGGCACCGCCACCGCCGGGCTCATCGTCCCGGCGGCCTGAGCGCCTCCCGGGGCCGCGGACGCGCTCCACGGCCCCGGGACGCAGGCAAGCCTCACCTCGGCCCGCGCGGGCCACCTCCTGGCCCGACCGTGACACCTCCGGCGGGCAGAAACCGGCACAGAGCCCGCCCGACCAGCCCCCGCCCCTGTGAGGCCGCCGTGTACCTGTCCAAGACCGAGGCCGCCGTCCTGCCGACGACGCTGGTCGGCACCCCCAGGACCCCGCCGCCGCCCGCGACCGGCCGCCGCCGCATCTGGCCGCTGCTCGGCCCCGCGTTCGTCGCCGCCGTCGCCTACGTCGACCCGGGCAACTTCGCCACCAACTTCTCCGGCGGCGCCTCGTTCGGCTACACGCTGCTGTGGGTGATCGTCGCGGCCAACCTCATGGCGATGCTCATCCAGAGCCTCACCGCCAAGCTGGGCCTCGCCACCGGCCGCGACCTGGCCACCAACTGCCGCGAGCGCCTGCCGAAGCCGGTCACCCGCGGGCTGTGGCTGCAGGCCGAGGCCGTCGCCATCGCCACCGACCTCGCCGAGATCGTCGGCGGCGCCGTCGCGCTGAACCTGCTCTTCGGGGTGCCGCTGCCGGTCGGCGGGATCATCACCGCCGTCGTCGCCTTCGTCCTGCTCGGCGCCCAGTCGCGCGGGCACCGGCCCTTCGAGCGGGTCATCGCCGGACTGCTGCTGGTCATCGGCCTGGGCTTCGGCTACACGCTGGTCGGCTCCGGCGTCGACCTCGGCGGGGTGGCCGGCGGGATGGTGCCGACCTTCGAGGGCCCGGACAGCCTGGTGCTGGCCGCCGGCATCCTCGGCGCGACGGTCATGCCGCACGTCATCTACGTGCACTCGGCGCTCACGCCCGGCCGCTACGGCGACGTCGTCACCGCCGGCAAGACCGAGCAGGGACGGCGCCGGCTGCTGCGGGCGCAGCGCCTCGACGTGCTGGTCGCCATGGGCGTCGCCGGGCTGGTCAACGCGGCCATGCTGATCATCGCCGCGCAGCTGTTCACCGCCGACGACGGGATCGCGTCGCTGGAGAGCGTGCACGCCGGCCTCGGCGACCAGCTCGGCACCGGCGCCGCCCTCGCCTTCGCGATCGCGCTGCTGGCCAGCGGGTTCGCGTCGTCGTCGGTGGGCACGCACGCCGGCCAGGTCGTGATGGCCGGCTTCCTCAAGCGGCACGTCCCGGTGCTGGCCCGGCGGCTGGTCACCCTCGCCCCGGCCCTCGCGGTGCTCGTGCTCGGCGGCGACCCCACCACCGCGCTGGTCTGGTCGCAGGTGGTGCTGAGCTTCGGCATCCCGTTCGCGCTGGTGCCGCTGCTGTGGCTGACCAGCCGCCGCGACCTCATGGGCGGCTGGGTGAACCGCCGCACCACGACGGTGGTGGGCTCGGTGGTGGCGGCGCTGATCATCGGCCTCAACGCCCACCTGCTGATCGGCTTCGTCTCCTAGGGGAGCGCTCGACGGCGTGCGCCGAGGTGCAGTCCGCGCCGGTCGGACTGCACCTCCGCGCACGGTGTCGCGGCTCCGTGTCTAGGCCGGCTCGGGCACCCCGCCCGGGTCGCCGCCCGGGTCGCCGGGGGTGGGCTCCACGGGCGGGGGCGGCAGCGGCTCCGGCGCGTCGGGCAGCAGCTCGCCCGGGTCGTCGGGCACCGGCTCCGTCGGGTCGATGACCGGTTCCGGTTCTGGGATCGGCGAGACCATCCGCCGAGTCAACCAGCGCCCGGCCGTGCGCACCGCGTCGGCCTCCCACACGTCAGGCTCCACCGGCCGACACCGTGCGCCGAGGTGCAGTCCGGACGCCGTGACCTGCACCGCGGCGCACGGTGTCGCAGCGCCTCAGGCGACCGCGACGCCCAGCACGTGCGGGCTGGCCGGCACGCGGACCCGCGCGGGCGGGAAGTCGAACCGCCGCGCCCGGCGCACGGTGAAGCCGGCCCGCTCGATGTCGGCGACCTGGTCGGTGGCGGTGTGGCAGCCCCCGGCGAGCAGTGGCCAGCCGGCGACGTCGACGAACCGCTGCACCCGCCGCAGCCGCCGGTCCTCGGCCACCGTGTGCTCGAGGAAGCGCAGCTCCCCGCCGGTCCCGACCACCCGGCGCACCTCGGCCAGCGCCCGCGCGCGCTCCCGGATGCTGCACAGGACCAGGCACAGCACGGCGGCGTCGGCCGCGCCGTCGGGCAGCGGCAGCTCCTCGGCCGTGCCGGCGTGCACCTCGACGGCGACCCCGGCGGTGCCCGCCTCCCGCTCGGCGGCGGCCCGCAGCCGCGGCTCGGGCTCGACGGCGACCACGCGGGTGACCGCCGGCGGGTAGTGCCGGAAGTTCAGCCCGTTCCCGCAGCCGACCTCGGCCACGACGCCGGCCAGCCCGCCCAGCAGCTCCCGGCGGAGGTCGGCCATGCCGGCGTCCTCCAGGCGCCGGCTGACCCGGTCGTAGCAGCGGCTGAAGACGGGGCGCGGGCGGTCGGTCGCCATGGGTCACGGTCCCGGCCGCGGGACGACCCCGTCAAGCCGACCCGACCAGCGGCCGGCGATCAGCCGGGGAGAACCCCTCACGGGGAGATCCGGGTCGACCAGGTCGACAGCCCGCCCGCGGGCCGGAAGCCGAGGGCCTCGTTGACCGCGACCATCGGCCGGTTGCTGTCGGCGTTGTAGGTGCTGATCCGCCGCACCTGCGGCATCGTGGCGGCCAGTTCGCGGAGGACGGCGGCCTTGATCCGCGCGCCGAGGCGGTGCCCGCGGTGCTCGCGCAGCACCAGCGTCCCGCTCTGGTTCGCCCGTTCCGGCTGCTCCAGCGGCACGTGCAGGTCGGTGAACGCGACGAGCCGCCCCCCGTGCAGCGCGCCGGCCGACAGCACGGTGCGCCCGCGGTCGAGGACCAGGGCCTCCATCTCCCGCACCCGCGCGCCGTCCCAGACCTCCTCGTCCACCGGCACGTCCCCGGTCGGGGCGTCGGTGGACATCCGCCGGCTGAGCAGGGCGCGGTCCTCCAGCAGCGCGTCCGGCGCCCGGTCCCGCCAGGTGACCACCTCGTAGCCCGCGCTCGCGGCGGCCGCCCCGGCCTCCAGCGCGGCGAGCCGCTCCTCGTCGGCGGGCAGCAGCAGGTCGCGGCGGGTCTCCTGCAGGTCGCACGTCCACCCGGCGGCCCGGGCGAAGGCGCGGCCGGCCGTGCCCGGGCCGGGTTCGTCGACCTCGGCGACCGCCGACGTGCGCCCCGCCGCCGCGGCCAGCCGCAGGCCCTCGGCCAGCAGGGCGGTGCCGGTCCCGCGGCGGCGGGCCCCCGGGTGCACGGCGACGTCGAGGAACGCCGTGGACGTGTTGTCCCGGACCGGCAGCAGCACGCGCAGGGCGCCGACCACCCGGCCGCCGTCGACCGCGGCCCGGTGCGTGCCCCGCTGCGCGCCGCCGGGGGTGGTCAGCCGCCGCCCCAGGGCGACGTGCTCCCGCGCCGGCCGCGGCCGCTCGCCGGGGCGGTCGGCGCGCTGCGCGGCGGCCCACACCTCGCACCAGGCGGCGAACAGCGCGTCGTCCGGGCCGGTCTCGACGATGCGCACCCGTCCGTTGTAGCCCGGGGCGCAACGCGGTTCCTCAGACCGCCCAGATGCCCGCGAAGTGGTGCACCGGGCCGTGCCCGGAGCCGATCCCCAGCGCCGCCCCGCCGGCCAGCGCGGCCTGCAGGTAGTCGCGGGCGCCCTCGACCACCGGCGCCCAGTCCGGCTCCGCGTCCTCGGTGGCGGCCGCGCGCCGGCGGGCCAGCAGCGCCGCGATCGCCGACGACAGCGTGCAGCCGGTGCCGTGCGTGGCCCGGGTGTCGATCCGCGGGCGCACGGTCTCGACCACGCCGGTGGCGGTGGCGAGCACGTCGACCGACACGTCCCCGCCCAGGTGGCCGCCCTTGAGCAGCACCGCGCGCGGGCCCAGCTCCAGCAGCGCCCGCGCCTGGCCGGGCAGCTCGTCCACCGTGGTGGCCGGCGCCGTGCCGAGCAGCGCGGCCGCCTCCGGCACGTTCGGCGTCACCAGGTCGGCCACCGGCAGCAGCACGTCGCGGACGGCGGCGACCGCGTCGTCGTCGACGAGCCGGTCGCCGCTGGTGGCCACCATGACCGGGTCGACGACGACCGGCCCGGCGGCGCGGCCGGCCAGCCGGGCGGCGACCTCGCGCACCACCGCGGCGGTGCCGAGCATGCCGGTCTTGGCCGCGTGCACCGTGACGTCGTCGAGCAGGGTGGCGATCTGCTCGCCCACGAACTCCGCGGGCACCGGGTGCACGCCGGTGACGCCGCGGGTGTTCTGCGCGGTCAGCGCGGTGAGCACCGCGGTGCCGTAGGCGCCGAGCGCGCTGAAGGTCTTGAGGTCGGCCTGGACGCCGGCGCCGCCGCTGGGGTCGCTGCCCGCGACGGTGAGCGCGACCGGCACCCCCGACCGCCCGGTCACCGGGCAGCCCGCAGGGCGCGCGCGGCGGCCGCCGGGTCGGGGGCGGCGCAGATCGCCGAGACGACGCAGATGCCGTCCACCCCGGTCACCAGCGGCGCCCGCTCGACGTCGATGCCGCCGATGGCGACCGACCGCAGTCCGCCCGCCGCGGCCTCCGCCGCCAGCGCCGCGACCCCCTCGGGCCCGAGGCCGGTGCCGGCGTCGGGCTTGGTGGGCGTGGTCCACACCGGCCCGATTCCCACGACGTCGACCGTGCCCGGCGGCAGCGCCAGCGCGACGGCGAGTTCGTCGGGCGACCCGGTCGAGAGCCCGAGCAGCCGGTCGGGGCCGATCCGCTCGCGGACCTCGGCGGCCGGGGTGTCGTCCTGCCCGACGTGCACGCCGTCGGCGCCGGCCATGAGCGCGACCTCGACGTCGTCGTTGACGAACAGCGCCACGCCCGTGCCGGCGAGGACCTCCCGCACCGTCAGCGCGAGCGCGTACAGCTGCCGGCACGACGTCGTCTTGTCGCGCACCTGCACCGCCGTCACCCCGCCGGCGACCGCGGCCCGCACCACCTCGGCCACGCCGCGCTCGCCGGACAGCGCCGTGTCGGTGACGAGGTAGAGCGTGGGGTCGAAGGCGGGCCTCACGCGTCGACCCGCGCGGCGGACAGGTCGGTCACCGCGTCGAGCGCGTCGAGCCACAGCGGCGCGAAGGTGCCCGGCCCGGCGGCGACGGCGGCCGCGGCCTCGGCGGCCAGCGCCACGTGCGCGTGGGCGGCGACCGCGCCGGTGAGCGGGTCGGCGCCCGCGCCCAGGTAGGCCGCGACCAGCGCGCCGAGGGCGCACCCGGCGCCGGTGGTGCGGGTGAGCAGCACCGATCCGCCGCCCACCCGGACGGTGCGGGTGCCGTCGGTGACGACGTCGACCTCGCCGCTGACGGCCACCACGCCGCCGGTGCGCCCGGCCAGCGCGACGGCCGCGTCGAGCGCGTCGTCGGTCTTGTCCGTGGAGTCGACGCCGCGCCCGCCGGAGCCCGCGCCGGCCAGGGCCAGCACCTCGGAGGCGTTCCCGCGGACGACGGCGGGCCGCGACCCCAGCAGCTCGGCGGCGAGCTCCGTGCGGAACGGCAGCGCCCCGACGGCGACCGGGTCGAGCACCCACGGCGTCCCGGCCGCCGCGGCCGAGCGGGCGGCCAGGCGCATCGCCTCCGCGGTGGCCCGGTTGACGGTGCCCACGTTGACCAGGACCGCCGAGGCGACGGCGGCGAAGCCCTCGGCCTCGGCGGGCTCGTCGACCATCGCCGGCGCAGCGCCGACGGCGAGCAGCGCGTTGGCCGTCAGCGTCTGTACGACGGTGTTGGTGAGGCAGTGCACGAGCGGCGCGCGGCCCGCGAGGGCGGACCGGGCAGCGGTCAGAGCGGCGGCATCCACCGTGACGTCCCTTCGCCAGCATGACCTGGACAGGTTCGACGGGTGTGTTCTCAGCCCGCCGGACGGCGGACACCCCGGGTCACTGACCGGCGACGGTACCCCCGGCCGGTGCGGGCCCGCCCGCGAAGGCCGAGTCGAAGAACGCCAGCTCCAGCTCCATCGCGCGCCGGTAGGCCCGGCGCACGGCCGGGGTGTCGGCGGCCAGCCGGTCGAGCAGCGCCTCGAGGGTGCGCGCCAGCTCCTCGAAGCCCGGGTCGGCGTAGGTGTCGACCCATTCCCGATAGGCACCCACCGCCACGGGGACCAGTGCCTGGCCGAGGGAGGCGTACAGCCGCATGCACGGCGTCATGGCCGCGCAGACCTCGCCGAGCTCACCGAGCGCGGCCGTGGCCAGCAGGAAGTCGGTGTAGGCCGTCGTCGCGGGGGCGGGCTCGACGGCGGCCAGGTCGATGCCCCAGCGCGCGGCGTACCCGTCGTGCAGCCGCAGCTCGTCGCGGACCCCGGCCAGCAGGCCGGCGAAGGCGTCGAGCGCCGCCCGGTCGCGGCTGTGCGCCACCCCGAGCGCGTAGGCGCGGGCGAACGCCTCGAGGAAGAACGCGTCCTGGGCGACGTACCCGGCGAACCGCTCCCGCGGCAGGGTGCCGTCGGCGACCCCGCGGACGAACGGCGAGTCCAGCGACGCCGCGGCGAGGTCGGCACTGCCCCGCCACAGGTCGGCCGAGAGGCTCATGCGGTCCTCATGCGGTCATCGCCCAGAAGTCCGCCTCCGCGGCGGCGACCTCCAGGAAGGCGGGCTCGTCGCCCGGGCCCGCCGCGTCGGCCGCCGTCTCCAGCGCCGCGACGTACCCGGCGAAGCCCGGCGTCGTCCAGTGCTCCACGAACGGCCCGTACCGCCCGGCGCCGGGGCGGGCGCCGGACCAGGCGTCGAGGTAGGCGCGCTCCACGGCCCACAGCGCGGTGAGGGCGGTGCCGACGTCGGCGACGTCGAGCCGGTACAGCAGGTCGCCGTAGGCGATGGTGGCCGGCAGCTGCGGCGCGGCGAGGTCGAGGTCGCGCTCGGC
This sequence comes from Geodermatophilus sp. FMUSA9-8, assembly GCF_037034165.1. Lineage (NCBI taxonomy): Bacteria > Bacillati > Actinomycetota > Actinomycetes > Geodermatophilales > Geodermatophilaceae > Geodermatophilus > Geodermatophilus sp. FMUSA9-8. The sequence continues at coordinate 191,356 of NZ_JBAGKE010000010.1, read as the reverse complement.
GGCGACCCGGCCGAACCAGTCGAGCTCCTGCACCAGCGCGACGCAGCCGTCGGCGAGGACGGCCTGCGCGGAGCGCGGCGCGCGGGCGAGCAGCCGCGCCTGGAAGCGCAGCAGGTCACCGAGGAAGTGGGCGTCCTGCACGAGCCAGGTGTCGAAGGAGGCGTCGGGCAGCGTGCCGTCGCGGACGGCGTCGAGGAACGGGGAGCGGGTGGCTCGGCCCCACGCGTCGGCGTGGCGGGCGAGCAGGTCGGCGACCGGCACGGCGGCCGACCCTACGGGGTGGTTATCGTGGCGGCGCCATGTGCGGGAGCTCGGGGCAACCGGGCTGAGAGGGCGGCTGAGCGCGCCGCCGACCGCTGGAACCTGACCGGGTAATGCCGGCGTAGGGAGCAGCCATGAGCACGTCCGACCGTGTCCGTACCGGCGCCCGCACCTCCGACGCGCCCCTCACCCTCGACGAGGCGCCGCCGCGCACCCTCGGCCTCGGCGAGTCCCTCGGCCTGTGGGCCAACCTCGGCGTCAGCCTCCTGCTGCCGGTCGCGGCGGTGTTCGTCGTCCTGCCCGGCCGGCCGCTGTGGGTGACCCTCGCCGCCGTCGTCGTCGGGGCGGTCGTGGGCTCGCTGCTGCTCGGCGCGGTCGCCGCCGCCGGCGCCCGGGAGAGCGTGCCCGGCATGGTGCTCCTGCGCGGGCTGCTCGGCCGGCGCACGTCCTGGCTGCCCACGGCGTTCAACCTCGTGCAGTGCATCGGCTGGGCGACCTTCGAGATCGTCGTGATCGCCGAGGCCGCCGCCCGGGTGCTCGACGCGCCCCGCTGGCCGTTCGTCCTCGCCGCGGGCGTGCTGGCCACCGCGATGGCGCTGCGCCCGCTCGGCGTCGTCCGGGTGCTCGCCCGCTACGCCGTGTGGGCCGCGCTGGCCGCCGTCGCCTACCTGTTCGCGCAGGTCCTGGCCGAGCCGCTGCCGCCGCTGGAGGGCGGCGGGGCGACGTCGTTCTGGACCGCCGCCGACATCGTCATCGCGCTGCCGGTGTCCTGGCTGCCGCTGGCCGCCGACTACACCCGCCACGCCCGCAGCGCCCGCGCCGCCGGCGTCGGCTCCGCGGTCGGCTACGGCCTGGCCACCGTGGTGATGTTCGCCCTCGGGGTCCTCGCGCTGGCCGCCTACGGCAGCTCCGGCCTCGACGTCATCGGCGCGCTGCTGGCGGTGCCGCTCGGCGCCGTGGCGGTGCTCGTGCTGGTCGCGGTCGAGCTCGACGAGGCCTTCGCCAACCTGTACTCGACGGCGGTGTCGGCGCAGAACGTCGTCGGCCGGCTCGACCGGCGGGTGCTCGTGGTGGGCGTGGGCGCCGCGGCCACGCTGCTCGCGCTCACCCTCGACGTCGTCGCCTACGAGCCGTTCCTCTTCCTCATCGGCGCGGTGTTCGTGCCGCTGGCCGGCGTGCTGATCGTGGCCTACTGGCTCACCCCGCGCGGGGCCTGGGACACCTCCGACACCGCGCCCGCCCGGCCGCTGTACCTGCTGCCGTGGGCCGCCGGGTTCGTCGCCTACCAGCTCACCCTGCCCACGTACTTCCCCGGCCCGGGCGCCGGCTGGACGGCGTGGTGGAGCGCCCGGCAGGCCGACCTCGGCATCGACCCGGGCAACGGCTGGTCGGCCTCGCTGGTGGGTCTCGCCGTCGCCGTCGTCCTCGCCCTGCCGCTGGTGCTGCGCGGCCGCCGGCAGCGCGCCGCCGCATGACCGACGTCGCCGTCGCCGGCGGCGGCCTGGTCGGGCTCGCGGTGGCCTGGCGGGCGGCGCGGCGCGGGCTGTCGGTGACCGTGGTCGACGACGCCCCCGGCACCGGCGCCTCGCTCGCCGCGGCCGGGATGCTCGCGCCGGTCACCGAGGCCGGGTACCGCGAGGAGGCGCTGCTGCGGCTCGGCGCCGCCTCGCTCGGGCGGTGGCCCGCCTTCGCCGCCGAACTGGAGGCGGACTCGGGCCTGCCGGTGGGCCTGCGCACCGCGGGCACGCTGGTGGTCGGCTTCGACGAGGACGACGTCCGCGAGCTCGACGCGCTGCACGCCTTCCAGCGCGAGCTCGGCCTGGCCGCGCAGCGGCTGACCCCGCGCGAGACCCGCCGCCGGGAGCCCGCGCTGGCCACCCGGGTGCGCGGCGGGCTGCTGGTCGAGGGCGACCACTCCGTCGACGGCCGGGCGGTGCACGCCGCGCTGCTCGCCGCCGCGGAGGCCGCCGGGGTGGAGCTGCGGCGGGAGCGGGTGGCCGACGTCGCCGTCGACGGCGGGCGGGCCGCGGGGCTGGTGCTCGCGTCCGGGGAGCCGGTCGCGGCCGGCGCCACCGTGCTGGCCCTCGGCGCGCACACCTGCGCGCTCCCCGGCGTCCCGGCGCTGCCGGTGCGCCCGGTGAAGGGGCAGGTGCTGCGCCTGGCCGGCGCCGACGGGCTGCTCGGGGGCACCGTGCGGGCGCTGGTCCGCGGCCGGCACGTCTACCTCGTCCCGTACGGGGGCGACCGGCTCGTGGTCGGCGCCACCGTGGAGGACCGCGGCTTCGACGCCCGGGTGACCGCCGGCGGCGTGCACGACCTGCTGCACGACGCCATCGAGGTCGTGCCCGAGGTGGAGGAGCTCGAGCTGGTCGAGACCCTCGCCCGCTGGCGCCCCGGCACGCCCGACAACGCGCCGCTGCTGGGCCCCGGCCCGCTGCCCGGCCTGGTGCTGGCCACCGGCCACCACCGCAACGGCGTGCTGCTCACCCCGGTGACCGCCGAGGCCACCGCGGAGCTGCTCGTCACCGGCGCCCTGCCCGCGGTGGCGGCGCCGTTCACCACCGACCGCTTCGGGAGGACCTGAGTGCAGGTGACCGTCAACGGCGACGCGGCCGAGCTGGCCGACGGCGCCACCGTGGCCGACCTCGTGGCCGATCTGCTGGCCGAGCGCGAGTCCGGCCACGACCGCGTCGCCGTCGCCCGCAACGGCGACGTCGTCCCGCGCAGCAGCTGGGCGCAGACCCCGCTGGCCCCCGGCGACGCCGTCGAGGTGCTCGCCCCGACCGCAGGAGGCTGACGATGACCACCCAGGACCTCACCGGGCGGCTGGCGCCCGCCCTCGCCGCCGAGGAGGCCGGCGACCCGTTCGTCCTCGGCGGGCAGACCCTCACCTCGCGGCTGCTGCTGGGCACCGGCGGCGTGCCGAGCCTGGAGGCGCTGGAGGCCGCCGTCCGCGCCTCGGGCACCCAGCTGGTCACCGTCGCGCTGCGCCGCGTCGAGGCGTCGGCGGCCGGCTCGATGATGCAGGTGCTGGACCGGGCCGGCGTCCGGCTGCTGCCCAACACCGCCGGCTGCCGCACCGCGCGGGAGGCGGTGCGCACCGCCCGGCTGGCCCGCGAGGCGTTCGGCACCGACTGGGTCAAGCTCGAGGTCATCGGCGACGACGTCACGCTGCTCCCCGACGCCGTCGAGCTGCTCGACGCCGCGGAGCAGCTGGTCGCCGAGGGGTTCACCGTGCTCGCCTACACCACCGACGACCCGGTGCTCGGCCGCCGGCTGGCCGACGCCGGCTGCGCCGCGGTGATGCCGCTGGGCTCGCCGATCGGCAGCGGCCTGGGCATCCGCAACCCGCACTCGATCGCGCTGCTCCGCGACGCCGTCGACGTGCCGGTGGTCCTCGACGCCGGCATCGGCACCGCGTCGGACGCCGCGCTGGCCATGGAGCTCGGCTGCGACGCGGTGCTGCTGGCCTCCGCGGTGACCCGCGCCCGCGACCCCGAGCGGATGGCGCTGGCCATGCGGCAGGCGGTCGAGGGCGGGCGGCTGGCGCGGCTCGCCGGGCGGATCCCGCGCCGCTGGCATGCCGAGGCCTCCACCTCCGTCGAGGGCCTGCCCGCCCTGTGACCCCCCGGCTGCTCGTCGTCACCGACCGCACGCAGGCGGCCCGCCCGCTGTTCGAGACGGTGGCCGCGGCGGTGGCCGTCGGGGCGCGGGCGGTGCTGCTGCGCGACAAGGACCTGCCCGCCGCCGAGCGGGCCGCGCTGGCCGCCGACCTGCGCGACCTGCTCGACCCGGTCGGCGGGCTGCTGGTGTGGGGCGGGGCGGCCGGCGCGCCCGCCGGCCTGCCGGTGCACCTGTCGGCCGCCGACCCGTTCCCGGACGCCCGCCCGCCGCTGGTCGGCCGCTCCTGCCACTCGGCGGCCGAGCTGGCGCGCGCGGCGGCCGAGGGCTGCGACTGGGTGACGCTGTCGCCGTTCGCGGCCACCGACTCCAAGCCGGGGTACGGGCCCGCGCTGGGCCCGGCGGGCCTGGCGGGCCACCTCGCCGCACGGGGCCCGGGCGCCCCGCCGGTGCTGGCGCTGGGCGGCGTGCGCCCCGGCGACGTGGCGGGCTGCCTCGCCGCCGGGGCGTCCGGCGTGGCGGTGATGGGGCCGGCGATGCGCGACCCCGCCGTCGTCGCCGACTACTGCGCGGCGCTCGCCGCCGCCTGACGCGCCCCCGGGCGGCCCGGGAGCACCAGGTTGAGCACGACGGCGACGACGGCCGCGACGACGATCCCCGAGTCGAACAGCGCGCCCCACTCGCCGGTGACCCGGTCCAGCGCCCCGGGCACCGACGCGATGCCCCGGCCGAGGGCCAGCGACAGCGCCACGATCAGCAGCGAGCGCGTGTCCAGCCCGTCCTTGGCGAGCATCTGCACGCCGATCGCGCACACCATGCCGAACAGGACCAGCACGCCGCCGCCGAGCACCGCGGGCGGGATGGCGGCGAGCACCGCGGCGACCTGCGGCAGCAGCGAGAGGCCGACCAGCACCAGCGCGCCGATGGTCACCACGTGCCGGCTCATCAGCTTCGTCAGCGCCACCAGGCCGATGTTCTGGCTGAACATCGTCGTCGGCAGGGCGCCGAAGACGCCGCCGAGCACCGCGCTGCCGCCCTCGGCGAGGATGCCGCCGCGCAGCTCCCGCCGCGTGGCCGGCCGCCCGGCGCCGCCCTCGGTGACCGCGTGCACGGTGCCCACGGAGTCGACCATGTTGACCACACCGACCACGGCCATCGACAGCACCGCCACCAGCGGGAACGACAGGCCGAACTCGAAGGGCAGCGGCACGGCGACCAGCGGCCGGTCGCCGACGCCGGAGAGGTCGAGCAGGCCGAACGGGATGGACACCAGGTAGCCGACGACGACGGCCACCAGCACCGACGCGCTGCACAGCAGGCCGCGGCAGAACTGGTTGAGCACGACGGCGAGCAGGCAGACCAGCGCGGCGATGCCCAGGTTCACCGGCGAGCCGAAGTCGGGCGAGTTGGCGCCGCCCGCGGCGAGGGTGATCCCGCTGGGCAGCAGGCCCAGGCCGATGACCAGGATGATCGTGCCGGTCACCACCGGCGGGAACAGCGCGGCGACCCGGTGGATGCCGAGGGCGATGGCCACCTGGACGGCGGCGGTGACCAGCACGCCGCCGAGCACCGCCGACAGCCCGTGGTCCTCGGCCAGCGGCACCGCGACGGCGATGAACGCGAACCCGGAGCCCATCATCAGCGGTAGCCGGCTGCCGACCGGGCCGATGCCGACGGTCTGCAGCAGGGTCGCCAGGCCGGCGCACAGCAGCGCGGCCTGCACCAGCAGGATGGCCTCACCGGTGGTGGCGCCGATGACGCCGGCCAGCAGGATCGCCGGCGTCAGGTTCGAGGTGAACATCGCGAGCACGTGCTGCAGCCCGAGCGGCACCGCGACCCGCCACGGCGGGCGGCCGTCGGGGTCGGCCGGGTCGGTGCTGCGGGGCGCGGTGCTCCGGGATGAGGTGCCGCGGGACGCGGTGCCGGCGGCGCGCGACCGCACGGAGGACAGGACCATCGGGGGACTCCTCGGCCGCAGGGGGCGGGTACCCGCAGCAGCGTCCCGGCGCGGTGTTCCGGGCACGTTCCGCGCGCGTGGCGGGTCCGTTCCGGTCCCGGCGGTGTGACGCTCCTCGCAACCGTGTTTGAGCCGGCCCCGCGCGAGCCATACGCAGGTGTTCGACCACGGCGCCGGCACGGGCGCCCGACAGCCACGGGGAGCACACGGGTGAGACGCGGACCGGCCGGCCCCGGCTGGCCGTCGGCTCCCCCTCCCCCCGCCTGGGACGGCGTCTCCTGGCAGCTGTCCGACGTCGCCGAGCTGCCCCGGGTGCGCGCGGAGCTGCGGCGGTCGCGCACCGTCGGCGTCCCGGCGGACCTGCGCGACCGGCTGCTGCTCGTCCTCGACGAGATGGCGTCCAACGCCCTGCGGCACGGCGGCGGGTCGGTGGAGGCCGCCGTGCGCCGCACCGGCGACGCGTTCCTCGTGGCGGTCACCGACGGCGACACGCGCACCGCGCCGACCCCCGCGGTCGACCGCGACCCCGCGCAGGGCGGCCTGGGCCTCTACCTGATCGCCGAGTTGTCCACGGCGCACGGCTGGTACGTCGACGGCGACGCGAAGACCGTCTGGGCGGTCCTGCCCCGCTAGGGCCGTTGCGGGTGCAGCCGGATGGCCACGAGGGCGACGTCGTCCTGCAGTCCCTCGGGCCGCAGCCGGCGGACCAGCGCGTCGCACAGCCGCTCCAGCGGCAGCCCGGCCAGCTCCGTCAGCGCGTCCCGCAGCCGCTCGATGCCCTCGTCGAGCAGCAGGTCGCGGCCCTCGACCAGCCCGTCGGTGTAGAGCAGCAGCGTCGAGCCGCGGCGGACCTCGACCTCGTGCGAGGTGCGGCGGGCGGCGGGGTCGACGCCGAGCATGAGCTCGCCGCGGTCGCCCCCGAGCCGGCGCACCTCCCCCTCGGGTGTGAGCAGCAGCGGCGGGGGGTGCCCGGCGTTGGACCAGCGCAGCGTCGTCGTCCCGGCCGCCCGCTGCTCCGGGGTCTGCTCGACCCGGGCGACGACGGCGGTGGCCATGGTGTCGAGGCCGAGCGCGTCGACGGCGGCGTCGAGCTCGGCGAGGACGGCGTCGGGCGGGGTGTCGCCGCGGTGGGCGACGCCGCGCAGCATCCCGCGCAGCTGGCCCATCGCGGCGGCCGCCTCGGTGTCGTGGCCGACGACGTCGCCGATGACGAGCACGGTGGCGCCGTCGGGCTGCTGGAACGCGTCGTACCAGTCGCCGCCGACCTGGGCGACCTGCACCGCGGGCTGGTAGCGGACGACGATCTCGGCGTCGTCGGGCTGCGGCGGCGCGGTGAGCATGCTGCGCTGCAGCGCCTCGGCCAGGCGCCGCTGCTGGTCGAACAGCCGGGCGTTGTCCAGCGCCAGCGCGACGCGGTCGGCCACCTCGCGGGCCGCGGCGACGTCCTCGGCGGTGGCCGCGGGCCGGCCGGCGCCGCGGTAGACGCTCAGCGCGCCGAGGGTGCGGCCGCGGGCCACCAGCGGGAGGGTGACCGCGGTCCGCGGGGCCAGCGCGTCGAAGGCGTCGAGCACCTCGCCCTCGGGCAGCGTCGGCCGGATCGCGGCCGGCACGTCGGCCACGGTGAGCAGCCGGCCCGACCCCAGCGCGCGCAGCACGGGGGCGTCCGGGGCGATCGACGCCAGCCGCAGCGCGGCGTAGGTGGCCGTCACCGGGCGCAGCGCGGGGTCGGCGTGCCAGCTCGCGACGTCGTGCATCCGCCCGTCGGCGCCGTCGGCGAGGGTGAGGATCGCCCAGTCGCCGAGCACCGGGACGACGGCCTCGGCCACCCGCTGCAGCGCGGTGCGCTCCCCCGCCGGTGAGCCGAGCGTCGCGGACATGAGCGCGCTGACCTCGGCGACCAGGGCCAGCCGGGCCGCGCTGTCCCGGGCGCGCTGCTCGGCGGCGCGGCGCTCGGTGACGTCGAGGAAGTACACCGACAGGCCGTCGGGCCCGGGCCAGGCGCGCACCTCGTACCAGGAGTCCAGCGGCGGCGGGTAGTACGCCTCGAAGACCCGCTCCTCGCCGCGCTCCATGGCCGCGCGGTAGTGGACCTCGAAGTCGCTGCCGACGGCCGCCGGGAACAGCTGCCAGATGACGCCGCCGAGGAGCTCCTCACGGGAGCGGTGCAGCACCCGCTCGGCCTCGGCGTTGACGTAGGTGAACCGCCACCCGCGGTCGAGGGCGAAGAACGCCGACCGCATGGTCTCGAGCACCCGGGAGACGCGGGCGTCGCCCTCGCGGAGGCGGGTGGTGTCGATGCCGGCGCCGAGCAGCCGCACCGCCGTGCCGCGGTCGTCGGCCAGCGCCCGGCCGCGGCCCTGCACCCAGCGGGTCTCCCCGTTGGGCAGCACCACCCGGAACTCCGCGTCGTAGACGCCGACGTCGTCGATGGCGTCCTGCAGCGCCTGCAGCGTGCGCTCGCGGTCGTCGGGGTGCAGCCGCGCGGCGAAGGCGTCGATCGACTCGTCGAAGCCCCCGGGCCGGTACCCGAAGATCGCCAGCAGCTGGTCGTCCCAGGACAGCCGGCCGGTGACGAGGTCCCAGTCGAAGCTGCCGATGCCCGCGGCGTCGATGGCCAGCTCGAAGCGGATCCGGCTGACGTCGGGGTCGTCGGGCAGCAGGGACAGCGGCCGGGACGCCTTCCCCGGCGGCCCCGGGCGCTGCTCGGGGACGGTCACGGGGGTGCGGGTCCAATCAGTGGGGGGAGCTGCGGTACGCCGTCCTTTCTCCCATGCGCGGCGCGGGGGCGACAACCGGGGTGCCGGGGACGACACGGCGGGGCCCCGGCCCGCGAGCGCGGACCGGGGCCCCGGGGGGTGCGGTCAGGCGGCCGGCTGGACCCCGAAGGTCGCCAGCCAGTCCTGGACGACCGGGATGTCCACGCGCTGCAGGCCGTCGATGTACCGGCAGTTCGCGGTGTAGCCGTAGCTGGTGACGGTGACGACGTTGCCCGAGGGCCCGAAGCTCGGGCCGCCGGAGTCGCCGAAGCAGGTGCCGCCGCCGCCGCGGTTGTCGTGCTCGTTGCCGTTGACCTGCAGGATCTGGGCGGTCAGCTTCTGGCCGACGACGTCGGTGTAGCGGCGCAGGATCGGGTAGCTCTGCGGCGTCGGCATCTGCGGGCCGGAGTCGGGCCGGCGCACCTCGGTGCCGTAGCCGACGGCGCGGAACAGCGTCCGGTTGAGCGCGGGCTGGCGGTACTGCTCCAGCTCGTTCGGCGCGGCCAGCCGCGCGGGCTCCACGCCCGCGGGCGCCGGCTCGTCGAGCACGACCACGCCGACGTCGTTCCAGTTGTCCGTGTCGGTGAAGTCCGAGTAGTCCGGGTGCGTGTACGCGGTGCCGGAGACCCAGTCGACCGCGTCGGTCTCCTCGGAGCCGGTGTACCCCACCGCCGGGTCGGCGACCGGCAGGTCGGCGGGCGCGGCCTCGTCCACGACGGGGTCGAAGGTGACCAGGGTCCGGCCCACCGTGCCGGCGGTGCAGTGCGCGGCGGTGAGGACGACGTCCTCGGACACCAGCGTCCCGGAGCAGCGGAAGCGCCCGCCCGTGCCGTCGTAGAAGACAAGCATGCCGACGTTGTCGTAGATGTTCGTCCGGTCCTCGATGCCGCCGGTGACGGCGCCGGCGGGTGCCGGCGCGACCAGCCGGCGGTGAGCAGGGCAGCGGCTCCGGCGAGCACTGCCCTCGTACGTGCGTGCATCCCTCGTCCCCTCGGTGGGCCAGGTGCCGCCGAGTGAGCGACCCCACGGAGGGCAACGAACCGCGCACGGAGGGGATACGCAACTCGAACGGGCCGGGGCCGTCCGGAACGCCGGACGGGCGCCCCGGGAGGCCGGCCGGCGGGCTGCCGGTCCGGCGCTCCGGGAGCGCCCGTCGAGGTCGTGTCCCCGCTGGTGTCCCTGCTGGTGTCCCTGCGCCGCGGGCTCGCGGGCCGGCGTCCTGCGGTCTCCTGTCGCGGCGCCGGGCCGGGGACCGCGGGCCGGGTCCGGGAGCGCTCCTCGGGCGGCGGGGCCGCGCCGGTCTCCGGGGCGCCGTCCTGCCAGGCCGTGCCGGTCAGAGACCCGGGGGACGACGGGGCGGGTCGTCCGTGCCGGGCACCGGCAGGTCCTGGTCCGCCTCCGCCGGCGGCTGCTGCCGGCGCGCCGTCCCGCGTCGCGTCCGTGCCTCCCGGATGGGCCCGCGCGCTGTCCCCGGGCGGGGCAGTCGGCGGGAGGGTCGAGGCCGGATCGTCGTGCGGTGGGGTTCGCCGGCGGCAGGGGTCCCGCTGCCGCCGGGCACCACCCGCCGCGTCGCGTCCGCGCCTCCCGGGAGGGTCCGCGCGCTGTCCCCGGGCGGGGCAGTCGGCGGGAGGGTCGAGGCCGGATCGTCGTGCGGTGGGGTCTGCCGGCGGCGCGGGTGCCGCGGAGGGGTCAGGGGGCGGCCACGGGGGCCAGGGAGGAACTGCTCGCGGGAGCGGGCCGGCGGTCCGGCTCCGGGGCGGGAGCCGGGCCCGTCGAGCACGTCGACGAGGAGAGCGGACGCGCGGTCTCCGGGAGGAGGCGCGCAGGGGGTCAGCCGGGGGCGGGTGGCGGTGGCCGGGGCGAGCCCCGGGCCGGCGGTGGCACCGGGTCGCCCCGGGTGCGCACCGCGCCGTCGGCCGGCGGTGGGGGGTCGGGTGCCCGCGCGGTCGGCCGGGCGGCCGACGGGCGGGCGGGCCAGCCTGCGGGGGCCAGCGCCGGGCCGGGCGGGCGGGGCCGCGGCACCGGGTGCACCGGCCGGGCGGTGCCGGCCGGAGGAGACGCCGCGGTGGGGGAAGACACCGCGGGCGTGATCGTGGGGGTGCTCGGCATCTCGGTGAGCACCACGGGGCCGTCCGCGCCGGGCCGGCGCAGGACGGGGGCGGCGGGACGGGGTGCACCCCAGGCGAGGTGCTCCCCGCCAGGGCCGGCACCCCACATCGCCAGGCGCCGGACGAGGCCGGGGCCGGGCGGGGGGACGGCGACCGGCGGGGTCGGCCAGGCGGCGTGCGCCCCGCCGGGGCCGGCGCCCCACATCGCGAGGCGGCGGACGCCGGCGCGGAGCCGGGCGCGCAGCCGGGAGCCGGGGGCCGGGGGCTGCTGGGCGCGGACCGGGGCGGCCGGCGCGGCGGCGGTGGCCGGCGGGACCGGCCGCGGGCGCGGCACCGGCACCGGGCGGGCCACCGGCAGCGGCCGCAGCGCGCGGCCCGGGGCGGCGCCGGCGACACGGGTGCCGGAGACACGGCTGCCGGAGACACGGGTGCCGCTGGTGCGCACGGTGGCGGCGCGCGCCGGGCGGCGGCGGTGCGGCAGGGCCTCGGCCCGCTCGAGCAGCTCGACCCAGCCGGCGGGGACCAGGTCGTCGGGCAGGGTCGCCGACGCCGGGGCGGGTGCCCGGTCGATCGCCATGCCGTCCTCCTGGGGGTCTGTGTCCGCGGCCGGGGAAGGTGCCGCGGACGAGGAGAAAGGTAGGGACCGGCACCCCCGCGGACGGCCGTTCCGGACACGTCCCGCAGCCCCCGTGACGCAACCGTTGTGACGCTCTGACCTGCGGGTTGGTGACCGTGTGCTGACGGCGAGCACTTGTCGACCCGTCGACCGCCCCTGAGCGTGGGAGGGCCCCGGGGGGCCTCCGGTCACCCCGCGACACGTCCCGCCGCGCCCGGCGTGTCGGGCCCGGCACCCGGCGTCGCCCGTCCGTGCCGCCGGGTTGCCGGTGCCCGGAGGGGTGCCGACGATCGTGCGGTGACGGACTCCGGCGCCACGGGCGCCTCCCGGACGGCGGTCGGCGCGCAGGACTCCCCGGGCGACGGCGCGCCGGACACCAAGCTGCGCCGCGCCGTCACCGGGAAGCTGCTCTACCTGTTCATCCTCGGCGACGTCCTCGGCGCCGGCGTCTACGCGCTGGTCGGCGAGGTGGCCGGGGAGGTGGGCGGCGCGATCTGGGTGCCGCTGCTGGTGGCGCTGCTGCTCGCCCTGCTGACGGCGGCCTCCTACGCCGAGCTGGTCACCAAGTACCCGCGGGCCGGCGGCTCCGCGGTGTTCGCCGAGCGGGCGTTCCGCTCCCCCGTCGTGGCGTTCCTCGTCGGCTTCTGCATGCTCGCCGCCGGGGTCACCAGCGCCGCCGGGCTGGCGCTGGCCTTCGCCGGCGACTACCTCGGCGTCTTCCTCGACGTGCCCGCCGCGCCGGCCGCGATCGTGTTCCTGCTGGCCGTGGCGCTGCTCAACGCCCGCGGCATCCAGGAGTCGCTGCGCGCCAACCTCGTGATGACGCTGGTCGAGACGTCGGGCCTGGTGCTCGTCGTCGTCCTCGGCGCGGTGGTGCTGTTCCGCGGCGACGGCGAGCCGGCGCGGGCGCTGGAGTTCCCGCCCGGGGTGTCGGCGGGGACGGCGGTGCTGGCCGCGGCGCTGCTGGCCTACTACTCGTTCGTCGGGTTCGAGACGTCGGCGAACGTGGCCGAGGAGGTCCGCGACGTCCGCCGGGTCTACCCGCGGGCGCTGTTCGGCGCGCTGCTCACCGCCGGCGCCGTCTACGTGCTGGTCGGCCTGGCCGCGGCGGTCGTGCTGCCGCCCGAGCGGCTCGCCGACTCCACCGGGCCGCTGTTGGAGGTGGTGCGCGCCGCCGACGCCGGGATCCCCGACCAGCTGTTCAGCGTGGTCGCGCTGGTCGCCGTCGCCAACGGCGCGCTGCTCACCATGATCATGGCCAGCCGGATGGCGTTCGGGATGGCCGAGCAGCGGCTGCTGCCCGCCGCCCTCGGCCGGGTGCTGCCCCGCCGGCGCACGCCGTGGGTGGCCATCGCCGTCACCACCGCGGTGGCGATGGGGCTGAGCCTGCTCGGCGACCTCGCCACGCTGGCCAACACCGTGGTGCTCCTGCTGCTGTTCGTCTTCATCAGCACGAACACCGCGGTGCTGGTGCTCCGCCGCGACCGGGTGGACGTGCCGCACTTCCGGGTGCCGGCGGTGGTGCCGGTGCTCGGCGTCGCGTCCTGCCTGGTGCTGCTCTGGCAGCAGGAGGCGCGCACCTGGGCGTTCGCCGGGGTGCTGGTCGCCGTCGGGCTGCTGCTGTACCTGGGAACGGCGCTGCCGCGGCGCCGGGCGGCCGCCCGGGAGGACGCGGGATCGCCGGGCGCGGGGGTCAGCCGATCCGGCTCCTGATCGCCGCGGCGAACCGGGCGGCCGCGCCGTCGTCTGTCGTGAGGAACAGGCTCGGCTCGGTCAGCTCGACCTCGATCACCTGCGGCGCGCCGTCGTCGCCGGGGACCAGGTCGACGCGCGCGTAGAGCGGGGTCTCCCCCGTCCGCTCGCGCACCCACGCCAGCACCCGGTCGCCGAGCGCGCGCTGCTCCGGCCCGGCGGTGCGGGCGGTGATGGTCTCCTCGGCGAACAGGCCCGGGCCCAGCGCCTCACCGGCCAGCAGCGCGCCCTTGCCGAACGCGTGGCTGTACGTGCCGCCGACGTACACCAGCCCCGTCTCGCCCTCGGCGTCGAGCCGCGCGAGGTAGGGCTGCACCATCACCGCCCGGCCGCTCGCGAGGATCCCCTCGGCCAGCTCGCGGGCGCCGGCCCGCCGCTCCGGGGGGAAGCGCACGGTGTCGCGGGCGCCGGCGGAGACCACCGGCTTGACCACGACGTCGCCGGGCCAGCGGGACAGCGCGCCGTCGACGTCGCCGGGCCCCTCCGCCCAGGCCGTGGGGACGACGGGCACCCCGGCGCCGGCCAGCTCGCGCAGGTACCGCTTGTCGGTGTTCCAGGCCAGCACCGCGGCCGGGTTGGCCAGCCGGGTGCCCTCCTCCACGCGCCGCGCCCAGGTCAGGAACTCGTCGCGCCGGGGCGCGTAGTCCCAGGTGGACCGGACGACGACGGCGGTCGCGGCGGACCAGTCGACCGTCGGGTCGGCCCAGTCGGCGGCGGAGGCGGTGAGGCCCTCGGCGGCCAGGGCGGCGACGAGCAGCGGCTCGTCCTCGTCCCTCCCGGCGGCCTCGGCACAGCTGGCGAGCAGGACGTCGGGCACGGCGCGATCCTGCCGTACCGGGTCTGCTGGGATGGGCCGGTGGCTGCCACCCCCCTCGTGATCGACACCGACCCGGGCATCGACGACGCCCTCGCCATCCTGCTGGCCCTCGCCAGCCCCGAGGTCGACCTGCGGCTGGTCACCACCACGCACGGCAACGTGGACCTCGCGCAGACCACCGAGAACGCGCTGCGCGTGCTGCACCTGGCCGGCCGCTCCGACGTCCCGGTGGCCGCCGGTGCCGCCGAGTCGCTGGTCTACGCGCAGCCCGAGCGGGCCGGGCACGTGCACGGGCGGACCGGGCTCGGCGGGGTCGACCTGCCGCCCTCGCCGGCCGCCGTCGACCCGCGGCCCGCGGTGGTCGCCCTGGCCGAGCTGCTGCTGGCGTCCGAGACCCCGGTGACCGTGGCCGCCATCGGCCCGTGGACGAACGTCGCGCTGCTGCTGGCCACCTACCCGGAGGCCGCCGCCCGCATCGGCCGGCTGGTGCTCATGGGCGGCTCGGCAGGCCGCGGCGGCAACGTGACCGCGGCGGCGGAGTTCAACGTGTGGGCCGACCCGGAGGCCGCGGCCCGGGTGCTCGGCTCCACGGTGCCCACGGTGCTGGTCGGGCTCGACGTCACGCTGCCCACCGTGCTCGACGAGGACGGCATCGCCCGCTTCGCCGCCGCGGGCCCCGTCGGCGCGACGGCGGCGGCGATCCTGCAGCAGTACCTCGACCACGCGCGCAGCTCCTACGGCACCACCGGCGTGGTGGTGCACGACGCGCTGGCGCTCACCGAGGCGATCGCGCCGGGCACCCTGGGCACCGTGCGGCGCGACGTCGTCGTCGACACCACCCGCGGCGCCGGACGCGGCCAGACGCTGGTCGACCGCCGCACCGTGTCGGACTCCCCCACCGCGGTCGACGTCGCCGAGACCGTCGACAGCCCGGCCGCCGTCGAGTTCCTGGTCAGCCGCCTGAGCGACCTGGCCGCCCGTCGGGGCTGACGCCCCCGGCCGGCTGCGCCACGGAGGCGACGATCCCGGCGGCGATGTCGCGCAGCTTGCGGTTGTAGCGCTGCGAGGCGTCGCGCAGCAGGTCGAAGGCGGCGTCGGCGTCGACCCGGCGCTGCGCCATGAGCACGCCCTTGGCCTGCTCGATCACCGCCCGCGACTGCATCGCCAGCTCCATGTTGCGGGCGTGCTCGCCCAGCAGGGCGTGCGCGTCGGCGTTGGCGACGGCGACCGCCACCGCCTCGGCCACCTCGCGGGCCGCCTCCGCCGAGGTGTCGGAGGCGAGGGCGCCGGGCCTCGTCGAGTAGATGTTCAGCGCGCCGATCGTGGTGCCCTGGTAGGGCAGCGGCGTCGACAGCGAGCTGCGCACGCCGACGGCGAGGACGCGTGCGGTGTAGTCGGGCCAGCGGGTCTCGGTCCGCATGTCGTCGACCCGCAGCTGCACCCCGCCGCGGCCGGCGTCCAGGCAGGGCCCGTACCCGCGGGCGTACTGGAGCTCGTCGGCCGCCAGCGCCATGTCGCCGTCGTGGGCGGCGGTGGTGGGCACGTCGCCGCGGACCAGCGTGATCGACGTCGACTCGGCGCCGGGCACGTGCTCGGTCGCCAGGCGCGTCACCTCCCCCAGGACGTCGGACAGCTCGCGGTCGGCCAGCCGCAGCCGGCTCAGCGCCCTCCACAGGTCCTCCACGCGCCCATCCTGCCCTGGGACCCCCCGTTCGGGGCGTCCGGCGACCCACGGCGGACCCTCCGCTGCGGGACGACGGGGTTTCGGCGAGGATGGGCGCCGGTGCTGCGGAGCGACGGAGGGTGGACGATGGGCCAGGAGGCGTGGCCGCTCACACCCGTGCCCTCCGTGGCCGGCGACGTCTGGCACTGGCAGCTGGAGGCCATGCACGTCGTCTCCCGCGTCCGGGCCGACCTGCGGGCGCGCATCGCCCACCCGTCGGTGAGCACGTCCTCCACCGAGGACGCCCGCGACGGGCTGCTGCTGGTCTTCGAGGAGCTGGCGTCCAACGCGCTGCGGCACGGCGGCGGCGACGTCCGCGCGCTCGTGGTGGCCAGCCCCGCCGGGTGGCTGCTCGACCTCAGCGACGAGGCGCCCGACCGGCCGCCGGTGCCCGCCGTCGACCGCGACCCGTCCCTGGGCGGCATGGGGCTGCACCTGGTGGCCCAGCTGTCGGTGGCCTACGGCTGGGAGCGCCGGCCCGGCCGCAAGCACGTCTGGTCCCGGCTGCCCTCGGGGCTCGCCCCGCTCGAGGGCATCGGCGACCGCGTGCCCGAGCCGCGCACGCCCGAGTTCCCGCGCGACTGACCCGGCCGCCGGCGGGCTCAGGCGGAGTCGGCCACCGCGGCGCCCTCGTGCTCGGCGCGCGCGCAGTGCGCGCAGCAGTAGAACTGCCCCTCGACGACGACGCCGTGGCCGACCACCTTGACCCCGCAGTGCTCGCAGATCGGGGCCATGCGGTGGATCGCGCACTCGAAGCTGTCGAAGGTGTGCGTGACGCCCTGCGCCACCACCTCGAAGCTCATCGCGTAGTCGTTGCCGCAGACCTCGCAGACCGCCATGGCGCCTCCCTTCCCCGGGAGGCGCCCGCGGACACCGCCGACCGGCGTGTCAGCCGTTGCGGGCGGTCCACCCGGAGACGAAGTCGCGCAGGCTGCGGGTCGGGCGCAGCCAGGCGCCGTCCGCCGGGAGCGCGTCGAGCCGGACGCGGTCCAGCGGCGCGGTGAACGCCCCGGGCACGTCCTCGATGTCGATGAACTCGAGCAGGTCGGAGCCGATCGCGTAGCCCGCGACCTCGCTGAAGGCGACGACGACGACCTGCGTGCCGGCCCGCGCGAGCTCCTCGAGCGGCTCGGCGAAGTTGCGGCCGTCGCCGGAGAAGACGACGAGGCGGCGCAGCCGGTGGCTGTGCGTGCGCACCTCGATGTGGTCGAGCATCGCCTGGTCGATGTCGTCGTCGGGCTGCTGCTTGGGGCGGGCGAACACCGCGTAGCCGAAGCCGCGCAGCGCCTCCACCCAGCGCTGCAGCGAGCCGACGACGGGCGGGATGTTGGCGAACACGCAGGCCTCGACCTCGGGCGCGTCCGCGGCGGCCGGGTCCCCCGCGCCGTCGACGAACCACGCGGCGATCGCGTCGAAGCGCGGGCGGGACGCGGCGGTCGGGCGGGCGCCGATGACCGTGGACAGGGTCATGTCGATGTTCGGCGCGTCCCAGATGAGCAGGTCCAGCGCCGGCCGGCCGCGGCCCTGCGTCTCGTCGGGGAGCGTCGCCGTCCCCGTGGTCGCGCCGTCGGGCCCGCTCGTCACCGTCACGGGGGCAGTCTGCCCGGTCGGCCCGGTGACCGGCGCGGACGCCCCCGGAGCGGGAGCGGGCCCGGCGAGGGCGGGCTCGGCGGGCGTCGGCTCGGCGGGGGGCGCGGGCGGGCCGGCCGGGGAGGTCGCCCGGCGGACCGCCCGGCGGCGCACCGGTCCCGTCACGCGTGCCCGCTCCCCCGCGGCCTCAGCCCAGGCGGCCGGCGAGGGCCAGCGCGCAGGAGTCGCCGCCGCCGTCGGACACCCGGTTCGCCCACCGCTCGACGTCGCGGGCGGCCATCGGGCGGGCGAGCAGGTAGCCCTGGGCGGAGTCGCAGCCGGCCTCGCGCACCATCCGCAGGTGGTCGGCGGTCTCCACGCCCTCGGCCACCGAGCGGATGCCGAGGGTGTGCGCCAGCTCGACGATCGCGCCGAGCACCGCGCCGGTGCCGCCGGCGGCCAGCCGCTCGGCCGCGGTGATAAGCGAACGGTCGATCTTGAGCGTGCCGATGGGCAGCGCCATGAGCTGGGCGAGGGAGGACCAGCCGGTGCCGAAGTCGTCGATGGCGACCCGGACGCCGAAGCCCTGCAGGACGGCGAGCTGGTCCTCGGCTCGGGTGGGGTCCTCGGCGACGCAGGTCTCGGTCAGCTCGAGCATCAGCTGCTCGGGGGCGAGGCCGGAGTCGCGCAGGGCCGCGCGGACGTCGCGCACCAGGGTCTCCGCGGAGAAGTGGCGGGCGCTGATGTTGACCGCCATGCGCAGCGCCAGGCCCTGCTCGGCCCACTCCGCGGCCTGCCGGGTGGTCTCGTGCAGCAGCCAGCGGGTGATGGGGATGAGCTGGCCGGTCTCCTCGGCGACGGAGAGGAACGCGTCAGGGCCGAGCAGGCCGCGCTCGGGGTGCTGCCAGCGCAGCAGCGCCTCCACGCCCTCCACCTCGCCGGTGTCGAGGCGCACGACCGGCTGGTAGTGGACGACGAACTGGTCCTGGGCGCCGTCGCGCAGCCGGTTGGCGACGTCCATCCGCCACCGGGCGGCGTCGCGCAGGCCCGGGGAGAACAGGTGCACGCGGTCGCGGCCGGCGGCCTTCGCGGCGTAGCCCGCGGCGTCGGCGTCGCTGAGCAGCTGGTGGGCGTGCCGCAGGCCCGGCGGGGCGACGGCGACGCCGATGCTCGCCGACACCGGCACGGTCAGCCCGGCGGCGGTGAACGGGCGGGCGAAGGAGCGCTGCAGCCGGAAGGCCAGCGAGGCGGCCTCGGGGGTGTCGCAGGAGCGGGCGAGGACGACGAACTGGTCGCCGCCGAGCCGGCCGACGGCGTCGCCGGGGCGTACCTGACCGGCGAGGCGGGCGCCCACCCGGCGCAGCAGCTCGTCACCGACCTCGTGGCCGAGGGAGTCGTTGACGGTCTTGAAGCCGTCGAGGTCGAGGAACAGCAGCGCGGTGCGGTCGTCGTCGTCGGCGAGGGCCTGCTCGATGAGCTCGAGCAGCCGGGCGCGGTTGGGCAGGCCGGTGAGGTCGTCGTGCGAGGCCTGCCAGGCCAGCCGGTGCTGGTCGCGGACGCGCTCGCTGATGTCGGTGTGCGTGACCACGAGCTGGCCGGAGTCGTCGACCCGCGCGGCCTGCAGGCGCCACCAGGAGTCGCCGTCGGCCAGCTGCTGGGCGTAGTCGCAGGCGAAGACGCGGTCGTAGGAGCCGGGCGGCGCGGCCCGCAGCTCGGTGAGCCCCTCGGCGATGCGGGCGAGGTCGGACGGGGGCAGCCCCTGGGCGATCTGCGCCAGGTAGTCGTCGCCGGTGCCGGCCACCTGCCAGCCGGCGGCGCGGACCAGGTCGTCGTTGGCCGACCAGCCGCGGTTGACGCTGCGGATCCGGCCGCCGCCGTCGAGCAGCACGGTGGGGGAGGGCAGCGCGTCCAGGACGGCGGCGGTCTGCCGGAGGGCGTGCGCCTGGGCGGCCTGCTCGCGGTGCCGGGAGTCGACGTCGCGGATGAAGGCGACGAGGCCGGTGGCGTCGGCGGAGGCGCGCACCTCGAACCAGCGGTCCCGGGGGCGGTGGAGGTACTCGAAGACGCGGGGGCGGCCATCGGTCATCAGCCCGCGCAGCTGGTCCTCGAACTCCGAGCCGCGCAGGTCGGGCACGCAGGCGAGCGCCGTCCGGCCGAGCAGGGCGTGCGCGGGGCGGGCGAGGAGCTCCTCCAGCGCGGTGTTCACCCAGGTGAAGCGCCACTCGCGGTCGAGGTGGCAGACCGCGTCGGGGACGCTGGCCAGCAGGTCCGGCGGTGCCACCGCGCCTGCGTGGTCGGATTGGTGCACGCTGATCTTTCTCCCCCCGCCGCACTCCGGTCCTGCCCCTGGGGCGTGTCCCGGGTACGGACCGGGACGGGATGGGAAGTCGGTCCGTGCGCGACGCGT
The DNA here is from genome assembly GCF_037034165.1 of Geodermatophilus sp. FMUSA9-8. NCBI lineage: Bacteria > Bacillati > Actinomycetota > Actinomycetes > Geodermatophilales > Geodermatophilaceae > Geodermatophilus > Geodermatophilus sp. FMUSA9-8. The sequence goes on along the minus strand of NZ_JBAGKE010000010.1, from coordinate 171,769 downwards.
ACCCGAGGGTAGTGGAGCGATGCCTCCTCAGACAGGGGCGATCGTTGAACGTTCGACGAGCGCGCCCACGGGCGTGTCGCGGGGCAGCGTCCCGAGCACGCTGCCCCAGTCGCCGCCCAGCCGGCTGGCGCAGAACGCGTCCGCGACCTCCGCCGGGCCGTGGCGCAGCAGCAGCGACCCCTGCAGGGACAGGGCCAGCAGGCCCGCGATGCGGCGCGCCCGCAGGGGCAGCGCGCCGGGGTCGCCCAGCTCGGCGCCCAGCCGCTCGACCGCGTCGTCGTAGCGGGGGTCCGCGCCGCGGGCGAGCTCGAGCTCGGCGGTGACGGCGGCCAGGGCCTCGCCCGAGCGGCCCAGCGCACGGAGGACGTCGAGGGCGATGACGTTGCCCGAGCCCTCCCAGATGCTGTTGAGCGGCGCCTGGCGGTAGAGCCGCGGGAGACCGGACTCCTCGACGTAGCCGTTGCCGCCGAGGACCTCCATCGCCTCGCCGACGACGGCGGGGGTGCGCTTGCAGACGAGGAACTTCGCCGCCGCGCCCGCCAGCCGGAGGAACGCCGTCTCCCCGCCGTCGACGGCCGCGGCCAGCCGGACGGCCAGCGCGGTGGCGGCCTCGCTCTCGACGGCGAGGTCGGCGAGCACGTTCTGCATGAGCGGCTGGTCGGCGAGCAGGGCGCCGAAGGCGCGGCGGTGGCGGGCGTGGTGCAGGGCCTGGGTGAGCGCGGCGCGGACGGTGGCCGCCGAGCCGATGACGCAGTCGAGCCGGGTCGCGTTGACCATCTCGAGGATCGTCGGGACGCCGCGACCGGGGTCGCCGACCAGCCAGCCGGTGGTGCCGTCGAACTCGACCTCGCTGGAGGCGTTGGCGCGGTCGCCGAGCTTGTCCTTGAGGCGCTGCAGGCGGAACACGTTGCGGCTGCCGTCGGGCAGCACCCGCGGCACGAGGAAGCAGGACACGCCCTCGTCGAGCTGGGCCAGGACGAGGAACAGGTCGCTCATCGGGGCGCTGGTGAACCACTTGTGCCCGGTGAGCGCGTAGGTGCCGTCGCCCGTCGCGACCGCGCGGGTGGTGTTGCTGCGGACGTCGGAGCCGCCCTGCTTCTCCGTCATGCCCATGCCGGCGACCAGGCCGGGCTTGGCGGCGGGGTCGGTGAGGCCGAAGGCGTAGCCGGTGCCGGTGAGGCCGGGCCCGTAGCGGGCGGCGAGCTCCGGGGCGGCCCGCAGCGCGGGGACGGCGGCGTAGGTCATCGTCACCGGGCAGCCGTGGCCGGCCTCGACCTGCGTCCAGGCGAGGTAGCCGACGGCGCGGCGGACGTGGGCGTGCCGGTTCCCGGCGTCGGCCGCCGCCCACGGCGCGCCGGCCAGCCCGTGCGCGAACGCCGTCCGCATCAGCTCGTGCCAGGCGGGGTGGAACTCGACCTCGTCGACCCGGTGCCCGTAGCGGTCGTGGGTGCGCAGGACGGGGCGGTTCTCGTCGGCCAGCCGCCCCCACTCGCGCGCCTGCTCGCTGCCGGCCAGCCGCCCGAGGTCCGCGAGGGAGGCCAGGGTCGCCTCGTCGGCGTGCCGGACGCAGGCCTCGGCGAGGGCCGCGTCCCCGGCGACCGGGTCGTACCCGGCGAGCGGCGGGACCTGGTTGGTGACCTCGTGCGTGGCGCCCACGGCGGGCACCGTACGTCCCGGTGTCGCCCCGCTCACACAGGGCCGTTCCACGTGGAACGGCAGGGGAACGGGTCGGACGTCGTCAGGCGACGGTGGACGGCGGCGCTTCCCCCGGGGTGCTCCTGCTGGCACGCTGGGCCCGTGCCGGACGACAGGTACCGCCTCCCCGAGGCCGAGCTGTACGCCGGCGTCCGGGTGCCGCTGGAGGAGCAGGTCGAGGTGCGGTCCGAGCCGGTGCCCCCACCTGCCGACTGGCGAGGCGACCCGCTGCCGTGGCTCGACGGCGGCTCCGGCGACGCGGACGGCGACTGATCCAGGCGCGGTGACGAGCGGGTCGAGCGCGCCGGACCTGCCCCGATCGGGCTCGCGCCGTGTGCACGGACCGCGGCCCGGAGGGCCGCCGCACCGCGCCGTGTGCACCCAGCGCGGTCAGGGGGCGGTCAGGGGGCGCGGCCGGGGACGCGCGGGGGCGGGGTGGCGGGGTCAGGACAGCGGGCGGACCAGGCGGCCGATCGCCAGCTGGGCCAGCGGCGCGTAGCCGACCACCACGGGCGCCGGGCCGGTGACCCGCAGGCCGGTGGTGCTGCCGCCGTCGGGACCGTCGGACACCCAGTGCAGCAGGTGCAGCCGCACCGGCCCGGCCGACACCGTCCACGCCCACCGCCGCGCCGCCTCGTCCACCGCCTCGACGACGAACGGCAGCGTGAGCCCGAGCGGCCCGCGCACCCGCCCCTCGAGCCCGGCCCGCAGCCGCGGCTCCGGCACCTGGACGCCGAGGATCTGCGGCGCCCACGTGGGCCAGCGGGCCGGCTCCGCGTAGCGCTCCCAGGCCTCGGCCGGGGCGACCGGCCCGCTCGCGTGCAGGGTCAGCGTGGTCACGTGGTCCTCCCGGACGTCAGGCGGGCGGGCCGCCGAGCAGCAGCTGCCGCAGCAGGTGCAGGGCGAGCACCACCGACCGCTCGCGCACCGCCGTCCGGGAGCCGGGCAGCCGCACCGAGCGCGCCTGCTGCCCCGACGGGCCGACCGCGCACAGGTGCACCGTGCCCACCGGCTTGTCCGGCGACCCGCCGCCCGGTCCCGCGATGCCGGTGATGCCGACGCCGACGTCGGCACCGAACCGGTCGCGGGCCCCCTCGGCCAGGGCCAGCGCCACCTGCGGGCTCACCGCGCCGAACTCCGCCAGCATCCCGGCCGGCACCCCGACCAGGTGCTCCTTCGCCGAGTTCGCGTACGAGGTGATCCCGCCGAGCACCCACGCCGACGAGCCGGCCCGCTCGATCAGCCGCGCCACCAGCAGCCCGCCGGTGCACGACTCGGCGGTGGCGATCGTCAGCCCCTGGGACCGGAGCGCGTCGGCGACCAGCTCGTCGAGCGTCGGCCCCGTCGAGAACAGCGTCGCCGCGTACTCCTCGGCGAGCACCGCGGCCAGCCGGTCGTAGGCGGGCTGGGCCGCGGGCGCGTACCGGGTCACGATCTCCAGTTCGCCGTCGCGCAGGCAGGTGGTGATCTCCAGGCCGGCCAGCTCGTCGTCGTGCTCGCGCAGGGTGGCCGCCAGTTGCGCCTCGAGCGTGCCCCACAGCCGCACGGTCTCCTGCCGCAGCTCGGTGGCCCCGGCCAGGGCCGCGCGCACCGGCGCGGCGTCCAGTGCCGCGGGCCACATGCCCTGCAGCTCCGACGGCGGCCCGGGCAGCACGACGACGACGGGACCGCCGCGGCCGTCGGCCGGCGGGACGACCAGGCCGGGCGCGGTGCCCACCGGCTCGAGCACCGTGGCGCCGGCCGGCACCAGCGCCTGCTTGCGGACGCCGGCCGCCGTCGCCCCGGGGTCCGCGCGCCAGCCCCGGCGGCTCATCAGCTTCTCCACGATCGCGCCCACCCGCTGCTCGAGCTCGGGGTCGACGTCGAGCGGGCGGCCCTGCACCTCGCCGACGACGGCGGCGGTCAGGTCGTCGGCGGTGGGCCCGAGCCCGCCGGAGGTGACCACCAGGTCGACCCCGGCCGAGGCGAGGTAGGAGAGCGCGCCGCGCATGTCGTCGGGCCGGTCGCCGACCACCAGGACGGCGCCGACGTCGACGCCCGCCTGCCGCAGCTGCTCGGCGAGCCACGGCCCGTTGCGGTCGGCGACGCGGCCGGTGAGGACCTCGGTGCCGGTGACGACGATGCCCGCGCGCGTGCCCACCCGCCCGACCCTAGGTGTGACGCGGACCCGGGGCGCGACGGCCGGACCCGCCGCCGCACCTGCGCGGTCCCGCCCGCCGCCGCGGTTAGCGTGCGGGGAGGGCCCGACCCGGTCCGCCGCCGACCGCCCGCCCCCCGCAGGAAGGAACGACCGTGACCGCCTCGACGCCGCCGGCCGGCCCGCGCACGCAGGAGATCGCCGTACCGACGGAGGCCGACGCCCCGCACGGCGCCACCGCCGCGGGCGCTCCCGACGCCGCACCGGCCCACGCCGCCCCCGCCGCCGCCCACGTCCCCGCCCACGCCGGCGCCCCGGCACACGCGGCCCCCGTGCCGCCCTCGATGCCGTCCTCGATGCCGTCCTCGATGCCGTCCTCGATGCCGTCCTCGATGCCGTCCTCGATGCCGTCCTCGATGCCGCTGCCGCCGCCGGCCTACCCGACCACCGCGCCGCAGCCGGTGGCCCAGCCCCTGGCCGGCGACGCGCCGACCGCCGTCGTCCCGCCGGTGACCCCGGCCCCGGCCGCCGACGGCCCGCTGCCCACCGGGCCGCTGGACTCCTTCTTCGGCACGCCGCCGCCCCCGCCCCCGCCGGCGGCGGCCCCGGCCCCCGCGCCCGTCCAGCAGCAGCTGAAGGCCCCCAGGGCGCCGCGCACCCCGCGCGACCGCGCCGTCCTGGTCACCGCCGGGCTCGGCCTGCTCGGCCTCGTCCTGCTCGAGCTCGGCCTGGCGCTGCGCCTGGGCGGTCAGGTGCTGTGGGCCGACCTGCCGCTGTGGTCGGGCTTCGCGACGCTCGCCGCGCTGGTCGGCGTCGTCGGCCTGGCCGCGAGCCTGCTCCCCGGCGGCCGGCTCTCCCCCGCCGTCGCCGACAGGCTGGCGCTCGGCGGCCTCGCCGGGCTGGCGGTGTTCTGGGTGCTCATCGCCCTGCCCCGCGTCGACTCCGACCGCGGCTTCCTGCTCACCGCCGCGCTCGGGGCCCTCGCCGTCGGGGTCTGGCTGGCGCCGCACCGCCGGGCGCGCTGAGCGCCTGATCCGCTCCTCGCGGCCGCGGCCGGGTCACCCCCGGCCGCGGCCGTTGCCGTTGCCGCCGCCGTTCCCGCCCGCGTTGCCGTTGCCGCTGCCGCTGCCGTTGCCGTTGCCGTTGCCGTTGCCCTGACCGTTCCCGGGGCCGTCGCCCGGCCCCTCGGGGGCCGGGGGGACCTCCGCCGGCGGCTGCGGCTGCTCCGCGACCGGCGGGGCCTCCCAGCCGGGGGCGGGTACCTCCACCGGCACCGGGACGGTCACCGTCACCGGCGACGGCGCGGGAGCGGGCACCGGGGCGGGGGCCGACGACGGCACGGGCGGCGCGACCGCCACGGTGAGGGTCACCAGGTCGCCCGCCGCGAGCGCGCCGACCGGCGTCACCGCCAGCACGGTGCCGGCCGCCGTCGCGGCGTCGTCCTGCGTCACCCGGGTGACCCGCAGCCCGGCGGCGACCAGCTCGTCCTCGACCTCGTCGGCGGGCCGGCCGGCCAGGGCGTCGCGGCGGACGTCGACCCCGGCCGGCGCGGCGTCCGCGACCGCGGCCGGGGGCGTGCCGGCGCCCGGGGCGGTCAGCTGCAGGGCGCCGATCCCGAGGACGGCGCCCGCGGCGAGCGTGCCGGCCACCGCGAGCGCGCGCACCGCCCGGCGGCGGGGCGGAGGAGGCGGGGGCGCCGGCGCGACGGCGCCCAGCGGCAGGGGCAGCGGCGCCGTCCCGGGCGGCGGGGCCGGCGGCAGCGGACGCCCGGCGCGCACGGCCTCCACCACCGCGGCCAGCTCCGCGCCGTCGGCGGGCCGCCCGGCGGGGTCCTTGGCCAGCATCCGCGCCACCAGGTCGCGCACCGGCGCGGGCACGTCGGCGGGCAGCGGCGCCGGGTCCTCGCGCAGCTGCCGGAGCGCGATCTGCACCGGGTTGTCGCCCTCGAAGGCGCGGTGCCCGGCCAGGCACTCCCAGGCCACCATGCCCAGCGCATAGACGTCGCTGGCCGGTCCCGCCTTGCCGCCGGCGGCCTGCTCGGGCGCCAGGTAGTGCGCGGTGCCGACCACCTGGCCGGTGCCGGTGAGCGGCGCGCTGCCGGCCGACCAGGCGACGCCGAAGTCGGTGATCCGCACGACGCCGTCGCGGCCGACGAGCAGGTTGCCGGGCTTGACGTCGCGGTGCACCACCCCGGCGGCGTGCGCGGCGCCGAGGCCCGCGGCGGTCTGGCCCACCAGGTCGAGCACCCGCCCGGCCGGCAGCCGCCCCTCGCGGGTCAGCAGCGACGACAGCGACTCGCCGTCGACCAGCTCCATCACCAGGTGGGCGCAGACCTCGCCGGCGTCGGACACCTCCTCGCCATAGTCGAACAGCGCGGCGATGTTGCGGTGCGCGAGCCGGCCCGCCAGCCGGGCCTCGGTGCGGAAGCGGCTGCGGATGGTGGCGTCGCCGCTGTACTCACCGCGCAGCAGCTTCACCGCGACCGGCCGGTCGAGCAGGGTGTCGCGGCCGTGCCAGACCTGGCCCATGCCGCCGGTGGCGATCAGGCCCAGCAGCTCGTAGCGGCCCCCGACGACGCGCCTGACCACGCTCCCGGTCACGGGTCCCCCCTGGTCTCAGGTCTGGCCGGATCCTCCCGCAGCGGCCGAGGACCCGCTCGCGGTGGACGACGCGGGTCCCCCGGTCGTGGTGGTCGGCGACCCGCCGCTGCCCGGCGTGGTCGTGACCGGGCTCGTGGTCGTCGGGGTGGCGGTGTCCGACGGCTCGGTCGTCCCCGTCGGCACCTCCTCCGCCGGCTCCTCGCCCGTCGGCTGCCCGTCCGTGGGCTGCCCGTCCGTGGGCGTCCCGGGCGCGGGGCTGCCGCCGGCGCTGCCGGGCGGCGGCGTCGTGGTCTCCACCGCCGGGGCCGACGGCCCGGCGCCGGTGACCGGCGAGATGCCGCCGTCGTCGTCCCCGCCGTCGGACGGGCGGGACCCGCCCCCGGAGGGCGCGACGGCGTAGGTGACGACGACGTCGTCGCCGGGCTCGAGCGTGACGCCGCTGGGCGAGACGGCCAGGACCAGGCCCGGCACGGTGCGGCCGGTGACCTGCTCGCGGCGCTCCACGGACAGGCCGAGCGCGGACAGCTGCGTGGCGACGTCCTCGATGGGCCGCCCGACGTAGTCCCCGGCCTCGACGACCACGCCCTCCTGCTCGTCGCCGGTCTGGGCGACGACGACGGGCGGCGGGCCGGGATCGGTCAGCGCGGTGACCACCGCGGCCGCCGCCCCGGCGCCGAGCAGCAGCGCGAGCAGCGGCACGAGCACCGCGGCCACCCGCCGGCGCGGCGCCGGCGGCGGGCTGCGGCGGGGCAGGGCACCGGCGGGGAGGCCGGCGGCGGGAACGGCGCCCGCGGGGGGACCGGCGACCGCCTGGGTGGGGACGCCGGGGTCGGCCGGGGCGACAGCCCAGCCCGCGGCGACGGTGGACGGCCCGGCGGGGACCGGCGGCTCGAAGGCGGGCAGCCGGCCCGCGCGGGCGTCCTCGACGGCCTCGACGAACGCCGCGCCGTCGGGCATCCGCAGCGACGGGTCCTTCGCCAGCGCCCGCCGGATCAGCGTGCGGACGTCGACCGGCAGCGTGTCCGGCAGCGGCTCGGGGTCCGAGCGCAGCTGCTTGAGCGCGATGGTGACGGCGTTGTCGCCGTCGAAGGCGGGGTGCCCGGCGAGGCACTCGTAGCCGACCAGGCCGAGCGCGTAGACGTCGCTCGCGGGGGTGGCGTGGTGCCCCTCGGCCTGCTCGGGCGAGAGGTACTGCGGCGTGCCGATGACCTGGCCGGTGCGGGTGAGCGGCACGCTGCCGGCCGACCAGGCGATGCCGAAGTCGGTGATCTTCACGCTGCCGTCGGGCCGGACGAGGATGTTGCCGGGCTTGACGTCGCGGTGCACCAGCCCGGCGCGGTGGGCCTCGGCCAGCGCGGCCGCGGTCTGGGAGAGCACCGACAGCGTGGTGGGGGGATCGAGCGGGCCCTCCTGCCGCAGCAGCGCCGACAGCGGCTGCCCCTCGACCAGCTCCATGACCAGGTAGGCCAGGGTCTCGCCGGTGTCGCCCGCGGTGGTCTCGCCGTAGTCGTAGACGGCGGCGATGTTCGGGTGGCTCAGCGCCGCGGCGTGCTGGGCCTCGGCGCGGAAGCGGGCGAGGAACGTCGGGTCACCGGTGTACTCGCTGCGCAGCACCTTGACGGCGACCTCGCGGTGCAGCAGCAGGTCGGAGGCGCGCCAGACCTGGCCCATGCCGCCGGCGGCGATGAGCTGGGCGAGCTCGTAGCGGTCACCGAGCATCCGGCGACCCGGTTCCACCACGGGAGCTCTCCCATCCCTGCCGGTCGTCGGGCCGGCGCCGTCCCCCCGGGACGCCGCACCCCCCGTCGAGGTGCCCGCGCCGTCCGGAGCCACACATCTTCCCAGCAGTCCCACCCGTCCGGGGAGTCCCACCGGTCACGTCTCCGCATCGACCCGCCGACACGGGGACGACGCGCGGGCGACGCGCCGGTGGACGGCGGGGTGCGGGTCAGCCCTCGAGGAGGGCGCGCCCCCACCAGTCGGCGTCGTCGCGCACGCCCGGCGGGCAGGCGAAGACGGCCGAGGAGGTGTGCCGGACGTACTCGTTCATCGCGTCGAGCCGCAGGTTGCGCTGCACCTGCACGAAGCCGGTCTCCGGGTCCCGCTGGAACGCGATGAAGAACAGGCCCGCGTCGAGGCGGCCGAGGCCGTCGGTGCCGTCGACGAAGCTGTAGCCGCGCCGCAGGATCGCCGTCCCGGCGTTGGTCGGGTGGGCGAGGAAGACGTGGCTGGTCTCGGGGACCGCGAACTCGCCGTCGACCTGCTTCGTGAAGTCGACGGGGTCGAACTCGGCGCGCTGCCCGAGCGGGGCGCCGCTGCCCTTGGCCCGGCCGATGGTCAGCTCCTGCTCGCGCAGCGGGGAGCTGTCCCAGGGCTCGACGAGCATCCGGATGCGCCGGGTCACCAGGTAGGAGCCGCCGCGCAGCCAGTCGGCGTCACCGTCGCCCACCCAGACGAACCGGTCGAGCGCGCTGCCGTTCTCGGCCTTGAGGTTGTCGGTGCCGTCCTTGAACCCGAAGAGGTTGCGCGGGGTGGCCTGCGCGGTGCTGGTCGACGACGTCCGGCCGAACCCGAGCTGCGACCAGCGCACGCTCACCACGCCCGCGCCGATCCGGACCAGGTTGCGCACGGCGTGCACCGCCACCTGCGGGTCGTTCGCGCAGGCCTGGATGCACAGGTCGCCGCCGCTGATGGCCGGGTCGATCTGGTCGCCGGGGAACGCCGGCAGCTCGACCAGCGGCGCCGGGCGGCGGGCGGCCAGGCCGAAGCGGTCGCGCCCGTCGGCGGTGGTGAACAGCGTCGGGCCGAACCCGACGGTGAGGGTGAGCCCCGACGCCGGCAGGCCGATCGCCTCGCCGGTGTCGTCGGGCGGCGCCCACTCCGAGCCGCCGACCGCGCCGTCGGGGCCGGCGTCCTGCCCGGCGGTCATCCGGCGGGCGGCGGCGGTCCAGTCCCGCAGCAGCTGCGCGAGCTCCTCGCGGTCGTCGGTGGTGACGTCGAGCGCGACGAAGTGCAGCCGGTCCTGCGCCGGCGTGACGATGCCCGCCTGGTGCTCGCCGTGGAAGGGCACCGCGTCGGTGGGCGCGGGCCCCGCGGCCGCCGGGGCGTCGTCGGCGGTGGCCCGGCCGATGACGCCGCCGGCCGCACCGGCGGCGAGCACCCCCGCCGTGCCGGCGCCGAGGGCGCCCAGGAGTCGGCGACGGGACAGTCCGGCCGGCCGCGGGTCCGCGGCCGCCTCGGTCGGGCTCGGCTCGGTCATGGCTCTCTCGCGCTGGGGGTCAGGTCCTCGGGACGAACGTCCCGGGGGCTCCGCCCACTCCCGGGACCGCTGTCGTCCGGCTCACCGGTCGGCGACGACCGCCGCCACCTGGCTCACCGACTCCGAGAGCGCGGTGATGCTGTCCGACAGCCCCTGCAGCTGGTCCTGGGTGAGCTGGTCGTGCAGCGTCCAGCCGCCCTCGGTGCGGTACTGCTCGAGCTCGGCCTCGGTGGCGGCGAACCGCTCGTCGATCTCGGCGACCAGGTCGGGGTCGGCCTCCTCGAGGAAGGGCCGCAGCGCCTGGACGGCGGCCTCGGACCCCTCGAGGTTGGCGGCGAAGTCCCACAGGTCGGTGTGCGAGTAGCGGTCCTCCTCGCCGGTGATCTTGCCGGTGGCGATCTCGTCGAGGAGCGCCTTGGCGCCGTTGGCCAGCTGCAGGGGCTCCAGCGTCGTCTCGTTGGCCAGGTCGACGATCTGCTGCACGTTCGCGAGCAACTGGTCGGCGTAGGGCGTCATGCCCTCGGTGGTGCCGCCGACCCACAGGGCCTGCTCGATGCGGTGGTAGCCGGTGAAGTCCTCGCCCTCGGCCTGGTCGCCCTCGCGGCCGTCGATGAGCGGGTCGAGGTCGCCGAAGACCTCGGCCACCGGCTCGATGCGCTCCCAGTAGGTGCGCGCGACCGGGTAGAGCGCCTTGGCGCCCTCGACGTCGCCGGCCTTCACGGCGTCGACGAACGCGGTGGTCTGCTCGAGCAGCGCACCGGTCTGGCTCTGCACGTAGCGCTGGTAGTCGGTGCTGGCCTGGGCGAGGGTCTCGTCCTCCGACAGCGACTGCGCCTCGCCGGTGACGGTGAGGTCGCCGCGGATGCCGTCGCCGACCATGCCGGGCTTGCAGGCGGTCTCGTAGTCGCCGGCGGGCAGCTCGACGAGCAGCTCGCGGGTGAGCCCCGGGGCGATGTTCTCCACCTCGCCCATGACCCGGTCGCCCTCGGCATAGACGTAGAACTCGGTCACCTGGTTGCCGGAGTTGGTCACCGCGAAGCTGTGCGTCCCGGCCGCGAGCTCGCTGCTGGCGACGTCGCAGGCGTCGTCGGTGGCGGCGACGGCCACGGTGTCGGCGGCCTCCCCGCCGCCGGACGCGCCGCCGGAGCCCGCGTCGGTGCCGCCGCAGGCGGCGGTGGTGAGCGCGGCCAGGAGGCCCGCGGTCAGGAGGGGGAGGCGGCGGTCACGAACGGACATGCGAGGGGGTCTCCGACTGCGAGGAGGGGGTCCGGGCCGGGGCGGCACCGGAGGGCTGGGCGGGGCCGGCCGGCGTGCGGGCCGGCCAGAGGAAGGCGACGAGCACCGGCACGAGGTAGGCGAGGTAGGCGACCGTCTCGAGCACCGTGGGGGCCGCGGTGACGTTGAAGATCCCGGCGATCGCCGCGCCGTACCAGCTGGCCGGGTCGAGGACGCCGGAGATGTCGAAGGCGAGCACGTCGAGGCCCGGCAGGACGCCCGCCTCCTGGAAGTCGTGGACGCCGTACTTGAGGATCCCGGCCGCGACGAACACCAGCAGGACGCCGCTCACGGTGAAGAACCGCGACAGGTTGATCCGGATCGCCCCGGCGTAGAGACCGACGCCGATGACGACGGCGGTGAGCACGCCCGCGCTGATCGCCAGCAGCGGCGTCGCCGACGTCGTCGCGCCCTGGGCGGCCGCGTAGAACAGCAGCGTCGTCTCCAGGCCCTCGCGGACGACGGACAGGAAGGCGACGCCGGCGACGGCGAGCGTGCCCATGCCGAGCGCGTGCTCGAGCTGGCCGGTGAGCTCGCCCTTGAGCCGGCGGGCGGTCCGGCGCATCCAGAAGACCATCCAGGTCACCAGCGCCACGGCCAGCACCGAGGTGACCGCCTCGAACAGCTCCCGGGAGCGGTAGTCGGCCAGCAGCGTCGTCGACGTGTAGGTGAGCAGGGCACCGAAGAGCACGGACAGGGCGAGCGCCGCGGCCACGCCGGCCCACAGCGGGACCAGCTGGCGGCGCCGCCCGCTCTTGACCAGGTAGGCGACGAGGATGCTGACGACGAGCGTGGCCTCGAGGCCCTCGCGGAGGCCGATGAGGTAGCTGGCGAGGAACGCCTGGCCCATGGCTGACCCATCTGTCGGGGATCGGGTGTCCCCCGTCACCGGACTGAGGGCAGGCACACCTTACTCATCGCGCACGACCGATCCAGCCCCTCGGTGCGCGAGGCCCCCGCGGCCGCTCGCGCCCGTGGCAGGGTGACCGGCATGTCAGAGACGACGACCGCCACCACGACCGTGACCCGCGAGGACGCCGGCGGCGTCGCGACGGTGACGCTCCAGCAGTCGGGGATCTCCCGCGCGCTGCGCCGCGAGCTGCTCGAGGTGGTGCGGGGCATCGCCGGCGACGATTCGGTGCGGGCGGTGCTGCTCACCGGCACGGGGCGCGCGTTCTCCGTCGGCCAGGACCTCGCCGAGCACGTCGAGTCCCTGCGCGGGGACGCCGCGTCGTCGCTGCGGGTGGTCGAGGACGAGTACAACCCGCTGGTGCTGGCGCTGTCGGCGCTGCGCGTGCCGGTCGTCGTCGGCATCAACGGCGCGTGCGCCGGGGCGGGCCTGGGCCTGGCGATGGCCGGCGACCTGCGGGTCGCCGCCGCCGGCGCGAAGTTCACCACCGCGTTCACCGGCGTGGGCCTGGGCAGCGACTCGGCGCTGGCCGCCCGGCTGGTGCACACCGTGGGCGTCGGGCGGGCCACCGAGCTGCTGCTGCTGCCCGACCCGTTCACGGCCGAGACCGCGCTGCAGTGGGGCCTGGTGCACCGGGTGGTCGACCCCGGCGAGGTCGCCGCGGAGGCGCGGGCGCTGGCCGAGCGGCTGGCTGCCGGCCCGACGGCGGCCTACCGGGCGGTGAAGACGGTGCTGGCCACCGCGCCCACCGACTCGCTGGAGCAGACGCTGGCGCACGAGGCGCGGCTGCAGACGGCGCTGGGGTCGACGGCGGACCACTCCGAGGCGGTCGAGGCCTTCCTGGCCAAGCGCGCGCCCCGGTTCACCGGGAGCTGACCGGGCCCAGGAGCCTCGCGGGCTCGCGGGCTCAGCGGGCTCGGGAGCTCAGCGGGCCAGGGTGGTGCAGGCGCCGCAGACGTCGCTGGTCGTGGGCGGCCACGGCTCGTCCACGGCCACGCGGGCGAGGCTGCCGCACAGGCTGAGCTCGCAGGCGCCGTCCACCTCGGCGGCGGGCCGGTGCAGCTCGACGGCGTGCCAGAGGGCCGCGGTCGGGCCGTGCGCCCGGCTGCGGGCGGCGGCGTACGTCGTGGCCGCGAACGGCGTGGGGGCGGTCGCGGCGGCGGTGCGGGCGGTGCTTCCGGCGGCGGTGGTGGGGGCCATGCCGGAGAGGTCGGCAGCCCCGCGGCCGCGCGCCAGCCGGGGCGCGCTCCCCTCCCCCCTCCGGGTGAGGTGCAGGATGCCGGCATGCAGCTGACGAAGCACGGGCACGCCTGCGTGGTGCTGGAGGACGACGGCCGGCGGCTCGTCGTCGACCCGGGCGCCTTCACCGACCCGGCGGCGCTCGACGGCGCGACGGCGGTGCTGGTGACGCACGAGCACCCGGACCACTTCGTGGGCGACCGGCTGCGGGCGGCGCTCGACGCCGACCCCGCGCTGGAGGTGTGGACGAACCCGTCCGTCGCCGGGCAGCTGGAGGGCCTCGGCGGGCGGGTGCACGCGGTGGGCCACGGCGACGCGGTGACCGTGGCCGGCTTCGACGTGCAGGTGCACGGCGAGTGGCACGCGGTGATCCACCCGGAGCTGCCCAGGGTGCGGAACGTCGGCTTCCTGGTGGCGGGCCGGGTCTTCCACCCCGGCGACGCGTTCACCGTGCCCGACGCCCCGGTGCCGGCGCTGCTGCTGCCGCTGCACGCGCCCTGGTCGAAGACGGCGGAGGTGGTCGACTACGTCCGCGCCGTGGGGGCGGAGCGGGCCTTCGCCGTGCACGACGGCCTGCTCAACGACACCGGGCTCGGCGTGGTGGCCGGGCTCCTCGGCGAGCGGGGACCGGGCACGCCCACGCCGTACGCCCGGCTGGCGCCGGGGGAGTCGGTCGGGCTCTGAGCGCCCGCCCGGCTCCCCCGGCCCGGGGTCAGCGGACGGCGCGGTTGCGGCCGCCCGAGAGGCTCTCGGCGACGCCGATGAGCAGTACGGCCGCGATCACCGCGACGATGAAGCCGATGACGTTGAGCTCGAAGATGTCGCCGGTGCCGAGCAGGCTCGCGACGACGCCGCCGATGAGGGCGCCGACGACGCCGAGCAGCAGCGTGGCGACGATGCTCAGCCGCTGACGGCCGGGCTTGATGAGGCGTGCGAGCGCACCGATGATCAGGCCCACCACGATCAGACCGAGGATCTGCACGTCTGTCTCCCTTGTGTCCTGCGGACGCCGGACGGCGTCCTGGCCGGGGAGATCACTACCCGCAAGATCACCCCGCACACACACGGGGCGGCCGGTTCACCCGGTGGTGACCTGCTCCACGTGGGCCGGCAGCTTGTCCAGCTCGCCGTCGACGGTCTGCTGCACCATGCGCTGCAGGGCCGAGCGGGTGAACCGGTCGGCCAGCCGCACGCGCCGGGGGGCGTGGGTGAGCGTGATGGTCACCCGGGTGCCGCCGTCGCCGGCGTCGGCCAGCTCGATCCGCGTCGTCCAGGTCTCGGGGGTGAGCTCCAGCCGGGTGGCCACCACCCGCTCGGGCTCCCACTCGACGATCTCGCCGCGCGGCGCGCCCTCGCGGGGCCGCTGGTCGCCGGCGAGCTGCCCGGGCACGCAGACGAACCGGGTGCCGCGACCCGACCCCTCCCCGTCGACGACGTAGGAGACGTCGCACACGGCGCAGTAGGGCTCGAGCACTGCCAGCGCCCGCCAGACGCGGCTGCGCGGCGCGGCCACCTCGCGGGTCCCGCTCGCCGTGGTCACACCCCGACGGTAGCCGCGTTCACGCGGGCCCCGGCGTGAGGTCGGCGAGCACGGCGCGGGCGACGGCGTAGCGCTCCTCCCCCACCCGGCCGGCCCACTCGCGCTCGATCGCGTCGAGGTGCGCGCGGACGGTGTCGTTGACCTGCCGGCCGCGGCCGGTGAGCCGGACGAGGCGGGCCCGTCCGTCGGTGGGGTCGGGGGCCACCTCGACGTAGCCACCGTCCTCGAGCGGCTGCAGGGCCTGCGCGAGCGCCTGCTTGGTCAGCCCGCTCGTGGTCGCCATCCGGCTCAGCCGCTCGCCGCCCGGCGGGACCATGGACAGCAGGCGGTAGTGCCGCGTGCGCAGGCCGGGGAAGGACTCGTCGCTCAGGGCGTACAGCTCGGCGCGGATCCGGTGGATGGCGTGCTCGAGCAGGACGACCACGAGGGGGCCGTCGTCCCCGTTGACGGATTCCGTCAAGGTGCTTCACCATCTCCCTGTCAGACAAGCGGCTTGACCATCCTCCCACGGAGCCCGCGATGACGACCTCCCCCTGGCTGGCCCTGTTCCGGCCGCTGCACCCCCGCCGCCCGCACCGCCCCGGTCCCCGGCGCCCCCGGTGACCGCGCTGCCGGTGACCGGGCTGCCGGTGACCGCGCTGCCCGGCGGCGCGACCGTCGAGGAGCTGCTGCCGGCCCTGCGCCGCTGGGTGGGTGACCCGGGGCTGACCGTCGACCGGGTCAGCGGTGCCCCGATCGCCCACCGCATCACCGCGCCGTCCACGCGGGCGCTCACCCGGGTCGCCGTCGCGGGCTGCGGCGGCGACGGGCGGCCGGTGGTGCTGCGCCTGGTGGCCAAGGAGCTGCAGGCCGCCCGGTACGGCCTCCCGCCGGAGATGCCCGACCATGAACGGGCCCGGCTCGACGGGATCATCCCCTGGCGGCTGGAGGCCGACGTCCTCGTCGACGGCGTCGCCGCGCTGTCCCCGCCGGGCCTGCGCCCGCCGGCCGTGGTGCACGTGCAGGAGCACCCCGGCGACCGGTTGACCCTGTGGCTCGAGGACGCCGACCCGCTCGACGCCCCGTGGACCGAGGCCGACACCCTCCGCGCCGCGGAGCTCCTGGGCCGGCTCGCCGCCCGCCGTCGGCACCACCCCGTGCCGCCGATGCCCACCGGCGACTTCCTGACCGGCTACCGCGACGACCAGCTCGGCCGCTGGGCGGTGCCGTGGCTGCTCGACGACGCCACCTGGGCCGCGCCGGTGATGCAGGTGGCCGAGGTGGTGGCGCTCCGGGAGGAGGTCTGCGCGCTGGCCCGCCGGGTGACCGAGGTGCACGCCGGCCTCGCCCCGCTGCCGGTGCTGCCCGCGCACGGGGACGCGACGCCGATGAACCTGCTCCGGCCCGCCGCGGCGCCGGACACGTTCGTGCTGGTCGACTGGGCGATGACCGGCCCGGCGCCCGCCGGTTTCGACCTGGTGCCGCTGCTGTTCGGGCGGGCCGAGTGCGGGGCCGGGGCGCCCGGCGAGGTGCCCGGCCTGCTGGGCCCGGCGGTCGCCGCCCACGCCCGCGGCCTGGCCGCCGAGGGCGTGACGGTGTCCCCCGCGGAGCTCGAGACCGCCGTCCTGCTGGCCGCGCTGCTGCGCTACCCGTGCACCGGGATGCCGCTGCACGTGCTGTACCGGCCGGTGACCGACGAGCTGCTGGCGTACGCGGCCCAGCGGGCGCGGTTCGTGCGGATGGTGCTGGACCTCGAACCGCGCCTCACGGCGCTCAGCGGCCGGTGACCGAGACCTCGAACTCGACCTGGCTCACGTCGGGGCGCAGCCGGGAGAAGGAGTGCACCAGCGGGTGGCCGGAGCTGTCGCGCACGGTGGTGCGGACGACGAGCAGCGGCGAGCCGGCGGCGATCCGCAGCAGGTCGGCCTCGTCGGGGGCCGCGGTGCCGACGTCGACGACGATCCGCGCGTGGGCGAGGTCGGCGCCGTACTCGCGCCGCAGGAACTCGTACAGCGAGCCCTCGGTGAAGTCCTCGACGGCGACCTTCGGGTACCGGTCGGCGGGCAGGAAGCTGTGCGCCACGTGGTTCGGGGCGCCGTCCACGCTGCGCAGCCGCTCGAGCTCGACGACGTCCGCGGCGACGTCGAGGGCGAGCTCGGTGGCGACCGTCCGCGGCGCCGGGACGACGCGCTGCTGCAGGACCGTGGTGCCCACCTGCGCGCCCTGCTCGGCCATGAGCGAGCTCCAGCCGGCGATCCGGTGGACGAAGCTCTCGCGGTACTCGTGCCGGATGGCCGGGCGGGTGACGTAGGTGCCGCGGCCCTGCTCGCGCACGAGGTGCCCGTCGGCCACCAGCCCGTCGACCGCCCGGCGCAGCGTGATCCGGCTGACCCCGTACTCGGCGCACAGCGCGGGCTCCGGGGGCAGCAGCGCCCCCTCCGGCATCGCCGCGACCCGGCGCCGGAGGTGCTCCCGGACCGAGAGGTACTTCGGTCCCGCCGCCGCTGCCGTCACGACCGCCAGGGTATGCGGAGGAAGACGTCTGCGGACGTCATGTCGTATGAGACGTCTCCCGCCCGGGTGAGATCCGGGCTGCTCAGGGCGCCCGCAGCTCGACGACGGTGACCTCGGGGCGGGCGCCCACCCGCATCGGCGGTCCCCAGTAGCCGGCGCCGGAGGTCACGTACAGCTGGGTGTCGCCGTGCCGCGAGAGGCCCTCGACGGCGGGCTGGTCGAGCCGGATCGCGTAGTCGAAGGGCCACAGCTGCCCGCCGTGGGTGTGCCCGGACAGCTGCAGGTCGACGCCCGCCGCCCGCGCCTGCTCCACCTGCACCGGCTGGTGGGCCAGCAGCACGACCGGCGTCGCGTCGTCGCGGCCGTCGAGGGCGGCGTCGAGGTCGGCGCCGTGCCCGGGGACGCCGGAGCCGGCGGCCGTGCGGTCGTCGATGCCGGCCAGGTCGAACGAGGCGCCACCGCGGGTGATCGGCACCCGCTCGTTGCGCAGCACCTCGACGCCGAGGGTGGGCAGGTGCCGCAGCCAGGCGGTGGTGTCGACGAAGTACTCGTGGTTGCCGGTGACGAAGAAGACGCCCTGCTCGCTGACCAGGTCGGCCAGCGGGGCGACGTCCCGGCGCAGCTCGTCGACCTCGCCGTCGACCAGGTCGCCGACGATCGCCACGACGTCGGGCCGCTGCTCGTTGACGATCTCCACCAGCCGCTCGAAGCGCCGGCCGCCGTAGGTGGCCGACAGGTGGCCGTCGGAGAAGGTGACGACGCGCAGCCCGTCGAGGGCCGGGTCCAGCCGCGGCAGGGTCACCGGCACCCGGCGCACGACCGGCGGGGAGTTGGCGAAGTACGCGCCGGTGCCGGCGGTGCCCAGGGCCACGGCACCGGCGGTGACGGCCAGCGAGCGGGCGAGGAACAACCGCCGCGAGGGATCGGGGGGTCCGGCCTGCGGCTCCGCGGCCGGCGGGGGCGGCGCGGGGGCAGCGGGCACGGTCGCCGGCTCCCGGGCGGGTTCCGCAGCAACGGCCGGCCTCGTGCGCCTGTCCAGGAGCCAGCGCACCGGTTCCAGCGCCAGCAGCGCGAGGAAGGCGTAGAAGGCGACGCCCAGCCACGTGAAGCCGACCCAGGCCAGCGGCGCCTGCGCCGACAGCGACAGGTCGCGGCGGGTCAGCACGGCGGCGGCCGGGAAGAGGGCGAGCAGGACCGTGACCCAGGTGAGCGCCCGGCGCACCCGGCCCGGCCGCGTGGTGCTGCGGACCAGCCGCCACCACAGGTAGCCGTGCAGCAGGAGCATCGCCACGAGGACGACGGTGCCGAACCCGAGCAGGGCGATCAGGGACAGGACGGACCTCGCTTCGCGGGGGACGGCGGGGCGGACGTGCCCGGCCAGGGAGACGACCGGCCGGCCCGCGGCGTTCCCGCGCGGGCCGGCCGGCCGATCGTGCTCAGGCCCGCGCGGCGGCGCGGACGGCGTCGCGCAGCGTCGGCTCCAGCGCCCAGAAGGCCTGGTCGGCGTGCTCCGCGCGGGCCTCCTCGAGACCGTGCAGCCGGCCGTAGGTGAAGGTGTCCTCGCCCGCGCCGACGGCGGCGGCGGCCAGCCGCAGGCACCACATCCGCGTGACCACGGTGTCCTGGGCCTCGCCGAGGACGTCCTGCACGTCCTTCATGCACCGCACCAGGGCCTCGGCCGGCGCGCCGAGCACCGGGGCGGCGACCTCGGCGGTGTAGCGGACCCGCTTGGCGGCCTTGCGCGCCTCGTGCAGGGCGTGCTCGGTCTCCTCCTCGTGGGCGCCGGGGTCCACGGCCTCGCGGTCGCGGGCCTCGTCGATGCGGGCGGTGAGCCGCTTGCCCGTGCGCTCGACGGCGTCGGCGAGCACCGCGCGGGCCGGCTCGCCCGCGGCCCCGGCCAGCGGCGGGTCGGCGAGCAGGCCGTCGAGGGCGTCGAGCAGGGCGAGGTGCCGCTTGTCCGACAGCGCGCGGATCGCGGCCTTGCGGCCGCGCTCGACGTCGGCCACCTCGGTGGACCGCAGGCGGGCCGACACGGGACCGCGGACCAGCTCGACCGGCTGGGCGGCGACGACGGCACGCAGGTGCTCCAGCGCCACCTCGCCGTCGCGGGCGCCGGAGAGCGCGCCGCCGATCCACTGCAGCTCGTCGCGGACCGGGTCGGTGGCGGTGCGGTCGAGGACGGTGCGGAAGGCCGCGAGGATGCTGCGCAGCCGCCGGCAGGCCACCCGCAGGTCGTGCACGCCCTCCGGGTCGCCGGTGCGCACGCCGATGTCGGCGACCTGCAGCGCCTCGACCTGGGCGCGCAGCGCGGCGAGGATGACGTCGCCCGCCGTACGCGCGGCCGCGGCGTCGTCCTCCCCCTTGCCCTTCGCCTTCTTGCCCTTCTTCCCCTTGCCCTTGGCCTTGGCCTTGCCCCCGGGGGCCTCGGGGGCGGGCGCGGGGGCGGCGGCCGGCGTGGCGGCCGCCAGCCGGCCCGCCAGGACGCGCGAGAGCTTCGACGGCGAGTCCGACGGCCGGATGCCCCCGGCGACCAGGGCGTCGGCGACGGCGTCGAGCAGCTCCGGGTCGCCGTCGACGAGCTCCGCCTCGATCTCGCGCCACGTGGTCACCTCGGCAGGTGAGCCCGGGTCGGGCGCCATCGCGGTGCCGGTGACGGTGTCGACGGCGACCTCGGCGAGCACCCGGCCGTCGGCGTCGAGCAGCTCGGTGACCTGGCGGGTGGTCTGCAGGGTGGCGACCGGCTCGGGCCGCGCCCCGCGCAGGACGGCGGTCACCGGCTCGGTGACGGCGCGCGGCACGACCGTGCGGCGGGTGCCCAGCGGCGCGTGCACCTCGCGGCGCGACCCGGCGACGGCGGTCGGCAGCTTGAGGTGCCAGCCGGCGTCGGTGCCGCCGGTGCGGCGACGCAGCGTGATCCGCGCGCGGAGCAGCCGGAGGTCCGGGGTGTCGTAGTAGGTGGCGTCCAGGTCGTGCGTCACCGGGTCACCCACGGTGACGACGCCGCGGCCGACCCCGGTCAGGTCCGGCAGCACGACGTCCGGCCCCGCCTCGAACTTCCGCTCGACCTCGAGCTTGCCGCTGCCCACGTCGTCCTCCTCAGGTGGCCTTCTCCCGTACAGACCGTAGGCGTCGGCCGCGTGTCGGGACACACGGCACCGGGCACTCTCCCGCCCGAGGACGCCAGAGCAGGCGTGCGGAGGAGGCGAGCACCGTGTTGAGCGAGCGAGACCTGTCGGCGGCGATCGGGAGCACGGCCCACGGACCGGACGGCGAGAAGATCGGCACCGTCGAGAGCTTCTTCGTCGACGACCGCACCGGCGCACCGACCTGGGTGGCCGTGAGCACCGGCCTCTTCGGGACCCGCCACTCGGTCGTGCCGGCCACCGAGGCCGTCTTCGCCGACGGGATGCTGCAGGTCCCCGTGGGCAAGGAGGCGGTGCGCCACGCGCCCGCCGTGCACGGAGACCACCTGAGCCCCGAGGAGGAGGCGGACCTGCGCCGCCACTACGGGATCGGGACGGGCGCCGGGACGGGTACGGAGGCCGGGACGACGACCGGCACGACGACGGCCCAGGCGCCCGCGCAGGGGGTCGCCGGGACCGCCGGCACCGCCGCGGCCTCGGGGGCGAGCGCCGGGGCCGCGGGCCTGGTCCCCGGACCCGCGACCGACCCGGGCACCCGCCCGGTGCCGCCGCCGGCGTCCGACGTCCGCACCACCACCGAGCAGGCCGCGCCGCCGGTCCCGCAGCACTCCGACGGGGCGATGACCCGCAGCGAGGAGCAGGTGCGGGTGGGCACCGAGCAGGTCGCCGCCACGCGCGTGCGCGTCGTGAAGTACGTGGTCACCGAGGAGGTGCAGGTGACCGTCCCGATCCGGCGCGAGGAGATCCGGATCGAGGAGGTGCCGTTCGACGCGCCCGACACGGGGCCCGGCGAGTCGCTCGTCCCGGCCGGGGTCCCGGGCGGTACCGGCACGGGGGACGGGGTGACCGGGGGCGCCACGGGTGGCGGGGTCGGCAGCGGCGGTCAGGTCGGCGGCGGACTCGCCGGCGTGCCCGACGAGATCGTGCTGCACGCCGAGCGGCCGGTCGTCACCGTCGAGGTCGTGCCGGTCGAGCGGGTGCGGCTGCGCACCGAGCTCGTGCAGGGCCACGAGCGCATCACCGAGCAGGTGCAGCGCGAGCAGATCGTCGTCGACGAGACGCCGGCACGGCACGCGGGCACGGCGCAGACCGGGACCGCGCAGACCGGGACGGCGCAGACCGGGACCGCGCAGCCAGGCCCGGCCCCCGCGGACCGGACCCAGCAGATCGGCTCCGTCCCGCCGGCCGACCGGACCCAGCAGATCAGCCCGGTCCCGCAGGCCGGCCAGGCCCCGCCGCGCTAGCCGCGGCGGTCGGCCAGGAAGGCGAACCGCGCGCGGGTGGCGGCGACCTCGGCGGCGTCGACGTCGGCGAGCACGAGCGTCTCCCCACCCGCGGCGGTGGCCAGGAGGTCGCCCATCGGGCTGACCACCTGGCTGTCGCCGGCGTGCTCGAGCCCGTCGCCGCCGGTGCCCACGCGGTTGCAGGCCACCACGTAGGCCTGGTTCTCGATGGCCCGGGCCCGCAGCAGCGTCGTCCAGTGGTGACGGCGCGGGGCGGGCCAGTTCGCCGTCACGAGGTAGACGTCGGTCTGCTCGGCGGCGGCCCAGAAGACGTCGGCGAAGCGCAGGTCGTAGCAGATGAACGGCGTGACCCGCAGACCGCCGACGTCCACCGTCACCGGCGCCTCCCCGGCGCGGAACCGCTCGGCCTCCCCGCCGTGGGTGAACGGGTGCAGCTTGCGGTAGCGGTGCACCTGCCCGTCCGGACCGGCCAGGACGAGGGAGTTGAACGGCAGGTCACCGCCCGGGGCGATCTCCGGGCAGCTGCCGGCCACCCAGACGCCGTGCTCGGCGGCCTGCGCCCGCAGGAACGACGCCGACGGGCCGTCCTCGGGCTCGCCGATGCCCGGTGTCATGGAGAAGCCGGTGGAGAACGTCTCGCTGAGCAGCACGAACTCCGCGCCGGCGGCGGCCGCGCGGGCGACCTGGGGGGCGAGCCGGGCGTAGTTCGCCTCCCGGTCCTCCCAGACGATGTCGTGCTGGACCACCCCGAACCTCATGGACCCATCCTGGTCAGTCGGTGCACGGCCTCGGTGAGCACCTCGTCGCGCTTGCAGAAGGCGAACCGGACCAGGTGCCGGCCGAGGTCCGCGTGCTCCGCCGTCCAGAACACCCCGGCCGGCACGGCGACCACCCCCGCCCGGTGCGGCAGCTCCCGGCAGAAGGCCAGGCCGTCGTCGTCGGCGATCCCGCGGACGTCGACCGTGGCGAAGTAGGTGGCCTCCGGGCTGATGGTCGGCAGCCCCGCCTCCCGGAGCCCGCCCACCAGGACGTCCCGGCGCCGCTGCAGGTCGGCGGCGATCCCGGTGAAGTAGGCGTCGGGCAGGACGAGCCCCGCGGCGATCGCCGGCTGGAACGGCCCGGCGTTGACGTAGGTGAGGAACTGCTTGGCGGTGCGGACGGCGGCCACCAGCGGCGCCGGCCCGCAGGTCCAGCCCACCTTCCAGCCGGTGGTGCTGAACGTCTTGCCGCCGCTGCCGACCACCAGCGTCCGCTCGCGCAGGCCCGGGAGGGTCGCCGGCGAGACGTGCTCCGCGCCGGCGAAGACGAGGTGCTCGTAGACCTCGTCGGTGACCAGGAGCAGGCCGGCGGTGAGGACGACCTCGGCGACGGCGTCGAGCTCCTCGCGGCGGAACACCTTGCCGGTGGGGTTGTGCGGGGTGTTGAGCAGCAGGAGCCTCGCCCGCGGGGTGACGGCGGCGCGCAGGTCGGCGGGGTCGAACGTCCACACCGCGCCGTCGGTGTCGGCCGGGGGCGGGGTGAGCGGCACCGGGCGCAGCACGCCGCCGGCCATGGCGACCGCCGCGGCGTAGCTGTCGTAGACCGGCTCGAAGACCACGACCTCGTCGCCGGGCTCGACCAGCGCGAGCATCGCGGCGGTGAGCGCCTCGGTGGCGCCCGCGGTGACCAGCACCTCGGTGTCGGGGTCGTACGCCAGGCCGCGGAAGCGCGCGACGTGGGCCGCGATCGCCGCCCGCAGCTCCGGGGTGCCGGGTCCGGGCGGGTACTGGTCGTGCGCGGTGCCGATGGCCGAGCGGGCGACGTCGAGGACCTCCGCCGGGCCCGGGGTGTCGGGGAAGCCCTGGCCCAGGTTGATCGAGCCGGTGGCCACCGCCAGGGCGCTCATCTCGGCGAAGACCGTCGTCCCGAAGCCCTGCAGGCGCTCCGCCAGGTACGGGGCGCTCATGCCGCCACCGTGAAGCGCACGGTCCGGCGGGCGACGTCGGCCTCGGCCAGCCGCACCCGCACCCGCGCGCCGGCCGTGAGGCCCGCGCCGGCGCAGCGCGCCCGGATCGCGGGGTCGGCGAGCACCACGGTGCCCCGGTCGTCGTCGGCGTCGACCACCACGGCGTCGAACTCCTCCCCCTCGCGGCCGGCGAGCAGCCAGGCCTCGGTCGCGTCGACGACGGCCCGCTCGACCGCCCGGGTGCGCCGGTCGGAGGCGGTCATGAGCGCGGGCAGCTCGGGCAGCGCCGCGCGGACGGCCGGGTCCGGCTCGCGCCCGGCGGCCAGCGCCAGGCACACCTCGGTGCCGAAGCGGTCCACCAGCCGGCGCAGCGGCGCGGTGACGTGGGCGTAGGGCGCGGCGACGCCGGCGTGCCCGGGATCGGCGGGCGGGTCGCCGTCGAAGGGCGTGTAGGCGGCGCCGCGCAGCAGGGCGGTGGCCTCCTCGAGGAAGGCGAGGTGCCGCGGGTCGGCGAGGTCGAGACCGGCGAGCACCGCGCCGGGGCCGGCGCCCGCGGGCCAGTCGACGCCGAGCGCGGGCGCGAGGCGGCGCAGCCGCTCGACGTCCTCGGGGCGCGCCTGCGGCAGCGTGCGCAGGACGCCGACGCCGCCGTCGAGCATCAGCCGGGCGGCGGCGCGGCCGGTGAGCAGCGAGATCTCCGCGTTCCAGCCCTCGACGGGCAGCGGCGCGCGGGCGACGAGCGTCCAGCCGCCGCCGTCGGTGCGCACGACCTCCTGGTCGGGGGAGCCGAGCTCGATGGCGCCGCGGTCGGCGGCGCGCGCCCGCAGCAGCCGGCCGAGCTCGGGCAGCAGCTCCAGCGCGCCGGACAGGGTGCCCGCGTCGGCCTGCGCCTGGACGTCGGGGTAGGCGAGCCGGGCGCGGCTGCGCACGCGGGCGCGGCGCAGGTCGACCGAGCGCACCCCGCCGTCGGCGTCGAGCCGGACGGTCCACAGGGCGGCGGCACGGTCCTCGCCGGGCAGCAGGCTGGCGGCGCCCTCGCTGAGCACCGGCGGGTGCAGCGGCGTGCGCCGGTCGGGCGCGTAGACGGTCTGGCCGCGGCGGCGGGCCTCGGCGTCGAGCGCGCTGCCCGGCGCGACGACGGCGCCGACGTCGGCGATCGCGTAGCTGACCCGGTAGCCGCCGTCCTCCCGCGCGAGGTGGACGGCCTGGTCGAGGTCGCGGCTGCCGGGCGGGTCGAGGGTGACCAGCGGCAGGTCGGTGGCGTCGTCGCCCGGCATCGGCGGGTCGGCGGCGAGGCGCTCGGCCTCGGCGAGCACCGCGGGCGGGAAGTCCTCCGGGACGTCGAACTCGGCGCGGATCGCGGCGAAGTCGGGGCCCGGGACGGCGGCCGGCCAACGCGGCACGACCGCGTTCCACGTGGAACTCACGCGACCCGGACGTCCTCGGCGCCCTCGATGCTGACGACGTCGCCCCGCCGGACCTGCCGGCCGCGGCGGTCCTCGGGCTCGCCGTTGACCCGGACCGTGCCGGTGACCAGCACGTCCTTCACCTGGGCGCCGGTGGGCACGGCGTCGACGAGCTTGAGCAGCTGGCCGAGGCGGATGGAGTCCTCACCGGGACGGAGCTCGACGGTGCGCACGTCCCCCATCCTCACGCGGGGGTGAGCGCGTCGCCGACCGCCACCCGGCCGGGCACCGGCACCAGCGCGCCGACGGCGAGGATGCTGCCGCGCTCGCGGTGGATGGTCTTGAGGACGCCGTTGTCGCGGGCGATGCCGCCGGGCTGCGGGCGGGTGACCATCACGCAGCGGCTGACCGGCTTGAGGACGTCGAGGACGGCGCCGCCGAGCCGCACGGTGCTGCCCACCAGGTCGTCCTCGCCGGAGCCGTCGAGCAGCACGTTGGCGCGGAACCGGCGGCGGTCCCAGGTGCCGAGCGTGCCGGTGGAGACCAGCGAGACGCGGATGCGCGAGCTGTCGTGGAAGGCGCCGGACGCCCCCTCGAAGGCGTCCCACACGTCCTCGTCGTCGTCGGGCGCCTCGTAGTGCCGGGGCCCGCGCTCGACGTCGGCCGCGCGCAGCGTCACCGGCCGGCCCAGCCAGTCGGACAGGACGTCGTCGTCGGTGGTCGCCGTCCCGTCGGGCAGCACCACCTCCACCCCGCCGTCCGCGCGCAGGCGGGCGGCGGCGAAGAGCAGGTCGGGGACGCGGCGGGCGGTCAGCCCGTAGCCGGTCGAGCGGTCGAACAGCGCCCACTGCCGGTCACCGGCCAGCCCCTGCGTCCCGACGTCGACGGCGTCCAGCCGCTCCCCCTGCAGCGACTTGACCGGGTAGCGCCACAGCTCCAGCACCCGCACGTCAGGCCCCCCACGCGAGGGTCCAGGTGCCGGACCAGGACTCTCCCGGCGCGAGGACGACGAGGTCCGCGCCGTCGGCGAGCGCGTTGGGCGGGCAGGTCATCGGCTCGACGGCGAGGCTGCGCCGGCGCTGGCCCTCGGGCAGCGTGTCGCCGCTGTAGACCTGCAGCCACGGCCACGACCCGTCGACGGCGAGCTCCAGCGTCCCGGCCGGCCCGCGCAGGTGCACCCGCGCCCAGCCGTCGTCGTCGCGGACGAGGTCGGTGACGGCGTCGTCGAGGGCGCGGTCGCCGATCCGGCCGATCGCGCCGTCGAAGGGACGGCGGGTGCCGGTGGGCAGGCCGCCGTCGAGGTCGAGCGCGGTGCGGGCGGGGACGGTCAGCTCGGCGTCGCCGATGCCGCCGTCGGCCGTGGCGCCGACCGCGAGGTAGGGGTGCATGCCGGTGCCGAACGGCGCGGGGCGGTCGCCGGCGTTGCGCACCCGGACGGTGATGGTGAGCCGGTCAGGGGCGAGGACGTGGTCGACGGCGGCGGCCAGCCGGAACGGGTAGCCGGGCCGCGCCTCGACGACGGTGCCCACCGTGACGGCGTCGGAGTGCCGGGCCAGCACCTCCCACCGCAGCCAGGTGACCAGGCCGTGCGCGGCGGGCTTGCCCGGCCCGGCGACGTCGAGCTGGAGCTGCTGCCCCTCCCACGTCCACTGCCCGTCGCGCAGCCGGTTGGGCCAGGGCAGCAGGACGCCGCCGCGCCGCCCGGCCGGCACCGCGCCGGCGGGGTAGCCGTCGAGGACCGCCCGGTCCCCCACCGTCAGCGCGCGCAGGCCGCCGCCGCGCAGGTCGACGGCGAGGCGGGCGTCGCCGCTGACCAGCTCCACCTCCGCCGGCTCGGTCGCGGGCCACGCGGTCATCGGCGGGATCGTCACCGGCTCACCCCACCACAGCCGCAGGGTCCCGGCCCAGCTCGTAGTCCAGGACGAGGACCGCGCCGTCCGCGTCGTGCCGGAGCTCGACGGTGCCGCGCAGCCCGGCCAGGTCGCCGGCCGCCGTCCCGGGGAGGACCACCCCCGTCGCGGGCTGCGGGTCACCGTCGACCACGCCGCTGTGCTGAAGGACGAAACTGCCGGACCGGCCCTCGAGGGTGCCCGTCACCTGTTCGACCGCCACGTAGCCGGCGGGTGCCTCCCCCATGGCCACCGCGGTCATCGCCACGACGCTGGTGCCGGTCAGCGGACCGGAGAAGGACTTGCGCAGGGTCACCCGCGACGACGTGACCGGCCCCCCGCCACCGAGGTCCAGCGGTTCCGGCTCCCAGCCGGTGACCTCGAACGGGATGCGGACGACGGTGCCCATGCGGCCTCCTGACGTGTGCGGTCGGGCGCAGCCTGCAGCACGCCACCGACGGTCGCCGCCTCAGCCCAGTAGGTCCTCGTCGTCGCGGAGCAGGGTGATCCGCACGAGACCGGCGGCCAGGCGGGCGAGGTCGTCGCCGCCGACCAGGCCGGCCGGCTCCTCCGCGTCGGTCGGCAGGCCCGCGCGGCGGGTGCCGTCGAGGACCCGGTCGTCGAGGTACGGGCGCAACCACGGCCAGACGGCCTGCGCCTCGCGGAGGAAGACCGAGGCCCCGGTGGCGCCGATGCCGGGGAACTCCTGCAGCAGGCGGGCGGCCTCGCGGGGGTCGCCGTCGGCCTCGCGGGCGAGCCGCCGCAGGTCGCCGCCGTACCGCTCGACGACGAGGTCGGCCGCGTCGCCGAGCTGGGTGGCGGTGCGCTCGTCGTAGCGGGTGTTGCGGCCGCGGACCAGCGCGTCGACGCGTTCCTGCCACGTGGTGCCGCGGGTCCGCTCGGGGGTGGTGTGGCCGGCCTCCCGCAGCTCGGCCGCCGCGGCGACCGCGATGCCGGCGTCGATCCGTGCCGACAGCAGCTCGGTGAGGACGAGCAGCTGCCACAGCGGCGCGGGGGTGTCGGTGAGGCGGATGCCGGCCTCCTCGGCGTAGGTGGCGCCGTACTGGTCGAGGACGGCGCGGACGGTGTCCCGGGTGCTCACGACCCCTCCCCACCCTGGCCTCGTCAAGGACTCCTGCACATCTGTGGACAGGGCTCTGACCTGCGGATACGGGTCGCCAGACTCGTCCGCAGCGGCTAGACTCCGTACATGTGTTCGAGCGGGATCGGCGGCGGGGACGTCCTCGACGACGTCGCCGCGCTGGTCGCCGAGCGCAACCGGATCGACGCCCGCCTGGCCCGCGCGGTGCGGGCCGCCGAGGCGTCCTCCGCCGCTGAGCGGGACGGGCTGAAGAGCATGGCGTCGTGGTTGCGGGGGCACTGCCGGCTGTCCGGGCGGGAGGCGTCCCGGCTGGTCGGCAACGGCCGCGCGCTGGCGCACCTGCCGGTGCTGGCCGAGGCGCACGACGCCGGGCTGGTGACCGCCGCCCAGGTGGCTGTGGCCGCGGAGGTGACCACTCCGGACCGGCTGACCGCCGCCGCCGCGCAGGGCGTGGACTTGGGCGAGATCGACGCGGTGCTCACCGGTGTGGCGATCGAGCAGGAGCACGACGCCCTCGTGATGGTCGTCAAGCGCTACTGCAACGCCCTCGACCCCGACGGTCCCGAGCCGGACCCGACCGAGGGGCGGCGCATGTCGGTGGTCCGCCACGCCGACGGCACCGTCTCCTTCCACCTGCACCTCGACGCCGTGGGTGCCGAGCGGTTCTCCACCGCGGTGGAGGCGCACGTGCAGGCCGACCGGCCCGCCGGCGACGACCGCAGCCGCGCGCAGCGGCTGGCCGACGGCGCTGTCCAGCTCGCCGACACCGCGCTGGCCACCGGTGCCACCCCGCGGCTGCGCGGGGTCAAGCCGCAGGTCGTGGTGAAGGTCGACGCGGAGGACCTCGCCACCGGGCGGGGCAGCGCCCAGCTCGGCTCCGGAGCGCTGGTCTCCGCCGCCCGGGCCCGCTGGCTGGCCTGCGACGGCGCGATCGCCCGGGTGGTCATGGGCCCCGACGGCGTCCCCCTCGACGTCGGCCGCGACCACCGGCTGGCCACCCGCGGCATCCGGACGGCCGCGGAGGTCCGTGACGGTGGGTGCGTGTTCACCGGCTGCGGCGCCCCGACCTGGTGGTGCGACGTCCACCACCTGGTCCACTGGCTCGACGGCGGACCGACGTCGCTGGAGAACTCGGCGCTGCTGTGCGAGCGCCACCACGCGAAGGTCCATCACGGCTTCCGCGTGCAACGCCTGGCTGACGGGCGATGGCACACCTGGCGGCCCGACGGCACCGAGATCACCATCCCGGCGCCGTTGCGGGCACCGCCCCTCGTCCCCGCCTGAGCCGGCCGTCCGCCGCGAGCGGACGGCCGTGCCGGGCTGCGCGCCGTCAGGGTGCGGCGGTCACCTGCTCGCCGATCTGCAGCACCTGGTCGCGGGTGAGCGCGGAGGGCGCGAGCAGGCGGAAGAAGCGGCCGTCCGCGAGCCGGCCGACCAGCGTCCAGAACGGTGGCTGACCCTCGTCGCCGGCGAACAGCGCCAGCCGGCCGTCGCGGCCCTGCACGGGAACCGTCTCCGTCGGCGCGGCCGTCGGCATCCCCTCGAGGAGCTCGTCGATCGTCCCGGTGTACTGCGCGCCCACCGTGCTCAGCCGCAGCGCCAGCAGGGGGTCCGCGTCGCTCACCAGGTCGAGGCTGCGGCTCTCCTCGTAGCCACCCACCGACCAGCCGGCCGGCGCCAGCCCGAACTGCAGGCCCACCGGCTGTGGCCGGTCGACGACCGACTCCCCCACCGCCACCAGCGCGGCGACGTCGAAGCGGGTGCCCTCGCCGGTCAGCGAGACCCAGCGTCCGTCGGTGCGCTCCCAGAGCAGTCCGACGACGCCGTCCTGCCGCCAGACCGCGGCCTCGGCGCCGTCGACGGTCGCCGTCCCGGTCGGCTCGCCCTCGGCCGAGAATCCGTACTCGTCGGAGGAGCGGGGATCCTCGGGATAGAGGCCGAGCACCACCTGACCCGAGCCCGGAGGGCCGATCGCGCCGGACTGCGGGTCGACGGGCAGGTAGGCCGCCACGTACCAGGGCGGCGCGTCCCCGTACTGCGGCATGCCGCCGTACCGGCTGTAGAAGGGCGCCAGCCCCTCCGGCGGCGCCTCGACGGTCACCGGGAAGGTGACCGCCTCGGCCGCCACGAGCGCCAGCGTGCCGGGAGCGACGGGCCCGCTCGCCGACGGCACGGCCGGCGCCCCGCGCTCCGGTGGCGCTCCGAGGACCACGGCCGCCGCCCACGCCGCGGCGAGCGCCACCAGGGCCGTGGCCACGCGGACGACCGTCCTCCGCCGCGGGCGCCGCCGCGGCGCGGTGCGGGCCTCGTGCGCGTCGGCCACGAGCTGCCGGGCGGCCACCACCGAGGCGGGCTCCGGCTCCGGGACGACCAGCGACAGGCCGGCGTCGGCCGTGACCGCGGCCAGCAGCTCCTCGGGCAGGGCCGGCAGGTCGGCGTCGCGCACGCCGGCGGCGCCGTCGAGCAGGGCGTCCAGGTCGCGGTCAGCGAGCATCGCAGGCCTCCTCGGGGTCGGTGGGGTCGAGCAGGACGCGGAGGCGGGCGCGCGCCCGGTGCAGCCGGACCCGGGCGGTGCCGGGCGCGATGCCGAGGGCGGCGGCCGCCTGGGTGGGGCTCAGGCCCTCCCAGGCGACCAGCGTCACGAGCTCCCGGTCCTCCGGGGAGAGCCGGTCGAGCGCCGCGCGCACCGAGCGCCGCAGCACCCCGTCCTCGTGCAGCCCGGCGGGGTCCGGGACGTCGGCGTCCGCGAGCGCGCCGGCCAGCCGCTCCCCCAGCCGGCCGGCCCGCCGGCTGCTGCGCGCGGCGTTGGCCAGGCACAGCCGGGCGACACCGAACAGCCACGGCCGGAGCTCCTCCGCGTCGGCCGGCAGGTCCGCCCGGCGGCGCCACGCCGTCGCGAAGGTCTCGGCCACGACGTCGTAGGCGTCCTCCCGCGTGGCCGCGCGCCGCAGCGCGTAGCCGAGGACGGTGGTGCCGCACGCCCGGTAGGCCGCCTCCAGCCGCTCCTCCGCCGTCGCGGGAGGGTCGTCCGTGGCGGGCGGCGGCCCGTGCATCGCGATCACACCCCTCCATGTCCGGCTCGGCGGGAGCGTTACGGCAGCGTCCCGCCCGCTCGACCGCAGGACGCCGATCCGTCGGATCCCTTGTTTATCCCGTAGCAGTAATGCTACGAATGGGGGCATGGGTCGTCAGCCACGGACGGACGCCGACCGCGTCCACGACCGCATCGCGGTGCTCCGGGCGGAGCGCCGCGTCAGCCGGAGGGAACTGGCCGACGGAGTGGGCGTCCACCCGCAGACGATCGGCTACCTCGAGCGCGGCGAGTACAGCCCGTCGCTGGCGCTGGCCCTGCGGATCGCCCGCTTCTTCGACCTCCCCGTCGAGGCGGTCTTCTCCCTCGACCCGCTGCCCCCGATCGGTTCCGAGCTCACCCGGAGGACGCCATGACCACCCCGTCCGAGCAGACGTACCTGACCCGCACGTTCGAGGACCACCGCCACGCCTGGACCCGCACGCACCGCGTCCGCACCCTCGCGGTGCTCGGCGAGGCAGCGCTGCTGACCGTCCTCGTCGTCGCCACCCTCGTGTGGTCGGCCACCGACGCCGGCTGGGACCTCGCCTACGTCGTCGTCTGGACGGCGGGCCTGCTGCTGTTCATCCCGCTGCACTCGCTGCTCAACCTGGGCATCCGCGGCCTCTACGACCGCCGTCGGTCCTCCCTCGACGAGCACCAGCGGGAGGTCCGCGAGCGCTCGCACACCGCCGTCGGGGCGCCGGTCACCCTCCTGTCGCTGGTCGCGTGGGCCGCCGGCATCGGCCTCGTGGCCTGGACCGGGCACGTCGAGCTCGCGCTGTGCCTGGCCTTCCTGCTCTGGTTCGCGTCCTGCCTGCTGCCGTCCTGGCACCTGGCCTGGACGCTGCCCGACGAGGAGGACGCCGAAGCGGACGAGGCGCTCCCCGCCTGACCGGCAGCGCGGCTCAGGCCCCGCCCAGCACCCGCTCGTAGTACAGCGAGCAGCCGGCGTCCGGGTCGTCCACGTAGGCGCCGAACGCGGGGATCGGCCGGTAGCCCGCGCCCTCGTACAGCCGGATCGCCTCCGGCTGGCGCGGGCCGGTCTCCAGCCGCAGCGT
Organism: Geodermatophilus sp. FMUSA9-8; assembly: GCF_037034165.1. Taxonomy (NCBI): domain Bacteria; kingdom Bacillati; phylum Actinomycetota; class Actinomycetes; order Geodermatophilales; family Geodermatophilaceae; genus Geodermatophilus; species Geodermatophilus sp. FMUSA9-8. The sequence continues at coordinate 139,761 of NZ_JBAGKE010000010.1, read as the reverse complement.
CGTCCACCCGCGCTCGGCGGCCGCCGCCTCCAGTCCGGCGAGCAGCACCCTGGAGACGCCCCGCCCGCGGGCCTCCGGGACCACGTACATCCGCTTGACCTCCGCGGCGCCGTCGCCGAGGGGGCGCAGCGCGCCGCAGCCGATCGCGGTCCCGGCGGCGTCCCGGGCCAGCAGCACGACGGCGACGTCGGCCGCCGACGGCTTCGCGCCCGGTTCCAGGTCGCCGTCGTAGCGCTCCCGCAGCTCGGCCTGCTGGGCGGCCGTCAGCCGCTGCACCTCGTCGTCGTCCCAGGCGGCGGGCGACAGCGTCGCCCCGGCGTCGGTGGTCGTCACCCCGCCATCCTGGCCGGGCGGACCGGCACCCCACCGTGCAGGACGCACCGGCGATGGGTGACGTCTGTCAATGGTGGCGGGCGCGGGGGCAGGAAAGACTCGGACCACCCCGCCGATGAGGAGCCCGAGATGCCCGAGCCGCACCAGCTCGCCGCCGACGCCGACCGCGCCGCCGTCGTCACCCGCCTCGACGAGTCCCTGGCCGACGGCCGGCTCACCCTCGCCGAGTACGAGGACCGCAGCACCCGGGCACACGGCGCCCGCACCTACGGCGAGCTCGCCGAGCTGACCACCGACCTCCCCCGGCCCGCGGCCCCGGCCACGCCGGCCGCTGCCGGCCAGTCGCCGGTGGCCCGGGCGGTGTACGGCGGCGCCTGGCACGGCGCGTGGGGGCACGGCGCGTGGGGCAACGACCTGCGCGCCGCCTGGACCAGCTGGCTGGTCACCGGCGTCATCGTCACCGGCATCTGGCTGGTCTCGATGCTCGGCAGCGGCGACCTGGTCTACCCGTGGCCGGTGTGGGTCGTCGGCCCGTGGGGTTTCGTCCTGCTGGCCCGCACGCTCGGCGAGCGCCGCTCGCGCGACGACCGGCAGCTGCCGGCCTGAACCGGCGCGGGTGCGCCCGCGACCGGCCGGGTAGGCCCTCCCGCGACCGCAGTCGCCGTACCGGGAGGACCCCGTGCACACGCTCACCGAGCGCTTCACCGCAGCCCTGCACCACCTCGACGCCGAGTCCGACCCGCAGCCGATGGTCGACCTCACCGGCGAGTCCGCCACGCTGGTCAAGCTGAACTCCGACCACGAGGCCCAGGGCCCCGACGGCGCCCGCCGCTTCTGGGAGGACTACCGCGACGTCTTCGGCGAACTGGAGACGACGTTCACCTCGAGCACCGTCGGGGAGAAGACGGCGGCGCTGGAGTGGGAGTCGCGCGGCACCCTGCGCAGCGGCCGGCCCTTCACCTACCGCGGCGTCACGGTGATCGAGGGCGACGGCTCCGACGACGGCCTGCTCACCGGCGTGCGGACCTACTACGACTCGGCCGCCTTCCTGCAGGAGACCGCCGGCACCGCCTGATCGGGGCGGCGAGACGCGAGAAGGCCCCCGGGGAGTCCCCGGGGGCCTTCTCGCCTGGGTGGGCAAGGGGGGAGTTGACGGTGCGTCACTGGGCGATTCCCCAGCGGAGCGCTCGCGGCTCACATCCGACGCCCTGGTGATCATGGCCGGAAGGGTACGTCCGCCTACGGACAGTGCCGCCCCGCGATCACCGCGCCCGGATCCCGGGCTGGTGGCTGCGGCCGGCGCCGCACCCACCCGTGCTGGTGCGGGGCGTCACCACGCTCATGTGCACACCGACCTGTGCTGACTACGGCCTGTTAGACTCGTCACACCACAGAGCCGCCCGTCTTGTGCGGATGCGGTCCCCCGGACGTCCGCTCTGGCCGACGCGGGTGATGCGGCGCCGGCGCCCCTGCTTCCGGGTGGGTCTGTAGCTCTACGCCATGTACGGGGGAGGTTGTGTGAACGCGCTCTTCTGGTGGGAGCCGACGCCGGGCGTGAGGCTCGGGCCGACGCTGGGCACCGACGACGTCCAGGCGGCCTTCGGCGCGACGACAGCGTCCTTCCTCGGTCGCGGTGCCTTCGGCGAAACCTGGCGGATCGTGGACCCGGATGGAGCCGTTCGTGCGGTCAAGGTCGTCCTCGACGAGAACTACCCCGAGGCCTACCTGAAACGGGAGGTCGGGGGTCTGCGACGGGTCGACGATCCGCGCGTCGTCGCGCTCCAGGACGTCCTCACCGTCGGTCTTCCGATGGGCTCACGCCCGGTCCTCGTGTTCGAGTTCGTGGACGGCGGCGACGTCGCAGGACGGATCGAGTCCCAGTCGTTGCCGACCTTCGAGGAGACCCAGGCCTTCCTGCGGGAGCTCCTCGGCGCCGTCACCGAACTGCACGCGGTGGAGACAGTCCATCGCGACATCAAGCCGGAGAACGTCGCCCTCCGCGGCGCATCCTGGGCTGCCCCAGTCCTGCTCGATCTGGGGCTGGCCAAGCTGCTCAACGCCGAGTCGTTCACGCAGTACCCCGCGCTCATGGGCACGTTGCCCTTCATGGCCCCCGAGCAGGTCCAGCAGCAGGAGGCGCGGAAGGCGGCGGACGTCTGGGCGGTCGGCGTCGTCGCGCACATCCTGCTCGCGCGGGAGCACCCGTTCTTCGACGACCGGGGTCGCGCCGTGCTCGCCGATGAGGCACTCGAGCGCATGCGCAAGGGCCCGCGCCCGTTGCCGGATGGCGTACCCGAGGCGACGGCAGCGGTGGTGCGACGACTGCTGTCGTTCGAGCCGCACGAACGTGGTTCCGCCGCGCGGGCGTACCGCGACCTGGGCGGGGGCACGCGGTGATGGCTGAGCCGGACGACGAGCTCCCGGGCGATCTCGACCAGGCGGGGGACGATGTCGAGGAGGAACAGGGCGATGTCGAGGACGTCGACTCCCCCGATCTGGACCTCGTCCAGCTGGACGAGGCCGCCGCAGCCGGTGATCTGAGCACCGCCGAGGACGACGCCGAGGACCTGCCGACGGGATCGCTCGCCCCGGACGTGTCCGCGTTCACGGTCGACGTCTCGACCGGGGAGGTCCGCGATCGTCCGCGCGTCACGACCCCGGTGCAGTCGGCGCTCGAGGTGCAGCTGTCAGGCACCATGCCCCTGCTCCTGCTAGCCAAGAGCTACCAGCAGTCGAGCCAGATGCCGTCGGTGGCGAGGGTCGCGACCCGCGTGACGCGAGGCAGGGTGGGGATCGGCGTCGTCGTGCGACTCCCGGCGCACACGCCCGCGGCCGCGGAGACGTTTCTCGACCGGTTCCCCGGCTCACCCATCCGCATCGCCGACCCGGATCTGTACACGGCGCCGGCGTACGGCGGCCCGGACGCGAACGTCAGCGATCAGAAGGCCGGCCGTCATCCGTGGCTCGTCAACGCGGTGCCGGCCTCGGCCCCCACCAACCCGGCCTGGGTCCGCGAGGTGCTCGAGCGCCAGACGGACGTCGGCGCCACCGTCTTGCTGTCCGCAACGGGATGGGTGAGCGCGGCCAACGGCGCGCGGGAGTTCGCCCACGCGCTCCGCTGGGTGGCCGAGAGTCGGCGGGCGGCCGGCACGACCCCCATGTTCGTCAACCTCACCCTGGACGGCAGCTGGCTGACCGACCCGGTCCTGCGAGGGGTCCTGCTCCACGAGATCGTCGAGTCGGGCGAGCGGCTGTGGTACCTCCGCTTCCGCTGGCCGGTCGTGCAGCCCCGGTACGGCCAGCTCCGGCAGCGCTCCCTGCTCGAGGGCTACCGGCAGCTCGCCGTCACCGCTGCGCTCGAGGACAAGGTCCTCGTCCTGCCCAACAGCGGTCTCACCGGGTGGGTTGCCACGGCGCTCGGCGCGACGGGCTTCTCCACAGGACCGTCGTGGGGGGAGCAGGCCTACGCGGCACCGCAGATCGTCGCCAACCGGCCCGGGCAGCGCAGACCACCACCGACGCTGCGGCTGTTCGAGCGGACCGTCCTGCACACCGTCGACCACGCCTCGCACGTCGCGATGCTGGGGGAGACCGACTACCAACTCTGCCAGTGCCGGTACTGCACGGCGCTGGGGGCTGCAACGCCGAGCACGGCGCGGTGGGACAAGGAGACGGCGTCGATGCACTACCTGCTGCGGTGCGCGAGGTTGACCGCGCTGCTCGCGTCGCCGAACCGCCGGATGGAGGCGCTCCGTGAGGTGCGCCGCGCCCAGGCGTTCCTGCGGGCAACGGCCGGCACGCCCGCTGCGCCTACGGGGAACAACGCACCCGCTCACCTCGCCGAGTGGGAGAACCTGCTGATCTGAGCGGTCGGGTCGGTCAAACCGCGGTGAGGTCTCGCCCGAAGACGGGGAACGTCGGACCGGTCGTCTGACCGGACAGCACGAGCTGCCAGGACCGCTCCGCAAGGAGCGTCCTCATCGCGGGATCGTGGGGACGACGGCGTGGACGCGCGATGACCGTCACACGACACGTCACCGGGTCGACGGTGAGCAGCCCCACGCCCAGCCGGCGGATGGCGGCCCGCTGTGCGATCGCCGGGGCTGCGCGGATGGCGTCCAGCGCGACGTAGCAGGCGTCGGTGCTCGGGGCGTGGCGCATCGCCTGGTTGACGGCGCGCTGCCATGCGGCCTTCTTCGCCTCGATGGTGACCAAGTCGGCCGCCACCGGACGGAGCAGATGGCGAGGAGTGACGACCGCCGAAGAACCACGGCCCGTTGTCGGTTCCAGCCAGCCGGCGTCGACGAGTGCAGGCAGGACGCTGCCTCGCAGGTAGGCCCGGGTGACCTGGGCCGCAGCGGCGAGCTGCGCGACGGTTCGGCCGCCGTCGGCCGCGGCGACCAACGCCCGCACCTGCGTGAGGTCCCCGATGGGTCCGAGTCCTGCAGCGAGCCGCTCGGAGGTCATCCGCTCGTCGAAGCGCACGGCCACGAGGTCCGGAACGCCGGACGCCGAAGCGACCTCGGTCAGAACATGCACTGGTCCCCGTCCCTGGTGTGGGACGACGTCATCGACAACCGCCATGAGCGGCGGAAGCATGTCGCGCTCCCACCGAAACGCCAGAACGCGAGACTCGGGCACCGCCACCGCCTCATCGCCAGCGGCAAGGCGATCGAGCATCACGGACACCTCTCCACCGTAGACACACCGAAGGACTTTCCGGCGGCGAGTCCCGCTGTCCGCGCCTCGCCACATCTGCCAACGATCGACTGCCGGTGAGTGCTAGGTCTGCGCGGCCTCGACGTTCGCACCGCGTGCCCGCCCTCGTTCACGCCGCATCGGCGGGGTCGATGGCGTACGGCACCGGTGCGGGCACCGCGACGGTGACGGGCGCCTGGCGGAAGGCGACCTTCTCGGTGCGGCTCCAGGTGCCGAGGTAGACGGGCGGGAAGGCGATCCAGGCCCACGTGTCGTCCTTGCGGGGGGCGCGGCGGCAGGCCGGGCACAGCACACCGAACCCGCTGCGCGCGACCTCCGCGAGCATCACCACGTGGCTGGCGCGGCCTCCGCACCGCCGGTGCGGACACGGGATCAGCTCGACCCGTTGCTTGTTGCTGCCCGGGACGTACTGCAGGTACTGCGGGCGCTTGAACCCGCCGGACGACGGGGGCACCGGTACGACCCAGCTGCGCACCTCGTCCTCGGAGACGCCGAGCAGCAGGGAGACCTCAGAGACCAGCAGGCCGTGCTCGCGCGGCCCCGGCTGGTCCAGGGTGGCCGCCAGCCGCATCACCGGCCGGACGTCGTCGGGGACGGCGGCGTCGCCCCACGGCAGGTCGGGGTCGGTGTAGGTCGAGACGACGAGGTTCGAGACGGCCTCCGGCCAGCGAGCGGCGACGCCGTTGTCCGTGCCGGTGACCGCCGCGTACACGATGCGCCGCACCGCGGGGAGCGGGTGGTCGAGCAGGGAGCTCTTGGCGCCACGGGCCTTCACCCGGTTGGCGACCAGCCAGGGCATGAGGATCTTGACGATGAGGGTCCGGCGAGTGGCAGCGAGGATGGTGGCCACCTCCTTGATGTCGCGACCCTCGTCGAGGACGTAGCGGGCGACGACGTCGGCCGAGGCGAGGCCCTTGCCGGGCCGGGTCCGGACGTTGCGGATGCAGCTGGCCAACGGCAGGCGCAGCTTGCCGCCGTCGCGGAGGGGCAGCTCCGCGACGCAGCCCCAGTGCAGGTCCTCGTCGTCGGCCCGGAAGGTCCAGTGCGTGAACGTCTTGTCGGCCAGCTTGCCGAGCACCGCCGAGCCGCGGCCGCCGGTGTAGACGGCACGACGCAGGCCAGCGACCAGCCAGGCGCCGACGGAGACGTCCACCTCTGCCTCGCGGCTGCGGGTGGCCGCCCTCAGCGCATCTTCGAGCGCCGCGAGCTCCTGGCGCACGCGCTCGTGGTCCTGGTCCTTCGCCACCGCCTCGGCGGTCTTCCGTGTGGCGAGCTGGTCGTAGCGGTCCGCGCCCTCGAGATCACCCGCATCCACCTTGCGCCCGGCCATCAGACGCTGGTTGTCGGCGTCGCGGCGCAGCGCCGCGGCCTCCTCGGTCAGTCGGCCGAGCTGTGATTCGAGGGAGACGCGTCGCCGGTGGAGGTCCTCGCCAGCCGGCGCGGTCCCGTCGAACGTGGCCAGCTCCGTGCTGCCGGCGAGCGCGGTGAGCGCGTCGTCGAGCGCCGCGGCGACCGAGCCGGTGAGGTCGTCCAGGCTGCCGGTCGCGGCGATGTGCTCGGGCTTCCTCTCCTTCGGGCCGAGCCAGGACAGGCCACGACGGTCACCGTTGGGCTTGCCGCCGACGCTGTACCGGCGGAACAGGACGACGAAGTTGTCCTTGCCGCTGTTGTTCTGGCGCGCCTCGATGCCGTACTCGGTGGGCTCGTCGTCGTACTGGGCGCCGGGCTTCCCCGGCTTCACGGTCCAGAGGTTGAAGTTCTGCAGCACTCGGCGCACCAGCCGCGAGTGGTGGACTCGGCCGCCGGACTCCGCCGGCGGCTGCCGCAGCTCCCGCAGCAGGCGGGCGCCGACCTTGCGGCAGGTCTCGTCGGAGATGCCGAACCGGGCCAGCGGCTCTCCGCTGACCGGGTCGACCGGCCACGCCCACGGCTCGCTGAGCACGTCGAACCAGCCGAACTCGTCGTCCTCGTCCTGGTAGGTGGCGGCCAGGCCGTGGAGGACGACGTTGCGGCCGCGGATGTCGTTGGTGAGCCGGCGGAAGTACCGGCCGGTGCGCACGAGCTCGACCTTGCCGAGGAACAGCCGGATCTCGGGGCTGAACAGCACGGCGGGGTCGCCGCCGCCCTCGTAGTCGGCGATCGCAGCCTCGGTGGGCGCGACCTTCGGGCGGCCGTTGCCCCGCACGAAGACGCCCTTCGCAGCGCCGTACCGGGCCTGGGGGTCCCCGTCGACGTCGGCGTAGGTCCTGCCGATGCTGGCGTGGGCCCGACGCGTGATGTTGCCCTTCGCCTCCCAGTCGATCAGCTGGTCGGCGATGCGCGTCCACGTCTCACCGGCGGCGACGCGCCGGTACAGGTCCTGGAGGGCAGCAGCGGTCGCGAACTCGCCCTCCGGGATGTAGCCGCGCATGCCCTCCCACCGGGCCCGGCCGTGGTCGTCGCGAGCGAAGCGCCAGCCGTGGGGCATCTGGTCCTCGGCGATGGCGGCGCCCCCGGACATGTACTTGAGCAGGCGCTTGCCGGTGAGGGCCTTGCGCCGCTTGTCGTCGTCCTGGGTGGCCGGGATGCCCAGCGCCTTCAGCGCCAGCTCGTCGCCCTGGTCGTGGAGGTCGTAGGACCGGCCAGCGAGCACGATGCGGATTCCGCGGTCCTTGCACTTGCGCTTGATCGAAGACCAGCCGAAGTCGTCCCGAGCGGCCCGGGTGACATCCTCGACCCACCGCAGCGCCCGCAGGGAGCGGTAGTGGTTCATCAGCGCCATCAGCAGGACCAGGTACGCGTTCTCGTCCTCGCCGTCCTCACGGGCGATGTGCCGCTTCGTCGTGGACAGCGTGGCGCCGACCAGCAGCTGGTCGCCGACGAGAACAACGCAGATGAGCGGGTCCTCCCCCTCGGCGAGGTGGTGCAGATCCGCCAGCCGCAGCCACTGGACGCCGTACTGCGCACCGAGCGCCGCGTGTTCGGGGTTCCACACCTCCTCCGGCCAGCTCTGCATGGTCTGCAGCGCGGGGCTGCCCGGCGCGTAGGCCTCGAACAGCGCGGCGATCTGTGCCGCCAGTCCCGGCCAGTGCTTCTCCTCGGAGAAGCGCGGCAGGTTCACGCACGTCGGGGCACCAGGGGGCAGCAGCGGAGCCAGCAGGCGGTAGACCTTCTGCGGCGTGTACATCGACATGGGGGTGGTCCTCTCGGCGGGGCGCGAACGGTTCGCACCGTGCCGAGGGCACCGTCGGCGGCAATCGCAGCGATACAAGGCCCCCGAACCAGCGAAATGGACCTGGGGTTCTACACCTCGGGAACAACCCCGCTGGTGACGATGAGGGGCACCCAGACGCCCTCGTCACCTGCGGTGTCACCGCCGGGCGGCGCGAGCAGGTCGAACGCCTCGTCGGTCAGGGCCGACGGGTCGCTGAGGCGAGCGACCAGCTCGCGGTAGCGGCGCAGCGCGGCGGGCTCGTGGTCGGGGTGGGCGGGCAGGTCGGTGTCCATGCCGGTGACCTGTCGGCGCGAGTGCCCCTCGGCGCAATGAGCCCGGCCGAGGCGAATGCAGCGGCTCGGACTCGCAGCACGGTCCGGCCGCGGTCGCCTTCCGGCGCCGTCCCCGCCGGCGGGGCGCCGGCCGAGCCCTCCGGGAGCTCCCTCATGTTGTTCTTGCCCATCGACCGCGGCGCCAGCGTCATGCTGTGCAACGAGGTGTGCCTCGCGGCGGTCACCGTCACCAACCGCCTGCCTGCTGTCGACCCCGTCGAGTACGACGCCAGCGAGACCTGCACGACCTGCTTCAACTGTGAGCTGACGGTCCCGGGGCACCGCTGCTGGTGCGAGGAGCACGACCTCAGCTGCAGTCGCCTGAGCTGGCTGCTCAGCGGGGAAGCACCCGCTGCGGTCGACGTCATCGTCCAGGTCTGCGGGCCGACGCTGCTCAGCGACAGCGACTGGGACTACCTCCAGGAGCAGGGGGAGGTGGTCCACATCGGCGGCCTGGTCGGCCTGCTGTGGACCCGGGAGCGCCATCGGAACGAGCGGCGGTGATCCGCACCTTGTCCCCGGCCGCGCCGCCCCGATGGTGTCCGGCGGTGGACGAACGCCACCCCCGTGGTGCGGGGGACGTCCGTCCCCCGCACCACGGCGCCCAGCAACCCGAAGGGCCCACCGTGTCCCAATCCATCCGTCCCCTCCCGGTCTCCGGACCGGCGTCCCCCGCGGCCGAGGCCGCGCACCGTGACCGGGATCTCCGCCGGCTCCTCTCGAGCTGGCTGGCCGCGTCGGCCCGGCTGATCTCGGCCCAGGCCCACGGCGGCGCCGACGAGCAGGAGCTGCTCGACGCCGTCGTGGCGATCGAGGAGGCACTGCGCAGGCGGCACCCGGACGACTTCCGGGTGATCGAGACCGGCCTGCACCTCCTCCTGCTCCAAGCCGAGCACACCGGCGACCCGCTGACCCGGGCCGCGGACTGCCTGACCTGCCGCCGCCTCGGCGACGGGCCACCGGTCACGGTCGCGCAGCTGCTCCAGGCGGAGCTGCCGCGATGACCGCCCTCCCGGCCCAGCGGGGCCGCAGCGGGAACGTCACCGTCTCCGGTGACGCCCTGGAGATCCGCCACCTGCGGGTGACGCACCGTGAGGTGGTCGCGATCGCCCAGCGGGAACTGGCCGCACACGGCCCGGCCTCCCTCGAGGAGACCGTGGCCCGTGCCGTCGCGGTCGGCCTGATGGCCGGCGAGCTGCAGCGCGGCACCGACGTCGAGGCGGTCGTCCAGCGAGCCCTGAGTGGCTTCGAGGATGCCCTCGCGACCCGGGCGACGGCCACCGTCGCGCAGCTGGACGAGCTCACCGCTCGCCTCGCCGACACCGAGCAGGCCACCCGCCAGGCCGCCGCCACTGCGCTGGCCGATCTACCGGCACGGCTCTCGGCCGTGCTCGGCGGCGAAGCCGCGAACGTCCAGGAGGCGGTCCGGCAGGCCGCGACCACCGTCCAGGCGGAGGCACTGAGCCAGCTGGCCAGGGTCGTGTCGTCCCACACGGAGCAGGTGCGGAGCACCCTCTCGACGGACAATCCGATGTCACCGCTGTCGGCCGCCAAGAGGGAGATCACCGCCAGCGTCGACGGCGCACGTCGGGAACTGGCCGAGGGGATAGCCGCCGTGCGCGGCATGATCCAGGCTCAGCAGGCCGGGCAGGCAGCCGGCCGGCGCAACCCCAACGTGGCCGGCACCGCCTGGGAGACCCTGGTCGCCGACCACCTCGCGTCCTTCGCGGCGGCAACCGGCGATGTGGTCGAGCACGTGGGCTCGACGCCGGCGCCGGGCAGCAACAGCCGCAAGGCGGGGGACGTGGTCCTGTGCGTCCTCAGCAGCGGGGCGCGTCCCACCATCGCAGTGGAGTGCAAGAACCGCTCCAGGGCGCTCAGCGTCCGCGAAGCTCAGCAAGCGCTCTCCGACGCCAGGCGTGTTCGCCGCGCCACGGTGGGCCTGCTCGTGGTTCCGGACGAGACCCACGTCCCGGGTCCGAGCCGGTTCTGCCGGGTCGGTGCTGTCGACTTCGTCGTCGCGGCGGACGATCCGACTGCGTTCACCCTCGTGCTGTCGGTGCTCAGGGAGCTGAGTCTGGTCATCGCCGCCGGGCAGCAGCCGGGCGCGTCCGTCGACGTCGGTCAAGCGCAGACTGCAGTGGGTCACGCCCTGGAACTCCTCCCCCGATGGGACGAACTGACTCGTCACATCTCCAGCGGGGAGAAGTCGCTGGCGAGCATTCGCACGTCAGCTGAGACCCTGCGCCGGGTCCTGACCGGACACCTGCAGGAGGCAGCACGCGCGCTCCGACCCGGATCGCACGCCGGCTAGTACGTCGACGCGGCGAAGCATGAACGGCAGCAGGGGCCCACCGAACCGGTGGGCCCCTGCTGAACGTGGTCGACCCGATCAGGGGCGATCGGCCGCACCAGGTGGCGCATCCAGGCGTGGCCGCCGCCGTGGAGGGCCCACGATGGCTGCGGCCCGTGGTCGAGTGACCGTCCGGATCAGCGCCCGTGCCCGGCGGGTCACTTCTCGCGCGTCCCGGCAGAGGCCGTGGCGGCCGACCACCCCGGCCTGCTCGGTGCGGTCGCCGAGCGCACCCGCCGCCGGTTCGTGTTCAGCTTCCCACCGCGCAACCGGGTCTCCCGCGCGATCGTCGCCACCCAGATCACGGTGTTCCGGCTGCGACGGCAGGACTTCCGCACCTTCGCCCACCCTCCGGCCGCGATGCTCGCCGTCCTGGCCGACCACGGGCTGCGGCCGCCCGTCGCCACCGCGGCCCCCGGTGTGTCAGGTGGACACCGGCGATCGCTGAACACAACCGCGAACCCGCAGGATCGGTGCAGCCGCTGGCCCTCAACCGCTATCGCCGAACAGGGCCGCGTACCGGTCCAGGTACAGCGGTCAGCCCTGGTCGTGGCCGACATCCTCTGCTACGGAACGCCAGCCGGAGCCGAGCCGGTCGAGGTGGTGGTGCTCCAGCTCGACCCGGGTGCACCCGGAGCCTTCGGCGACGAACCGGACCTCGACCTCGCTCGTGTTGTCCGGCTCGGTCTCCACTTGTGCGACCAGTCGACGAGCCGGGGCCGCGCGACCCTCAGCCCTCCTCGGGGGCCGGCGCCTGGGACAGGGCGATCAACTGGCGCAGGCAGTGTTCACGCAGCGGCTCGGGGAAGCCGTCGGCGAGGCGGTAGTACACGACGCGGCCCTGCTTGCGGTTGATCACCAGCCCAGCAGTGCGCAGTAGGCGTAGCGCGTATCCCACGGCGTCCTCATTGACCTCCAGCGCCAGTGCCAGGTCGCCGACGCACAGTTCCTCCACCATGTCCAGGGCGAACAACACGCGGGCACGCGTGGGGTCCGCCATCAGGCTCAGCACGCTGGTCAGCTGGGCCGCCTCGTCACGGCTGGGCAGCCGGCTGCGGGCGTGGGCGACCCGTTCGGGATCGACCGGATGGGCGTGGGTGGGTTCGGACATCGAGAAACACCTCCGGTGCGCTCATACCCGTACGGATCTACGGGTAGCACGGATCCGCCGGCGACAGCCCCGGGCGGCATCCGAGCCCTCCGGCGCCGGAGATCCGAGGAGGTAGCCATGACCGTGGCCGCGCAGATGCTCGACACCTACCCCAAGGACCTCGGCAGAGTGGACAAGGACAAGCTCCGCGAGTGCGTAGAGGCATGCGTCGAATGTGCCCAGGCCTGCACCGCCTGCGCCGACGCGTGCCTGTCCGAGGACACCGTCGCCGAACTCACCAAGTGCATCCGCACCAACCTCGACTGCGCCGACGTGTGCGACAGCACCGGCCGGGTGCTGTCCCGGCACACCGGCTACGACGCCAACCTGACCCGGGCGGTGCTCGAGGCCTGCGCTGCGGCGTGCAAGGCATGCGGTGACGAGTGCGCCGAGCACGCCGAGATGCAGGAGCACTGCCGCATTTGCGCCGAGGCATGCCGGCGCTGCGAGCAGGCGTGCCGCGACCTCATCAGCTCGCTGGGCTGACCGACTTGGCCCGAACCAGCAGGCGTCCCGGCGCACCAGGCCCCTACCAGGCGCCGGGACGTCGGCAGGGCACGACCACCCACGCCCGGCCCCCGGAGACCGGTCGGCGAGAGAACGGAACACCAACCCATGGCGACCAAGAGCAGCAACGAGGACCACTCGCGCGGGCACGGCGGCGAGGAGTCCGGCCACCACGACGCCTCCGACGACGGTGGGATGCAGAAGAAGATGCAGCGGAAGATGTACCTGCGCTTCGCGGCGATGATCACCACGTCCATGGTGGTCATGTACTGGACGATGTTCGCCGGCACCTGGGAGTGGAGCCACGTCCAGTTCAGCCAGAGCCGCGTGTTCATGGCGATCACCATGGGCGGCACCATGGGGCTGGTCATGCTGGCCTGGATGCTCAACATGTACAAGAACATGAAGGGCAACATCGCCATCGTGGCCGTGAGCCTGCTGCTGCTGGGCGGAGGGATCGCGCTGGACCGCACCCAGGCCACAGTGCAGGACTCCGCCTGGATGAGCGCGATGATCCCGCACCACTCGCTGGCCATCACCCGCTCCGAGCGCGCCGACATCACCGACGTCCGCGTCTGCGAGCTCGCCGTCGAGATCATCCGCGCCCAGGAGCGCGAGATCGCCGAGATGGAGTGGCTGATCCAGGACATCGAGGAGAACGGGGAGGCCGAGACGCCCGAGGAGGCGCAGGCCCGACCCGTCCCCGAGTTCGAGGGCTCGGCGCTGCGCGACTGCCCGACCGGCTGACCAGCACCAGAGCCCACGGGGGCAGGTCGCGGCGTCGGCTCAGGTGCTCAACAGCGTGGTGAACGTGGCGCCGCCGTCGGTGGACTCCAGCAGGCCGTGGTCGGTCGCCACGAGGACGCGAAGCTCGCCGTCGGCGGTGGTCGCGGCCACCGCCTGCGGCGCCCCGTCCAGCTGCCCCCGCTGGGTCCAGCTGGCCGCGGCGTCGGTGCTAGTCCACACCGCCCCGTCCGGTGTGATGCCGACCGCGGCGGTGCCGTCGCCGGACCAGGTCACCACCTGCAGCAGCGGCACGTCCTCCACCGGCGCCCACGTAGCCCCGGCGTCGGTGGAGCGCAGCAGCCCGGCGCCGGTGGTGGCCAGCACGTGGCCGTCGGGGGTGGCGGTGAGGGTGTGCGGCTCGGCCGGGATGGCCAGCTGCTCCCAGGTGGTGCCGTCGGCGGTGCGGCGCACCGCCCCGTCGTAGCCCAGCGCACCCCCACCGGGCAGGGCGGTGAGGGCGTGGAAGTCGGACTCGCCGGCGCGGGACAGCGGCGCCCAAGTTTCCCCGCCGTCGGTGCTCTCGATGAGCCCGACCGGGTTGGGCAGGTCCGTGCGCAGCCCGGGGTGCCCCGACGCCAGGTAGTGGTCGGGCCCGGCGACGGTGAATCCCATGAGGTCGATGACCGGGCCGACGGCTGCCGGCCGGCCGTCGTCGGCGACGGTGATCAGCCCCTCGTGGGTGGCCAGCAGCAGCGCACCGTCACCGGGATCGACGGCGACGGCGTGCACGTGCGCGGCCGGCAGCGTGCCGGGGGTGTCGCCCGGCGCGGGTGTGGCGAACTCGTCGGTGGCCGCGCAACCGGTCAGCAGGGTGAGCAGGACGCCGCCGGCGACGGCGGCGCGAGCGGTGCGGTTCGTGGGCATGCGAATGCTCCAGGGCGGTGCGAGGGCGGACCGGGCCGGTGCGCGGCGGGGCGGGCCTGAGCGCCGGCCCCGCCGCGGCCGGGTCAGCCGCCCAGCTCGGTGAGCAGCTGCTGCATCTCGGCGATCTCGGCGTTCTGGTTGTCGCGGATGGACTGGGCCAGCGCGAGCGCCTCGGCGTTGCGGCCGTTCGCGGAGTGCTCGGCCGCCATCTCCACCGCGCCCTGGTGGTGCACGATCATCTGCTCGAGGAAGAGGCGGTCGAACTGCGGGCCGGTGGCGGACATCAACGCGTGCATGTCGCCCTCGGACATCATCCCGCCCTCGCCGTGATCCATGGCACCCATGCCGTCGTCCATGCCGTCCATGTGGCCGCCGTCGGCGTCCCAGTCCTGCAGCCAGCCGGACATCGTCTCGATCTCGGGGTCCTGCGCGGCCTGGATGCGGGCGGCCAGGTCGAGCACGCGCGGGTCGGCGGCGCGTCCTTCGGCGAGCTCGGCCATGACGATCGCCTGCCGGTGGTGCGGGATCATGCCTTGGGCGAAGGTGACGTCGGCGTCGTTGAACTCGGCCTGCTCGGCCGAGGAGCTGGCCGAGGAGCCGGTGTCGTTCATCATCGAGCCGTGCCCGGCGGCGTCGTTGTCGTCGTCGGCGCAGCCGGCGAGGACGAGTGCGCCGGCGAGCAGGGCAACGGTGAGGCTGGTCAGGCGTGCGGTGGTGCGGGTCATGGTGGATGTCTCCTGAAGCTGCAGAAGTTGGCCGGTGGACGTGCGCGTACACCGCCGCCGGGCCAGCACGGGCGCTGAGGCGGGGGCGGTGGAGGCGGTCGGCCTAGATCCGCAGCAGGCAGAGGGCGTGCAGGTCCGGCGGGCGCAGGGGCGCCAGGCCGGTGGAGGCGTGCGCGCGCAGCCGCGCCCACGCCGCCGGCAGCAGCGTCAGCAGGCGGGGCAGCAGCAGGGCGACCAGCACCGCCAGCCCGGCGGCGAGCACCGCCAGGCACAGCGTCCACAGGTGCCCGGCCGCTCCGGCCGGCGCCGTGCTGTCGTGGCCGGCGGTCAGCAGGCCGGCCAGAGGGGCGGCGGCAGCCATCGCGGCGGCGGCGTGCACGCTGCCGGGGTTCCTGTCGTGGACGGCACTGTGCGCGTCGGGGCCGGGGCTCACCGCCCCTGCGTGCAGACCACCCTCGAGCTGCTCGGCGGGGGCCACAGCGATCCCTGCAGTGCCGTGTCCGGCCGTGTGATCGGTGCCGACGGCGGTGCACTGCAGGCCGTGCATGGCGAAGACGGCGGCCAGCAGCAGCAGCGCGGCCCATCCTCGTGCCGCCATGCCCACCCCCCTTTCCTCAGCGAGGCTACGACGCCCGCAGTCCCGGCCGCCGGGACGGTGCCCGGCGGCCGGAGCCGGTCAGCGCCGCCCGGCCGCGGTCGGCTCGGCGGCCGCCGCGGACCGCCGTTCCGGAGCCAGCCGGCCGGCGGTGACCTCGGCGACGCTGGCCTCCGGGCGCAGGTCCAGCCGCCGCAGCAGCTGGGCGTTGGACGCCACGACGACGGTGGACAGGCTCATCAGCAGCGCGCCGACCTCCATCGGCAGGACGAACCCGACCGGGGCCAGCACCCCGGCGGCCAGCGGCACCGCGACCAGGTTGTAGCCGGCGCCGGCCCACAGGTTCTGCTGCATCTTGCGGTAGCTGGCCCTCGACAGCCGGATCACCGACACCACCGCGCGCGGGTCGGAGGAGGCCAGGATGATCCCGGCGGAGCCGATCGCCACGTCGGTGCCGGCGCCGATCGCGATGCCCACATCGGCCTGGGCGAGGGCTGGTGCGTCGTTGACGCCATCGCCGGTGAAGGCCACGGCCCGGCCCTGGGACTGCAGGACGGCGACCTTCTCGGCCTTGTCCTCCGGACGGACCCCAGCGAACACCTGGTCGATGCCGAGCTCGGCGGCCACCGCGCGGGCGACCGGCTCGGCGTCGCCGGTGATCATGACGACGTCGACGCCGAAGGCGTGCAGGGCGTCGATCGCCTGCCGGGACTCCGGCCGGATCTCGTCGGCCAGGGCCAGCGCTCCGGCGACGTCCCCGTCCACTAGGACGTGCAGCACCGTCGCGCCCTCGGCTGCCCACGGCCGGGTGTCGGCCAGTGGCGCCAGGCCGTGCTCGGTCAGCAGGTTCGGGCCGCCGACGGCGACGGTGTGCCCGTCGACGGTGGCAGTCACCCCGACCGCGGCCGACGCACGGAACTCCGCCGCCGGGGACACGGGCAGGTTCCGCTGGCGGGCGGCGGCGACGATCGCACGCGCCAGCGGGTGCTCGCTGTCGGCCTCCGCCGCCGCGGCCAGCGCCAGCACCTCGTCCTCGGTGCGGTCGACGCCGGCGATGTGGTTGACCGCCGGCTCACCCTTGGTGAGTGTGCCGGTCTTGTCGAACAGCACGGTGTCGACGGTGCGCATCCGCTCCATCGCCCCGCGGTCCTTGACCAGCACCCCGCCGCGGGCCGCCCGCTCGGTGGAGATCGACACCACCAGCGGGATCGCCAGCCCCAGGGCGTGCGGGCAGGCGATGACCAGCACCGTGATCACCCGGACCAGCGCGCTGTCCGGCGCGCCGTAGAGGCTCCACACGACGGCGGTGATCGCCGCGGCGGTCACGGCGAACCAGAACAGCCAGCCGGCGGCCCGGTCGGCGAGCAGTTGCGCCCGCGTGGTGGAGGACTGCGCCTCGGCAACCAGCCGCTGGATGCCGGCCAGCGCGGTGTCCTCCCCGACCGCGGCCACCCGCACCCGGATCGCGGTGTCGGTGGCCACGGTGCCGGCCACCACGGTGTCGCCGACCCCGCGGCGCACCGGCTTGGACTCGCCGGTGATCATCGACTCGTCCACGTCGGCGGTGCCGTCGACGACCTCGCCGTCGGCCGGCACCCGGCCGCCGGGGCGGACGATGACCACGTCGCCGAGGACGAGTTCGGCCGGGGGCACCGTGACCACCTGGTCGCCGACGACCTTCTCCGCCTCATCGGGCAGCAGCGCGGCCAGCGAGTCCAGCGCCGAGGAGGTCTGGGCCAGCGATCGCATCTCCAGCCAGTGGCCGAGCAGCATGATCACGATCAGCAGCGCGAGCTCCCACCAGAAGTCCAGCTCGTGGGAGAGCAGGCCCACTGTCGAGCCCCAGGAGGAGAGGAAGGCCACGGTGATGGCCATGCCGATGAGCAGCATCATCCCGGGCTTGCGGGCCCGGATCTCCCCGATCGCGCCGGTGAGGAACGGCCACCCACCCCAGACGTAGATCACCGTCCCCAGCACCGGGGACACCCACTCCAGGCCGGGGACGTCGGGCAGCGTGTAGCCGACGATGTCGGCGAACATGCCGCTGAGCAGCACCGTCGGCACCGCCAGCGTCAGCATCAGCCAGAACAGCCGACGGAACATCGCCACGTGATCACCGCCGTGGCCGGCGTGCCCGCCGTGCGCCGCGTGACCGCCGTGGTCTCCCTGGCCACCGTGGTCCTCGTGCCCGCCGTGCACTGCGTGGCCGTCGGGGGTGGAGCCGGCGGCGGCGCGCAGCGGGTCCTCCACGCCCACGCGGTCGTCGCCGGCGGCGACCGGCAGTCCCTGTCCGTGCGTCGGCCCGTGGCCGTGGTGGTGGCCGGGCGCCGCCGCGTCCGGCTGCCCCGCGTGGCGGCCCGGGCCGTTCGTCGGATCTGACATGACCTTCCCCTCTGCCTCGCACTGCTCCACCGGCCGGCCGCCGGACCCGCCGGAGACGGGTGAGTGGCAGCGCCGGGGGACCTGCACCGACGCTAACCTTATACCCCCCTGGGGTATTTCCACAGCCCTGCTCGGCTTGCGGTTCAGCCGGTGACGCCGGCCGGCGAGCCGATCGCGCGCCGACGCGGCGGCGCCTGGAGGGCGAGGACGGGCCCCACCGAGACCTCCCCACCCGCCCGGGTGCAGCCGCCGACCGCCCTTGGGTGATGAGCACCCCGGGGTTCCACACGGCCGGACGGCGGTGCGGAGACCCCCGCCGAAACGCCGCAGGTGCCCCACCCGGCGGTGGGGCCCCTGCGGGCGGCGACGGCGTCAGTCGGTGCGCGGCCGCGGCTCGCGGTGCAGCCAGGGGTGGTCGCCGCCGTAGAGCGCGACGACGGCCGCGGCGACCTCCTTCGGCCGGGCCACCGTGTACCGGCCGTTGACGCCCTCGGGCTCGTGCCTGGCGAAGGCCACCGACACCGCGTGGCTGAACTCGCGCTCGACCACCGTTATGGCGTGGTGCCGCACGGTGTGGCCGGTGACCTGCTCCTTGTCCGCCCAGGGCAGGCGGGCCTGGATGCGGTCCTCGAAGAGGTAGTCGAAGCGGCGGCCGCCCGGGTGGTAGCGGAAGACGGCGTCGCCGGGCCGGGTCGCACCCCGGCCGACCGCGAAGGCGTGCAGCTTGGCGACGAACCAGTCGGGCACCGGCTGGTGGACGACCTTGCCGAACTTCTCGTCGAGCCGGATGGTGCATTCGACGTGGTCCAGCCCGCCGAGGGTCAGGTTGAGGATGCCCTCCTGGCGGGCCCCGGCGATGAGGATGGTCTCCAGGACGTGCTCGTCGAGCACCGGGTCGTCGCCGGTCCCGGTGGCCACGGCCCACACGTCGTCGAGCTGGAACCGCTCGAAGGCCATGCGGGTGCCGTCGCTGCGCTTGGGCTTGGCGATTTCCTGGGAGGGGTCGAAGGCCTTCGCGAGGTGGCGGTCCTTGACGGCGACCTTGAACATGCGCCGCCAGGCGCCGACTGCGTTGTACTTCGCGCCGCTGGCGGTGCTGGTGCGGACCTCCCGCCCGGCGGCCTCACGGTTGGCCGCGCGGGTGGCGGCGCTGTCCAGCGCGCGGGACTCGATGTGGCGGAGGGCCTCCTCGAGGTGGCTGGGCAGGACCTCGTCGGCCCACTTGTCCCCCAGTCCCGGGTACACCTTCTCCTCCGGCGGCACGTCCAGCGGCCAGCCCTCGGCGAGGAAGCGGATGTAGGAGCGGTAGGTCCGCTTGGTGCCACCCTTGAGCCCGTCGAGGGTCTTGGTGGCCAGGTCGGCGATGGTGATGCGCTCGCCGGGGACGAGGGTCGCGGCCGGACCTGCGTCGGCGACCGGGGGCTGGAAGCCGAGGGCCTCGGGGGTGACGAGTCCGGCGTCGACGAGCTGCCGGACCTTCGCCATCGCCGCGGCGTACTCGGCGAGGGGGCCGGCCAGAGCGGTGGTGTCGGGGTTGGTCGCGGAGGTCGGCTCGGGGTGGGACATGGGTTCTCCTCGGTGCGGCCGGCGGCGCCGGCTCGGGTGTTGGCGAGCCGGACGGTGCGGGCGATCGGCCGTTGCGCAGTCACCGGGAGAACTGACTTCGGCCGGGAGGATCGGCGCTGCCTTCCGCCTTGGCGCCGGACCGCGAGGTCATCGGACGCCGACGACAACGGGAACTTGGCGGCGGCACCCGGGGCGGGGACTGCCGTGGCCGGCCGCCCGCGCCGCGTCGGCCTGGCGGCCTCAGAGTGGCTCGGAGCGGTTCGGGACGACAGAGGGCCCCCACGAGCTCCCGGGCGCGGGCGGGGGCCTTCGAAGGGGCTCGGCACGGTCGCCGATCAGCTGGGCCTCGCGTCCACCCCGCCCGCGCCGCCGTCCGCCGGCTGCCACCGGCCCCGGACGCGGCTGCCCGGAGTGCGCTGTGCCGGTACGGGTGCGGACCTCGGCGCGGCGGTGGGCAGCGCGCCGGTGAGCAGCTGCAGCGCGTCGGCGACCGCGAACAGGTGCAGCTCGGCGGTGTCGACGACGACGCTCGCCAGCACCTGGTCACCGGGGCGGACGTCGAGGGCGACGAGCACGGCCGGCGGCAGGGTCAGCCGGCGGTCGGCGTCGACGGGCACCCGGGTCAGCAGCGGGCTGTCGGCGGCGGCGCGGATGACGACGTGCCCGTTCTCCCGGGCGGCGACGAGCAGGGTCTGCGGGGTCCAGCCCAGTGCGCCGAGCGCCTTGCCGAGGCTGACCCGGTTCTGCGCGTCGATGCGCGGCGCGTGCGCGTGCCGGACGGCGCCGTCGCGCGGCGGCCGCGGAGCGCGGTCGGAGATGTGCACCACCGGGGCCAGGACCTCGGCGGCGGCACCGCCGTCGGCACCGTGCCGCTCGGTCCTCACGGGCAGCGCGTCGGTGCCCGGGTACGGCGCGCGGATGGCGGCGACGCGGGCAGCGGTGCGATGAGCGGTGTCCAGTCCAGCAGGCATGGACGGACTGGTGCCGGGAGGCCCGGCGCTGTCAGTCGCCCCGGCGGCTGGATCTCCACCCGCGGATGCTTGCCGGTCTCCGCCGGCTGCGGACGGTGGCCGGTGTGGCCTTCCGTCCGCGGCACGGGACTGGGTCCCGGCCTTCTGGATGGACTGGGGGATTCCCCAGTCCGGAGTGGGCAAGGGGGGAGTTGAACCCCCACGTCCTCTCGGACACACGGACCTGAACCGTGCGCGTCTGCCATTCCGCCACTTGCCCTGGCGAGGAAGGACACTAGCAGCCGCGCGCGGGGCGACGGCGGAGGGGTCGGGGCCGCCCACACGGCGCGCCGCAGCCCGCCCGCACGGCGCGCCGTGACCCGGGCGCGCGGCGCGCTGTGACGCTGCGCGTTCCTGGCCGGTCGGCGGCCGACCGCCCGGCTACGATCAACCGAGGACCACCCATCCGAGCGAGCGTGGAGGAGCGACTGTGGGCGTGCTGCAGCGCTTCGAGCGACGACTCGAGGGCATCGTCGGCGTCACGTTCGCCCGCCTGTTCAAGGGCAAGGTGCACCCCGCCGAGATCGCCAAGGCCCTCCAGCGGGAGGCCGACGAGCAGCGCTCGGTGCTCGGCGAGGGCCGGGTCCTGGCGCCCAACGTCTACGACGTGCGGCTCGGTCCCACCGACTACGAGAACCTCGCCGAGTGGTCCGACCAGCTGGCCGCGCAGCTCGCCGACATGGTGGCCGAGCACATCGACGACGAGGGCTGGCAGACCTTCGGCGCCGTGCAGGTCCGCCTCGAGCGCGACGAGGACCTGCCCACCGGCGTGTTCGAGGTGAGCTCGCACGTCGCCGACCCGGCCCGGCCGGGCACGCGGGCCGACGCCGCCCCGGCCGCCGCGCCGATGGGCTCCGGCGCGGTCCCGCCGCTGCCGCCGCTGGGCGGGCGGGTGCCCACCGACACCGGCCGCCAGCACCCCTCCGTCGTCGGCCGCGCCGGCTCCCGGCCCGGCGTCACGCACGTGCTCGTCGTCGACGGGCCCGGCACCCGGCACGAGCTGACGACCGGCCGCAACGTCATCGGCCGCGGCACTGACGCCGACATCCGGCTCCCCGACACCGGGGTGAGCCGCAAGCACGTCGACGTCGTCCTGGACGAGGGCACCGCCTTCGCCGAGGACCTCGGTTCCACCAACGGCACGCTGGTCAACGGCCGCCGGATCAGCCGGCAGGCGCTCGCCGACGGCGACGTCATCCGCATCGGCCACTCCGTCCTGGTGTACCGGCAGGACGGCGCGTGACCGACGTCGTGCGCTCGACGAGGCGGGGCACCGGGGGCCGGTCGTGACCGCCGAGATCGTCCTGCAGGTCTTCCGCTTCGGGTTCCTGCTGCTGCTCTGGCTGTTCATCTTCGCCGCCTTCCGCGTGGTGCGGGCCGACCTGTTCGGCGGGCGCACCGGCCGGGTCGCCTCGGTCCCGCCGCGCGCCGCGGTCGCCGGCCGCCGCCGCGGCCGAGGGCCCCGCACGCTGGTCGTCACCGCCGGCCCGCTCAGCGGTACCAAGATCACCCTCGGCGAGCAGCCGATCCTCATCGGCCGCGCCGACGACTCCACGCTCGTCCTCACCGACGACTTCGCCAGCAGCCGGCACGCGCGGCTGACCAACCGTGGTGGACAGTGGTACGTCGAGGACCTGGGGTCGACCAACGGCACCTACCTCGACCAGCAGCGGGTCCAGGGCCCGCTGCTCGTGGCTCCCGGCCAGCCGATCCGCATCGGCCAGACCGCCCTGGAGCTGCGCTGATGGGCAACACGCTGATGGGCAGCAGCACGCCCACGACGACGGGGAGCGACAGAGCAGACGTGAGCAGGGTCCGATGAGTCTCGCGCTGCGCTACGCCGCCCGCTCCGACCGCGGTCTCGTCCGCGGCAACAACCAGGACTCGGTGTACGCCGGGCCGCGGTTGCTCGCCGTCGCCGACGGGATGGGCGGCCACGCGGCCGGCGACGTCGCCAGCAAGGTCGTGATCGCCGCGCTCGAGCACCTCGACGAGGACGCGCCCAGCGGCGACATGCTGCAGGCGCTGCGCGAGGCGGTCTTCGACGGCAGCGAGCACCTGCGCGAGGTCATCCGCGAGTCGCCGCAGCTGGAGGGCATGGGCACGACGCTCACCGCCGTCCTGTTCGCCGGCGGCCGGCTGGCCCTGTGCCACGTGGGCGACTCCCGCGCCTACCTGCTCCGCGACGGCGTCTTCACGCAGATCACCCACGACGACACGTTCGTGCAGACCCTCATCGACGACGGCCGGATCACACCCGAGGAGGCCAACCACCACCCGCAGCGCTCGCTGCTGCTGCGGGCCCTCAACGGCCAGGACGTCGACCCCGACCTGTCGATGCGCGAGGCGCGCGCCGGCGACCGCTACCTGCTCTGCTCCGACGGCCTGTCCGGCGTGGTGAGCGAGGAGACCCTCGCCCACGCGCTGGAGGACCCGGACCCGCAGTCCACGGCCGACCGGCTCGTCGAGCTGGCGCTGCGCAGCGGCGGCCCGGACAACATCACCGTGATCGTCGCCGACGTCGTCGAGGACTCCGGCACCGGCACGTCCATGGAGCCCGTCGTCGACGGCGCCGCGGGCGACAACCGCGGCCAGCGCGCCGTCGACCCCCGCTCCGCGGCCGGGCGGGCCGCGCTCGCCGACCCGCCACCGGCGCCCCCACCGGCGCCGACGTCCGCCTCAGCCTCCGCCCTCCCCGACCGCCGCCGCTCCCGGCGGCGGTTGTTCGTCGCTGGGGGCACGGTGCTGCTCCTCGTCGGCGCGGGCATCGCCACCTGGCTGTGGGTGCTCACGCACTGGTTCGTCGGGGTCGCGGCCGCCGACGGCACCGACCACGTCGCGGTCTACCGCGGCTTCAACACCGAGTTGCTCGGGCTGGACCTCTTCCGCGTCGACGACGTCACCGGCATCCCGCTCGAGGACCTCTCCTCCTACCAGCAGAACAGCGTCCGCCAGGGCATCGAGGCCAGTGGCTCCGACGACGCCCGGCGGATCGTCGACGACCTGCAGCAGGGCACGCTCCCCGAGTGCCCGGCCGACGACGAGGACCGGCCCGCCACCGACGCGAGCGCCTCCCCGTCCGCCGTCGTCCCCACTCCGCAGCCCACCGACGGCGCGCCCGCCCCGGTGCCCTCCGCGCCCGGCAGCTCCTCGTCGGCGTCCCCGTCCGCGACGGGCTCCTCGACGGCGGCACCCGAGCCGGGGGTGGACTGCCGGGAGGCGGAGTGATGGCCGGGCCCACCACCGATCCCCGGGCCGCGGCCCCGGGCACGGTCCCCCCCAAGCGGCGCAACACCGAGCTGGCGCTGCTGGGCTTCGCCGTCCTCATCACGCTCGCCGCGCAGAGCATCGTCGACATCACGATCACCGGGTCGCTGCGCGCGGAGCTGGCGACCTTCGGCGGCTGGTTCGCCGCCCTGTGGGTCGTGGTGCACCTGGTCGTGCGCCGCTTCGCGCCCTACGCCGACCCGCTGCTGCTGCCCGCCGTCGCGGTGCTCACCGGCCTCGGCCTGACGATGATCCACCGGCTCGACCTGGCCGGACTGCAGGACGGCGAGACCACCCGCGAGGACGCCCCGGTGCAGCTGCTGTGGGCGACGATCGGCGTCGCCCTGTTCGTGGCCGTCGTCGTGGTGCTGCGCGACCACCGGGTGCTGTCCCGCTTCGCCTACACCCTGGGCCTGGTCGGCCTGGTGCTGCTCGCGCTGCCCGCCGTGCTGCCCGCGTCGATCTCCGAGGTGTACGGCGCCAAGATCTGGATCCGGGTCGCGGGCTTCAGCATCCAGCCCGGCGAGTTCGCCAAGATCTGCCTGATCGTCTTCTTCGCCGCCTACCTCGTCGACAAGCGCGACGTGCTGGCGCTGGCCAGCCGCCGGGTGGCCGGCCTGGAGATCCCGCGGGCCCGCGACCTCGGCCCGGTGCTCGCCGTGTGGGTCGTGTCGATCCTCGTGCTGGTGTTCGAGCGCGACCTCGGCAGCTCGCTGCTGCTGTTCGGCATCTTCGTGGTGATGCTCTACGTCGCCACCGAGCGGGCGAGCTGGCTGCTCATCGGCCTCGGCCTGTTCGCCGGCGGCGCGTTCATCGCCTACCAGGTGTTCGGGCACGTGCAGGTCCGCGTCGACACCTGGCTCGACCCGTTCGCCTACCGCGACGAGGGCGGCTACCAGCTCGTCCAGTCGCTGTTCGGCCTCGGCACCGGCGGGCTGTTCGGCGCCGGGCTCGGCGGCGGCCGTCCCGACCAGGTGCCGGTGGCCAAGAGCGACTTCATCGCCTCGGCGCTCGGCGAGGAGCTCGGCCTGTTCGGCCTGGTCGCCGTCATCGTCATCTATCTGGTGCTCGTCGAGCGCGGCCTGCGCACCTCGCTGGTCGTGCGCGACGCCTTCGGCAAGCTGCTCGCCGGCGGCCTGGCCTTCGCCGTCGCCTGGCAGCTGTTCGTCGTCCTCGGCGGCGTCACCGGGCTGCTGCCGCTGACCGGCCTCACGACGCCGTTCGTCGCCTACGGCGGCTCCTCGCTGGTGGCCAACTTCGGCCTGGTCGCGATCCTGGTCCGCATCAGCGACGCCGCCCGCCGCCCGGCCGCGCCGCCGGCCCCGCCGAAGACGGCGATCGGCGAGGCGCCCACCGAGGTGGTGTCCCGGTGAACGCACCCCTGCGCCGCGTGGCGATCAGCGTGCTGGTGCTCTTCACGCTGCTCATCGTCAACGTCAACTACATCCAGGTCGTGCGCTCCGACGAGCTGCGCGAGGACTCGGGCAACACCCGGGTGCTCACCGAGGAGTACTCGCGGGAGCGCGGCTCGATCGTCGTCGACGGCACCGAGGTGGCGCTGTCGGTGCCCACCCAGGACACGCTGAAGTACCTGCGCCAGTACCCGCAGGGCCCCGTGTACGCGGCGGTCACCGGTTACTACTCGCTGCTCTACAACAGCGCCCAGATGGAGCGCGCGGTCAACGACGTGCTGGCCGGCTCCGACGCCCGGCTGTTCACCCGGCGCATCGCCGACCTGTTCACCGGCCGCGACCCGGCCGGTGGCGACGTCGTGCTGACCCTCGACGCCGGCGTGCAGGAGGCGGCCATGGCGGGCCTGGAGGGCGTCACCGGCGCCGTCGTCGCGCTCGACCCGTCCACCGGCGCGGTGCTCGGCATGGCCAGCATGCCCACCTACGACCCGGCGCAGCTGTCCAGCCACGACCCCGATGCCATCCGCGCCTACGCCGCGGAGCTCGACGCGCAGGAGCAGGACCCGCGGCTGAACCGCGCGACGCAGGACAACTACCCGCCCGGCTCGGTCTTCAAGGTCATCGTGTCGGCCGCGGCCCTGTCGACCGGCGAGTACACGCCCGACACCGTCATCCCGGCGCCGGACCTGCTGACCCTGCCCGGCACGTCGACGACGCTGGAGAACTTCGGCGGCTCCTCGTGCAGCAGCAGCCAGGAGCAGTCGCTCATCGACGCGCTGACCATCTCCTGCAACACCGCGTTCGCCCAGCTCGGCATCGACCTCGGCGAGGACCGCGTCCGGGAGATGGCCGAGGCGTTCGGCATGGACGGCGAGGGCCTGGAGATCCCGATGACGACCGCCGGCAGCAGCGTCGGCGACATCGAGAGCGAGGCGGCGCTCGGCCAGAGCTCGATCGGCCAGCGCGACGTCCGGATGACCCCGCTGCAGGCGGCGATGGTGGCCGCGGCGGTCGCCAACGACGGCACGCTCATGACGCCGTACCTGGTCGACCAGGTGCGCGCCCCCGACCTCACCGTCATCGACCAGGCCGACCCGGAGGAGCTCTCCGAGCCGGTGACCCCGGAGGTGGCCGGCCAGTTGACCGAGATGATGGAGAGCGTCGTGGCCAACGGCAGCGGGCGCGCCGCGCGCATCCCCGGGACCGCCGTCGCCGGCAAGACCGGGACGGCGCAGGTCGCCGAGGACGTGCCCGACCACAACTGGTTCATCGGCTTCGCCCCGGCCGACGACCCGCGGATCGCCGTGGCGGTGTTCGTGGCCAACGGCGGGGGTACCGGCGGCGACGTCTCGGCGCCGATCGCCGGCGACGTGATGCAGGCCTACCTCGAGGGTCAGGGGGGCTGATGGCCCTGTCCACCGGCACCATCCTGGCCGGCCGCTACGAGATCACCGAGCCCATCGCCACCGGCGGCATGGGCGAGGTGTGGCGGGCGCGCGACCGCGTGCTCGACCGTGTGGTGGCGGCCAAGGTGCTCCGCAGCGAGTTCACCGGCGACCCGAGCTTCGTCGCCCGCTTCCGCAACGAGGCGCGGCACACCGCGGCGCTGGCCCACCCGAACATCGCCTCGGTCTACGACTACGGCGAGAGCACCGACGAGCGCGGCTCGCAGCTGGCCTTCCTGATCATGGAGCTGGTCGAGGGCAAGCCGCTGGTGACGATCCTCCACGAGGAGGGCCGGCTCCCCGTCGACTGGACGCTGCACGTGCTCGGCCAGGCTGCCGACGGGCTCTCGGCCGCGCACGCCGCCGGGGTCGTGCACCGCGACATCAAGCCGGGCAACCTCATCGTCCGGCCCGACGGCGTCGTGAAGCTGACCGACTTCGGCATCGCCCGCACCCGCGACGCCACGCCGCTCACCCGCACCGGGATGGTCGTGGGCACCGCGCAGTACCTGTCGCCGGAGCAGGCGCAGGGCCTGGAGGTCACCGCGGCCTCCGACGTCTACTCCCTCGGCGTCGTCGGCTACGAGTGCCTCACCGGCGGGCGGCCCTTCGACGGCACCTCCCAGGTCGCCATCGCCCTCGCGCACATCAACCGGCAGCCCCCGCCGCTGCCGGCCGACATCCCGCTGGCCGTGCGGCAGCTCATCGAGCGCGCGCTGGCCAAGCACCCCGACGACCGGTTCACCGACGGCGCCGCGTTCGCCGCGGCCGTCCGCGCCGTCGCCGCCGCGGGCCGCCACGGCGGGACCGCACCGGTCACCGGCGCGGTGCCCACCGGCCTGGCCGCCGCGGCCACCGAGGTCATCCCCGAGGTCGACGGCGACGGCACCCGCGTGCTCGGCGGCCCCGTGACCGGCGCGGCCGCCGGGGCGGCGGCCGGGGCGGCGGCCGGCGCCGCGGCCGCGGGCCCGCGCACCTCGGTCCCCCGCTCGGCCGGCCCGCGCACCGGCGGCCGGCACGCCGCCGGCAACCCGCGCACGATGCCGCCGCTGCAGGGCCCCCCGGTCGACGGCGACGACACCGGCGACTGGCGGGACCCCCAGCCGCGGCGCGGCGGCGGCAGTCGGCGGTGGGCGGTCGCCCTCGGGGCGCTCGTGCTGGTGGCCGCCCTGATCGCCGGCGCGTTCTTCCTGTTCTCCGGCAACGGCGAGGACCCGGGCGGCAGCAGCGCCGGGTCCACGAGCAGCAGCGCGCCGAGCAGCGGGTCGGCCAGCCCGACCCAGGACCTCGTCACCATCCCCGGTGCCGAGCAGTACCTCGGCGAGGACGCCGACGACGTCGAGGCCGAGCTGCTCGAGGCCGGGCTCGAGGTCACCCGCATCGACGCGACCGACGAGGTCCTCACCGCGGCCGGCATCGACCTGAACGCCGGCGAGGTGGCCGGCGTCGACCCGGCGGGCATCCCCGTGCCGCGCGGCACCACCGTGACCCTGTCGGTCGCCGAGTCCGACTACAGCCCGCCGGAGGAGGACACCGAGGACTCCGGCGGCGGCGAGGCCGAGCCGACCGGCGGCGGCGACACCGGGAGCGGTGGCGGCGGGCAGGGCGGCACCACGACGACCAACCCCCCGACGACGACCTCGGCTCCGACGACCACCAGCACGGCGCCGTCGAACACCGGCACCACGACCAGCCCCCCGACGACCACGCAGGCACCGGGTTCCTCCGCTCCACCGCCGGTCACCGAGCCGCCGGCGGACGAGCCGGACACGGGCGCGGGGTCCGGCGGGGACGCCGGCACGGCGGAGGGTGCGGGCGCACCCGCCTCTGCGGCTGCGGGGGCTGCCGTGGCCGACGGTGCGCCGGCGTGACGGCGCGCTCACTCACCGTCCCGGTCCGCCGCTCGCTGCCCGTTAGGCTCCCCGCCGGGGCCGGGACCGCCGTCCGGGTCCCGCCGCGCCCGGGTCCGCCCGCGACGCCCCCCCGCACCGCCCGAGAGGACCTCCGATGACCACGCCCCAGGTTCTCGGTGAGCGCTACGAGATCGGCGGGGTCCTGGGGCGCGGCGGCATGGCGGAGGTCCACCGCGGCCGTGACCTGCGGCTCGGCCGCGAGGTCGCCGTGAAGGTGCTGCGCAGCGACCTCGCGCGCGACCCGTCCTTCCAGGTCCGGTTCCGCCGCGAGGCCCAGGCCGCCGCGTCGCTGAACCACCCGGCGATCGTGGCCGTCTACGACACCGGCGAGGACCGCACCAGCACCGGCGCGACGCCCTACATCGTCATGGAGTACGTCGAGGGCGAGACCCTGCGCGACCTGCTCCGCCGCGAGGGCGTCCTGTCCCCGGACCGCGCGATGAGCCTGTCCGCCGACATCTGCGCCGCCCTGGACTTCAGCCACCGCAACGGCATCGTGCACCGCGACGTGAAGCCCGGGAACGTGATGCTCACGCCCGACGGCTCGGTCAAGGTCATGGACTTCGGCATCGCGCGCGCGGTGTCCGACTCCGCGGCCACGATGACCTCCACCGCCGCGGTCATCGGCACGGCGCAGTACCTCTCGCCCGAGCAGGCGCGCGGCGAGGCCGTCGACGCCCGCTCCGACGTCTACTCCGTCGGCTGCCTGACCTACGAGCTCGTCACCGGGGCGCCGCCGTTCACCGGTGACTCGCCGGTGTCGGTGGCCTACCAGCACGTCCGCGAGGACCCGAAGCTGCCGTCGTCGGTGAACCCGGCCGTGCCGCCGGAGCTCGACGCGATCGTGCTCAAGTCGCTGAGCAAGAACCCGGCCAACCGGTACCAGTCGGCCGCCGAGATGCGCAACGACCTGCTCCGGGCCCTGGCCGGGCAGCGGGTCGAGGCGACGCCGGTGATGGGCGACGACGAGCGCACCACCATCCTCGGCGCGGCGCCGGGTGCCTACGGCGGCGAGGACGGCTGGGACGACGACGAGGCCGCCCGCCGGCGCAAGCGCAACCGCGTCATCGCCGCCGTCGTCGGCGCGCTGGTGCTCGTCGGCGCCGTCGTCGGCATCGCCCTGCTGGTCAACTCGGGGGACGAGGAGGCGCCGCCGGAGGCCGCCCAGGTCACCGTGCCCGCCGGGCTGGTGGGGCAGCCGGAGGCCGACGCCCGCGCCGCGATCGAGGCGGCCGGCCTGGCCGTCGCCGCCCAGGTGACGCCGCAGGTGGTGCAGGACGACGCCCAGGTCGGCCGGGTGCTCGAGACCGACCCCGCCTCCGGGGCGCAGGTCGAGGAGGGCAGCGAGGTCGCCCTGACCGTCGGCGTCGCCCCCGACGCCGTCACCGTGCCGCAGGTCGTCGACCTCGACGAGGACCGCGCCCGCACGGCGCTCGAGGGCGCCGGGTTCACCGGCAACGTGGACACCGAGCAGGTCGACTCCCTCGCGGAGGAGGGCACGGTCGTGGCCGTCGACCCGGAGGAGGGCTCCTCGGTGCCCCCGGCCACCACGGTGACGCTGTCGCTGTCCGATGGCGACGCGGAGATCCCCGCGGTCGAGGGCCAGGCGCAGGACGCGGCGCAGCAGACGCTGGCCGGCGCGGGCTTCACGAACCTCGCCACCGAGGAGGTCGAGTCCGACCAGCCGGCGGGCACCGTCGTCGGCACCAGCCCGGCCGCCGGTCAGCAGGCCCGGGCGGACACGCAGATCACGCTGCAGGTCTCCAGCGGCGGCGCCGCGGAGATCACCGTCCCGCAGTCGATCGTCGGGCAGACCGAGCAGGCCGCGCGCCAGGCGCTGGCCGCGGCCGGCTTCACGGGCAGCATCGCCGTCGTCCCCACCGAGGGCGAGCCCGGCCAGGCGGCCGGCACGGTGGTCGGCAGCGACCCGCAGCCGGGTCAGACGGTGGAGGCCGACGGTGCCATCACGCTGCTGGTCGCGCAGCAGACGACCGCCTCGCCGACCAGCCCGTCGCCCGGCGGCGGCGCCGGCGGCGGCACGGGCGGCGGCTGACCCGCCCAGGACGTGCGGAAGGGCCCCTCCCGATCCGGGAGGGGCCCTTCCGCGTCTCCGGGGAGGCCCTCAGGCGGGAGCGGCCGACAGCCGACGGGCGCCCGCGGCGGCGGCCTCGACCACGGCCGGGTCGGGTGCCAGGCCGCAGGCGGCGAGCCACGTGGCCAGCATCTGGTGGCCGCCCTCGGTGAGCACCGACTCCGGGTGGAACTGCACGCCCTCGACGGGCAGCTCGCGGTGCCGCAGCGCCATGACGATGCCGGACGGCGTCGTGCCGGTGACCTCCAGCTCGGCGGGGACGGTGTCCCGGTCGACGGCCAGCGAGTGGTAGCGGGTCGCGGTGAACGGCGAGGGCAGCCCGGCCAGCACGCCGATCCCGTCGTGCACGACCTCGCTGGTCTTGCCGTGCAGCAGCTCCGGCGCGCGCACCACCTCGGCGCCGAAGGCCTCGGCGATCGCCTGGTGGCCCAGGCACACGCCCAGCACGGGCGTGCCCGCCTCGGCGGCCGCCCGGACCATCGGCACGGTCACGCCGGCGTCGGCGGGGGTGCCCGGGCCGGGCGAGAGCAGCACGCCCGCGACGTCGAGGTCGGCGAGCTCGTCGACGTCGACGGCGTCGTTGCGGCGCACCACGCACCGCACGCCCAGCTGCCCCAGGTACTGGACCAGGTTGTAGACGAAGCTGTCGAAGTTGTCGACGACGAGGACCGGCCTGCTCACGCTCCCTGTGTACACCGGGCGGTCGGGCGGCCGGGAGGGAGATCAGCCCCCGGAGGGGGTCGCGAAGTCCATGTCGAGCGAGCCGGCGTAGGCCGGCAGGACGACGTCGGCCCGCTCGCGCACGGCGAACCCGAGCCCGTAGGCCTCGACCGCCTGCTCGAACACCGCCACCTGCGGCGAGGCGGCGAGCTGGGCGCGGATCGCCGCCGCGTCGCCGATCGCGGTGACGACGAACGGCGGGGAGTAGGTGCGGCCCTGCAGCAGGAGCACGTTCCCGACGCAGCGGACGGCGCTGGTGGCGATCAGCCGCTGGTCCATGATCGCGACGCCGTCGGCCCCGGCGGCCCACACGGCGTTGACCACGGCCTGCACGTCGGACTGGTGGATGACGACGTCGTCGGGCCGGGCGCCCACCGGCAGCCCGCCGTCGGGACGGCGGGGGGCGTCGTCGAGGGTGATCTCCACGCCGCGGCCGGTCAGCGCCACCAGGCCGGCCGACAGCTCGCCCTCCTCGGCGGTGGCCGCGGCCGCGGCGACGGCGCCGTCGCGGGTGGCGGCCTGGTCGGTGAGCGCCTGGATCTGCGCCTCGAGGGCGGCCAGCTGCGTCTCCTGCTCGGCGATCGACCCGTTGCGCTCGGCGAGCAGCGCCCGCAGCTCGGTGACGTCGCCGGCGCGCAGGTCCGACCCCTGCGCGGTCTGGCTCGACGTGGCGAACAGCAGCCCCGCGGCGAGCGCCACGACGGGCACCAGGGCGCCCCAGGCCGTCCGGGACCGCCGCGGGCGCCCGGGGGCCGCGGCGGCGGGCTCGGACGGCGTCACGGGGGCTCCTGGGGGACGGGAGGGGGGAGGCGCACGGCTCGGCGGGGCCGTCGTCCTCCCCGCGCAGCTTAGGCTGGGGGGCCAGCGTGCCGGTCGCGACGGACCGGCACCCCGGGAGGATCAGCAGGAGTCGGTCGCGGTGCCCAAGTCCAAGGTGCGCAAGAAGTCGGTCTACACGCCGCCGGAGGGCGTGCTGCAGTCCCGGTCGGCCGCCCGTGCGGTCCAGCCGAGCCCGCGCTGGTACGCGCCGCTCATGGTCACGCTCATGGTGCTGGGCCTGCTGTGGATCGTCGTCTACTACGTGGCCGGCGACCGGGTGCCCTTCATGGTGTCGCTGTCGGCGTGGAACTTCGCCATCGGCTTCGGCGCCATGGTCGTCGGCCTGGTGATGTCGATGCGCTGGCGGTAGACGAAGGGCCCTGCTGCCCCCGGACCTCGCAGGCTCGGCCCGGGACCCTGCAGCAGGGCCGTTCCACCACGTCGCCAGAGGCCCCCGTCCCCTCCTCGGGACGGGGGCCTCGTCGCGTCCCGGGGCCTTACACCCCTCCGTCTCCCCCGCCCGAGGCGGGGTGTGCACCGCTGTGCACACCCGCTCGGTGGATCCACAGGTCGACATGACGTCCCGCCCCCAGGGTTGTCCACGACGTGTGGAGAACGCGTGTTCGACTACACCCGTCTGACCTGCGGTTTCGTGTCGCGTGGGGCGCGTGTGACGACGAGGACGGCGGCGTAACTACAGCTCTGTGCTTTGTCCCCAGCTGTGTACCCAGCTGTGGACGAGTCGACATGACCGCAGCCTGTGGACGGTCACCGGCTGCTATCGCGGGCATGCGGTCGAGGAGTCGACACGCGCGCTGAACAGGACACTTACCGTCCGCGGGCGCCGTCCCCAGGGCCCGTTGCCTGTGGACGGAGCGGTCCGCCCCGTTCCCCGTGCACCTGGGAGGGTGGGGACGTGCAGTGGGCGGCCCGGACGGCGGAGACGGTCGTACTGGCGCTGGGCGGGCTCCTGCTCGTCCTGGCGGCCCTGACGCTCGACGCCGGCGGCCGGGTGCTGGTCGGCGCCGCGGGCGGGCTGCTGCTCGCGCTGGCGGTGCGCGACGTCGTGCTGCGGCCCCGGCTGGCGGCCGACGCGGGCGGCGTCGTCGTCCGCGGCCTCACCGGGCGCACCTCGCTGCCCTGGCCGCTGCTGAGCGTCCGGCTGCGCACGACCCGGCGGCTGGGCGTGCGCTCGCGGCTGCTGGAGCTCGACACCGCGGCGGGCCCGGACGACGACGGCGTCCTGGTGCTCCTCGGCCGGCGCGACCTGGGCGCCGACCCGGCGGCCGTGGCCGCGGCGCTCGAGGCGCTGCGGCCGGCCTGACCCCGGGGCGTCAGAGCCCGAGGACCACCACGGGCACCGGCACGACCAGCACCAGGACGACCATCGCGACGGCGAGCAGCGCCAGCCCCGCCGCCTGCACGGCGACGCGGCGGCGGGCGAGCACCAGCAGCGTGGTGGCCAGCAGGCCGGCGACCAGGCCGCCGAGGTGCCCGAGCAGCGAGACGCCGGGCAGGAAGCTGATGACGACGTTGATCGCCAGGAGGGCGAGCAGGCCGCGCAGGTCCTGCCGGGCGGCGACGAGCAGCACGCCCATCGCCCCGAGCAGGCCGTAGATGGCCGCGGACGCGCCGGCCACGGGACGGCCGGGGTCGCCGAACAGCTCGATGGCCACGGCCCCGCCGAGCGCCGAGACCAGGTAGACGGCGAGGTAGCGCCACCAGCCCAGCCGCGCCTCGATCTCCGGGCCGAACAGCAGCAGGCTGAGCATGTTGAGCAGCAGGTGGGTGATGCCGATGTGCAGGAACGCACCGGTGATCAGCCGCCAGTCCTGGCCGTAGACGTCGACCAGGACGGGCACGAGCGAGAAGTCCCGGAAGACCTCGGACTCGTAGTTGTCGAGCGGGCTGGCGCCCTCGGCCACCGCGGAGACCGCGGTGATGACGAAGACGACGACGTTGACCGCCACGAGGGTGGCGGTGACCGGGCCGAACCGGCGGCGCGCGGCGCTCCAGCCGGAGGCCTGGCGCGGGCGGCGGACCCCGGCGTTGCCGGCGCGGACGTCGTCCGGGCACTGGAAGCCGACGGCGGCCGGCGTCATGCACTCCGGGCAGATCGGCCGGTCGCAGCGCGCGCAGCGCACGCCCGTGGGCCGGTCCGGGTGCCGGTAGCAGGTGGTCGGCGGGGACGCCGGCGGCGGCACCGCGCCGCCGGCGCCCTCGTCGGGTGGGGAACCGGTCAGCTGCGCTGCACCTCGACCGACTGGATGACGACGTCCTCGACGGGCTTGTCGTTGCGGCCGGTGCGGACGGTGGCGATGCGGTCGACGACCTCGCGGCTGGCCGGGTCGGTCACCTCGCCGAAGATCGAGTGCTTGCGGTTGAGGTGCGGGGTCGGGCCCACGGTGATGAAGAACTGCGAGCCGTTGGTGCCGGGGCCGGCGTTGGCCATCGCGAGGAGGTAGGGCCGGTCGAACTGCAGCTCGGGGTGGAACTCGTCACCGAACTGGTAGCCGGGGCCGCCGAAGCCCTGACCCAGCGGGTCGCCGCCCTGGATCATGAAGCCGGAGATGATCCGGTGGAAGATCGTGCCGTCGTAGAGCTTGTCGGTGGTCTTCTGCCGGGTGGCCGGGTGCGTCCACTCACGGCGGCCCTCGGCCAGGTCCGCGAAGTTCGCGACCGTCTTGGGCGCGTGGTCCGGGAACAGGTCGACGGTGATGTCGCCGTGGTTGGTGTGCAGCACCGCGCGGCGGGCGGGCGAGGTCGATTCGGTCACGCCCCCACTCTCCCATCCCCCGGCGGGGCGGGTCCGGGCCCGCCCCGCCGGGGCGGAGGTCAGGGCCGGGCCTCCAGCACCAGGTTGAACGGCGTGCTGGCCGCCCGGCGGACCCGCGTGAAGCCGGCCTCGCGCAGCAGCGCCGTCAGCCGGGCCTCGCCGGCCTGGGCGCCGAGCGCCGTCGCGGGCGGCGCGGTCTTGGAGTGCGCGACGCAGATCGCCGTGGACGCCGTGTAGTAGAGCCGGCCCACCGGATTGAGGTTGTCCTCCAGCCGGTCACCGGCGAAGGGCTCGACCAGCATGAACACGCCGTCGTCGGCGAGCGCCTCCCGCACGTGCCGCGCGGCGGCGAGCGGGTCGGGCATGTCGTGCAGCGCGTCGAAGACGGTGACCAGGTCGTAGCCGCTGCCCGGGAAGTCCGCGGCCGAGGCCACCTCGAACGACACCCGGTGGCCGAGGCCGGCGTCGCCCGCCCGCTTGCCGGCCACCTCGACCGAGCCCCGGTGGTAGTCGAAGCCGGTGACCGTCGTGGCCGGGTAGGCCTGCGCCATCAGCAGGCTGGAGGCGCCGTGACCGCAGCCGACGTCGGCCACCCGGGCGCCGGTGCGCAGCCGCTCCTCCACGCCGTCGAGCGCGGGGATCCACGCCGGGACCAGCGCGGCGGCGTAGCCCGGCCGGAAGAAACGCTCGGTGCCCTCGAACAGCTCGGGGTCGTGCCGGTGCCAGGCGAAGCCGCTGCCGGTGCGCACCGCCTCGGTCACCGGCTCGACGTTGCGGGCGAGCGCGACCGGGAGGTGGAAGGCCGCGGCGGCCTGCATGCCGTCGGGCGCGGCGAGCAGGAAGGCCTGCTCCTCGGTGAGCGAGAACCGCTCGGTGTCGGGGTCGTAGGTGACGTAGCCGCCGGCGGCCTGGCCGGACAGCCACTCGCGGACGTGCCGCTCGTCGACGCCGGCGTGCCGGGCGACGTCCTCCGGCGTCGCGGGCATGACGGCGGCGAGCGCCTGGTACAGCCCGAGCCGGTCGCCGATGACGGCGTTGACGGCGTGGAAGCCGGCCCCGACGTCGGTGACGAAGCGGCCGAGCAGGGCATCGAGGCGGTCCTGGTCGATGGTCATGGCCATCCCTGGGGGGTGCGGGTGGGTGCGGGGAGCCCGCGGGGCGGGCCCGGGTGCGCCGGCGGTCGGGGGCCGGGGGCGCGGGGAGGGCGGCCTCGTTCCGGCCGTCCGGCGCCGGCCTGCCGCTGGGCAGGCAGCCGGGACCCTGGCCCCGTCGCCGGGCCGGCGTCAACGGAGACGCTCCCGGCTCGCCCGGCCCCGTCGCGGTCGGCCGGCCGGCGTCCCACCCGGGGTCCGGCCCGGCCGGTCAGCGCGGGTCCCGCCACATGGGGACCATCCGGGGGCAGCCGGGCGGTACGTCGAGCGTGTCGTGCTCGGTGAAGCCGTGCCGCCGGTAGAGCGGGACGCGCTGCGCTCGCAGGTGGCCTCGAGGTAGGCGGGCACCCCGTCGGCGTCGCAGCGGTCCACCATCGCCTGCAGGAGCGCGGCCCCGAGCCCCCGTCCCCGCCGCTCGGGCCTCGTGCCGACGTAGAGCAGGTACCAGTGCGGCGGCAGGTCGCGGTGGTGGGCGTACAGCGCCGACCGCACCCGTTGGAAGAACCGCATCCGCCGCCCGCCGATCCGCAGCCAGGCCGGCAGTTCACGGAGGTCCTGCCGCGCGGACCCCCGCCAGTGGCCGGGCGGGAACCAGACCGCCGCGGCCTCGGCAGCGGCCGCCGTCCACAGGCCGCCGCAGGAGAGGCTGCGGGCGCCGTCGACGGCGAAGACGCGCCGGATGCGCTCCTCCCGCGCCCGGACCCCCGGCGGCAGGAGGTGGACGAAGAGCGGGTCGTCGGTGAAGGCCGCCGCGAGCGCGCGGGTCAGCCCGTCGAGGTCCGCCGTCCGGGCCGGTCGGACGGCGTGCTGCAGCTCGCTCATGCCGGAGACCGTGCTCCGCGGCACCCCGGCGGGCCAGGGACCTACGCCCCGGCCCCCGCGCCCGTGGTCACGGGCCGGCGGTCCGGGGAGTGGAGACGAGGGGAATCGAACCCCTAACCCCCGCCTTGCAAAACCGAACGAGAGGTGGTTTGGCGCAGTGGGCTGTGACTGAAAATCCGTCCTGACCAGCGCTTTCATCGTTGGCCATTGTCGGGCGTCGTTGGCCAATTCTGACCGTTTTGCGGACTATCTGCGGACTGTGTGCGGACTCGCCGCCTCACCCACGGCCGCTCTCCGATGCCCCGCCCCGGCCCCCAAGCCCGATCGCGGTCCGCAGCGCAGTGAGGGCACCCGCCCCCATCCCCCGCGGGAGCCTCTCCGACTGCACCGGCCGCCGGAAGGGCGCTGCGCGTCCCTGCGGGATGGGCCTACGGCCCACCCTTCCCCCGGCGCGGCACAGTCGGAGGAGAGCTGGTTATGGGGAAGCGGGGTGCGCAGTGGGCTGATCGCCGACGTCTGCACCCGTCAGCTCCGCTCCCGGGCGCACGCACTGCCTCGTGCTTCGATCCACCAGGGACTGGTGTCAACGGCCGGGTGCCGGCGGCGGGTCCTTTGACCAGGATCGGTACAGCTGGTGGATGCCCTCCGACTCCGCCAGCACAGTTCGCCACTGGGCGTTCTGCGGCTCCGCGCCCATTTCGATGCACCACTGCACCGCCGACTCCAAGGTCTGGCGCGGCGTGACGAAGTGACCATCCGGACGGACGGTGTAGAGGTGAAGATGGGGAAAGGTGGCGTGGCTCTTGCCGGCCGGATGCCAGTGCATCGCCCAGAGCTTCTCGTTGTCCGGCGACCGGAACTCGTACAGGTAGGCCAAGGTGGTGACCCGCCAGCGCCCCTGCTGGACGTCGTACTTCTCGGGGTCGGTAGGGATGATCCTGTAGTGCATGGACGCCAGGAACCGGCAGCCGGCCGCGCCACCGCGGAGCACAAGGCCGTCTCCGCCGTTCAGGCTCCATACGTGCGTCTTGCCCGTGCCCGCGCGGCCGCCAGGTGAGACGACGACCTTGCCCGTGCCCAGGCAGGCCACGGCACGTTCAATGGGAGCGAGGAACGCTTCAACCGCTCGGTACGGCGACGCTCCCGGCACGAGGCGTCAGCGTACGAGAGGCAGTGCCATGAGCACGTCGAGCAGCCCCGGGTGGGCATCGGGGTCGACGTCCTCGAACTTGCCACCGTCGAGGGCCGCGAGGAACTCTTCACCGCTCACGTCCAGGGCGGTGCGGGCGATTCGGTCGAAAGCTGCGGCGGCCTCCTCCGGGGTGAGCTCGCTGACTTCGACAGACGCGCTGCTCTCTGCGATCGACACGGTCGCCCTCCCTTCTCCGTCCACAGGTCTATCCACAAGTACGTCCACGCCCACGTGTCTACAGGGTGCCACCGACGGAAACGTCGCGGCGAGCCGAGGCGTATGCGCGTCACACGTTCGGGGCCGGCCGTTGTGTCGACAGGCAGCAAGCAGGTCCGGACGATGAAGCTTCGGCGGACGCTCAGCGCGGCCGGCCTTCTTCGCCTCGACGGGGCCCTGCGTATCGGCACGAGGCCCTTCTCTGGCCGGTTACAGCCGCACATCCAGGTGCTCGGCCACCAGGCCACGCAGCTCGTCGTAGGAGCTAATCTCCCCCTGCTCAACGTGGACGACCGTCCCGTCGGCGGACAGGAACACCGAGTGCGGCAGCCCGCGCAGCCCGAGCTCGGCGGCCAGTTCACCGTCACCGTCGAACGCGCTTGGAAACGTGAGCCCCGCGTCCGCCGCGAACGAGGTGCCCTGCTCAACGCCTTCATGGCTGACGACCCCGAGCACGCGCACCTGCTCCGCGGCCGTGTCTGACAACTGCTGGAAGAGCGGCAGCTCCGCACGACAGGGCGGGCACCAGCTGGCCCACAGGTTGAGGACGGTCGGCACACCCGGCGCCTGCGCCAGGTCCAGGCGGCCGCCCCCGAGGCAGTCGAAGGAGAGCTTGGGGGCTCCCTCGACGGCCGGCTCAGCGCCGGACTGGTCGGGGCACGGCGACAGATTGGTTTCGACTGCGGTGCCGGCCAACGCTCCGCGGTCACCCTCGGAGCCACAACCGGCCAAGCTCAGCAACGCCGCAGCCGCCACGACGATGAAGTGGGTCACTCGGTGTCGGAGGTCGTAGCAGTTTCGCCCTCGGTCACGCAGCCGGCGGCGTGAGCGAACACAGCGGCTCCTTGCTTGCGGACGTCGCGGGCGGTGGCACGGTCACGGTACCGACAGCCCTCGCGAGTGCCGCAGCCCAAGCAGACAATGACAATGCCGCTGCTCAACGTGGTACTCGTCCGGAGAAGTCCAGCGTGCCCACGACAGAGCCGTCGGCAGCGTATCCAGTCAGTACGCCGTCGGACCCAGCCGGATACCACCCGTGCAACCAGCCGCGCGCGAGCACGGTCGGGTATATCGACCCGTCGGGTAGCCGTAGTTCGCCGCGCACGGCGGTTCCGGCACTCACCCCATATACGACGTACGGGTCGGTCCCCAGGACGCCCGTCTCCACCGCGAAGTCGTTCGGGAATCCGCTCGGCCCGCACAGTCCGCCGCTCTGGTCAAAGTCGGCCGGTACCGGTCCGGCAGCGCTAGCCGCCGTTTCGAACACGGCTGACGTGCACCAGGCGTACTCGTGTCCGGGTTCTTCCTCCCATGTCACCACCGTGAAGACCTGACCGTCGGGCCCAGGAGCGGTCCCGGCCCGCTGGACGGTCGCAGCAGCGGAATCCGGGTCGGCGGACATCGAACCCAGCAGGTCAAGGAGTCGTTCTGGTAGGTCCATCGCGGCCGCAGTCCCGATGCCACCGGCAAGCATCGCCCCGGACAAGGCACCGGACACGATTCTCCGGCGGTGGCGCCTCGGGAACCGCTGCTCCGTCGCGGAGGCTGTCGTGGAAGCGGTGATGCGGGTGAGTTCAGCCGCCGACCAGTCCTCGTCCAGCGCGGGAGTCGGGCGAAGCGCCTTGAGGCGGGTGAGCGGATCGGTCGTCTTGTTCACGAGGCACTCCTGGGACATGGCGTCTGGATGCGGAGGGAGGCTGGCGCAGGATCGGCGGTCGCCTCCCGCAATCGACGGCGCGCGCGGTGCAACCGAACGGCGAAGGTCGGGGCCGAGCAGCCAGCCACCCGCGCGGCTTGCGCAGTGCCTAACCCGTCCCAGGCGACAAGCAGAAGCGCCTCGCGCTCGGTAGCGGTCAGCGCGGCCAGCGCCGCCAGCATCGCTTGGCGCTCGACGGCGGAGTTCTCTGCCGCAGGGCCGTGCCCGGCCAGTTCGGTCAGCCGCTGCAACTCACCCTGGAGCAGGGCCCGCCGGTACCCCGAGCGACGGTGGTTGGCCAGCGTGTTGCGGGCGACGACGAGCAGCCAGGGCAGCGGCTCGCCTGGGACGTCGGCCAATCGCCGCCAGGCCACGAGGAAGGTCTCCGACACGACCTCATGCGCAGTCTCCGGGTCGGTATGCCGCTGCGCGTAGGCCAGCACCCGAGGGGCGTGCTCCTTCCAGAGCGCGGTGAACCGGCTGGCCTCGGGTTCCGCCGCCGGACCGCTTCTCGTCACTCTCACACCTTGCAATGTCCAGCACCTGGCCGTTTCTTACCTCCGCAGCCCGAGCCGTCCTGCCATCCCTCTGCCAGCCGCTGGTTGCTCCAGCGCTCCAGGTGGGTGCTTAGGCCTTCGGGCGTCGGAACAGGTACTCCTTCATCAGACCGCCCTGCGACGGCGTGACGGCCGGCGGCCCGAGCAGTCCCAGCCGTCCGCCGACAGGACGTCGAGGGCGTCCATCTGGCGTCGGAGGCTGGCGCTCTCAGGATTCACGGTCTCGTCATCTCCGGTCGTCAGAAAGTTGATCTTTCCCGGACGACCTTCGGTGATCGTGACCAGCAGGGTTCCGTGTTCGTAGTGGGTCATGGCCCCGAGGGTGGACCAGCGCCCGGCCGTTCGCCGCAGTGGACGCCCGTCAACACGCCACAGCGGGCGTGGAGTCGCACCGGGCGTCCCCCCGTAGAACCGTCGCCGCAAGCGGACCAGCGAACGGGAACGTCGCAGCTCCGGCCGGGCCAGCCTTGACGGTGTGCCGGTAAGGGCCGCCCGGTGACCATTCCCGAGAGGGGACCGCGACCGGAGTCCCCGCCACAGCGGCCTCTGGGGGAGGCGTAGTTCCTTCCTCGGTGTGCCGGCGCCCAGCCCACCACCGGCGTTAACCGAGGTACGCGGAGGGGCCAGCAAGACGACGGCGGCGGCTGGTCAGCCAACGCTGCAGCCGCCAGCAACTGACCCCGTCGCTCAACCATCCTCGCGAAGTCCAACCATTCAACGCTTATCAACGGCCTCGACTATCCAAGCTCCGACACTTCGCACATTGACCTACACAGCGCTACTCAGTCGCATTGGATGCCGTCCCAACAGAACGGCACGAATGCTACCTTTGGAGGTAGCTCGGGCCCCGCTTCGCGGGGCCCATTGGCGTTTCTAGGGGTGACTCGTTGGTCATTATCGGGTGGCGTTGAATATGCGCGGTGGAGTGAAGATCTACGCTGGCGCGCCGGCGGCTGCCCGGCACTACGTGGAGGCCGACCGCGGCCGGGCAGACGACTACTACCTCACCCAAGGCACCGGGGTCGCTCGCCGATTCACCGCCGCCGACGGGCGCGTGACCGAGCTGGCGTCGCTGACCGGCAACACCTATGAGACCTGGGTGGCCGGCTGCGACCCGGAGACGGGTGAGCCGAGGGGGCAGCTGCGTGGCGACGAGCACGCCGTTCGGTTCGCCGAGGTGGTGGTCAATGGCCGGAAGACCTGGTCGCTGGCCGCCGCGCTGCACTCGGACATCGCG
Source organism: Geodermatophilus sp. FMUSA9-8 (assembly GCF_037034165.1). NCBI lineage: Bacteria > Bacillati > Actinomycetota > Actinomycetes > Geodermatophilales > Geodermatophilaceae > Geodermatophilus > Geodermatophilus sp. FMUSA9-8. The sequence continues at coordinate 97,931 of NZ_JBAGKE010000010.1, read as the reverse complement.
AGGGCGTACGAGGCGGCGCAGGACCGCGCCGCGGAGCAGATCATCGGCTGGCTGTCTGAGCACGCCACCACGCGGATCGGCCCGCGCGGCGGGCAGGTACAGGTCCCTGTCGAGGCGCTCGAAGCGGCGACGGTGCGGCACTACACCTCCCGCGCCGAAGACCCCCACTGGCACCTGCACCTCCAGCTCCTGTCCCGGGTGTTCGCCGCGGGGAAATGGCGCGGGCTGCACACCATCGGGGTCCGCGACTTCCTGGGCGCGATCAACGGGATCGGGCACGCCGCAATGGCGTGTGACCCGGAATTGAACGCCGCCTTCACCGCGCACGGGTACCGGAAGGACGCTACTGGAGAAATACGGGAGCTCGCCGAGTACGTGGGCCCGTTCAGCGCGCGGCACGCACAGATCGCCCGGAATGTGGACCGCTACGAACGCGAATGGACCGCAGCGCACCCCGGCGAATCCCCCGGCCCTGCGTTGCGCCGAGCCTGGGATGCCCGGGCCTGGGCTGAGGGCCGCCCGGACAAGGTCGCCCTCCAGCCCGGGGTCGGGCTGGAGGAACGCTGGCGGGCCGACCTGTCCGCACTCGGCTACCGCGACCCGGCCGGCCCGGTCGACCTGGCCCACACCCCGATCGGGGCGCTGGATCGCGACGAGCTGGTGCAGCGCGCACTGACCCGGCTCGCGGCCGGGCGGTCGGCGTGGAACGCCGCCGACATCCGCGGCGAGGCCGAACGACTGATCGCCGCCGAAGGCGTCGTCGCCGACGCGCCGGTGCGCGTCGAGCTGGCCGAAGACCTCACCGCCCGCGCCCTGCAGCGCTGCCTGCCGCTGCTGGACCGCGACGGGGTACCCGAGCACATCCGCGCCTGGACCTCCCAGCCGGTCCTCGACGTCGAAGCCGACCTGACCACCCGGCTCGCCGCGCGCGCCGCGCACGGCGTGCCGGACACCGACCGGACCCTTCCTGTGGAGCGGGCGGCTGCCGCCGGCGGGTTGGATGTCGGCCAGGCCGCGGCGGTCGGTGCGCTCGCCGGTGACCGGCCCCTGGCGGTGGTCGAGGGCGCCGCGGGGGCGGGCAAGACCACCACCCTGGCCGCCACCCGCGGCCTGCTCGAGGCGCAGGGCCGCCGGCTGGTGGTGGTCACCCCCACGCGCAAGGCGGCCAAGGTGGCCGCCGGCGAGGTGGGTGCGGCCGCCGGGTCCGCGGCGTCCCTCGCCTTCGGGCACGGCTGGCGCTGGAACGACGAGGGGCGTTGGACCCGGCTCTCCGTCGGCGAGGTCGACCCGGCGACCGGCGGTGTCTACGCCGGGCCGAGCGAGGCAGCGCGGCTACGGCCCGGCGATCTGCTGCTCATAGACGAGGCCGGGATGCTCGACCAGGACACCGCCCGCGCCCTGCTCACGGTCGCCGACGAGTGCCAGGTTCGGGTGGCGTTGCTCGGCGACCGGCACCAGCTGTCCGCGGTCGGCCGCGGCGGCGTCCTCGACCTCGCCGCCGACGCAGTCGACCCGTCGGCGCACCTGACACTCGACGCGGTGCACCGCTTCACCCGAACCGACCAGGACGGCCGCGCAACACCCGACACCACCTACGCCGAGCTGACCCTGGCCATGCGCACCGGCGAGGACCCCGGCGCCGTCTTCGACGCCCTCCTCACCCGCGGCCAGATCCAGCTGCACCCCGACGCCGCCGCACTGCGCGACGCGATCGCGATGGCCGCCGCCGAGCACCACCGCCGCGGCGACCACGTGGCGGTGGTGGTGGACTCCCGCGACCAGGCCGCAGAACTCAATAACGCCATTCGTGAGCGGCTGGCCGCCGCCGGCCGGGTCGACGACCAGCGAGTCGCCATCACTGGGGCCGGCGAGCGGATCGGCGCCGGGGACCGGATCGCCACCCGCCGCAACGACCGCCACCTCGACGTCGCCAACCGCGACGTCTGGGTCGTCACCGCCGTCGGCCGCCGCGGCGGGCTGCTCGTCGCCCCCGCTGTCACCCCCACCGGCACCGTCCCCGGGAACGGGTCCGGCGGTGTCACCCCTGCCGGCCCAGGAATCCGGGTACTGCCCGCGGACTACGTCACGGAGCACGTCGAACTCGCCTACGCCACCACCGCCCACGGCGTGCAGGGCGACACCGTCACGGCCGCGCACGTGGTGGTCGGCGAGCACACCGGAGCCTCCTCGGCCTACGTCGGCATGACCCGCGGCCGGGAAGCCAACATTGCCCACCTCCTCGCCGCCGACGCCGACGAGGCCCGGCAGCAGTGGCTCGCGGTCTTCGCCCGCGACCGCGCCGACCTCGGCCCCGCCCACGCCGCCCAGCTCGCCACCGCCGAGGCCGCCCGCCACGCCCCATCCCGCCCCCTGGAGGAGGTCTTGGCCGAGCTTCGCGCGGCGTGGACCGCCGAGCAGCGCTGCCTTCAGCGACTCGCCTACTGGGAGCCGGAGCGCGACACGTTGCGCGATGTCATCGCGCTCGAAGCTCCCCACGCCGCCGAACTGGCCAACCTCCAGGCCGCCCGTGAACAGACGGCGCTCACCGCCGAACAGGCAAAGCAGCAGGCCGCAGCCAGCGGAGCGGCCTTCGCCGCCCACGCCGACAGGGTCCGCGACACCCTCCTCGCTCGCTGGGACGGCGAACGCCCCGCTACACGCGCGGCGGCACGGACCGTGCTCGACGGCCCAGGCCGGCTCGGGCTCCGGCGAGGCGCGGTGGCCCGGGCCGGCGAGCAACTCACCGACTGGGCGGACCGCTGGCGCACCCACGTTCCCTCCCTTCCCACCGACCCGAGAGACCTCGCGCGGCTCACCGACCGATCCGACGACAGGCCCGCGCTGTGGAGGGCGCTCGACGCCGCCGCCCGCCAGGCGGCCGAGAATGCCCACCCAGAACACGCCCAGGTCCGCGCCGCCGCCGACACCGCCCGGCACGCGGCAGAGCAGGTCCAGCGCGCCCTGGCTGAGGCCAGCCGCCGGCGCGACGAGCGGCTCGGCCCGTTCGGGTCCGTCGCCTGGACCCCCGACCCGGCCGGCCGGCTCGCCGACCTCCAGCGCGACATCGCCACCACTCGCCATGAGCTCACCGATGCCCGGACGCGCATCGTCACCCTCACCGCCGAGCCAGCTCTCCTCGCCCTACCGCCGGAGCGGCTCACCCGCGAGCGCCAGGCCTGGCGCACCCGGCGCTCGGCCGGCCCCAACCAGTCCGGATCGGCGAGCCTGTCGCCGACCGCTCCGGACCCAGGCGTCCCCCGGCCCGAGGCGGAGCGGCTCGGGCCATCCCTCGCCCGCCGTGGCATCGCACCAGGCGTCGGACGATGAGGGGGCGGCCTCCGCCGACGCCGCCGCAGACTCGGAGAGCGGAGGCAGGAGGACAACTGGACGTTTTCGGAAGCATCTGGCGGTCGGCTGTCAGTACGAGCTCCGAATCGGCGCCTTCTCTGGTGACGGAGCCAGTCCACCCGACCAGACCGGAGCCAGCCATGCCCGACCATCCCGCCAGCCGCGAGCCCGTACTGCTCACCATCACCGAAGCCGCCGAGCTCCTCCGTGCCCCGGTCGCCACCCTGCGGTACTGGCGCCACCTGGGCACCGGTCCCCGCAGCTTCCGCCTCGGCCGCCGCGTCCTCTATCGCCACGACGACCTCCGCAGCTGGATCGATGCACAGCACGGCCAGGTCGCCCCTGGCCCACGAAGCAGGCAGTGAGCTTCCACCACCCGGCGCCCGCAGGAATCCACAGGATGGCGATGCACCCACCGAAGGACAGGCGACCGACGGCAAGCTTGGCTCGGCAGATGCTCGCGTTAGCGGTAGAACCCGGAGTGCGCACGCCGTGGCCGGGGATCGAGGAGAGGCAGGTGGTCGGCGATGGTGTCGATCGCGAGAAGACCTGACGGTACGTACCGGCCGCGGTACCGCGACGAGCACGGCAAGGAGCACGCCCGCCACTTCAAGCGCAAGGTCGACGCCCAGCGGTGGCTCGACGAGGTCACCGCAGCCGTGCAGACCGGCACCTACGTCGACCCCAAGCGGGCCAGGACGACCGTGGGCGAGCTGGCCGACGTGTGGCTCGCCGGGAAGATCAACCTCAAGCCCACCAGTCGTGCCCGCTACGCCGACGTCCTCAAGACCCACGTCTTGCCCCGCTGGGGGAACGTCGCGCTGATCCGGGTGACCCACGGCGACGTGCAGGCCTGGCTGTCCGAGCTCTCCGACCGGGGCTTGGCCGGAGCCTCGGTCCGCAAGGCGCAGGGCGTCCTGTCCGGCATCCTCGGCCTCGCGGTGCGCGACCGGCGCCTGGCCGTCAACCCCGCGCTCGGCGTGGCCCTGCCCCCGATGCAGGAGAAGCGCCGCCGGTACCTGACCGCCGAGCAGCTGGAAGCGCTCGCCGACGCCGCCGGGCCCGGCCGGGTCGCCGTCCTGGTGCTCGGCTACTGCGGGCTGCGCTGGTCAGAACTGGCGGCGCTGCGGGTGCGGCACTTCGACCTGCTGCGCCGGCGGGTGCTCGTCGAGGAGGCGGTCACCGAGGTCGACGGCTCCCGCCTGGTGTGGGGCACTCCCAAGACCCACGGCCGCCGGTCGGTGCCACTGCCTCGGTTCCTCGTCGACGAACTCGCCCGGACGGTGGTGACCCGCCCCGCCGACGAGCTGGCCTTCCCCTCGCCGCAGGGCGCGGTGCTGCGCAACCGGAACGCCCGGTCCGCCTGGTTCGACACCGCGGCCCGGGCCATCGGGGAGCCGGGGCTCACGCCGCACGAGCTCCGGCACACCGCGGCCTCGTTGGCGATCAAGGCCGGGGCGAACGTCAAGGCGGTGCAGCGGATGCTCGGGCACGCCTCGGCGGCCATGACCCTGGACCGCTACGCCGACCTGTTCGACGACGACCTGGACGACGTGGCCGACCGGCTGGACGCCCTGCGGGCGTCTTCCCGTGGACGAGTTGCGGACTTTTTGCGGACTGAGACCCCGACGGAGGGCTTGTCGGACCCCCCGACGGAGGTGAACCCGCAGGTCAGAGAAGTGGAGACGAGGGGAATCGAACCCCTAACCCCCGCCTTGCAAAGGCGGTGCTCTGCCAATTGAGCTACGTCCCCGGGACGGCCCCCTCGCGGGGGCCGCGGGTCAGCGGGTGGTGGGGCGGCTGACGGCCTGCGGGCCGTTGGTGGCCTCGTGCCACAGGTCGGCCTCGCCCCTGCCCGCGCCGGCGGAGCGACGGCGGACGGCGACGACGGCGGCACCGGCCGCCGCGGCGACCAGGGCCAGCTGCTTGAGCACTCGGTACCTCCTGGGGACGACCGCGGCGCCGGACGGGGCCGCGCTGCCGCGGTGCTCGGGGCACCGGTACACGGGTGGGCCTGGGAGGACTTGAACCTCCGGCCTCATCCTTATCAGGGATGCGCTCTAACCGCCTGAGCTACAGGCCCGTGAACCTCGACAAGCGTACAAGGGCGTCCCGGGGCCCCGGCGGGCGGGGCCCCGGACCGTCCTAGTCGCGCTCGGCGAGGGTGACCTCGAGGCCGCCGACGAGGTCGGCGCAGAGGTTGTAGATGAACGCCGCCACGGTGCACAGCGCGGTCATCAGGACGATGTTGATCGCGCCGATGACGGCCGCGCCGCCGAAGACGATGCCCGGGGTGATGACGTCGCCGCCGCCCTCGCCGCCGGACGCGGTGCCCAGCTGGCCGAACAGGTCGTTGAGGGTGTCGAAGACGCCCAGGCCGGACAGGACGCCGAAGAGGATCCCGACCGCGACCATCCAGATGAAGAACATCGCGATCGACACGACCAGCGAGATCTTCAGCGCCGACCAGGTGTCGATGTGCCGCAGCTGCAGGCGGGCCCGGCGCGGACCGCGGTTGCCGCGGTTCTTGGCCGGCCGGCCGGCCGCCTGACCCTGCTGCTGCGGGGCCTGCTGCTGGGCCTGCTGCGGCGGCAGTTGCTGCGGCGCCTGCTGGGCGGGGGCGTGGGAGGCCACCTGCTGCGGGGCCTGCTGCGGCACGCGGCCGCCCGCCGGCGGCACGCCCTGGCCGGCCGACGGCGGCGGGACGGTCGCGTCGGCCGGGACCGCCTGCTGCGCCGGCACCGCGCCGCTGATCGGCTTGGTCAGCGACGCCGCCGGGGCGGAGGGGGCGGCACCCGGGGAGCCCGCGCCGGCGGGGGCGGCCCCCACCGCGGACGCGCCGGCCGGGGCGGCCGGCGTCTGCCCGGTGGCGGGCGCCGAGCCCGTCGCCGGGGCTCCGTCCGCTCCGGCTGCGCCCTCCGGGCGGACCCCGGTGCGCACCGCCTGCGGCCGGTCGCTCATGCCGTTCTCCCGTTCGCCTGCGGCCCTCGCCGCGCTCTCGCGCCCGGGATGACCGGCGGGGTGCCGGTGGCGCCCGGGCGCCGGTCGTGTCCGTCAGCGGGAGCCGGGGGCGCGTGGCGGCCGGTGGCCACCACGCGCCGTGCTCCCGGTCTCACCCTAGGCGGCAGGCTCGTCGTTGTCCGTCGTCCGCGCGATCGCCACGATCGACACGTCCTCGGGCAAGTTCATGAGCTTGACACCCATGGTGGCCCGGTCCTTGTTGTGGCGCACCCCGTTGACCGGGGTCCGGATGACGCCGCCGCCGGAGGTGATGGCGTACAGCTCGTCGCCCAGCCGCACCGCCAGGGCCCCGACCAGGGCGCCCTTGCGCGCCTTGGGGTCGGCGGTGAGCACGCCCTTCCCGCCGCGGCCCTGCGGCGGGTAGTTCTCGATGCCGGTGCGCTTGGCAAAGCCGCGCTCGGTGGCGACGAGGACGTCGACGCCCTCCTCCACGACCATCATCGCCAGCAGCCGGTCGCCGGGGGCCAGCGAGATGCCGCGGACGCCCTCGGTGGCCCGGCCCATCGGCCGCAGCGTCGCGTCGTCGGCCTTGAACCGGATCGACATCGCCGAGCGGGTGACCAGCAGCAGGTCCTGCTCCGGGTCGATGAGCGCGGCGCCGACGAGCTCGTCGCCCTCACGCAGGTTGATCGCGATGACGCCGCCGCTGCGCGGGGAGTCGAAGTCCGACAGCCGGGTCTTCTTCACCTGCCCGTTGGCGGTGGCCAGGACCAGGTACGGCGCCACGCCGTAGTCCTTGATCTGCATGACCTGGGCGATCTTCTCGTCCGGCTGGAACGCCAGGAGGTTGGCCACGTGCTGGCCGCGGGCCGTGCGGTTGGCCTCGGGCAGCTCGTAGGCCTTGGCCCGGTACACCCGGCCCTTGGTCGTGAAGAACAGGATCCAGTCGTGGGTGGAGCCCACGAAGAAGTGGTCGACGAGGTCGTCCTGCTTGAGCTGGGCGCCCATGACGCCCTTCCCGCCGCGGCGCTGGGACCGGTAGAGGTCGCTCTTGGTCCGCTTCGCGTAGCCGGTGCGGGTGATGGTGACGACGACCTCCTCCTCCGCGATGAGGTCCTCCATCGTCACGTCGCCGTCGTTGGCGATGAACTTCGTGCGGCGGTCGTCGCCGTACTTCTCGACGATCTCGGCCAGCTCGTCGCGGATGATCTGCCGCTGCCGCTCGGGCGAGTCGAGGATCGCCTGCAGGTCGGCGATGCGGGCCTCGATCTCGGCGAGCTCGTCCATGATCCGCTGGCGCTCGAGGGCGGCCAGCCGGCGCAGCTGCAGGTCGAGGATGGAGACGGCCTGGATCTCGTCGACGTCGAGGAGCTCCATCAGGCCGGTGCGGGCCTCGTCGGCCGACGGGCTGCTGCGGATCAGCGCGATGACGGCGTCGAGCTGGTCGAGCGCCTTGGCCCAGCCGCGCAGGATGTGCGCGCGCTCCTCGGCCTTGCGCAGCCGGTAGCGCGTCCGCCGCTGGATGACCTCGATCTGGTGGTCGACGTAGAGGCGGACGAGCTCGTCGAGGCGCAGCGTCCGCGGGACGCCGTCGACGATCGAGAGCATGTTGCAGCCGAACGACGTCTGCAGCTGGGTGTGCTTGTAGAGGTTGTTCAGCACGACCTTGGCGACGGCGTCGCGGCGCAGGGTGATGACCAGCCGGCGGCCCACGCGGTCGCTGGACTCGTCGGCGATCTCGCTGATGCCCTGCAGCCGGCCGTCCTTGACGGCGTCGGCGATCGCCTCGGCCAGGTTGTCCGGGTTCACCTGGTAGGGCAGCTCGGTGACGACGAGCTGCACGCGGCCGCGGGCGTCCTCCTCGACGGTGACCACCGCGCGCATCCGGACCGAGCCGCGGCCGGTGCGGTAGGCGTCCTCGATGCCGTCGCGGCCGACGATCAGGCCGTGGGTCGGGAAGTCGGGACCCTTGATCCGCTCCATGCACGCGGTGAGGGCCTCCTCGGGCTCGGCGTCGGGGTGCTCGAGCACCCAGAACACCGCGTCGGCGACCTCGCGCAGGTTGTGCGGCGGCATGTTCGTGGCCATGCCGACGGCGATGCCGGCCGAGCCGTTGATGAGCAGGTTGGGGATGCGCCCCGGCAGGACCAGCGGCTCCTGGTTCTTGCCGTCGTAGTTGGGCTGGAAGTCGACGGTCTCCTCGTCGATGTTGGCCAGCATCTCCATGGCCAGCGGCGTCAGCCGGGCCTCGGTGTAGCGCATGGCCGCCGCCGGGTCGTTGCCCGGCGAGCCGAAGTTGCCCTGGCCGTCGACCAGCGGGTAGCGCATGGACCAGGGCTGGGCCAGCCGCACGAGGGCGTCGTAGATCGAGCTGTCGCCGTGCGGGTGGTAGTTACCCATGACCTCGCCGACGACGCGGGCGCACTTGACGTAGCCGCGGTCGGGGCGGAAGCCCTGGTCGTACATGGCGAACAGCACGCGGCGGTGCACCGGCTTGAGGCCGTCGCGCACCTCGGGCAGCGCGCGGCCCACGATCACGCTCATCGCGTAGTCGATGTAGGACCGCTGCATCTCCTGCTGGAGGTCGACCGGCTCGACGCGGTCGCGGTACGGGGTCTCGGTCACGTTCGGGTCTCCACAGGTCGGTGCACAGTCGGTGGACGAAGTCGCAGGTCAGCGACGTGTGGCGGCCACCGGGAGGACTCCTCCCGGTGGCCTGCGCGTCACACGCCGCCGGTCTCAGACATCGAGGAAGCGGACGTCCTTGGCGTTGCGGGTGATGAAGCTGCGGCGGGCGTCGACGTCCTCGCCCATCAGCACGCTGAACAGCTCGTCGGCGGTGGCGGCGTCCTCGAGCGTGACCTGCAGCAGCACGCGGGTCTCGGGGTTCATCGTGGTCTCCCACAGCTCGGTCGCGTTCATCTCGCCGAGGCCCTTGAACCGCTGGATCGCGTCGTCCTTGGGCAGCTTGCGGCCGGCCTCGGCACCCGCCTTGAGGACGGCGTCGCGCTCCTTGTCGGTGTAGACGTACTCGTCGCCGACCTTGCCGCCCCACTTGATCTTGTACAGCGGCGGCTGCGCCAGGTAGACGTGCCCGGCCTCCACCAGCGGCCGCATGAAGCGGAACAGCAGGGTGAGCAGCAGCGTGCGGATGTGCTGGCCGTCGACGTCGGCGTCGGCCATCAGGACGATCTTGTGATAGCGCAGCTTCGTCAGGTCGAACTCGTCGTGGATGCCAGTGCCGAAGGCGGTGATCATCGACTGGACCTCGTTGTTCTTGAGGACCCGGTCGATGCGCGCCTTCTCGACGTTGATGATCTTGCCGCGGATGGGCAGGATCGCCTGGAACATCGAGTCGCGACCGGACTTGGCCGACCCGCCGGCGGAGTCGCCCTCGACGATGTAGATCTCCGAGGCGCGCGGGTCGGTGGAGCGGCAGTCGGCCAGCTTGCCCGGCAGCGAGTTGTTGCTCAGCAGGTTCTTGCGGGCGAGCTTGCGGGCGTCCTGCGCCGCGCGGCGGGCGCGGGCGGCCGAGGCGGCCTTGGTGATGATGGTCTTGGCCTCGGTCGGGTTCGCCTCGAACCAGTGCGAGATCTGCTCGTTGCAGATGCGCTGCACGAAGCCCTTGACCTCGGTGTTGCCGAGCTTGGTCTTCGTCTGGCCCTCGAACTGCGGGTCGCCGATCTTGACCGAGACGATCGCGGCCAGGCCCTCGCGGATGTCCTCGCCGGTGAGCTTCTCGTCCTTCTCCTTGAGCAGCCTCTTCTCGACGGCGTACCGGTTGACGATCGACGTCAGCGCCGTGCGGAAGCCCTCCTCGTGGGTGCCGCCCTCGTGCGTGTTGATCGTGTTGGCGAACGAGTAGACCGACTCCGAGTAGGCGTCGGACCACTGCATCGCGACCTCGACGCTCATCCGCATGTCGTTCTTGCCGGTGCCCTCGGCACCGAAGCCGACGATCGAGCGGTGGATCGGCGTCTTCTTGGCGTTGATGTGGCGGACGTAGTCCTCGAGGCCGCCGTCGTACCGGTAGGTGATCTCGGTGGGCTCGAAGGCGGCGTCCTCGTGGCCCGGCGCCGGCGCCGCGTCGGCGACGGAGGTCTCCTCGGCCAGGCCGGTCTCGGCCTTGCCGCGGCCGGGGCGCTCGTCGCGCAGGACGATGGTCAGGCCCTTGTTGAGGAAGGCCATCTCCTGCAGCCGGCGGCTGATCGTGTCGAACGAGTAGGTCGTCGTCTCGAAGATGTCGCCGTCGGCCCAGAAGGTGATCTGGGTGCCGCGCTTGGTGGTGGCGCCGATCTCCTCGAGCGGACCGGGCTTGGCCATCGCGTAGGACTGGTGCCACTCCCGGCCGTCGCGCCAGATGCGGACGTCGAGCGAGGTGGACAGCGCGTTGACGACGGTGACACCGACGCCGTGCAGACCGCCGGAGACCGCGTAGCTCTTGCCGTCGAACTTGCCGCCGGCGTGCAGCACGGTCATGACGACCTCGACCGTGGGGCGCTTCTCGCGCGGGTGCATGTCGACCGGGATGCCGCGGCCGTTGTCCTCGACGCGGACGCCGCCGTCGGCCAGCAGCGTGACGCGGACGGTGTCGCAGAAGCCGGCCAGCGCCTCGTCGACGGAGTTGTCGACGACCTCCCACACCATGTGGTGCAGGCCGCGCTCACCGGTGGAGCCGATGTACATGCCGGGCCGCTTGCGGACCGCCTCGAGCCCCTCGAGGACGGTGATGGAGCTGCCGGAGTAGCTGGTGTCGGTCTGGGTCCGAGCGACCACGTGGGGCCCTTCTGTCGAGCAGCCGGCGCGCCGGCCCTCCCACCTGGGGAGGGGCTCCGAGGGCGCACAGCGCCGCTCAGCCGGATGCTGGGGATTCCTGGCCTCCATGTTACCGGGTCCACCGACAGGAACGGCGTCACGCAGCCCCTGACGTCCGTTCTGCGCCACTCGCGGCACCGGCTGCACCACCGGTGTTGCCCCCGGGCCCGACACGCCCGCCCAGGGGCGCTGGGCCGGTCGCGCGGTTCCACGTGGAACGCGGCGCCGGACCGGCGGGGGTCAGACCAGCAGCTGCGCGGCGGCGAGTTCTCGGTACAGCGGGCTGGTGTCGACCAGCTCGGCGTGCGTCCCGCGCGCGACGACGCGGCCGGCGTCGAGGACGACGATCTGGTCGCTGTCGAGCACGGTGGACAGCCGGTGGGCGACGACGAGCAGCGCCCGGTCGGCGGCCGCGGCGGCCAGCGTCTCCCGGAGCAGGTTCTCGTTGCGGGCGTCGAGGCTCGCGGTCGGCTCGTCGAGCAGCAGCAGCGCCGGGCGGGCCAGCAGGGAGCGCGCGATCGCCAGCCGCTGCCGCTCGCCGCCGGACAGCAGCACGCCCTCGTCGCCGACCGGCACGTCGAGCCCGCGCGGCGAGCGCTGCACCACGCCGGTGAGGCCGACGTCGGCCAGCACCGCCCACAGCTCGTCGTCGGCGGCGTCCGGCGCGGCCAGCAGCAGGTTCTCCCGTACGGTGCCGGCCAGCACCGGCGCCTCCTGCTCGACGTAGCCGAGCCGCGCGCGCAGCGCCGCCCGCGGCAGCTCCCGGACGTCGGTGCCCGCCCACCGGATCGTGCCGCCCGACAGCGGGTAGAAGCCCTCGACCAGCGCCAGCACCGTCGACTTGCCGGCACCGGACGGGCCGACCAGCGCCACGCGGCTGCCGGCCGGCACCGACAGCGACACCCCGTCGAGGACACGGGTGCCGTCGGGGTAGGCGAACGAGACGTCGTCGAGCTCGAGCAGCGGGACCCCGGCGGCCGGGGTGCGCGGGGCGGCGGTCGCGCCGCCCACCTCGGCGACGTCGTCGCGCTCGGGCTGGAGGACCAGCACCTCCTGGATGCGGGCCAGCGCGCCGAGGCCGGTCTGCAGCTGCGTCCAGGCGCCGACGGCCTGGCCCAGCGGCATGACCAGCAGGAACAGGTAGAGGATGAACGCGACGAGGTCGGCGACGGCGATCGAGCCGGTGGCCACCCGGTAGCCGCCCAGGCCGAGGACGGCGAGGAACGCGCCCTGGACGGCGATCGCGCCGGCCGGCGCCACCAACGCCTCCACCCGGGCCACCGAGACGCCGGCGCGGTAGGCGCGCTCGGCGCTGGCGCCGACGGTGCCGACCTCCCGCGCGGTGGCGCCGCTGGCCCGGATGGTGCGCACCGCCGACAGCGCGCGCTCGACGGCCGCCGTCATCGCGCCGACCTCCTCCTGCGCCCGGCGCGACAGCTTCCGGATCCGCCGGCTGCTCGCCACCACCACGGTCAGGCCGACCGCGACGGCGGTGACCGTGACCAGGAGCAGCCAGACGTCGACCAGCGCCATGGCCACCAGCGCGCCGACCGCGACGACCGCCGACCCGACCACCTCGACCAGGCCGGAGGTGACCGTCGCGCGCAGCAGGGTGGTGTCGGCGCCGACGCGGGACATGAGGTCGCCGGTGCGCCGCCGGTCGTACTCGGCGACGGGCAGCCGCAGCAGCCGGTCGGCGACGGTCCGGCGGGTGGTGAGGACGACGCCCTCCCCCGTGCGCTGCAGCAGGTAGGACTGGAACGCGTTGAGAACGGCGCCGGCGACCAGGACCAGCAGCAGCGCCGCCACGGCAGGCAGCAGCGGCCGGCCCGCGCCGACGGCGGAGATGACCCGGCCGGTGAGCGCGGGCTGCGCCAGGGCCGCGGCCGCGCCGACCAGCGACAGGCCGGCGGCGGCCACCAGCGCCCGCCGGTGCGGACGGACGAGCGGCAGCAGCTCGCGGAGGCCCGCGGACGCCGCGGGCTCGGCGGGCTCGGCGGGGGCGGTCACGGTGGGGTCGCCGGCCGGCCGCGGCTCAGGCGGCGCCGGCCAGGGCGGCGACCATCGCCGTCAGCAGCCGGGCGTGGTGCTCGATGAGGGCGGGCCGGTGCCCGTCGGGCCGGACGGCGGCCAGGTGGCCCGCGGCCGCCCAGAACTCGTCGCCGTCGTCGCTGCGGAGGAGCAGGTCGCGCACGGCCGGGTCGGCGACCAGCCGGCGCACCGCCGGGCCGTCCTCGGCGGTGAGCAGCACCCACCGGTCGTCGAACGCCTGGTCGCCGCTGGGGACGTGCAGCAGCCCGCCGGTGCGGTGCCGCCAGAACCGCGCCGGGGACAGCCGCAGCCCGGGCGCCAGCGGCACGAGCACGGGCGCGGCGGTGACCGCCCACTCCGGCACGGTGTAGCGCTTGTCGGTGTAGACGACGTCGAAGGCGACGAGCTCGAGGTTGCCGGCGCGACCGCGCATCACGCCGGCCGCGCGGTGGTCGCGGCTGGCGCGCACCGGCGCGGAGGCGACCAGCTCGGCGAGCACGGCGTCCTCGGGTGCGGTGCCGTCGGTGATCGTCCAGCCGTGCTGCAGCGCCCAGCCCTGCGCCCCGACGGTGTCGCCGCGGTAGGCGAAGACCTGCTCGACGACGCCGGGTGTGCGCGGCCGCGAGCCGCCCGGGGCCGTCGGGGACCAGGACACCACCGGTCCGCCGGCGGACGGGTCCCGCCGGACACCGCCGGGGGCGTCGGGGCCGCCGGGGCCGCCGGGGCCGTCGTCGCCGAGGGGACCCGGCTCCTGCCGGCGGGGGTCGTCGCGGGGGTCGTCGCGGGGGTCGTCGTCCCGGGGGCTGCTCATCGCTGTTCCGTCCTCATCCGTACGTGTCGCGGGGCCCCCGCCCGCGGACCGACCGCGGGCCCTTCTTCCAGCTGGGGGCCGTCGGTCCGACAACGCGCAGCCGCGTCACGACGTCCCCGCCCACCGACGCGCGCAGCTTGGCGAGGATCGTCGGCGCCAGCAGGCGCAGCTGGGTGGCCCAGGCGGTGGACTCCGCGACGACGAGGAGCTCGCCCTCGGTGAGCGTCTCCGGCCGGCAGTGCGAGGCGATGTCGGCGCCGACGATCGCCGACCAGCGGCCGAACACGGCCCCGACGCGGGTCTGCTCCGACCAGTCCTGGGTGCTCACCAGGGAGTCGACCAGCCGGCCCAGAGGCTGCGGGTCGTCGTCGCCGGGGCGGGGGCCGGTCCAGCGACGGCGCGGGCCGGCCACCCGGCGGCGGGTGGGCGCGGGCCGGGCGGCGGAGGCCGCGCGGGCCGCCTCCAGCGCGGCGCGGGCGATGTCGCTGGGCCGGGCCGGCCGGTCCTCGCTCACGGGGGCCCTCCCTCGTCGTCGGCCGTGTTCTCGACCGTCAGGATCGCGTGTCCGCCGCCGACCTCCACGCGGGCGCCCCGGAGCTCGGGCGGGACGTCGTCGAGGACGGCGGCGGTGATCAGCGTCTGCTCGGCCGAGCGGGCGACGTCGGCCAGCGCGGCCCGCCGCCCGGCGTCGAGGGTGGCGAAGACGTCGTCGAGGACGAGCACGGGCTCCTCGCCGTCGGCCCGCAGCAGCGCGAAGCAGCCGAGCTTGAGCGCCAGGGCCAGCGACCAGGACTCCCCGTGGCTGGCGAAGCCCTTGGCCGGCGCGGGGCCCAGGTGCAGCACCAGGTCGTCGCGGTGCGGGCCGACCAGCGTCATCCCGCGGTCGACCTCGTCGCGCCGCCGCTCGGCGATCCGCTCGCGCAGCGCCGCCGACAGCTCGCCCGCCGTCGGCGTCGCAGCGCCCTCGGCCAGCGGCGCGCCCTCGCCGGCGAGCGGCACGGTGCTCGCGTAGCCCAGCCCGGCGACGGCGGCGCCCGCGCCGGCGACCGTCGCGTAGGCCCGCGCCACGTGCGGCGCGAGGTCGGCCACCAGCGCCAGCCGGGCGGCCAGCAGCTGCCCGCCGAGGTCGACGAGGTGGGCGTCCCAGACGTCGAGGGTGGCCAGCGCGTCCCCGCGGGCCATCCTCGCGGTCTTGAGCAGGGCGTTGCGCTGCTTGAGCACCCGCTCGTAGTCGCTGCGCACGCCGGCCAGCCGCGGGGTGCGGCTGACCAGCAGGTCGTCGAGGAACCGGCGCCGCTCGGCCGGGTCGCCGCGGACCAGCGCGAGGTCCTCCGGGGCGAACAGCACGCTCTTCACCAGGCCGAGCAGCTCCCGCGGCCGGGCCAGCGGGGAGCGGTTGACCCGCACCCGGTTGGCCCGGCCGGGGTTGATCTCCACCTCGACGAGAAGCTCGCGGTCCTCCCGGCGCAGCGCCGCCCGGACCACCGCCTGCGGGGCGCCGTGCCGCACCAGGGGCGCGTCACCGGAGACCCGGTGGCTGCCCATGGTCGCGAGGTAGCCGACCGCCTCGACGAGGTTGGTCTTGCCCTCGCCGTTGCGGCCGACGAACACCGTCGGCCCCGGCCGCAGCGCCAGGTCGACCCTGTCCCAGCTGCGGAACCCGACGAGCTGGAGGTGCCGGACGTACACGTCAGCACCCGGCCGGTGGTGAGGTGCTGGAACGGCCCCCCTGCAGGGCCCCGCCGCGAGCCTGCGAGGGGTGGGGGGCAGGGGGGTCCTCCATCACGCGGGGCGCTCGACCTCCTGCGCCTGGATCGCCTGGACGGCGTGCCCGCCGAACTGGTTGCGCAGCGCGGCGACCGCCTTCATGGTCGGCGAGTCCTCCTGGCGCGAGGAGAAGCGGGCGAACAGCGACGCCGCGATGGTCGGCATGGGGACGGCGTTGTCGATCGCCTCCATGACCGTCCAGCGGCCCTCGCCGGAGTCCTCGGCGTAGCCCCGGATGCGGTCGAGGCCCGGGTCCTCCTGCAGCGCGCGGACCAGCAGGTCCAGCAGCCACGAGCGGATGACGGTGCCCTGGGTCCAGGAGGCGACGACGCCCGGGACGTCCTCGATCAGGTCGACGGCGGCCAGCAGCTCGTAGCCCTCGCCGTAGGCCTGCATCAGCGCGTACTCGATGCCGTTGTGGACCATCTTCGCGTAGTGGCCGGCCCCGACCGGGCCGGCGTGCACGAAGCCGGCGCCCGGGATGGCCTCGCCCGACTCGTCGGTGGGCGCGGGCGGCTTGAGCGCGTCGAAGACCGGCTGCACCTTCGCGACGTCGTCGGCCGAGCCGCCGACCATGAGCGCGTAGCCGTTCTCCAGGCCCCACACGCCGCCGGAGACGCCGGCGTCGACGTAGCCGATGCCCTTCTCGCCGAGCATCTCGGCGTGCACCTTGTCGTCGGTGAACTTGGAGTTGCCGCCGTCGACGACGACGTCGCCGGGCTCGAGCAGCTCACCGAGCTCGCGCACCGTCTGCCGGGTCGGCTCCCCGGCGGGGACCATCACCCACACCACGCGCGGTGCCGAGAGCGCGCCGACGAGCCCCTCGAGGCTGTCGACGTCCCGCTTGCCGGGCGCCCGGTCGTACCCCACGACCTCGTGGCCGGCGCGGCGCACCCGCTCGGCCATGTTGCCGCCCATCTTGCCCAGCCCGATCAGCCCCAGCTGCACGGTTCTTCCTCTCGTCGCACACCGTCGTCGTCATGCGGGCGCACGCGCCGGTGCGGGTGCCCGCGGGGTGCGGTGCCCGGGCGCACGGCCCGGGACACCTCCGTGGAGGGCCCGATCGGGCCCCGTCCTGCGGTCTGGGATCAGCCGGGGAGACGCACCGGCATGATCAGGTACCGGTAGCTGCCGGGCCGCTCGGCCGGGCGCGAGGCGCCGTCGTCGTCGGTGGCCGGGTCCTCGACGCCGGAGAGCACCGCGGGCTTGAGCGGGCTGGTGAAGTCCATCCGCGCGCGGCCCGTGTGCACCGCGGCGAGCCCGTCGAGCAGGAACGTCGGGTTGAAGCCGATCGTCAGCGGGTCGCCGTCGAAGTCGACGTCGCAGCGCTCCTCGGCCTGCCCCTCGTCGTCGCTGCCGCCGGCGCGCAGGGTGACCTGGCCGGGGGTGAACTCGCAGCGCAGGGGCGTGCCCCGCTCGGCCACCAGGGCCACGCGCTTGGCGGCGTCGGTGAACTGCGCGACCGGGAGCGTGGCGTTGGCCGCGGACTCGCTCGGCATGATCGCGCGGTACTTGACGAACTCGGCGTCGAGCAGCCGGGTGGTGGTCTGCCGGTCCTTGCCCGACAGGCCCAGGATGCCCTCGCCCGAGCCGCCGGAGGACAGCGAGACGGTGATCTCCGGGCCGCTGGTGAGCGTGCGGGCGGCGTCGGCGAGCGTGCGCGCCGGGACCAGCACCGCGGCCGAGGTGCCCGGGGTGTCCGGCCGCCAGGCGAACTCGCGCACCGCGAGCCGGTAGCGGTCGGTGGCCGCCAGGGTCACCCGGTCGTCGTCGATCTCCAGGCGGACGCCGGTGAGCATGGGGAGGGTGTCGTCACGGCCGGCGGCGACGGCGACCTGGCCGACCGCCTCGGCGAAGACGTCGCTGTCGACCACGCCGGCCGACGAGGGCATCGACGGCAGGGACGGGTAGTCCTCGACCGGCAGCGTCGGCAGGCTGAACCGCGCGTTGCCGCAGGTGATGGCCAGCCGCGGGCCCTCGGCGCGGATGTCGACCGGCTGCGGGGGCAGCGCGCGGGTGATCTCGGCGAGCAGTCGGCCCGGCACCAGCACGCGGCCGGCCTCGGCGGCCTGCACGTCGACCTCCGCGCGGGCGGAGACCTCGTAGTCGAAGCCGGACACCGACAGCTGGCTGCCGTCGACCTCGAGCAGGATGCCGGCGAGCACCGGCACCGAGGGCCGCGGCGGGAGGCTGCGCGCCGTCCACGCGACGGCATCGGCGAGCACCTCGCGTGTCACCCGGAACTCCATGACCGACCCACCCCAGCTCTGCACGGTCCACTGCTGTCTCTGCGCACTGCTCCCCGGCGTCCGTGCTCACCGGGGTGGTGCTGTCCGTCCTGCGCGGTTCATCGTGCCCGTCGGTGCACGGCCGGGGGAACCCGGGACCCGATCAGGTGTGCCGTCGCCGCCGTGATGCCGCCCGGGTCGCTGTCCTGTTCCTGCTCCTGTCGTCGCCCTCGTCCTCGTCCCGTCGTCGCTCCTCCCTGCTCCTCGTCGCTGCTCGTCATTGCTCCTGGAGGCCCCCGGGCCGGGGCTTCCCCACCCCTACTGGGGTTCAAGGAAATCTCGATCTCTATCCCTCATCTCCGTCATCACCGGTGTGGAAGCTGGGGATCGAGGCCCTTCGCGCAGGTCAGCGCCCGAGTCGACATGTTGGCCCGCTGTGGGGAACCGGCGTGCTCCTGTTGTCGACACGTGGACATCTCGACGGCCGTGCACAACGACCCCCGCGGATCCACGATCTGTCCCCGGTCCACCCCCTGCCCGTCCCCAGTCCGTGCCCAGGCCGTGTCCCGGCCCGCCGGCGGCGGCCGCGCCGCGACCGCCGCGGGGTGGGGACGGAGGCCCCCGGACGGGACGAAGGCGCAGGTCAAGACGGGAGCGAGGGGCTCCGTACACACACTGGGGAGTTCCCTGGGGACGGCACCCCGTGCCGGGCCGCTCGCGACGGCGGGGTCACACGCCGATCACGATCTCCCCAGGGTGTGCACATCCCTGGGGACAACTCGGCGCGATGTCGACAGCCGGGAGGCCGGTCACCGCCCGTCAGCCGCGGGACGACGGGAGCCGGAGGGGGCCGCCCGGACCCCCGGTCCCCGTCCTCCGGCTGTGGACATCCCGGCGCGGGATCCCTCCGTGCCGGCGGGACGGCGCGGGCCGGGCGCCGGCTACTGGCGGGCGCGGCTCTTGATGCGGGCGGTCAGCTCGGTCACCTGGGTGTAGGTGGCCCGGCGCTCGCTCATCAGGTTGGTGATCTTCTTGACCGCGTGCATGACCGTGGTGTGGTCCTTGCCGCCGAAGGACGCGCCGATCCGCGGCAGGGACAGCTCGGTGAGCTCCCGGCACAGGTACATGGCGATCTGGCGGGCGTTGACCAGCGTGCGGCTGCGGTTGGCGCCCTGCAGCTCCTCCATCGTCACGGAGAAGTACTCCGCGGTCGCCGCCATGATGATCGCCGCGGTGATCTGCGGGCCCTGCTCGTCGCTGATCAGGTCCTTGAGCACCAGCTCGGCCAGCGGCAGGTCGACCTGCTGCTTGTTGAGGCTGGCGAAGGCGGTGACCCGGATCAGCGCGCCCTCGAGCTCGCGGATGTTGGTCTGCACCTTGCTGGCGATGAACTCCAGCACCGGATCGGGCACCTGCAGGCGCTCGCCGTAGGCCTTCTTGCGCAGGATCGCGATGCGGGTCTCGAGGTCGGGCGCCTGGACGTCGGTGATCAGGCCCCACTCGAAGCGGGTCCGCAGCCGGTCCTCCAGCGTCGTCAGCTTCTTCGGCGCCCGGTCGGAGGTGATGACGATCTGCTTGCTCGCGTTGTGGAGCGTGTTGAAGGTGTGGAAGAACTCCTCCTGCGTCCGCTCGGCGCGCTCCAGGAACTGGATGTCGTCGATGAGCAGGAAGTCGATGTCGCGGTAGCGACGGCGGAAGTCCTCGGCCCGGCCGGAGTGCACCAGGTTGATGAACTCGTTCGTGAACTCCTCGGTGCTGACGTAGCGCACCCGCACGTTGGGGAACATCCGCGCCGCGTAGTGGCCGATCGCGTGCAGCAGGTGCGTCTTCCCCAGCCCGGAGTCGCCGTAGACGAACAGCGGGTTGTAGGCCCGCGCCGGGGCCTCGGCGACGGCGACCGCCGCGGCGTGCGCGAACCGGTTGCTGTTGCCGATGACGAAACTGTCGAAGACGTACTTGGGGTTCAGGCCCGGGTCCAGGCCCGCCGGGGGACGGCGGTCGCCGAACAGCGGCACCGCGCCGCCCCCGGACCGCGCCGGGCCCCGGTCGCGCCGGCCCTCGGGCTCGTCGGCGGGCGGGGCGTCGTCGCCGAGGTCGAAGGGCAGCACCTCGGCGCCCTCCCCCGGCCGGACGCCGCGCCGGCGACCGCGGCCGCGCACCGCGGGGCTCCAGTCGGTGCCGCCCCACTCCCCCGCGCCGTCGGCGGACGGCTCGGCCGCACGGGGGTCGGCCGGCCGTGCCGTCTCGTAGCGGGCGGCGTCGGCGTAGCGGTCGTCGCCACGGCGGTCGTCCGCACGGCGCTCGTCGGCGCGACGATCCTCGGCGCGGCGGTCGTCGGGGTACCGGCCGTCGCCGAAGCGCTCGTCGGGGTACCGGACGTCCTCCCGCCCGCGCGGCAGCTCGGCCCGGGCGCCGTCGAAGGGGCGGTCGTCGAAGGGGCGGTCGTCGAAGGCGGGGCGGTCGTCGTAGCCGGGACGGTCGTCGTAGCCGGGGGCGCCGTCGAGGGGCGCGCGCTCCAGCGGGCGGGCGTCGCTGCGGACACCGAAGGCGCTGCGGCCGTCGTCGGCCCGCTCCCGGTCCTCGTCGGTCGGCTCGGGGACCGGCGGCGTCCACGGCCGGCGGGTCGGGGCCTCGGGCTCGGCAGCGCCGGCGGGGGCGTCCTCCAGCTGGATGGCGACGCCGATGTCGCGGCCGAGCTGCTCGGACAGCGCCTCGGCCAGCACGCGGCGCATGCGGGACTCGAGGACGGTCTGGGTGAACTCGTTGGGGGCGGCCAGCACGGCGGTGCCCCCGACGAGGCCCACCGGCCGGGTCAGGTTGAGCATCGCGTTCTGCTGACGGGTCAGGCTCGTGGCCAGCCGCTCGCGGACCGAGTCCCAGACCTCCGCCAGGTCCTCCGTGGCATCGGCCATGACCGTGTCCTCCCCAAGCTGGTGCTGTCCCCGTGGTCCGACCGTCCCGCGCGTCCCGGGTCCCCGGTGCCGCGGCGCCCGGGTGTGGACGTCCGGACACACGGGATCCACACGAGTGTCCACAGGCTGTGCACGACCGGCGACACGGCGCCTTGTCGACTCGCCGCTGGCGGGTCGGTCCCGGCGTCGTCGCTGATCGGGAGGGAGGTCGTGATACGGCTCGAGGCGGACGGCGGTCAGGGCGACCGGGTGGTCGGCCCCCGTGCCGGGCAGGTCACCCGGACCGGAGCGACGGCGACGCTAACAGCCCCGTCCACAGCCGGGCAACGACGTCCGGGTGCCCCGGTGGCCGCCGACGTGCGTGTCGTTCGGCGTGTCGTCCCCTCCCGGTCGGCGCGTCGCCACCAACCGTCCGCCCCGGGGGTGCAGCCTGAGCGGTCACACCGGGCCCGGTCCCCGGCCGGGTCCCGTGCCGGGCGCCCGGCCGGAGGGGCCGTCACCGGTCCTGGCCGTCCTCCCCGCCGCCCTGGTTATGATGGGCGGAGTCCGTGTACCCGTCGGGGTGCCCGGAGACCAGCCTCCGGGGTCGCGCGGAGCGGCCAGTGCCGTCCCGCCCCGTACCCCGCAGCGTGCCTGCCCACCGGCGGGTCCGCACCACCGACGTCCTGCCGTAGGAGTTCCCCGTGAGCAAGCGCACCTTCCAGCCGAACAACCGCCGGCGGTCCAAGACCCACGGCTTCCGGCTGCGGATGCGCACCCGCGCGGGCCGCGCGATCCTCGCCGGCCGCCGCCGCAAGGGTCGCGAGAAGCTCTCCGCCTGAGGTGCTGCCCGCGCAGGCCCGCCTGCGCCGGCGTCCGGAGTTCACCGCGGTCGTCCGGTCCGGCCGGCGGGCCGGTCGGCCGACCATGGTGCTCCACTACCTCCCCGTCCGACCCCCGGCCAGTGCGGCCGGGGGTCCTGACGTGTCCGGGGACGGTCCGGCCGCACCGGCCGGCCCCCGGGCCGGCTTCGTCGTGGGCAGGGCGGTGGGCAACTCCGTGGTCCGTCACCGCGTGACCCGGCGCCTGCGCGCGGCGGTCCGCGAGGAGCTGTCCCGCCTGCCCGACACCGCCGACCTCGTCGTCCGCGCGCGGCCCGAGGCCGGCACCGCCGACTCGGCGGCGCTGCGCCGCGACCTCGCCGCGGGCCTCGACCGGCTGCTGCGCGAGCGGACGCGGTCGTGATCGGCGGAGCGGGGCCCGGACCCCGTGGTCGCGGCCCGGTCGCCCGCGCACTGCTCGCGGCGATCGGCTTCTACTCCCGGGCGATCAGCCCGGCCCTGCCGCCCCGCTGCCGCTTCGCACCCACCTGCAGCGCCTACGCCGCCGAGGCGGTCGCCGTCCACGGCGCCGCCCGCGGGTCGTGGCTGGCGCTGCGGCGGCTGCTGAAGTGCGCACCCTGGCACCCCGGTGGCTTCGACCCGGTCCCGGCGCCCCGCGCCGGGCGGGCGACCGCCGGAACCGGCGGCGACGGCCGCACGTCGATGACAGCGACGCCCGCGGGACCGGTTCCCGCCGCGCCCGCCGCCGACGGCGCCCGTCGCCCCGCCCCCGAGACCCCGCCGGCTGACCGCCGGACCCCGCAGCAGGAGGCTGGCGTTGCTTGACTGGCTGTACACCGCGATCGCCTTCGTCATGAAGACGTGGCACTCGGTGTTCTCGACGTTCCTCGACCCGGCCGCCGGCATCACCTGGGCGCTGTCGATCGTGTTCCTCGTCGTCACCGTGCGCCTGATCCTGTTCCCGCTGTTCGTCAAGCAGGTCAAGAGCCAGCGGGCGATGCAGGAGATCCAGCCGGAGATCCAGAAGCTGCGCAAGCAGTACGGCGCCGACCGCCAGGGCTTCAGCCAGGCGATGATGGCGCTGCAGAAGGAGCGCGGGGTCAACCCGCTGGCCGGCTGCCTGCCGATCCTGCCGCAGATCCCGGTCTTCCTGTCGCTGTTCCACGTCCTGCGCCGGCTGCGTCCGGGCGCCGACGGCCTCTACAGCTGGTCCGACGAACTCACCGACCAGGCGGCGCGGGCCGAGCTGTTCGGCGCGCCGATCTCCTCGTCGTTCAACATGACGGGGCAGAAGGCCACCGACATCCTCGCCCTGCCCGGTGTCTCCCAGGGCGGCATCCGCACCGTCGCACTGATCCTCATGGTGATCATGTGCGTCACCACGTACATCACGCAGAAGCAGATCATGGCGCGCTCCGGCCCGGTCGAGGGCCAGGCCGCGATGGTGCAGAAGCTGCTGCTCTACGGCATGCCGATCAGCCTCTTCGTCACGGGCTTCTTCTTCCCGATCGGCGTCCTGCTCTACTGGATGACCAACAACCTGTGGACGCTGGGCCAGCAGTTCTTCATCCTGCGCAAGCTGCCCCCGCCCGGTTCCCCCGCCGCGCTCGCCAAGGCCGCCGCCGACAAGCCGGCGATCGACCCGAAGACGCTCGCCCCCAAGCCCGGCGCCAAGCCGGTCCGTCCCGGCAGGAGCGGCCGCCCCGCCACCCCCGGCGTCGCCCTGACCAAGGACGGCGACGGCACCGACGGCGCCACGGGCGCGGCCACCGGCGGCGCGACGGCCGGTGGCACGCCCGCCGTGAGCCCGGCGGACGGCACGACCGCGAACGGCACGCCCGCGAACGGCACCGGCGCCGGGGGCGCGACCGCGTCGGGCAGGTCGGGCAACGGCTCCGGCGGCTCCGGCGGCGCGTCGGCCAACGGCGTCGGCAGGGGCAACCGCCCCGGCCGCCCGCCGCACGGCCGCGCGGCCGGCACCGGCGGGAAGAAGAAGCGCCGCTGACCCCTGCGTCCCGCGGACGCACCCGCCGGCCCCGAGCCGCCGTCCCCGCGACGGCGCCGGCCGGCTCCTGACCCCCGGGTACGCCCGGCTGCCCGCACCGACTGGAGGTCCCTCCGTGAGCGTTCCGCACCAGCCCGCCGGCGACACCGCCACGACCGCCGAGGTCACCGCCGGCGCCGTCCTGAGCCCGGCCACCGGCCCGGTCACCGACGTCGAGCTCCCCGACACCGACGAGACCGGCGCCGACGCCGCGCTCGAGCCGGCCGTCGAGGGCGTGGCCCCCCGCGGCACCGACCTGCTCGTCCGCGAGGGCGACGTGGCCGGCGACTACCTCGAGCGGCTGCTCGACATCCTCGACGTCGACGGCGACATCGACCTCGACGTGGAGGGCGACCGCGCCTCGGTGGCCATCGTCGGCGGCGAGCTCGACGACCTCGTCGGCTCCGACGGCGCGGTGCTCGAGGCGCTGCAGGAGCTCACCCGCCTCGCCGTCGCCCAGGCCACCGGCGTCCGCAGCCGGCTCATGCTCGACGTCGGCGGCTACCGCGCGAAGCGGCGCGCCGACCTCACCTCCATGGCCGCCGACACGGCCGCGCGGGTGGCCGGCAGCGGGCAGCCCGAGCGGCTGTCGCCGATGAACCCCTTCGAGCGCAAGGTCGTCCACGACGTCATCGCCGGCGTGGCCGGCGTCCGCAGCGAGTCCGAGGGCGAGGAGCCCGCCCGCCGCGTCGTGGTCCTGCCGGAGCGGTGAGCGGCCCCTCCGAGCAGGCGGCCGGCGCCCCGTCCGCCCCACCGGCCCCGCCCGTCGCGCGCGACGTCTTCGGGGCGGCGCTGCCCGACGCCGAGCGCTACGTCGCCCGGCTGGCCTCCGACGGCGTCACCCGCGGCCTGATCGGGCCGCGGGAGGTGCCGCGGCTGTGGGAGCGGCACGTCCTCAACAGCGCCGCGGTGGCCGAGGCCGTCCCCGACGGCGCCCGGGTGGTCGACGTCGGCAGCGGGGCAGGCCTGCCCGGCATCCCGCTGGCGCTGGCCCGGCCCGACCTCTCGCTCGCCCTCGTCGAGCCGATGGCGCGGCGGGTGGAGTTCCTCGAGGAGGTCGTCGCCGAGCTCGGCACCGGCTGGCGGGTGGTCCGCGGCCGCGCCGAGGAGCGCTCGGTGGTCACCGCGGTGGGGCCGGTCGACGTCGTCACCGCCCGCGCGGTCGCGGCGCTCCCCCGGCTGGTCGGCTGGTGCCGGGGCCTGCTGCGCCCCGGCGCCCGGCTGGTGGCCCTGGTCGGCGCCCGCGCGGTCGAGGAGCTGCCGGCGATGCTCCCGCAGCTGACCGCCGCCGGGATGCGCGACATCCACGCGCGGGCTGTCGGTGCCGGGCTCGGGGACGCTGCCACTACCGTGGTGGTCATGACGCGCGGCATGCGGTGACCGCTCGGCTACGCCGCGTTCCACGTGGAACGCACAGAGCAACCCGTACCCGTTCCACGTGAAACGGGACGGCAGGGAGGACCCCCGATGACCGACCCGGGCCAGCGGCTGCGGAGCAGCCTCGCGGCCGACTCGTCGGCCAGTTCCGGCGGCGCGGAGTTCGACAGCCCCATCGCGATGGAGGCGATGCGGGCCACCCGCGTGCTGCACGCCGCCGACCAGGAGCCGTTCCCGCCGCCGGGCCGCATCCGGGTCATCACGGTCGCCAACCAGAAGGGTGGCGTCGGCAAGACCACCTCGACGGTCAACCTCGGCGTCGCGCTGGCGCTGTTCGGCCTGCGGGCGCTGGTCATCGACCTCGACCCGCAGGGCAACACCAGCACGGCGCTCGGCGTCGAGCACACCGTCGGGACGCCGTCGATCTACGACGCGCTCGTCGGCGACAGCTCGCTGGCCGACGTCGTGCACCCCACGACGGCGAGCCCGCTGCTGCGCTGCGTCCCCGCGACGATCGACCTGGCGGGCGCGGAGATCGAGCTCGTGTCCGTCGTCGCCCGCGAGTACCGCCTGCGCCGGGCCATCGAGGGCTACATCCAGGGCCTGCCGGAGGACCAGCGGCCGCACTACGTCCTCATCGACTGCCCGCCGTCGCTCGGCCTGCTGACGCTGAACGCGCTCGTGGCCGGCGACGAGGTGCTCATCCCCATCCAGTGCGAGTACTACGCGCTGGAGGGCCTCGGCCAGCTGCTCAACAACATCGAGCTGGTGCGGGCGCACCTCAACCCGGGGATCGCCGTCCGCACCATCCTGCTGACGATGTACGACGCCCGGACCAAGCTCGCCGACCAGGTCGCGGAGGAGGTCCGCAGCCACTTCGGCGACCTGGTGCTGACGACGGTCATCCCGCGCAACGTCCGGGTGTCCGAGGCGCCGGGCTACGGGCAGTCGGTGCTCACCTACGACCCGGGCTCGCGCGGGTCGACCAGCTACGTCGAGGCCGCCCGCGAGCTCGCCGAGCGCGGCGTGCACCTGCAGCCGGAGCGCGACCCCCGGCCGATGGGCCCGCCGCCTCCCCCGCCGGCCCCGGCCACCGCGCCGATGCCGGCCATCCGGCCGTCCTCGGGCCCGCCGTCGGGCGCGCTCACGCGCGCCTTCCCCGAGTCCGACGCCGGCGTCCTGCCCGTCCCCACCTCCGAGGAGACCCGATGAGCAAGCGTGGCGGCCTGGGCCGGGGCCTGGCGGCGCTCATCCCCACCGCTCCCCCGGTCGAGCAGCCGACGCTGCCCCAGACCGAGACCGCGCCCGCCCCCGAGGCGGGTGGGGCCCCGGAGACGGGTGGGACGACGGCGGGCTCCCCGGTCACCCTCCTGCCCCCCGCCGCGCAGGCCGCGGCGACCGTCGCCGCCCAGGCCGAGGCGGCCGTCGGGGTGCCCGGCGCGCAACTGCGCGAGGTGGCCGTCACCGACGTCGTCCCCAACCCCCGCCAGCCCCGCCAGGTCTTCGACGACGAGGCGCTGGAGGAGCTCACCTACTCGGTGCGCGAGTTCGGCCTGCTGCAGCCGATCGTCGTCCGCGAGCGCGGCAGCGACTCCGGCGGCGGCTACGAGCTCATCATGGGCGAGCGGCGGCTGCGGGCCGCCCGCGCCGCGGAGCTCGAGACGGTGCCGGCGATCGTCCGTGACACCGAGGACGACGCGCTGCTGCGCGACGCCCTGCTGGAGAACATCCACCGGGTCCAGCTCAACCCGCTCGAGGAGGCCGCGGCCTACCAGCAGCTGCTGGAGGAGTTCGGCGCCACCCACGAGGAGCTGGCCCAGCGCATCGGCCGCAGCCGCTCGCAGGTCACGAACACCATCCGGCTGCTCAAGCTGCCGGTGAAGGTGCAGACCCGGGTGGCCGCCGGCGTCATCTCGGCCGGCCACGCGCGGGCGCTGCTCGGGCTGGGCGACGCCGAGGCGCAGGAGGCGCTCGCCGGCCGGATCGTCGCCGAGGGGCTGTCGGTGCGGGCGACGGAGGAGGCGGTCGCCCTCGCCGCCGCCGAGCAGCCGACCTCGCGCCGGCGCGCCCGCCGGATCAGCGCGCCCGGCGTCGAGGACCTCGCAGGCCGGCTGTCCGACGTCTTCGAGACCAAGGTCAAGATCCAGATCGGCCGGGCGAAGGGGCGCATCGTCGTCGAGTTCGGCTCGGTCGACGACCTGCAGCGCATCATCGGCCAGATGGCGCCGGACATCACCGGCCGCCGCGAGGACGACGAGGACGCCTGAGACGACAGCGCCCGGGTTCCGTCACGGACGGAACCCGGGCGCTGTCGTTCCCGGTCTCAGGGGCGCTGGGCGCGGGCCCGGCGGGTGAGCAGCCGGGCCAGGACCTCGCCGAGGTCGTGCCCGGCGGCCTCGACGGCCATCGGGAACATCGACGTCTCGGTCAGGCCCGGGGAGACGTTCACCTCGAGGAAGTGGACCTCGCCGTCGGGCGAGACGATCGCGTCGGTGCGGGACAGGTCGGCCAGGCCCAGCGCCTCGTGCACCCGGACGGCGAGCTGCGCCGCGCGGGCCGCGACGTCGTCCGCGAGCCGGGCGGGCGCGTGGTACTCCGTGAGGCCGGGCGTGTACCGCGCGGTGTAGTCGAAGACGCCGGACTCCGGGGCGATCTCCACCGCCGGCAGCGCCTCGGGCCCCTCCCCCAGGTCGACGACCGACAGCGCCACCTCGACGCCGTCGACGAACCGCTCGACGAGCACCGTGTCGCCGTAGGCGAAGCAGCTGACCATGGCCGCGGGCAGGTCCTCCACCCGCGAGACCTTCTGGGCGCCGAGCGCGGAGCCGCCGGAGGCGGGCTTGACCATCAGCGGCAGCCCGAGGCGGGCGACGATCAGGTCGAGGACGGCGCCGGCGCCGAGCTCGCGGAACGTCGAGTGCGGCAGGGCCACCCAGTCCGGCGTCGTCACGCCGGCGGTGCGGACCACCGACTTGGCGGCGGGCTTGTCCCAGGCCAGGCGGCAGGCCGCGGCCGGGGAGCCGACGTAGGGGACGCCGGCCAGGTCGAGGACCGCGCGCAGGGCGCCGTCCTCGCCGGTGGCGCCGTGCAGGGCGACGAAGACCGCGTCGGCCGGTGCCGCGGCGAGGCCGGGAAGCAGCTCGGCGTCGGCGTCGCGCAGCTCGGCGTCGACGCCGACGCGCGCGAGCTCCTCGACCACCTGGGTGCCCGAGGACAGGCTGACCTCGCGCTCGAAGGTCAGGCCGCCGGCGAGGACGACGGCGCGCAGCGGCGTCTCCTCGGCCGGGCGCTCGGCCACGGGGGACGGGGCGGGCTCGGTCACGTGCTCAGTCCTCGATCCGGTCGCTGGTGGCGGGTCCGACGATGGTCTCCGCGGTGTGCGTGGGCCGACCGACCGCGCGGAAGGTGCCGGTGTCGACGGCGTCGAAGGTGGAGTGCAGGTCCAGCTCGGCCTCGATGACCCGGGCCAGGCGGCGCACGCCCTCGCGGATCTGGTCGGGCTCGGGGTAGCAGTAGGACAACCGCATGTACTCGCGGCCCGAGCCGTCGGCGTAGAAGCCGATGCCCGGCACGTAGGCGACGTGGGCGTTCACCGCGCGCGGCTGCATGAGCTTGCTGTCCAGGCCGTTCGGGAGCTTCAGCCACACGTAGAAGCCGCCGTCGGGGCGGGTCCAGGTGGTGCCGGGCGGCATGAGCGCGTCGAGGGACTCCAGGGTGGCGTCGCGCCGCTCCCGGTAGAGCTCGGTGAACAGCTTGATCTGCTCGCGCCACGGCTGGGTGTCGAGGTACCGGGCGACGGCGTACTGGGTCAGCGACGGCGGGCAGAGCACCTGCGCCTCGGTGGCCAGCACGAGCTTCTCGCGGACGGCGAGCGGCGCGAGCACCCAGCCCACGCGCAGGCCCGGCGAGAAGGTCTTGGAGAACGAGCCGAGGTAGATGACCCGCTGGGCGTCGCGGGCCCGCAGCGCGCGCATCGGCTCGCGGTCGAAGCCGAGCAGGCCGTAGGGGTTGTCCTCGATCACCAGCAGGTCGTAGCGGTCGGCGATGTCGACGATCGCCTGGCGCCGCGGCTCGGACAGCGTGACGCCGCCGGGGTTGTGGTAGTTGGGCACCGTGTAGAGGAACTTGACCCGGTCGCCATTGGCGCGGCACTCGATGAGCGCCTGCTCCAGCGCCTCCGGGATCAGCCCGTCGTCGTCCATGGGCACGTGCCGCACGCGGGCCTCGGCGGCCTGGAAGACGCCGAGCGCGCCGACGTAGGAGGGGCCCTCGGCGAGGATGACGTCGCCCGGGTCGCAGAAGACGCGGGTGACGAGGTCGAGGCCCTGCTGCGAGCCGACGGTCACCACGACCTCGCTGGGCGAGGCGTCGGTGATGCCCTCGAGCGCCATGACGTCGCAGATGCGCTCGCGCAGCCGCGGGTCGCCCTGGCCGGAGCCGTACTGCAGCGTCTGCGCGCCCATGCCGCTGACCAGCTCGCCGATCATCGAGCCGACGGCGTCGAGCGGGAGTGCGGTGACCGCGGGCATCCCGCCGGCCAGCGAGACCACCTCGGGCCGGCTGACGACGGAGAACAGCGCGCGGATCTCCGAGGTCTTCATGCCGTGGGTGCGGGCTGCGTACCGGTCGGCGAGGGGGTCCAGCCGCGGGTGACGCGGGATGACGTGCCCGTGCTGCTGCGGCGGGGTGCGGTGCGGCTGGCCGTGCGACGGCGGGGTGGAGGCCACGGACCGAGTGTAGGGACGGGCACCGGTCCGCCTCCCCGACACGGCGGGTGAGACGGACCCCTCACACCTGGGGCGACATGCGCCCCACCCTTCACACCTTCTGGGGCAGCACGAACGTGCCGGTGGGCGGGTCGGCCTCCGCCGGGAGGAAGAGCCGCTGGACGGCGGCGAGCACCGCCGAGGCGACCGTGCCGCGCAGCCGCGCGTCGAGCAGCAGCAGCCGGTCGACCGGGTGGGACAGGTAGCCGCAGTCGAGGCGGACGGCGGGCATGCGGGTCCAGCGCAGCAGGTCCCACGTCTTGGGGTGCCCGCCGAGGTCCAGCATGCCGGTGCGGGCGACCATCTCGCGGCGGGCCAGGTCGGCGAACCGCTCCCCCACCGTCGACGACGTGCCGGAGCCGGTGCCGTAGTAGTAGCTGGCCACCCCGCGGGCGTGCTCGGAGCCGTGGGCGTCCATGTGCAGGGAGATGAACAGGTCGGCGCGGGCGTCGTTGGCGAACGCCGTCCGCTGCTCCGCCGTCGGGTTCTGGTCGCGGCCGCGGGTGAGGTAGACGGTCGCGCCGGCGGCGGCCAGGCGCCCCTCGATCCGGCTGGCGAGGTCGAGCACCAGGTCCGCCTCGGTGGTCTCCCCGGCGGTGAAGCCGGTGTCGGCGCCACCGTGCCCCGGGTCGACGACGATCCGCCGGCCGATGAGGTGCGGCCCGCTGTCGACGAAGTTCGCGCTCTGCCGCAGCAGCTGGGGACGGCCGCCGGTGACCTTGCGGCCGAGCTGGCGGAGCGCGCGCAGCGTCCCGGGGCCGCAGGTGCCGTCGGCGGTCAGGCCGTAGTCGCGCTGGAACGCGCGCAGCCCGGTCTCGGTCTCGCGGCCGAAGATGCCGTCGGCGCGGCCGGCGTCGTAGCCGAGCTCGAGCAGCCGCTCCTGCAGGTTGGTGACGTCGTCGCCGCGCATCGGGCGCTCGGGGTCGTGGTGCAGCAGCCGGTCGCCCAGCGACCAGCGCGCCTCCGACAGCGCCCGGTAGGTCTCCTCGCCCACGCGGCCGTCGACCGAGAGCCCGCGCACCTGCTGGAAGTGCCGGACGGCGAGCTCGGTGGCGGGGTCGTACTCCTCGCCGACGCTCTCGCCGGCCGCGGCGTCGACCGCCAGCAGCCCGAGGCTGCGCAGCGCCGCCCGGACGTCGGCCACCACCGGTCCGGTGCTGCCCGGACCCAGCGGCTCCA
Organism: Geodermatophilus sp. FMUSA9-8; assembly: GCF_037034165.1. Lineage (NCBI taxonomy): Bacteria > Bacillati > Actinomycetota > Actinomycetes > Geodermatophilales > Geodermatophilaceae > Geodermatophilus > Geodermatophilus sp. FMUSA9-8. The sequence continues at coordinate 66,871 of NZ_JBAGKE010000010.1, read as the reverse complement.
TGCTGCTCTCGCTACCCATCGTGCCCTCGATTGTCCCGTGCGCGACACCATCCGGCCCGCCGGGGGTGGCCCCGCGCGCGCCGCGGACGCCGAGGGCCCCGCCCGTCCGGTTGGACGAGCGGGGCCCTGGGGACCGTCTGGAACGGCTTCCCTGCAGGGGCCCGCCGCGAGCGTGCGAGCGGTGGGGGGCAGGGAGGTCCTTCGTCAGACCGCGCGCCGGCTCAGATGTAGTCGGCGAGGTCCGAGAGAATGGCGCCCTTCGGCTTGGCGCCGATGATGCTCTTCACCGGCTTGCCGCCCTGGAAGACGGTCATCGTCGGGATCGACATCACCTGGTAGTCGCGGGCGATCTGGGGGTTCTCGTCGATGTTGAGCTTGGCGATGGTCAGCTTCTCGCCGTGCTCGCGGGCGATCTCCTCCAGCACCGGGGCGACCATCTTGCACGGCCCGCACCACTCCGCCCAGAAGTCGACGAGCACGGGCTTGTCGCTGCCCAGCACGTCGCTCGCGAAGCTCGCGTCGGTCACCGTCACGGTGTTGCCTGCCATGGTCGTTCTCCCTCTGGTCGGTCGAGGTCCGGTGGGCCTCCGCGGTGGATAACCCGCGGAGGGGGTGCGGTATGCCCGCGGAGGACCGGCGCCCGCTGCGGGCGGGCGCCGGGGGGATCAGCGCTCGTCGAAGGTCTCGGCCAGCCAGCGCTCGGCGTCGATGGCCGCCGCCGCGCCGGTGCCGGCCGAGGTGATCGCCTGCCGGTAGACGTGGTCGACGACGTCGCCGCACGCGAACACGCCGTCGATGTTGGTGCGGGTGCTGGGGTGCTCCACCTGCACGTAGCCCTCGTCGTCGAGCTTGAGCTGGCCCGCGAACAGCTCGCTGCGCGGGTCGTGGCCGATGGCGACGAACAGGCCCGACACCGGGAGCTCCTCGGTGCTGCCGCTGGCGACGTCGGTGAGCTGCACGGCGGAGACGGTCTGCTCGCCGAGGACGTCGGTGACCTGCTTGCCGAGGGCCCAGCGGATCTTCTCGTTGTCCTGGGCGCGCTTCTGCATGATCTTCGAGGCGCGCAGCTCCTCGCGGCGGTGCACGACGGTCACGCTCTTGGCGAAGCGGGTGAGGAAGGTGGCCTCCTCCATCGCCGAGTCGCCGCCGCCGACGACCACGATGTCCTGGTCGCGGAAGAAGAACCCGTCGCAGGTGGCACAGGCCGACACGCCGCGGCCGAGCAGCCGCTGCTCGTTGTCCAGGCCCAGGTACCGGTACTTGGAGCCGGTGGCGACGATGACCGCGTGCGCCCGGTGCACCTCGTCGCCGACCTTCACGACCTTCGGCGTGGCGTTCAGGTCGACCTCGGTGACGTCGCGGGCGACCAGCTCGGCGCCGAAGCGCTCGGCCTGGGTGCGCATGTCGTCCATCAGCTGCGGGCCCTGGATGCCCTCGGCGAAGCCGGGGAAGTTCTCGACCTCGGTGGTCGTCATGAGGGCGCCGCCGAACTGAGAGCCCTCGAAGACCAGCGGGTGCAGGTTGGCCCGCGCGGCATAGATGGCCGCGGTGTACCCGGCAGGGCCCGACCCGATGATGATCAGGTCACGGACGCCGTCGTGCTCCGCCGGCGGGATGACCGGAGAGGTGATCTCGGTCGTCGTGGCGGGGCCGGGGGTGGGCTGGGGATCGGTCACGTGCGGCACAACGCGGCATCGTAGGGCGGGATTCCCGCCGGAGGGCCGCCGGCGGCCGCGTGGCGGCGCCCGGCGGTCAAGCCGTGGTCAGGCCGTGGTCAGGCCGTGGTCAGGCCGTGGTCAGCCGGCGGGGGTGACGGCGACCTCGGCGAGCGTGCCCGCGAAGCCGTCCTCGGCGGGCACCAGGCCGGTCACCCAGACCAGCACGTACTGCGTGGTCACCGGCTCCTCGAAGGCCAGCTCGGCGGTGCCGTCGACGGTGCCGGCGGCGGCGACCGCGAACGAGTCGAGCTCGCCGTCCGGGGCGTCGCCGGTGCGCACCTCGACGACGATGCCGGGGGTGCTGGTCGTGAGGGTCACACCGCCGACGGCCTGGGCCGAGCCGAGGTCGTAGACGACGCCGACGCCGGGCTTGAGGTTGCCGAAGTCGGCCGAGCCCCGGTAGTTCAGGGTGGACCAGGTGGTGGCCGGGTCGCCGTCGAAGGAGGCGGGGACCTCGTCGTCGTTCTCGGGCTCGCCGTCGCCGAAGGGGTCGAACACCGCGCCGCCGGCGAGGGTGACCGGGCCCGCCGCGGCGGAGGTGGGGGCGGCGCTGTCCTCGGCGGGCGCGCTGCTGGTCGGGGCCGGGGGCGTGGTCCCGGGCGAGTCGACCTCACCGGACACCGACAGCAGGTTGTTGCCCACCCACAGCGCCAGCAGCACGACGACGACCAGCGCGGCCAGCGGCAGGCCGATGACCAGCAGCCGGCGGGAGGTGCTCGAGCGCGGCTCGTCGTCCTCGTCGTCGTGGTCGTCGCCGGCCAGGACGTCGTCGTCCCAGACGTCGTCGCGACGGTCGTCCTCGAGCCAGGCGTCCTCGGACTCGGCGTGCTGGGGCTCGGCCTGCTGCGGCGCGGGGGCGGGCGGCACCGGGGGCAGCGTGCCGGGGACGAACCGGTGCGGCGCGCCGCCGACCGGGGCGACCGCCTGGGTGGCGTCGGGCCGGGCGCCGGACTGCTCGGCCTCCCGGTGCTCGCGCAGCCGGCGCAGCCAGCCGCTGTCGCTCTCGTCGCGGTCGCGGACGGGGACCGAGGAGTGCGAGCGGGGACGCTCGGCGAGCAGCGCGGCCATGGCGGCGGCGCTGGCCAGCCGCGCGCCCGGCTCGGTGGAGCGGGCGCGGCGGACCAGGGCGGCGAGGTCGGGCGCGGCGATGACCGGCGCGGGGCCGGGCCCCTCGGAGGTGCGGCCGGTGAGGCAGTACTCGAGCAGGGCGCCGAGCGCGGCGATGTCCTCCTGCACGCTGCCGGCGGCGGCCGGCACGGCGCGCAGGCCGACCAGCCCGTTGGGGCGCAGCACGACGGTCTCGGGGCCCAGGCCGCCCACGGCCAGGCCGACGCGGTGCGCCTCGGCGACGCCCTCGGCCAGCCGGCGCAGCACGGTGCGGGCCTGGCGCTCGTCCATCGGCCCGGACTCGAGCCGCTCGGCGAGGGTCTGGCCGTCGATCCACTCGTTGACGACGTAGGCGACGCCCGCCTCCCCGCCGGTGCCCTCCGAGGCGTCGTAGACCATCGCCAGGGCGGGGGTGGCCAGGCCGCCGGCGGTGAGCGCCCGCGCGATCCACGCCCGGGCGGACGGGCCGCCGGGGACGTGCACGCGGATGGCGACGTCGCGGTTGAGGATCCGGTCCTTGGCCCGCCAGCTGTGGATGACCCCGCTGTCGGTGCGCTCCTCGGGACCGATCTCGTCGAGCGGGCGGTAGCGGTCGGGGAGCCCGGTGATCGTCGACGTCACGGACGCTGCCGACCCCCTGTCTGCTCCCCGCCGGAGGCACGCCGCCCCGGCACCGGTGTCCCGTACCCCGCCACCCCGGCGCTCACCCACGCCCCAGCCGCGCGCGGACGGCGGCGAGGGGCTCCCGGAGCTCCGGGACACGGGCGAGCGCGAAGCCGGCGAGGGCCGTGACTCCGACGACAACCGTACCGATCACGAGGGTGCCGAGCGAGCCCCCCACCGAGGTCCCGAACGCGTCGTCGGTCACCCCGACGACGAGCCGGCCGAGCAGGCCCGCGACCACGGCCGCGAGCACCATCCGCAGCACCGGGCCGAGGGTTCCGCCGGTGCCCGTGCCGCCCAGGTGGCGGCGCAGCGCGACGTGCCCGAACGCCCAGCCGGCGAGGTAGGTGGCGCTGGTGGCGAGCATCAGCCCGGCCACGACGTGCTCGGGCCCGACGACGGCCGGCACGAGCAGCAGCAGCGGCACCCGGACGGCGACCATGCCCACCTGGATCAGCGTGGGCGTGCGGGCGTCCTTCATGGCGTAGAAGACGCGCAGCTGCAGCAGCGTCACGGCCATCGGCAGCAGCCCGAACGCGCCGATCGCGAGGGCCAGCCCGATGGCACGGGCGTCCTCGAGGCCGGTGTTGCCGCGGCCGAAGGCGACCACCGCGAGCGGCGGGCCGAGCACGGTGAGCGCCGCGCTGACCGGCAGCAGGCCGAGCGCCGACAGGCGGGTGCCCAGCGCGAGGTCGCGGACGACGCCGGGCACGTCGGAGCGGGCGGCGGCGCGGCTCATCCGCGGCACCAGCGCCGTCAGCAGCGCGACGCCGATGATCCCGTAGGGCATCTGGAACAGCAGGCTCGCGTTCTGGAAGGCGAAGTTGCCCAGCCCGCCGTCGCGGCCGGCGGCGTTGGCCACCCGGGTGGCCACGATGACGCCGATCTGGCTGACCGCCACGTAGACGACGACCCACACGCCGAGGCTCCCGGCCTCGCGCAGGCCCGTCTGGCGCAGCCCCCAGCGCGGGCGCAGCGGGACCCCGGCGCGCCCCAGCAGCGGCACGAGGACCAGCGCCTGGACGGCGATGCCGAGCAGCGTGCCGCCGCCGAGCAGCCACACCTGCCCGGCGGTGATCGTCGCGGGCTCCAGGTCGCCGGGGCCGGCGGACAGCACGAACAGCACGCCGGTGGCGATGACGACGACGTTGTTGAGCACCGGTGCCCAGGCGGGCGGGCCGTAGACGCCGCGGGAGTTGAGGATCGCCTGCGCCAGCGCTCCGACGCCGTAGAAGACGATCTCCACCAGCAGGATCCGCGCCAGCCAGTTGGCCAGCCGGACCTGCTCGGGGTCCTCCTGGATGCCGTACAGGGCGGTGAGCAGCGGCGCGACGGCGACCGCGACCGCGGTGACCACGACCAGCCCGGCGATCGCGAGGGTCGACAGCCGCTGCGCGTAGGCGACGCCGCCGTCGCGGTCGCGTTCCTGCGCGTGCACCAGCAGCGGCACGATCACCGAGGTGAGCACCCCGCCGAGCAGCAGCTCGTAGACGATGTTGGGCAGCGTGTTCGCCGTCGTGTAGGCGTCGCCGACCAGCCCGACGCCGAGGACGGCGGTGAGCACCATCGTGCGCAGCAGGCCGGTGATGCGGGAGACCAGCGTGGCCACCGCCATCGTCCCGGCCGCGCGGAGGATGCCGCGGCTGCCGCCGGGGGCGCCCTCGCGCTGCTGGGCCTCCTCCTCGGTCTCGCCGGGCGCCGACGGCACCGGCGGGAGCTGCAGGATCGGGATGACCTGCGTCTCGTCGGCCGGGATGAAGCGGCGGCGCACCGGCGGGGGCACCGGGGGCAGCGGCCGGTCGGGCCGCCGCGCGGGGCCGGCGTCGGGGGGCGTCGAGGGGGGTGTCGCCGCGGGCGGCCGCGGCGGCCGCGACGTCGACGGCGGGGGGACCGGCGGGCGGGGGGACGCCTCCGGTCGCGGGGACGCCTCCGGTCGGGGGGACGCCTCGGGCCGCGGGCGGGCCGGCGGCGGGACGGGCGGGACCGGCCGCGGCGGCGCGGGCAGCCGCGACTCCGGCGGCGGGGCGACGGGATAGGGCGGCGGGGGCAGCGGGCGCCCGCGCCCGCGGGAGCCCACCGACGGCGGCACCGGCGGCAGCGGCCGCTGGGCCGGGGCGTCCTCGTCGCTGCGGGGGTGGCCGGTCACACGGGGCTCCGGCTCGGCGGGAAGGCCGCGCCCTCGGGCAGGCCCGCGTCGTCGTCGGGACGGCCGCGGCGGCGCAGGAACAGCACACCGCGGCGCAGGAAGAGCAGCCCGAGCAGCGCCGCCGCGCCGATCGTGATCGACAGCGAGATGGTCCCGTAGGCGGTGCTGCGCACCTGGATGGCGACGTCCTCGCCGAGCGGGCCGCCGTCGGGCGTGGTGAGACCGGCGGTGACGGCGAAGCGACCGGACTGGCGGACCTCGGTGGGCACCTCCAGCGTCGTCCGCTCCCCGGGGGCGATCTCCTGGGGCCCGAGGTCGCCGATGGTCAGGCCGACGTTGTCGCGGGTGCGGGCCTCGACCTCGACGCGGACGGCGAAGGGCAGGTCGTTCTGCACGGTGAGCACGAGCGGCGCGTCGCTGGAGGCGAGGCTGTAGGTGCCGTCGGCCGGGGCGAGCAGCGTGACGCGCCCGCGCAGGTCGCCCAGGGTGTCGCGCAGGTCGGCGGCGGCGGTGCGGAAGGCGGCCGGCTCGTCGCGCCAGGACGCCGAGGCGGTCCGGGACAGCGCGCGGTCGTAGGGGGCCAGCGCCTCGGCGGGGTCGCCGACGACGGCGCCGGCGAGGTCGTCGCGCACGCCCTCGGCGCCGGCGAGGTCGGCCAGGCCCTCGGGGTCGAGCGCCGCGGCCTCGGCGGGCTGCACCGGCTCCCCGGCCTCGGCGACCGGGCCGGCGGCCAGGTCGGCGAGCGAGGCCGGCCGCAGCCCCGGCAGCGCGGTGTCGGCGATCATCGCGGCGACCGCCTCGGGCTCGGGGTCGACGTCGCGCGGCGGGGCCACCAGCACCGACTGCCCGGCGGGGTCGGCGACCGGCTGCTGGGAGAGCAGCACCAGCTCGGCCAGGTAGCGCTGCTCGGCCACCCGCGGGCCGCCGGCGGTGCTGCCGGCCGCGCCGACGACGGCGGACAGGCCGCTGTCGGCCGCGAGCGCCTCCACGGGGCCGTCCGCGCCGGGCACGGTGGTGCGGGCGGCCGCGCCGTCGCCGGTGGTCCCGAGCACCGCCTCCCCGCCGGACAGCGCGCTGGAGGCGACGACGACCCGTTCGACGCCGCCGTCGCGCAGCGTGCCGAGGGTGTCGGCGCGCAGCGAGCCCCCGGCGGCCCAGGCGAGGTCGGTGCGCGGGGTCACGCCCAGCACCTCGGCGAGCAGCGCCGCGCCGGCCGGGCCGGGGGCGGTCTCGTCGTCGGCGGTCGAGTCCCCGGTGGTGTCGGGCCCCGCGGGCAGGCTGCGCGCGACCGCGCCGGGCAGCCCCGCGGCCACCAGCGCGTCGGCGTCGACGTCGCCGTAGGACAGGGCGAGCACGGGATGGTCGGCGGCCACGGTGCGCAGCCGCTCCAGCCACGCGGCGGCGGCCTCGGTGCCGGTGCCCGCGCCCTCCTCGCCGGCGACGTCGTAGGGGCCCTCGGCCATGAGCGAGAGCTCCTCGACCAACGCGGGGTCGACGGCGACGGTCACGGGGGCGACCGGGGCGGCGTCCGGCGCGCCCGGGGCGAGCACTGTGGGCAGCCGCTCGAGGACGGCGAGCGCCCGGTCGAGCCGGCCGTTCTCGGACACCAGCGCGGTGAGGCCGTCGTCGACGAACCCGCCGGAGGCGTCGCGGTGGGTGCGCTCGACCAGCGGCCACAGCCAGGCCACCGACGTCGCGGCCGCGGGGGCGACGGTCTGCTGCACCACGGAGGTGGCGATCTCGCCGACCCGCGACGGCTCGCCCTCGGGGTCGGTGCCGTTGACGTTCAGCAGCACCGGGTAGACGCCGTCGCGGTCGAGCTGCAGGTCGGCGGTGGTGGCCGTGTAGGTGAACGACAGGGTGCCGCCGGGCTCGAGGACGCCGTCGAGGGGCTGGAACGGGGCCGTGACGGCGGTGGCCGGGTCGGGGTCGGCGTCGTTGGCCAGCAGGTCGGCCCGGCTGGTGACCACCGCGCCGCGCTGCAGCCGCACGCCGAGGTCGCTGAGCGCCTCGGTGCCGGTGTTGGTCAGCGTGCCGGCCAGCGTGACCGTGCCGCCGGGCGCGACCGTGCGCGGGTCGAAGCGGGTGAGCGACACGGTCACCGGGCGCTCGGGGTCGGTCGCGGGCGCCGGGGCCGCCGGTGCCGCGGGCGGGGCCGGGGTGGCGGCGGCCTGCGGCAGGGCCGCCGGGGGGAGGGCGAGCAGCGGGAGGGCGAGCAGCGCCGCGGTCAGGCCGGCACCGAGACCCGTGCGGGGGCAGCGCGTCGCGGTCCCCCGGCGCCGGCCGGTCCCGGCCGCGGGCGTCTCGTGCCTGGGACGGACCTCGCGCGAGGGGTCACGCACTGTCGGCGAGCAGTGCCGGCGCGCGTTCGACCAGCGCCCGCTCGTCGGCGTAGGCCAGCCGGCCGCTCAGCTCGTCGAGGGGCACCCAGGCGACCTCGGTCACCTCGACGTCGGCGTCGGACAGGGCGCCACCGATGGCGCGCAGCAGGAAGTGGTGGACCGTCTTGTGCACGCGCCGGCCCTCGGCCACGAACCAGAAGTCGATGATCCCGAGCGGGGCGAGGACCTCGCCGATGATCCCGGTCTCCTCGGCGACCTCCCGGACGGCGGTGTCCTCCGGGGTCTCGCCCTCCTCGATGTGGCCCTTGGGCAGCGACCACAGCAGGCGGCCGCGGCGGTCGGTGCGGCCGATCAGCGCGGCGCGGGGGCCGGAGACGCCGTCGTCGGCGACCACGAGGCCCCCCGCGGAGGTCTCGTCGACCCGGCGCAGACGGCGCCCGGGGCGCCCTCGTCCGCCGGTCCCTGCCATGCCAGGAGGGTAGCGCGAGACGTCGCCTACCCTGGCTCGTCGTGTCCGGAGAGCCCCAGAGTCGTCCGGCCGCCGAGCCCGTTCCGCCGGCGGTCCAGGAGACCGTGCGCGCGCTGGTCGACGTGTCCCCCGTGCTGGTCGAGCTCGGCGAGCGGTTCGCCGCGGCGGGCTTCGAGGCGCACCTCGTCGGCGGGTCGGTGCGCGACGCGCTGCTGGCCGCCGGCGCCGGCGCGAGCCTCCCCGACGGCGACCTCGACGTCACCACCGACGCCCGTCCCGAGCAGGTGCTCCACCTGCTGCGCGGCTGGGCGGGTTCCACGTGGAACCAGGGCATCGCCTTCGGCACGGTGGGCGCCGAGGTCCGCGGCACGCGGCTGGAGATCACCACCTTCCGCGCCGACCGCTACGACCGCGAGTCGCGCAACCCCGAGGTCGCCTGGGGGACGTCGCTGACCGACGACCTGGCCCGCCGCGACTTCACCGTCAACGCGATGGCGGTGTCGCTGGGCCCCGACCGCACGGTGACCGACCCCTTCGGCGGCCTCGGCGACCTGCTCGCGCGGCGGCTGCGCACGCCCGGCCGCGCGTCGGACTCCTTCGCCGACGACCCGCTGCGCATGCTGCGCGCGGTGCGCTTCGTCGCCCAGCTCGGGCTCACCCCGGTCGACGAGGTGGTCGGGGCGCTCACCGACATGTCGGGCCAGCTGTCCCGCATCACGCCCGAGCGGGTGCAGGCCGAGCTGTCCAAGACGCTGCTGCAGGACGCCCCCCGCGCGGCGCTGGAGCTGTTCGTCTCCTCCGGCCTGGCCGACGTCGTCCTGCCGGAGCTCCCGGCGCTGCGGATGGAGATCGACGAGCACCACCAGCACAAGGACGTCTACTCCCACTCGCTGACCGTGCTCGACCGGGCGATCGCGCTGGAGCGGGCGGACCCGGACGCGGCGTCGCCGGACCTGGTGCTGCGCCTGGCGGCCCTGCTGCACGACATCGGCAAGCCGGCCACCCGCCGGCACGAGCCGCGCGGGCGGGTCTCCTTCCACCACCACGAGGTGGTCGGCGCCAAGCTGGTCCGCAAGCGGCTGACGGCGCTGCGCTACCCCAAGGAGGTCGTGGAGCAGGTCGCGCGGCTGACGTTCCTGCACCTGCGGTTCCACGGCTACGGCCGTGGGGAGTGGACCGACTCGGCGGTGCGCCGCTACGTCACCGACGCCGGCGACCTGCTGCCCCGGCTGCACAAGCTGGTGCGCTCGGACTGCACGACGCGCAACCGGCGCCGGGCGGCGGCGCTGTCGGCCACCTACGACTCGCTGGAGCACCGGATCGCCGAGCTGTCCGCGGCGGAGGACCTCGCGCGGGTGCGGCCGGACCTCGACGGCAACGCGATCATGGAGATCCTGGGCATCGGCCCCGGCCGCGAGGTCGGCGAGGCGTGGCGGTTCCTCAAGGACCTGCGCCTCGAGCGCGGCCCGCTCGACCCCGACGAGGCCGAGGCGGAGCTGCGCGCCTGGTGGGCCGCCCGGGCCTGAGCGCCTCCCCGCCCGGGCCTGAGCGCCTCCAACGCCGCGGCTGAGCCCCCCGCCCCGGACCGGGTGCCTCCCCCGCCCGGGTGACGGCCCCTGCCCGACCCCTCCCGCGGCCCGTCGCGCGCCGGTAGGACGGAGCGCCGGACCGCGGGACGGGGGCAGGCGTGCACGCAGGGGGACCGGACGGTCGCGCCCGCCGGCCGCCGTGGCCCTCCGAGGGCGGCGCCGCCGCGCTGTGGCCGCCGGCGCCGGGTCTGCGCCGGCCCGTCCTCCCCCGCTCCCGCGTGCGCGAGGTCACCGCCGCGGTCCTCGCCCTGGGGCTGCTGCTCTGGCTCGCCGGCCGGGAGGCCGGCGACGCCCGGGGTGCGGACCGGTACGACTTCCGACTGCCCGAGGGCGCGGTCGCGGCGGCCCCGGCCGGCACCCGGCCGACACCCGGCGCCGGCGCGTCGGCCGGCCCGCTCGGCACCCCGCCCCCGGCCCCCGCCGCGGGCACCTGGGAGTACCTGGGCCTCCAGGACGACGGCGCGAGCCCGGTCGCCTACGACCCGTGCCGCACCGTCCACTGGGTCCTCCGGCCCGACGACGCCCCCGCGGGTGCCGAGGAGCTCGTCGCCGGCGCCGTCGCGGAGGTCGCCGCGGCCACCGGCCTGACGTTCGTCCACGACGGCAGCACCGACGAGCGGGTCACCCGCGACCGGCCCGCCTTCCAGCCGGCGCGCTACGGCGACCGCTGGGCACCGGTGCTGGTCTCCTTCGAGCCGCCGGCCACCAGCCCCGACGTCGGCGGGGGCATCGCCGCGCGCGGCGGCAGCGACGCGGTGCGCGCGGGCGGCCCCGCCGTCTACGTCACCGGCAGCGTGCTCGTCGACGCCGACTGGGCCGCCGACCGGGCCGCCACCCCGGAGGGGCGCGGCGCGGTGTCGGCGGTGCTGGTGCACGAGCTCGCGCACGTGGTGGGCCTCGGGCACGTCGAGGACGCCGGTGAGCTCATGTACGCGCACAACGACGGCCAGCGCGCCCTCGGGCCCGGCGACCGCGCCGGCCTGGCGCGCCTCGGCCGCGGGGCCTGCGAGCCCGACCTCTGACCGCGCTCCCCCCTGGGGGTGGCGGGGCGGCCGCGGCCGGTACCGCGGAGGCGCCCGGGCCGGGAGGATCCGCGGGGGGACCGACGGGGAGGGCGCGCGTGCACGGGGGACACCAGGACGGCCGGGGCGGGCGGCCGCCGTGGCCCTCGGAGCTGCCCGGCTCCGGCGGCCCGCTGCCGCCCGCGTGGGCGCCGCCGCCGGCACCTCCCGCGTGGGGCCCGCCGCCGGTGCCCACCTCCCCCACCGGGCGGGTGCCGCAGTGGGTGCTCGACCAGGCCACCGGCCGGCCCGTCGCGCCGCCGGACCGGCGCACCTGGGCGCCGCCCGCGCCGCGCCGCCGCTCCTCCCCCGCCCGCGCCCTGATGACGGTCGCCGCCGTCGTCGCGCTGAGCCTCGGTGCCGCGCACCTCGCCGGCGGGCTGCCCTCGCCGGCCGCCGGCGACCTCGGCTCCTCCGCCGGCGGCGGCCTGCTCGGGGTGGACGGCGACCGCCCTCCCCCCGGCCTCGAGTCGGAGGCCGCGCCCCTCGGCCGGCCCGGTGCCGCCCCGGACGTCGGCGGGTACGCCTTCGTCCAGCGCCAGGCCGACGGCGTCGCGCCCGTCGCCTACGACCCCTGCCGCCCGGTGCACTACGTCGTCGCCCTGGATGGCGCCCCGGCCGACGCCGAGGCGCTGGTGGCCGACGCCGTCGCGCGGGTGTCGGCGGCGACCGGGCTGCGGTTCGTGGCCGACGGGACCACCGACGAGGCGTGGTCAGAGCAGCGCCCGGCCTACCAGCCCGAGCGCTACGGCGACCGCTGGGCGCCGGTGCTGGTCAGCTGGTCGACGCCGGAGGAGGTGCCCGAGCTCGCCGACACCGTCGCCGGGCTCGGCGGCAGCGTCGCCTACTCGGCCGGCGGGCCGTGGGTGTACGTCTCCGGCGCCGTCACCCTCGACGCCGGCTGGTCGGCCGGCGCGGCGCTGTCCCCCGGCGGGCGCGAGGACGTGCACGCCGTGCTCATGCACGAGCTCGGCCACGTGGTGGGCCTGGACCACGTCGACGACCCCGGGGCGCTCATGCACGCCACCAACACCGGCCAGACGGGCTTCGGCCCCGGCCACCTCGCCGGGCTGGCGCGCCTGGGCCAGGGGGAGTGCGAACCCGGCCTCTGAGCCGCTCCACCCGGCCGCCGCCACCGACCCGCCACCACCGACCCGCCACCACCGATCCGCCGCTACCGGGCCGCCGCCGGGCCGGCTCCGCCGTCCCGTTCCCGGTGGGTCCGGGTGACCCGGGCGTAGCCCGCCGCGGTCAGCAGGTAGACGCCGGCCACGACGACCAGCGCCGGCACCGACCGGCCCGACGCGGGCAGCAGGAACGCCCCGGCCACCAGCGCCGCGACGAAGGTGACGTTGACCAGCGTGTCGTAGACCGAGAACACGCGACCGCGGAAGTCGTCGTCGACGCAGCGCTGCAGGGTGGCGTCGACGCAGATCTTCACGCCCTGCGCGACGACGCCGAGCACCAGCCCGGAGGCGACCATGCCGGGCGGCGCGAACGTCAGCACGAGCGCGAGCTGCAGCACCCCGCCGGCCACGAGCAGCAGGAGGACCCAGCCGCGGGTGCCCAGCCGCCGCACCGCCGCGGGCGTGACCGCGGCCGCCAGCAGCGTGCCGGCCGACCCGGCGGCGAGCACCTGGCCCAGGCCCACCAGCCCACCGGGGAACAGCGGCCCCGCGCCCTCGGTCAGCGTGTTCCGGTAGAGCAGCAGGGTGAGCAGCGTCAGCAGGCCGTAGCAGAGCCGGTGCGCGCCTATGGCGGCCAGCGCCGCGGCGGCCGGCGGGTGCGCGGCCACGTGCCGGGCACCGGCGACCAGGCCGCGCAGCACCTCCCGCGCGGTCACCGGCGCCGGGCCGGCGCCGGAGTCCGGCCCCAGGGACGATGTCGGGAACCCGGCGGCGACGGCGGCCGAGGCCAGCCACGGCAGCGCCGCCGACAGCGCCACGGCCGCGTAGGCGGCGTCGCCGGGCGGGGCGAGCTGCAGCAGGCCGAGCGCCACGAGACCCCCGGCCACCGTGGCCACCGCGCCGGACGTCGTCGCCAGCGCGTTCGCCGGCACCAGCGACTCCGGGTCGGTGGTGTGCGGCAGCCCCGCCGACAGCGCCGACAGCAGGAAGCGGGTGACGGCGAAGACCGCCAGCCCCGCGGCGTAGAAGGGGACCCCGGCGTCGCCGGCCAGCACGAGCGCGGCCACGACGGCGACCAGGCCGGCGCGCAGCAGGTTCGCCCGCACCAGCACCTGCCGGCGGCTCCACCGGTCCAGCCACACGCCGGCGAACGGCCCCACCACCGAGTAGGGCAGCAGCAGGACGGCGAAGGCGGCGGCGACGGCGACCGGGTCGGCCGCCCGCTGCGGGTTGAACAGCACCGTGCCGGCCAGCGCGGCCTGCAGGACGCCGTCGCCGGACTGGGCGAGCAGGCGCGTGACCAGCAGCCGGCGGAAGTCGCCGCGGGCGAGCAGGTGCCGCACGGAGGTGTCGGCGCGCGGCACCCGCTCACCGTACGGTGCGGCCTCGCCCTCCCCCGGAGGCCGGACTGTTGCACACTGGGATCGATGTCCTCGGTGCCCTCGTCACCCGATCCCGAGTCCGGCCGCCCCGCTCCGGCCGTCCCGGGCCGACGCCGCGCGGCGGTGCCCCAGCTGTCCACGGGCACCCTCGACGACGTCGGCCCCGGGTCGCTGCTGGTGGCGATGCCGGCGCTGAGCGACCCGAACTTCGCGGGCACCGTCGTCTACGTGCTCGACCACAACGACAGCGGCACCCTCGGCGTCGTCCTGGGCCGCCCGAGCCAGGTCGAGATCCGCGACGTGCTGCCCGGCTGGTGCGACCTCGCCGTCGAGCCGGGGGTGTTCCACGTGGGCGGCCCGTGCGAGACCGACACGGCGCTGTGCCTGGCCGCCTGCCCCGGCGAGGGCGCCGAGCCGGCGGGCCTGCGGCGGGTGGCCGGCGACGTCTACCTCGTCGACCTCGACGCCGACCCCGACGCCCTCGACGGCGGCCTCACCGGGCTGCGGGTGTTCGCCGGGTACGCCGGGTGGTCGCCCGGGCAGCTGGCCGGCGAGCTCGCCGAGGGCGCCTGGGCCTGCGTGCCCGGTTCTCCCGACGACGTGCTCAGCGACCTGTCCGGCCCGGAGCTGTGGCGCGCCGTGCTCGGCCGCCAGCGGGGCCGCCTGGCGGTGCTGTCCACCGCGCCGGCCGACCCCTCGGCCAACTAGGCACCCGGCCCGGTCCCCCGACCGGCTGGGTCTCTCAGCGACACGCCGTCGCGGGAGGCGCCGCCCGGCGGACCGTGGTAGGAATGGCCCCGGAGGGGGCGGTCTGGGGAAGAGGCCGCCCCCTCCTCCCATGTCCGGGCGACGGCGCGGGGCGCCGCTAGATGCCCAGGGCCGCGGCGACCTCCGGGTGCGCGGTCGCGTCGAGGGACTGGTCCTCACCGGGCAGCGCGATCGTCCGCGCACCGTGGTCGGCCAGCGTCACCGTCACGTCGGTCCCCTGGCCGGGCAGCTCCGTCTCGTACTGCAGCAGCAGCTCGCTGGTGTCGTCGACGGCCACCGACCAGCCCGCGTCCGACGCGTAGACCGTCGCGAGCCGGCTGTCGATCGACCGCTGGCCCTCCCAGGTGACCGCCCCGAGGAACGCGCCGGCGTCGTCGGCGTCCTCCGCGCCCAGGTTGAGCACCACCTGCACGAGGACGTCGCCCAGCGGCACCGCGTCGGGGCCGGTGGCCAGCGGGCGGCGCACGAACGGGACGTCGGGCAGGCCGGCGGCCGACAGCGCCTCGCCCAGGCCGGGGACGTCGCCGAACCAGACCTGCTCGCGGGTGAAGAACAGTGTCCGGACGTCGTCGGGCCGCCCGTCGCCGTAGGAGGTCACGGCGCGCGCCCGGCCGGCCGACCCGGCGAGGTCGACCTCCCCGGTGAGGGTGAGCAGGCCCTCCTCGCCGAAGGGCGCGGTGACGACGACGTCCGCGCCGCCCTCCTCGGTCTCCCGCGCCAGCAGGCCGGCGAGCACCTCGGCCTCCTCGGCGGTCACGGGGTCGCCGGGCTGCCGGTCGGCGCCCTCGTCCGTGCAGCCGGTCAGCCCGACGCCGAGCAGGACCAGCGCGGTCGCGAGCAGGCGGCGCGGCATGCCGGCCAGCGTAGGCAGCCCGGCGTCGTCCCTGGACCCCCGACAGGCCGCAGGCCCGCCCCCCGGGTCGGGGGACGGGCCTGGCGACGTGCTGGAACGGCCTACCTGCAGGGGCCCGCCCCGAGCGTTAGCGAGGGGTGGGGGGCAGGTAGGTCCTCCCTCAGCGCTCCACGTCGCCGCGGATGAACGCCTCGACGGCGTCGCGGGCCTCGCTGTCGGTGTACTGCACCGGCGGCGACTTCATGAAGTACGACGACGCCGAGAGGATCGGGCCGCCGATGCCGCGGTCCTTGGCGATCTTCGCGGCGCGGACGGCGTCGATGATGATGCCGGCCGAGTTCGGGGAGTCCCAGACCTCGAGCTTGTACTCCAGGTTCAGCGGGACGTCGCCGAACGCGCGGCCCTCGAGCCGGACGTAGGCCCACTTGCGGTCGGTCAGCCACGGCACGTGGTCCGACGGGCCGATGTGGACGTTGTCGCTGCCCATGTCGCGGTCGACCTGGCTGGTGACGGCCTGGGTCTTGGAGATCTTCTTGGACTCCAGACGCTCGCGCTCGAGCATGTTCTTGAAGTCCATGTTGCCGCCGACGTTGAGCTGCATCGTGCGGTCGAGCTGCACGCCGCGGTCCTCGAACAGCTTGGCCAGCACCCGGTGGGTGATGGTCGCGCCGACCTGGCTCTTGATGTCGTCGCCGACGATCGGGACGCCGGCGGCGGTGAACTTGTCCGCCCACTCCTTGGTCCCGGCGATGAACACCGGCAGGGCGTTGACGAAGGCGACGCCGGCGTCGAGGGCGGCCTGCGCGTAGAACTCGGCGGCCTGCTGCGAGCCGACCGGCAGGTAGCAGACGAGCACGTCGGCGCCGGACTCGCGCAGGGCCGCGACGACGTCCACGGGCTCCTCGTCGGACTCCTCGACGGTGGCCCGGTAGTACTTGCCGAGGCCGTCGAGGGTGGTGCCGCGCTGCACGGTGACGCCCAGCGGCGGCACGTCGGCGATCGTGATGGTGTTGTTCTCGCTGGCGACGATGGCCTCGGAGAGGTCACGGCCGACCTTCTTGGCGTCCACGTCGAACGCCGCGACGAACTCCACGTCCGAGACGTGGTACTCGCCGAAGCGGACGTGCATCAGGCCCGGCACCTTGGTGGTCTCGTCGGCGTCGCGGTAGTAGTGCACGCCCTGCACCAGCGAGGCGGCGCAGTTGCCGACGCCGACGATGGCGACCTTGACAGCTCCCATGGTCTTCCCTTCTCCCTGGACCGGGTGGTCCGTGTCGCGGGACCGTTCCGGTCCTGGCGGTGGCTGCAGCGGCGGTCGCAGCCGGGTGGTGCCTGCAGGCCTGGGCTCAGTCCTGCTCTGGTGGGCTCAGTCCTGCTCTGGTGCGTGCTCCGGCGGCCCGCTGCCGCCGCGGTCCGCGGCGTCCTGCCCCGGGCCGGGGGAGCGGCGCTCGCTGTCGATGAGCTCGGACAGCCAGCGGACCTCCCGGTCGACCGAGTCGAGGCCGTGGCGCTGCAGTTCCAGCGTGTAGCGGTCGAGTCGTTCCCGGGTCCGCGCCAGTGAGGACCGCAGGCCGTCCCGCTGCCGTTCGACCGTGCGGCGGCGCCCCTCGAGGATGCGCAGCCGCACGTCGGCGGCGGTGTGCCGGAAGAAGGCGAGGTGGACGCCGAAGAGCCTGCCGTCGTCGTACGCCTCGGGGCCGGCCTGGCTGACCAGCTCCGCGAAGCGCTCCTTGCCCTCCGCGGTGATCGTGTAGACCACCTTCCCGCGCCGGCCGGTGAGCGGCGGTGCGTCGGCCGGCAGCGGTGCCCCCCGGTCGGGCTCGTCGGTGGTGACGAGCCCGGCGGCGTGCAACCGCTTGAGCGCGGGATACAGCGACCCGTAGGAGATGCTGCGCAGGCCGCCCAGCACCTCCGCGAGCCGCTTCCGCAGCTCGTAGCCGTGCATCGGGGCCTGCTGCAGCAGTCCGAGGATGGCGAACTCGAGCACGTCGCCCCCCATCGGCTCCTGCCGGTCGATGTATCGGGACGATACATCGGGGTGGGAACGGGACGGCAACTCGAGATGCCGCCGCCGTCGGGACGGTCGCCCGATCGGGCGTCGGAGGTGAGCGAGGACACCGTCCGCGGGCGCGCCGGGCCGCGCGGGGTGCCCGCGTCCGGGGTCCGGGACTGGCGGTCCTGCGTACATTGGCGGCCGTGCCCGGACGTCGCTCCGTCGTGGACTACTCGCTGCACCGGCGAGCCGTCCTCGCGGACGTCCAGGCCGGCCGCACCGGGCTCTTCGAGGTCTGTGACGCGAGCCCCTACCTCACCCGTGCGGCGAGGTACCACGGGCAGCCCACCGACGAGACGTGCCCGGTGTGCCGGCGCGAGCGCCTGACGATGGTGAACTACGTGTACGGCGAGGCGCTCGGCCACGTGGCCGGGCAGGCCAAGACCGACGCGGAGCTCACCCGGATGGACGCGATGCAGGAGGAGTTCTCCGTGTACGCCGTCGAGGTGTGCCGGGGCTGCGGCTGGAACCACCTGGACTGCTCCTACGTCCTCGGTACCGAGCCGGCGCCGGGGAGCCCGCCGCAGCGCGGCCGCCAGCGCGCGCGGGGCCGCGCGGCCACCGAGCAGCGCTAGCGGGACCGCCGGGCGCACCGCCGGACCCGTCCGTCACACCCGTCCCGGGGACGGTGCGCACCCGCGCGTCCTCCCCGGTGCACACAGCAGACAACGCCACGCTGGGCCGGTTCGAGACCTGCCCACCGACTACCGAGGAGGGGCTCCCTGGTGCCTCCCCACGACGAGACCTCGCCGGTCGGGCCGTCCGGCGGCCCGCCGCGGCGGCCGCCCGCCGCCCGCGCACCCGGCTCGGGCGGCGCCCGCCGCCCGTCCGGGGGCACCCGCGGCCGCACGACGTCGGCCCGCGACGGCGGCTCGCGCCCCGGCGGCTCCCGCCCCACCGGCGCCCGTCCCGCGGGCGGAGCGCCCGGCGGCAAGAAGGCGCGCACGAAGAAGCAGCGCCGCCGTCGCCGGCTGAAGGTGCTGCTCGGCCTGGTGGTCGGGATGTTCGTGCTGCTCGGCGTCTTCGTCGGCGTCGTCTACGCCACCACCGAGGTCCCCGACCCGAGCTCGGTGCAGAACGCGCAGACGACCGTCGTCTACTACGCCGACGGCACCACCGAGATGGCCCGCCTGGGCGACACCAACCGCACCAACGTCGAGCTGGCCCAGGTGTCGGAGCCCGCCCGCAACGCGATCCTCGCCGCGGAGAACCGGAACTTCTACTCCGACCCCGGCATCTCCTTCACCGGCATCGTCCGCGCGGCCTGGAACAACCTCACCGGCGGCTCGACGCAGGGTGGGTCGACGATCACCCAGCAGTACGTGAAGAACGCCTTCCTGTCCTCGGAGCAGACGTTCAGCCGGAAGTTCCAGGAGCTGTTCCTCGCCGTCAAGCTCGACAACGAGTACTCGAAGGACGACATCCTCGAGAACTACCTGAACACCATCTACTTCGGCCGCGGCGCCTACGGCATCGAGGCAGCGGCGAACACCTTCTTCGGCGTCCCGGCCGCGCAGCTCACCCCGCAGCAGGGCGCCGTGCTCGCCGTCCTCGTCCGCAGCCCGAGCTCCTACGACCCGGAGAACAACCCCGAGGGCGCGCAGGACCGCTGGGGCCTGGTCCTCGACGCGATGGTCGAGGAGGGCTGGATGACCCAGGCCGAGCGCGACGCCTCGGTCTACCCGCCGATCGCGCCCCGGCCGGAGTCCTCCGCGCTCGGCATCCCCACCGGCCCCGAGGGCCTGGTCGTCTCGCAGGCGATCGACGAGCTCGAGGCCCGCGGCTACTCCGACGAGCAGATCCGCGCCGGCGGCCTGCGCATCACCACCACCGTGGACAAGGCCACGCAGGACGCCGCGCGCGCCAGCGTGCTCGAGGTCATGGAGGGCGAGCCGGCCAACCTGCGGCAGGCGCTGGTCGCCGTCGACCCGCGGACCGGCGCGGTTCGCGCCTACTACGGCGGGGAGATCGGCGCGGGCGAGGGCGCGGTCGACTACGCCCAGACCCGCCGCCAGCCCGGCTCGTCGATGAAGCCCTACGTGCTGGCCACCGCGCTCGACCAGGGCATCGGCGTCAACTCCCGCCGCGACGGCAGCTCCCCCCAGGAGTTCCCCGACCGCGAGGCGCCGGTGCGCAACTCCGGCGGCGCCTCCTGCGCGGCCTGCACGCTCGTCGAGGCGATGACCCGCTCGCTCAACACCACGTTCTACGGCCTGGCCTACGAGGTGGGCCCGGAGAACGTGCGGGCGACGGCGCTGGCCGCCACCGGCATGCCGGAGACGTGGCCGGCCACCACCGGCGGCCTGCTCGACGACCAGCCGACCCTCACCGCCCCGAACTCGGGCGGCGTCACCGGCTCCTCGATCGGCATCGGCGAGTACGAGATGCGCCCGATCGACCAGGCCGTCGGCTTCGCGACCTTCGCCAACGGCGGCGTGCGCCACAACGCGCACTTCGTCGCCCGGGTCACCGACACCACCGGCGCGGTGCTGCTGGAGAGCGGCGCCGACGCCGGCGAGCAGGTCCTGTCGGCCGACGTCGCGAACGACACCACCTTCGCCCTCGAGGGCGTGGCGCAGTACTCGCGCCGCTCGCTCGACGGCGGCCGCGAGGTGGCGGCGAAGACCGGTACGCAGGGCATCGACGCCGACGACAACTCCGACGCCTGGATGGTGGGCTACACGCCCTCGCTGTCGACGGCGGTCTGGATGGGCAGCGACCGCTACGAGCCGATCCGCAACAGCGACGGCGCGATCATCTACGGCTCGGGCCTGCCGGGTGCCATCTGGCAGCAGTTCATGGACACCGTCCTCGCCGGCACGCCGGAGGAGGACCTGCCCAACTCGCCGAAGATCCGCGGCGACACGGGCGAGGGCGTCCCGGCGCCGGTGACCACGGCGCCGCCGACCCAGTCGGCGCCGACCACCCAGTCGGCCCCGACGACGCAGCCGGCGCCCGAGACCACGACGCCGTCGGCGCCGACGACGACCACCCCGCCGACGACGACCCAGCCGGTGCCGCAGCCGCAGCCGCAGCCGGTCCCCGGGGACACCGACGGGGACGGGGTCCCCGACCTCGGGGGCCAGGGTCCCGGCAACGGTGACCAGGGCGACGGCGACGGCGAGCAGAACGGCTCGCCGGCCCCCGCGCCCGGCCAGGTGGCCCAGCCCACCGGCTGACCCGCCCGGCACACTGGGCACGTGAGCTCCACCCCCTCGGGCCCGTCCGCCCCGGCACCTCCGCCGGCGGACGGGCCCGCGGCGTTCCCGGCGCCGTCCGGCCGGCCCGACCGCGTGGTGCCGACCTGGTCGGACCCGGTCGCCGCGCAGGCCAGCGAGGCCGTCGGCGGCCCGTGGGGGCGACACGCCGTCACCGGGCGCGCCCTGTTCTGGACGCCGCTGCGGGTCTGCCTGCTCTACGCGACCGTCGTGCTCGCGGGCGCCTGGCTCAAGCAGGCGCCCTGCTCGGACGGCAACTGGGCGGGGTCGGTGCAGTACACCCACCTCTGCTACTCCGACGCCGTCCCGCTGTTCGGCCTGCACGGCCTCGACACCGGCGCGCTCCCCTACCTGGACTCCGCCGTCGAGTACCCGGTGCTCACCGGGGCGTTCATGGCGCTGGCGGCCCTGCTCGGCCGCGGCTACGAGAGCCTGGCGTCGGCGGCGGGCCTGCTGCCCCAGGTGCCCCCGGTGCAGGCCTACTACGTGGCCACCTGCCTGCTGCTGAGCCTGTGCGCGCTGGTCACCGTGCGCGCGGTGCTGGGCGCCGCCGGCCGCCGGCCCTGGGACGCGGCGCTGATCGGCCTCTCGCCGCTGCTGCTCGTGCACGCGTTCACCAACTGGGACCTGCTCGCCGTCGCCCTCGCCGCGTGCGGGCTGTGGGCCTGGGCGCGCGAGCGGCCGGTGCTCGCCGGCGTCCTGCTCGGCCTGGGCACCGCCGCGAAGCTCTTCCCCGTCCTGGTGCTCGGCGCGCTGTTCCTGCTGTGCGTGCGCGCCGGGACGCTGCGCGTGTGGCTGCGGGCCGCCGTCGCCGCGGGCGCCGCCTGGCTCGTCGCCGACCTGCCGGTGGCGCTGCTCGCGCCGGAGAACTGGTCGCTGTTCTTCCGGCTCAACAGCAGCCGGCCGGCCGATCCGGACACGCTGTGGAACATCGCCATCACCGCGGCCGGCGGCGACCTGTTCGACGGGCCGCTGGCCCAGGGCGAGACGCCGGTCGTGCTCAACGCGCTGGTGGCGGTCTGCGTGCTGCTGGTGGTGGCCGCGGTCGGCTGGCTGACCCTGGCCGCGCCGGTGCGCCCGCGGGTGGCGCAGGTGGCCTTCCTGCTCGTCGCGGGCTTCCTGCTGGTCACCAAGGTGTGGAGCCCGCAGTACTCGCTGTGGCTGCTGCCGCTCGCGGTGCTGGCCCGCCCGCGCTGGCGCTCGCTGCTGCTGTGGCAGGCCACCGAGGCGGTGCTGTGGGTGGTCCGGATGCTCTGGTACCTCGGCACCGACGACCGCGGCGTCGGCGTCGAGTGGTTCTTCCTCGGCGTGGTGGTGCGCGACGTCGCCGTCGTCGTGCTGATGGCGCTCGTGGTGCGGGACGTCTGGCGCCCCGACGCCGACGTCGTCCGCACCTCCTGGCCGGCCGTCGACGACCCCGCCGGCGGCCCGCTGGACGGCGCGGAGGACCGGGTGGTCCTGCGCCGCCGGAGGGGCACGCCGGTCGAGGCATAGGAAGCTATCCGCACGTCCTGCGCCCGCAGACGTGCGGATAGCTTCCTATGCCTTGCCCAGCGCCTCGCGGACCAGCGCGACCTCCTCGGCGTGCGAGGCGGCGTCGCCCGGGGTCTCCAGCACGACCGGGCAGTCGGCGGCGCGGGCGACCTCCAGCAGCAGCTGCAGCGGGATCTCGCCCGCGGCGAGCGGCGCGTGCCGGTCGCGGCCGGAGCCCTGGGGGGTCGCGGCTGTTGTTGAGGTGCACCAGGTCGATGCGGCCGGTGACCGCCCGGACGTCGTCGACGGCGGTGGCGAGGTCCCAGCCGGCCGCCCAGGCGTGGCAGGTGTCGAGGACGAAGCCCGCCCCGAACTCCCCGACGGCGTCCCACAGCCGGGACACGGCGCCGAGCTCGCGGGCCATCGCGTTGTCGCCGCCCGCGGTGTTCTCGATGAGCAGCGGCAGCGGGAAGCCCCCGTCCTCGGCCTGCCGGGCGAAGGTCTTGCGCCAGTTGTCGAACCCGGCGGCCGGGTCGTCCTTGGCCAGCACGTGCCCGCCGTGCACCACCATCCCGCGGGCGCCGATCGCCGCGGCCGCCCGCGCGTTCACGGCGAGGTTCTTCCGGCTCGGGATGCGGATGCGGTTGTTGGTCGAGGCGACGTTGAGCACGTAGGGCGCGTGCACGAAGACGGCGACGTCGGAGGCCAGCAGGTCCTCGGCGTCCGGGCGCGGCAGCGGCGCCTTCCAGCCCTGCGGGTCGCCCAGGAAGACCTGCACGCCGTCGGCGTCCATCTCCGCGGCGCGGGCGAGCGGGCCGCCGTCGTCGAGCTGGTTGTCCTCGGTCAGTCCGGGGCCGACGTGTACGCCGATCGGGTGTGCAGCCACCCCGGCGACAGTAGTTCGGCGCCGATCGGGCACCCACCCGTATCGCCGTGCGGGCGCCGTCGTTGGGACACCGGGAACGGCGGGCACCCGCCGGGACGACGTCGACGACGACGGGGCGGTGCGCGGATGGGGACCGGTACGGCGCGGGGCGGCAGGGTCCGGCGGGGGGCCCGGCGCGGGCTCGCCGCCCTGGTGCTCGCCGGGGTCGCGGTGCTGGGCGGCGCGGTCCTGCTCGCCCCCACCGCGAGCGCGGCGCCGTCGGCCACCGTCGAGATCCGCGACCTCACCCCGCCGCTGGTCTCGGTCGACCCGGGCGGCGAGGTCGCCTTCGTCAACCGGATCGAGCCGAGGACGGTGCAGGTCGGCGGGGGCGGGCTGCTGCCGTCGCTGGTCACCGCGCAGGTGTTCACCGACGTCACGCTGCAGACGCCGTCGGGCACCCACCCGCTGCCGAGGGACGCCGAGCACCGCGAGCGGTTCGACCGGACGTGCGTGTTCCCGCAGTGCGCGATCACCTACACCTACCGCGTCGTCGTGCCCGACACCTCCGTCGCCGGCTCGCTGCTGACCCGGGTGACGACGCAGGCGCTCGGCCGGCTGCCGCAGGACCAGCTGGTCGCGGTCGACGGGCGGCAGACGCAGGTGCAGATCGGCGTCCCGACGCCGTTCGTCGTCAACACGCTGCTGCCGCTGCCCGACCTGCCGTCGGTGGGCCTGCCGCAGCTGCCGGCGGTCGACGTGCCGCTGCCGCAGCCGCCCGTCCCCGGGACGCCGCAGCCCGAGCCGGCGCCGGAGGCCCCGGCCCCGGCACCCGCCGCCCCGGCCGCGGGAGGCGTCGACGGCGAGCCGTACGGCTACGACCTCGGCGGCGCCGCCGCGGCGATGGCACCGGTGGGCGACGCGGTCGCGGCGGCTCCCGGCCTCCCCGCGGCGTCCTCCGGAGGGGGCGCGGCCGGTGCACCCGGCGCGGGTGCCGGCGGCCTGCCGGGGAGCCACGACGGCGTCCCGGTGCCCGTGCCCGGCGACCTCCGCGGTCTCGACGGCACGGCGATCGACGAGGAGAGCAGCACCGTCACCGCCGGCGGGCCGCCTCCCGCCGTCGGGCTGCCGCTGCCGGCGCTGCTTGCCGTCGTCGCGCTGGCCGGCGCCACCGCCGCGCTCGTCCGCACGCACCTCGCCCTGCGCGCGCCCGGCGCCCGGCGCACCTGACCTGCGTGCCTGCGGCCGCCGTCCCCGGCCGGGGCCGGCGGCCGCGCTGGTACCCTCGACCTGCGCGTCCCGTGTGCCGTCCCGGCAGGCAGGGCGCGCGACGCGTGTACGACCCTCCTGCTGCAGACGTCCTGCAGCCGCCCAGACCAGAGGAGGTGGGGTTCTCCGTGCGTCACTACGAACTGATGGTCATCCTCGACCCCGACCTGGAGGAGCGCACCATCGCTCCCTCCCTCGACCGGTTCCTGACCGTCGTCACCAACTCCGGTGGCACCGTCAAGACCGACATCTGGGGCCGGCGCCGCCTGGCCTACGAGATCAAGAAGCACGTCGAGGGCATCTACGCCGTCGTCGACATCCAGGCCGAGCCCGCGGCGGTCGCCGAGCTCGACCGCCAGCTCAACCTCAACGAGTCGGTCCTGCGCACCAAGCTGATGCGGCCCGAGGTCCACTGAGCATGGCCGGCGAGACCGTCATCACCGTCATCGGCAACCTGACCTCCGACCCGGAGCTGCGGTTCACGCCGTCGGGTGCCGCGGTCGCCAACTTCACGGTCGCCTCGACGCCCCGCACCTTCGACCGGCAGTCGCAGGAGTGGAAGGACGGCGAGGCGCTGTTCCTCCGCTGCAACGTCTGGCGGCAGGCGGCCGAGAACGTGGCCGAGTCCCTCACCCGCGGCTCGCGGGTCATCGTCTCGGGGCGCCTCAAGCAGCGCTCGTTCGAGACGAAGGAGGGCGAGAAGCGCACCGTGATCGAGCTCGAGGTCGACGAGATCGGCCCCTCCCTCCGCTACGCCACCGCGAAGGTCACCCGTGCCGCCCGCGGTGAGGGTGGCGGCGGCGGTGGCGGCGGTTTCGGCGGCGGTGGTGGTGGCGGTTTCGGCGGCGGTGGCGGCGGGGCGAGCGACCCCTGGTCCACGCCGGCCGGCCCGTCCGACGAGCCGCCCTTCTGATCCCTCTCTACCCAGATCTAGCCGTACCTGGAGAACCCAGTGCCCAAGCCCCCCGTGCGCAAGCCCAAGAAGAAGGTCTGCCAGTTCTGCAAGGACAAGGCGACCTACATCGACTACAAGGACACGACCCTGCTGCGGAAGTTCATCTCCGACCGCGGCAAGATCCGTGCCCGCCGCGTGAGCGGCAACTGCAGCCAGCACCAGCGGGACGTCGCCACGGCCGTCAAGAACAGCCGTGAGATGGCCCTGCTGCCCTACACCTCGACGGCGCGCTGACCATGAGCACCCAGAAGCTGATCCTGACGCAGGAGGTCACCGGTCTCGGGTCCTCCGGTGACACGGTGGAGGTCAAGGGCGGCTACGCCCGCAACTACCTCCTCCCCCGCGGGCTGGCCATCGTCGCCTCCCGCGGTGCCGAGAAGCAGGTCGAGTCGCTGCGCCGGGCGCGTGCCGCCCGCGAGGTGCGGTCGCTCGAGGAGGCGCAGGCCGTGGCCGGCCGCCTCTCCGGCCTGACCGTCCGGGTGCCGGCCCGCGCCGGCGACGGTGGCCGCCTGTTCGGCCGCGTCACCACCGCCGACGTCGCCGCGGCCGTCACGGCCGCCGGTGGCCCGGAGCTGGACCGCCGCCGCATCGAGCTGCCGAGCAGCATCAAGACCACCGGCCAGCACACCGTCACCGTGCGGGTGCACCCGGAGGTCACCACCCAGCTGGCGATCGAGGTCGTCGCCGGCTGACGCACCGCAGCACCGCCCGGGGGGCGTCGGACACTCCGTCCGGCGCCCCCCGCGGCGTCCCCGGCCCCTGAGAGGGCGCTCAGGCCCCGGAGGGGGTCCCCAGGTCCTGGCGGCCCACCACCGAGAGCAGCTCCAGCTGGCCCACGGCGGCGCTGCCGGGCGGCGCGGTGAAGAACAGCAGTCGTTGCCGGCCGTCGTCGCTGACCAGGCGCTGGCAGTCGAGCTCCATCACGCCCAGGGTCGGGTGCACGATCCGCTTGCGGACGCTGCGCCGCACGGCGACGTCGCCGCTGGCCCACAGCGCCGCGAACTCGTCGCTGGCGGCGTGCAGGCGCTCCACCAGGTCCTCGGCCTCGTCGTCGCGCCCCCGGCGGGCGACGGCGGCGCGCAGGTCGGCCACGCTCTCCCGCGAGTGCCGCGGGTGGTCCTCGGCGGGGTAGAGGCCCCGCGCCGCGGGGTCGGTGAACCAGCGGTAGACGAAGCTCGCGGCGGGCCAGGTCCGCGGCCCGGCGTCGCCGAGCAGGGCCTCGGCCATGGGGTTCTGCGCGAGGGTCACGTCGAGGTCGGTGATGACCCGCGCCGGCGTCGTCCCCAGGCGGTCGAGCAGGGTGAGCATCGCCGGCTGCACGTGCCCGCTGCGGCCCGACGACGGCGGCGCGAGGCCGGCCAGGTGGAACAGGTGGTCGCGCTCGTCGCCGTCGAGCCGCAGCGCCCGGGCCAGCGCCGCGAGCACCTGCGGGGACGGGTGCGTGGCCTTCCCCTGCTCGAGCTCGGTGTAGTACTCGACCGAGGTGCCGGCCAGCCGCGCGACCTCGTCGCGGCGCAGGCCCGGCACCCGGCGGCGGGGGCCCTCGGGCAGGCCGACGTCGGCCGGGCGGACGCGGGCGCGCCGGGTGGACAGGTAGCTGCCGAGGTCCGCGGGGTCCACCGGGCCAGTCTCCCGTGCCGCGCGCGGGGCCGCCCGGGGGCTCGTACGACCCGGCGGGTGGGCTGCTGGGACCGGTGTTCCGGACGGGACGACACGACACGCCCGGACGTCGGATCGCCCGACTTCTTCGTGTCCACAGCCCGTGGGCGGAGCGCCCGCAGGTGACACCCGCAGGACCCGCGGATGGCCGGTCGGTGTCCCGCCCGTCTCCACATGTCGACTCGGGCTGTCCACCGACTTGTCCACAAGTTGTGCAGAACGCGGTGCACACGGGTGTTGGACGGACCGGCCGTCGGTTTCCTACCGTCCTCTGCGGCACCGGGTCCCGGCGGAGAACTGTCGGTGGCTCCCGGTAGCAACGTGCTCGGACGGACGTTCGGGCACGAGCGTCGCGCGTCCTGGTGCTCCCCCACCGGGCCCGGGCTCCCGCCCGGGCTGTGTCCGCGCGCGCCCACGAGCACAGGGAGGTACCAGGTGGCGGTCGCCGACGACTTCAGCCGGCCGCAGGCCACGGCGCCGGAGTACGACCGGCAGCCCCCGCAGGACGTCGCCGCCGAGCAGTCGGTGCTCGGCGGCATGCTGATGAGCAAGGACGCCATCGCCGACGTCGTCGAGCAGCTGACCGGCAACGACTTCTACCGGCCGGCCCACCAGGTGATCTACGACTGCATCCTGGACCTCTACGGCCGGGGTGAGCCGGCCGACGCGATCACCGTCGCCGCCGAGCTCAACCGCACCGACCAGCTGTCGAAGATGGGCGGCGCGGTCTACCTGCACACGCTCATCGCCTCCACGCCCACGGCGGCCAACGCCGGCTACTACGCGCAGATCGTGGCCGAGCAGGCCACGCTGCGGCGGCTGGTCGAGGCCGGCACCCGCGTGGTGCAGCTCGGCTACGGCGCGGCCGGCGGGCGGGGCGACGTCGACGACATCGTCGACCGCGCGCAGCAGGAGATCTACGAGGTCACCGAGAAGCGGATGAGCGAGGACTACTCGCGCCTCGAGGACGTCCTGCAGCCGACGATGGACGAGCTCGACGCCATCGCCTCCCGCGGCGGCACCGCCCGCGGCGTGCCCACCGGCATCCGCGACCTCGACGAGCTGACCAACGGCCTGCAGGCCGGGCAGATGGTCGTCATCGCCGCCCGTCCCGGTGTGGGCAAGTCGACCCTCGGGCTCGACATCGCCCGGTCGGCCACGGTGAAGCACCACATGCCCGCCGTCATCTTCTCGCTCGAGATGAGCAAGCACGAGATCACGATGCGGCTGCTGTCGGCCGAGGCGAAGGTGCCGCTGCACCACATGCGCGCGGGCACGCTGTCGGACGAGGACTGGTCGAAGCTCGCCCGCCGGATGGGTGAGGTGGCCGACGCCCCGCTCTACATCGACGACTCGCCGAACATGACGATGATGGAGATCCGGGCCAAGGCGCGGCGGCTCAAGCAGCGCCAGGACCTCAAGCTCGTGGTCATCGACTACCTCCAGCTCATGACGTCGGGCAAGCGCGTCGAGAGCCGTCAGCAGGAGGTCTCGGAGTTCTCCCGTGCCCTCAAGCTGCTGGCCAAGGAGATCGAGGTCCCGGTGATCGCGATGTCTCAGCTCAACCGTGGCTCGGAGCAGCGCCAGGACAAGAAGCCGATGCTGTCCGACCTCCGCGAGTCCGGCTCGATCGAGCAGGACGCCGACATGGTGATGATGATCCACCGCGAGGACATGTACGAGAAGGAGTCCCCGCGGGCCGGCGAGGCCGACATCATGCTGGTCAAGCACCGCAACGGCCCGACCGCGAACGTCACCGTCGCCTTCCAGGGCCACTACAGCCGCTTCGTGGACATGGCCAACTAGGCAGCCACACGGCCGCCCGGCCAGGCGCGCGCAGCGGCCCGGAGCACCCCGCTCCGGGCCGCTGCGGCGTCCTCGGGGCGGACGGCGACGGCCCGGTCGGCACCGGTGTTCCACGTGGAGCCGGACCGGCTGCAACACCCGCCAGTTGTGATACGGCTCACCGGAGGCTAGGAAGGACCGGTTCGTCCCTTCCATCTGGAGAAGCCTGTGCAGCAACGACGCTGGCACCGGGCGACCTCGTCGCTCCTCGGTGCGCTGGCCCTCACGACCACCCTCTCGGTCACCGCGACCCCCGCGCTGGCCGCCCCGCAGAAGGCCGAGCCCCTCTCGGTCTTCCCGTCGAACTCCCTGACCGTCCGCGACCCGGCCCAGCTGACCGGACGGCGGGTCGCCCTCCCGACGGCCGACTGCGGGGCCCCGGTCACCTGCGGCCTGGTGCAGTCGCTCAACCAGCTCGACGGCTTCGACCTGGACCCGCGGATCGCCGTGCGGTTCAGCTCGCCCGTCGACCCGGCGGCGACCGCCGCGCGCATCACCGTCCAGGAGGAGCACGGCGGGTGGCGTACCGGCGTCGACCGCGTCGTGTGGGACCCGGCCACCAACACGCTGTACGCCCACCCGGCCGAGCAGCTCGCGCCCGGCACGACGTACCGCCTGAAGGTGCAGGGCGGCCCGGACAACACGGCCACCCAGGACACCTTCACCACGCTGAGCGCGACCGACGGTCTGCTCGACATCCGCCGGCAGATCGAGAGCGGCGTGGCCCTCCGCGCCCAGGGGATCGTGCCGGGCCTGCGGATCGAGGGCGTCTTCCCGGCGGCCGGCACCACGGTCGCGCAGCTGCAGGACCGCGGCGCCGCCGACCAGACCGTCCCGGTGGTGCTCCCGCCCTACCCGGCCGGCAGCACGCTGGTCTTCGGCTCCTACGAGGCGCCGTCGTGGCTGCAGCCCGACGTCTCCATCCGGCAGACGCCCACCCGCGACGGCGGCCCGGCGCCGGTGGGCAAGGCCCGGCTGCCGATCGTCGCCGTCCTCCCGCCGGGCACGTCCCCGTCGGGAGGCTGGCCGACGGCGGTCTTCGGCCACGGCTTCACCGCCTCGACGACGAGCGTCTTCCTCGCCGCCGTCGGCAACGCCAACGCCGGCCTCGCCACGATCGGCACCAACGTCGTCGGCCACGGCTACGGGCCCGGCAGCGAGTGGGTCGTGACCAGCGGCGGCCAGACGACGCGGCTGCCGTCCTACGGCCGGGGCGTCGACCAGAACGGCGACGGCGTCATCGGCAACACCGAGGGCTCCTCGGCCACCGGGGCGATCGCCGCGGCGTCGTCGCGGGACGCGCTGCGGCAGACCGCCGCGGACGTCATGACGCTGGTGCGCTCGCTGGGCACCGACGTCGACCGCAACGGCACCGCCGACCTCTCCGGCAGCGGGGTGACCTACTTCGGCCAGAGCTTCGGGGGCATCTACGGGACGATGGTCACCGGCGCCGACCCGGCGATCGCCCGCTCGGTGCTCAACGTGCCCGGCGGCCCGATCACCGAGATCGCGCGGCTGTCGCCGTCGTTCCGGCCGCTGACCACCCAGGCGCTGCAGGCGGCCGGCCTGCTCAACAGCAGCGACCCGACCCGCGGCTTCTTCCAGGAGCAGATGCCGCTGCGCGGCGAGGGCCCGGTGACGCTGACCGTGCCGGGGGCGGCGGCGATCCAGGAGTACCTGGCGCGGGCCACCTGGCTGTCCCGGCCGGGCAGCCCGGAGACCTTCGCGCCGCTCATCGCGCCCGAGCGGGTCGTCGTCCAGGTGGCCTTCGGTGACCAGACGGTGCCCAACCCGACGTCGTACACGCTGGTCGACGCCGGGGACCTGTGGTCGCGGACCAGCCTCTACCGCAACGACAGGACGGCGAACGCGGCCAACAACCCGCACTCCTTCCTGCTGCAGCTGACCCTGCCGGCGGCGCTGCAGGGCCAGCGGCAGGTGGCGACGTTCCTGCGCACCGGGCAGGTCATCGACCCCGACGGCGGCGAGGCGGTGTGGGAGGTGCCGATCAGCGACCCGGCCCTCCTGCTGCCGCTGAACTACGCGGCACCGGCGCTGCGGCCCTGACCGGCCGCTGACCGCAGGGGGGCCCGGGACGACGGTGTCGTCCCGGGCCCCTCTGTCGTGCGCGGTGGATCAGGCAGCGGCGGCCATGGCGGCCTGCTCGCGGAGCAGCACGCGCCGGACGCGCGGCTTGCCCGTCGTCATCTTCCACAGCTTGCCGAGCTGGGTGGGCAGGTTGCGGGCGGTGGTGTTCTGCAGCCAGCCGTTCGGCAGCGACAGCCGGATGATCTTGTGCCAGGCCGACGCGACCTGCTGCGGCAGCGGCGCCGTGTGGTAGTTGAGGCCGTAGCGGTCGAACAGGTCACGGATCTTGGGCGCGATCTCGGCGTACCGGTTGCTCGGCAGATCCGGGAACAGGTGGTGCTCGATCTGGTGCGACAGGTTGCCGGTCAGGATGTGCATCGCCTTGGAGCCGGAGATGTTGGCCGAGCCGAGCATCTGGCGCAGGTACCACTCGCCGCGGGTCTCGCCGTCGATCGACTTCTTCTCGAAGGTCTCGACGCCCTCGGGGAAGTGCCCGCAGAGGATGACCGAGTTCGACCACAGGTTCCGCACGATGTTCGCGGTGAAGTTGGCGGCCAGGGTGGCGACGAAGTTCGGGCCCGACAGCAGCGGGTGGATGACGTAGTCCTTGCGCACCTGCCGGCCGATTTTGACCAGCACCTGCTTGGCCCGGCGGCGGAACTCCGGGTCGCCGGTCTGCTTCTTGGCGATCACCGCGCCGAGCTCGAGGTCGTAGGCGGCGATCCCGTACTCGAAGAAGCAGGCGTTGACGAAGCTCCACAGCGGCTGGCCGAGGTACATCGGCGTCCACGGCTGGTCCTCGTCGACGCGCATGATGCCGTAGCCGAGGTCGTTGTCCTTGCCGATCACGTTCGTGTACGTGTGGTGCAGCTCGTTGTGCGAGTGCTTCCACTGCTCGGCCGGGCTCGCCATGTCCCACTCCCACGTCGTGGAGTGGATCTTCGGGTCGCGCATCCAGTCCCACTGGCCGTGGAGGATGTTGTGCCCGATCTCCATGTTCTCGAGGATCTTGGCGATCGACAGGCCGATCGTCCCGGCGATCCAGGCCGGCGGGAAACCGGAGGCCAGCAGGACGGCGCGGCTGCCCAGCTCGATCTTGCGGTGCACGTCGATGACCTTGCGGATGTAGCGCGCGTCGGCCTCGCCGCGGCTGTCCATCACGCCCTGGCGGATCTCGTCGAGCTCCTTGCCGATGAGCTCGATGTCCTCGGGGGTGAGGTGCTCGATCGGGTTGTCGGCCTTCTTCTGCAGCACGGTCATGTCTATGCGGCTCCTCTGGCTCTCGGTGTCGCGTAGGGGGGTCGGTGGTCTGTGAGCCGGGTCCTGCTCAGTGGTCGATGTCGCAGGCGCCGGCGGCGGCGCTGATGCAGGTCTGGACGAGGACGCCGTCGCCCGGGGCGGCGGTGGTCACCTCGCCGGTGCGCAGGTCGCGGACGGCGCCCTCGCGCAGCGGGAGGACGCAGCCGTAGCAGATGCCCATGCGGCAGCCGCTGGGCATGAGGACGCCGGCCTCCTCGGCGGCGTCGAGGATCGGGGTGGCCCCGTCGGCCTCGAGCGACGTCCCGTTCCCCGTGAAGGTGACCGTGCCGCCCTCGCCGGCGACCAGCACCTTCGGGCGGAAACGCTCGGTGTAGAGCCGGTCGGAGAGGCCGGCGGCGGCCCAGTGCTCCTCCAGCGCCTCGAGCATGCCGACCGGCCCGCACGCCCAGGTGGCGCGCTCGGCGTGGTCGGGGACGAGCGCGGCGATCGCGGCGGCGTCGAGCATCCCGGCGGTGTCGGTGTGCTGCTCGACCAGCCGGATCCGGCCGTCGGCGGCCAGCTGCCGCAGCTCGGCGCCGAAGACGACGTCGTCGGCGGTGGGGGCGGAGTGCACGAGGACGACGTCGGAGAGCTCGGGGTGGTTGCGCAGGATGCCCATGACCGGGGTGATCCCGGAGCCGGCGGTGACGAACAGCGCCTTGGCCGGCAGCTGGGCGGGCAGGCAGAACTCGCCGGTGGCCTGGTCGAGCTGGACGACGGTGCCCGGCTCCGCGCGGCGGACGAGGTGGTTGCTGACCTTGCCGCCGGGGATGGCCTTGACCGTGACCGTGAAGCAGCCGTCGGTGCGGCCGAGGTCGGAGGTGATCGAGTACGCGCGCCACATGCGGACGCCGTCGACGTCGATGCCGATCCGCACGTACTGGCCGGGCCGGTGCGGCTGCCAGTCGGCGCCGGGCCGGATGACGACGGTGGCGGCGTCGCGCGTCTCGGGCAGGACCGCCTCGATGCGCCCGCGCAGGGCGGCGCCGGACCGCAGCGGGTCGATCAGGTCGAGGTAGTCGGCGGGCAGCAGGGGCGTGGTGACGAGCTCGGCGAGGCGCAGCGCGCGGTCGCGCAGCGCCCTGAGGGCCGGCCGGGCCGGGGAAGGGCGCGGAACGGTCGCGGTCATACATCCACTGTTCCCTGCGGGTCGCGCAATCACCTGTGCTCTCGACGTGAACGTGGACGCGGATACTGTTCCCGGCGAACAAGTGAGGTCACGAGGAGGTCACGTGACGGTCCAGCAGGAGACGTTCGCGGCGGACGTCGCGGCGGCCGTGATGGCCGAGCTGCCGGCGGTCGCCGAGCGGACGGTGGCGGCGATCGTCGTCGAGGTGCCGAGCTACGCCGAGGCGTTCCGCGGGCCCATGGGTCGCAAGATCGAGAACGCCGTGCAGCTCGCGCTCGCCGGGTTCCTCGAGCTGGCGACGTCGGCCGGGGGTGTCGACGCCAGCCGGCCGATCGACCCCGCCATCGAGGGCGCCTACTCGCTGGGCCGCGGGGAGGCGCGCACCGGCCGGTCGATGGACGCCCTGCTGGCCGCCTACCGGGTGGGCGCCCGCGTGGCGTGGCGGCACCTGAGCGCGACGGCGGTGGCGGCGGGCATGCCCGCGGGGTCGCTCGCCCGCTTCGCCGAGCTGGTGTTCGCCTACATCGACCGGCTGTCGGCGGCGAGCGCGTCCGGCCACGCCGACCACCTCGCCGCCAGCGGCCGGGTGCGGCGGCGCCACCTCGAGCGCCTCGCGGAGCTGCTCCTCACCGGCGCGCCCGCGTACGAGCTGACCGTCGCCGCCGAGCGCGCGGACTGGACGCCGCCGCGCACCCTCACCGCGGTGCTGGTGCCCGAGGCTGACGCCCGCGGTGCCCTCGGGGTGCTCGACGCACGCACGCTGCAGGCCGGCGAGGACGTGCCCGGCGCCGAGGCCTCCTCCGAGCGGGCGGTGCTGCTCGTCCCCGACGCCGAGGGCTTCGCGCGGGCGGCGCTGCTGTCCTCGCTGACCGGCCGGGGCGCCGTCGTCGGCCCGGCGCGGCCGTGGCAGGACACCCGCTCCTCCTACTCGCGGGCGCTCCGGGCGCTGCAGCTGGGCCTGCTCCCCGACGGCGAGGCGCCGGTGGACACCGAGGTCCGGCTGGCCGACCTGGTGCTGCGGGCCGACGGCGAGGCGCTGGCCGACCTGCGCGCGCAGGTGCTGGCGCCGCTCGACGAGCTCGGTCCCGGGCCGCGGGAGAAGCTCCTGGAGACGCTGCGCTCGTGGCTGCTGCACCACGGCCGCCGCGAGCAGGTGGCCGCCGAGCTGTTCGTGCACCCGCAGACGGTCCGCTACCGGATGGGCCAGCTCCGTGAGCTCTACGGCGCCCGCCTCGACGACCCCAAGACGGTGCTCGAGCTGACCCTCGCCCTCGGCGCCCGCTGACGCCCGGCTCCGGGCCGCCGTCCGGAGTCGAGCGCCCTGAACGCGACGAGGACGGACTGGCACCCTGACCGCGTGGGCGACGTCGAGGAGGCCGACCGGCTGCTGCGGTCGCTGGAGGGGCGGTCGGCCGACCAGGTGCGCGTCGGCGTCGGTGACGTCCAGGTGGTCCTCGACGACGGCTCGCTGCTGACGCTCGCGTGCCCGGTGGCGGTCGCCGGCCGGTCAGGCCCCCGGGTCGAGCCGACGACCCTCGACGGCGTCGCGCTCCTGCATCCCTGGCTGCGGACCACGGCCCGCGATGCGGGCGTCGACGTGACGGGCGCCCTGTCGTTCACCGTGGGGCCGACGAGGCTGCGGTGCGCGCCGGACCCCTCGTACGAGGCCTGGACCTACGACGGTCCGGGCGGGGCGAAGGTCGTCTGCATGCCCGGTGGCGGGCTGGCCATCTGGGGTGCCCGCCCGCGGCCCTGAGCGCGGCAGGTGCCGGCCGACGGGTCGCGGCGAACTGGCACGCCGCGCACAGGGTCCTGCCAGGCCGGGCCGCGAGTGTCGGACCCATCGCGGCACCGCCCCGGCGCCGCGGGCAGCGAGGAGGTCCGCCATGAACCGCACCCACGAGACCGTCGGCCGGCACGCCTGGGTCCGCCGTCCGCGCCCGTCCCTCCCGCCGGAGCTCACCGCCGACGTCGCCGTGGAGGTGGCCGCCGCCGCCCTCGCCGACCACCCCGGCGCGACCATCGAGTGGCTGGAGGTCGACGGCGACGGCCTGTTCGAGGCGCACCTGCGCGGCGCCGACGGGCAGACGCTCGTCGTCCACCTCGACGGCGACCTGCGGGTCGTCGGGTGGCTCGCCGAGGTCAGCTGACCGGGCTCACGAGGGGCGCAGCACCGCGACCAGGAAGTCCGAGTCCGCGGTGAACGCGTGCAGGTGCCAGCTCGACAGCAGCACGTCGGGCTCCAGGCCGGCGGCGCGGGCGTCGTCGAGGAAGGCGTCGAAGGCGTAGTCGCGCCCGGCACCGAAGCCGACCACCGCCCGGCCGCCGTCGGCGAGGTGGGCACGGAAGCGCCGCAGCACCTCCACCCGCGTCGAGGGCGCCAGGAAGGTCACCACGTTGCCGGCGCACACGACGACGTCGAAGCGGTCGGGCAGGTCGAGCTCCGCGAGGTCGCCGACCAGCCACCGCGCGCCCGGGTGGTCCTGCTCGGCGGCCGCGATCAGCACCGGGTCGACGTCGACGCCGACGACGTCGTGACCCACCGCGGCGAGGTGCCCGCCCACCCGGCCGGGCCCGCAGCCGGCGTCGAGCACCCGCGCGCCGCGGGGCAGCATCGCGTCGACCAGCCGGGCCTCCCCAACGATGTCCATCCCGCCGGCGGCGAGGTCGCGGAAGCGCTGCACGTAGGCGGCCGAGTGGCCGGGATCGGCCTGCGTCATCCGCACCCAGACGTTCTCGGTCACGCCGTCCACCCTCGCACGCCCGCCGGCCGTACCCGGGCCGCCGACCCGGGGGACGGCGGCCGGTCGGGCCGTGCGGTTAGGCGCGCAGGCGGGTGGTGGCCATGAGGACTTCGGTGCCGTCGGCCCGCCAGGTGCGCCACCGGTCGTCGATGCGTTGCACGCGGTACCCGTAATTAACCGTTGTGTGGTGGCGCTCGCAGAGTAGGGCGGAGTCGTCCCGACCCGCAGCCCCAAGCGGTCATGGAGAGTTACGTTACGTACTCCCGCTTAAGCCCCGCGCCGCCGTTGCGTGCGCGAACCGCAATGGCCACTTCGAGTCTGTCAAACCCTGACGGGTCGAGTCCCCCTTCTAGTTTCTCAACAATCGCCAGCTGACCATCGGACATCAATGCACCGTATCGGTGGATGTGTGACATAGTGTCGAGGACTGTTGGCACATCTGTTTCGGCGGTGAGCGTGGCGAAATACGGTCCAACGCTGTGAATCGTTCGACTTGTGGGCAGCGATAGCGTCGGGTTACCTAGTGGCGACAGTGTCGTGTCGCTGCTCTCGGCGACCGTGGGATCGTCTGTCATGGCTAAATTAAGGTTCTGTGTCGCTGCATCGACCATCAGCTGCGAGGTCGCCGCCGTCATTCCGCCGCCGGCACCACCAGCAAACTTCGAGCCGAGCACCTTTTCGGCCAGGTCAAGATAGAGCCGGGCATAGCGCGGCGTAGCGTCAGCGACGATGCTTCGGTCACTTTCGACCTGTGGTAGCAGGACACGGCGGCCTGCTTTGGCGTGAAAGATCGCGGTACGGATCGTTCGGTAAAGCTCTTGGAATATGGCGTCAGGGGGATCGCTCGCGGGAGTATGCAGGTAGTCCTGCAGATTGACCCGTGACGAAGCATTGCGCAGCGCCGTCAGTATCCAGTCGGTCTCACGGTCCCCCTTAATCCAAGGATCAATAAGGTCAAGGATCGACTCAAGGCCGAGAAACACGTTCCTGAACGCGTCGAACTGGTCGTCTGTAGCCTGCGACATCCTGAAGTAGCGCATGCTCTCATGCCAGATTGGCTGCGGAACAGGCGCCGTGACACCTCCACCTATGCCGGCGGCGCGCAACGTCATGGTCATCGTCAACCTTGACCAGAGCCGGACAATCCGGGAGCCCGCGTCCTCCCACCATGCGACGTGAAAGGAGCTAGGGTCCTCTAGTGTGCTAGTAACAGTCCCGCGCATCGAAACAAGGTCCAGTGCTCGGTTCGCCATCTCGGGGGCAATTGAAATTACGGCGGCCGCGTCTTGAGCGGTTAGTCCCCGAACTACGACGATTCGAGCGCCCTCAGCAATTTGGACCTCAATGCCCGGCGCAACTGTTGCAGTCACGGACTCCTCGGCCGCGTTCCGCAGGAGTAACACCGCTCCCGCCAGACTCGCGGAGGCTTCCAGCGAGAGACCACCAAAGGTCGCCATGCTTCGCAGCATAGGACGAGATGGCCTAGGTATGTCTGACATTGCCGAGGCTGGCCGGGGCGCCCTGCGCCCAGTGGATTAGGTAGTGGACGTCGCAGAACCAAGTCGGGGCCTCGCAGCCGGCGAACACGTAGTCGGCGTCGCGCAACTCGGCAGCGCGGTGAATGTGCGGCGGGACGATCCGCTGGGTGCGGCCGACGTCGAGGGGCAGCCCTTGGGGGTCGAGCACGACGCGGGTGAGGCCGGCGCCGCAGGCGATCCGGAAGCCCGTCGCGCAAGGTTAAACCGCAGGTCGCGAGGCTGACCCGGTTCCCGCGTCAGTCGGCGGCGCGCACCGCCGCCCGCCACTCCGGCGGGTCACCGGGGTGCAGGGCCGGGTCGTCCGCGGCGAGCGTGCGGACGGGCCCGGGCGGCGTCCGCGGCCCCTCGAAGCGCACCGTCACCCGGCCCAGCCCGCGCCCCCACACCCAGCCGGCGCCGAGCTCGTCGTGGACGACGTCCTGCCCCGGCCACCAGCGCCGGTCCGCGGGCGGCGGCGGGGCCTCGGGGGCCTCGACGACGTCGTCGTCCAGGGCCTCCTCGGCGGTCGCCGGCTCCTCCGCGAAGAGGTCGCCCTGCGCGTACTGCGACAGCCCCGAGACGCCGACGCCGATCAGCCGCAGCCCGCCGCCGGTGCCGGCCTCGGCGAGCAGCCGCCGCGCGATCGAGGCGACCTGCCGGGCGTCGTCGGTGGGCTGGGGCAGCGTCTGCGAGCGGGTCATCGTCGTGAAGTCGTAGCGGCGCAGCTTGAGGGTGACCGTGCGCCCCGACAGCGCCGAGCCGCGCAGCCGGTCGCCCACGCGGGCGGCCATCGAGTCGATGAGCCGGCCGAGCTCCGCGAGGTCGGTCAGGTCGCGCTCGAAGGTCGACTCCTGGGACACCGACTTGGCCCCCCGCTCGGCCACCACCGGCCGGTCGTCCTCCGCCCGCGCCAGCTGGTACAGCCCGCTGCCGTGCGCCCGCCCGGCGAGGGTGACCAGGTCGGGGAGCGTCTTCGCCGCCAGGTCGGCCACCGTGCGCACGCCCACCTGCCGCAGCCGCTCGGCGGTGGCCGGGCCGACGCCGCCGAGCCGGGTCACCGGCAGCGGGTGCAGCACGTCGAGCTCGGAGCCCGGCGGGACGACGACGAGGCCGTCGGGCTTGTCGAGGTCGGACGCGATCTTCGCCATGAGCTTGGAGCTGCCGATGCCGACCGAGCCGGTCACCCCGCCGGTGGCCTCGGCGATCCGCTCCTTGAGCGCGCGGGCCAGCGCGGTGACGCCGTCGACGGACAGGTCGTGGTCGCCGGCCGCGAGGTCGACGTAAGCCTCGTCGATCGACACCGGCTCCACCAGGGGCGACAGCTCGCGCAGCAGCGCCATGACGACGTCCGAGGTCCGCCGGTAGGCGCCGAACCGGCCGCCGAGGAACGCCGTCCCGGGCGGGCAGCGGCGGCGGGCCTCCGCCGTCGACATCGCCGAGCGGGCCCCGTAGGCCCGCGCCTCGTAGGACGCCGTCGCGACGACGCCGCGCCCGCCGGTGCCGCCGACGACCACCGGCCGCCCCTGCAGCGAGGGCTTGTCGCGCTGCTCGACGGCGGCGAAGAACGCGTCCAGGTCCAGGTGCAGGACGCTCGCCTCCCGCCGCACGCCGTCGATCCTCCCCCGTCCGTTGCCGGGGTGTCGCGCACCCGGCAGGCTCCGCGCATGGGGGACCGGCGGGCCGCGTTCGAGACCGCCTACGACGCGGCGCTCGCCCGCTGGCCGGTGCCGGTCCGCCCGGTCGACGTCGGCACGCGGTTCGGCCGCACCCACGTGCTCGTCAGCGGCGCGGCCTCGGCTCCCCCGCTGGTGCTGCTGCCCGGCGGTGGCGCCACCGCGCTGGCCTGGTCGGGCGCGATGCGGCTGCTGGCCGCGGTGCGCCGCGTGCACGTCGTCGACCCGGTGGGTGACGCCGGACGCAGCCCCGCCACGACCCCGCTCACCAGCGCCGACGACGTCGCCGACTGGCTGGCCGAGGTGCTCGACGGGCTGGGTCTGGGCGCCGTCGACCTGGCCGGGCACAGCTACGGCGGCTGGCAGGCGCTCGCCCTCGCGCTCGACCGGCCCGCCCGGGTGCGCCGCCTCGGGCTGGTCGACCCGACCACCACCTTCGCCGGCTTCTCCCCCGGCTACCTGCTGCACGCCGTCCCGGTGCTGACCCGGCCCAGCGCCGCCCGCATGCGGGCGCTGGTGCGCTGGGAGACCGGCGGCCGGCCGGTGGACGACGCGTGGCTCGACGTCGCGGCGCTCGGCGCCGAGGTGCCGACGGCGGCGCCCGTGCGCACCCGCCGTCCCGACCCGGCCCGGCTGGCGGGGCTGACCGTGCCCACGCTCGTCGTCGTCGCCGGGGACGGGCGGGCGCAGGACCCCCGCCAGGTCGCCCGCAACGCCGGCCGGCTCATGCCGCGCGCGGGCGTCGTCACGCTGCCCGGCGCCACCCACCACACCCTCCCCGCCGGCGCCGAACGGGTGCTCACCGAGTTCCTCCGCTGAGCGCGGGCGGTCCGTCCGGGTGAACCGGCACCGCCCCGTGCCAGAACCTGTTGATCATCGTCGCGCGGGCTGTGAGGCTGCAGGTCCACCGACGACGACCGGAGGAGGCCCGTGGACGCCGTCGCCACCGCCTTCCTCGTCGTGGGCGGGATCGGTGTGGCGCTGCTGGTGCTGTCGCTGGTGGCCGGCGAGATCGCCCACCTGGGCGCCGCGGACGCCGACGGCCCGGTCTCGCTGGAGGTCGTCGCCGCGCTGCTCGGCGGCGTCGGGTTCGGCGGGGCGGCCGCCGTCGCGCTGCTGCCGGAGGACCTGTCCACCGCGCCGACCGTCGCCCTCGCGCTGCTCGTCGGCGCCGTCGCCGCGCTCCCGCTGGCCTGGGGCGCCTACCGACTGTCCCGCGCGCTGCGCGACATGCCGACCACCGAGACGCTCACCCGCGACCACCTCGCCGGCGCGCAGGGCGTCGTCGTCTCGGCGGTGCCGGCGGGCGGCTACGGCGAGGTCCGGCTGCAGCTGGCCGGCCAGGGCCTCAAGTACACCGCCCGCAGCGACGTCCCGCTGCCGGCCGGCACCCCCGTCTACGTCGTCGAGGCGCTCAGCGAGACCGCCGTCCACGTCGTCTCCACCGCGCCCGACCCCCTCCCCGACCTCGGAGGTCCCGCATGACCCTGCTGATCGCCCTCGGCGGCGCCGCCGTCCTCGTCGTCGTCCTGGTGCTGTTCGTGCTCAGCCGCATCAAGGTGGCCGGGCCCAACCAGGCCTTCATCGTCACCGGGCGGCAGGGCCGGCAGGTCACCGACCCGACCGGGATCGTCTCCCGGGACAGCTCCGGCCAGAAGGTCGTCATGGGCGCGAGCGTCTTCGTGCTGCCGGTGGTCCAGAAGCTGCACACGATGGACCTGTCCAGCCGCCGGATCCCGGTCGGCATCCGGGGCGCGGTGTCCAAGCAGGGCGTCAAGTGCGACCTCGAGGGCGTCGCGATCGTCAAGGTCGGCGGCAGCGAGGGCGCCATCCGCGCGGCCGCGCAGCGCTTCCTCAACCAGCAGCAGGGCATCGACACCTTCACCTCGGAGGTGCTCGCCGGTGCACTGCGCTCGATCGTGGGCCGGCTGACGATCGAGGAGATCATCCGCGACCGCGCCGCCTTCGCCTCCGCCGTCGCCGAGGAGGCCGAGTCCTCGCTCACCGGCCAGGGCCTGGTGCTCGACACCTTCCAGCTGCAGGACATCCAGGCCGAGGGCACCTACCTCGCCGACCTCGGCCGCCCCGAGGCCGCGCGCGTGCTCAAGGAGGCCTCCATCGCCGAGGCGCGCGCCCGGCAGGCCGCGCAGCAGGAGCAGCTGCTCGCGGACGAGGCGATCGCCGTGGCCCAGCGGCAGCTGGCGCTGCGGCAGGCCGAGATCAGCGCGGAGACCGACGCCGCCAAGGCGAAGGCGGCGGCCGCCGGGCCGCTGGCCCAGGCCGCGCAGGACCAGGCGATCCTCAGCGAGCAGGAGAAGGTCGCCGTGCGCACCGCGGCGCTGACCGAGCGGCAGCTCGACACGCAGGTCCGCCGTCCCGCCGACGCGCAGCGCTACAAGGTCGAGCAGGAGGCCGAGGCCCGCAAGAACGCCGCCATCCTCGCCGCCGACGCCGACCGTCAGGCCACCATCGCCAAGGCCCAGGCCGTCGCCGAGCAGGCCAAGCTCTCCGGTGAGGGCGAGCGGGCGCGCCGCTCGGCGCTGGCCGAGGCCGAGGCGATCGAGGGCGCCAAGCGCGGTGAGGCGGAGAAGCTGCGCCGGCAGGCCGTCGCCGACGCCGTCGAGCGCGAGGGCACCGCCGAGGCCGCGGCGATCCTGGCCCGCGGGCAGGCCGAGGCGACCGCGATGGACGCGCGCGCCGAGGCCTTCGACCGCTACGGCGAGGCGGCGATCCTGGACCTGCTGGTTAAGGTGCTGCCCGACGTCATCGGCGCGGCGTCGGCCCCGCTGTCGGCGGTGGACAAGATGACGGTCATCTCCACGGACGGCGCCACGGCGCTGAGCCGCTCGGTCGCGAGCAACGTGGCCCAGGGGCTGCAGCTGTCCGGCGACCTGACCGGCCTCGACGTCACCGCGCTCCTGCGTCGGCTGTCGGGCGCGGGCGGCGACGGGGTCACCCGCATCCCGGTGGTCTCCGCGGACGGCGACGGCACCGGCGCCGTCGACGGCGGCCTCGACGGGGCGCCGCGCCTCCGCTGAGCGCCCGGCGGGCTCAGCGGAGGGCGAGCAGCAGGCAGACGACGGCGAGGGCCAGCGCGACCGGCGTCATCACCAGCCGCTCGGGGCGGCTGCGGGAGATCGCGTTGAGCGCCACGCCGAGCGCGAAGTACCCGGTCAGCACCCACATGGCGACGTCGACCACGCCGCCGGGCAGCAGGTCGACGGCGCCGGCCGCCTGCAGCAGGAGCAGCGCGACCACGCCGTAGACCCCGATCGACACCGCGCTGCCCACGCGGAGCCGCGGCGGCAGGACGACGTGCTGCCCGCCCCACGCGAAGCGCCCCAGCGGCGCCCCGCCGACCAGCGCCAGCTGGAAGACCGCGAGGGCGGCGAGCAGGACGACGCCGACGACGGCGGCAACCAAGATCACGGGCGGCAGGCTAGTGGCCGGGGGTGTCGCCGGGGGAAGCGCCGGGCGTCCCGTCCGCGACCGGACCGATGAGTCCCGGCCCCGGCGGACGTCTCCCTCCCGGCGCCCGGACCCGGGCGGACGGAGGAGGGACGATGACCGACGTGGACGGACGCGACGTGGCGGCGTGGGTGGGGCGGACGTACGAGGGGCTGGCAGGCGTGCTCGACGCCGAGCCCGCGACCTGGGACGCCCCGACGCTGTGCGCGGGCTGGCAGGTCCGGCACCTGGTGGCGCACGTGACCATGCCGGCGCGGCTGTCGCCGGAGCAGTTCGGCGCAGAGATGGCGGCCGCGCGCGGCGACTTCGGCGTCCTGTCCGACACCGTCGCG
The DNA here is from genome assembly GCF_037034165.1 of Geodermatophilus sp. FMUSA9-8. Classification (NCBI taxonomy): domain Bacteria; kingdom Bacillati; phylum Actinomycetota; class Actinomycetes; order Geodermatophilales; family Geodermatophilaceae; genus Geodermatophilus; species Geodermatophilus sp. FMUSA9-8. Next base: position 24,059 of record NZ_JBAGKE010000010.1, on the reverse strand, counting down.
GCCCGTGACGCCGCCCTGCCGGCCGCCGATCTCCTCGGTGCGCTGCGTTCGCCGGTCCTGCACGCGTGGCAGCCGCCCGGCGGTGGCGCGACCGGTGCGCTGAGCCACGCCGTCGTCCACTCCCTCGACGTCACCGTCGCGCTCGGCCGGCCGCCGGTGGCGCCGGCCGACGCCGTGGCCGCCGTCCTCGACGCCGTCACCGCCGCGGAGGGCGCCTGGTTCGGCGTCGACCTGGCCGGCGTCCGGCTGGAGTCATCCGACACCGGCTGGGCGTGGGGCAGCGGGGACGCCGTCCGGGCGGACGGCGGGTCGCTCGTGGCGCTGCTCGCCGGCCGCACGCTCCCCGACGGCCGGGCACTCCCCCGCCGCTGAGCTCCGACCCGCCCGCCGCGCTCAGCCCTCGGTGAGCGCGGCGGGCGGCAGCCAGTCGGCGTCGAGGAGCTCGGCGATCTCCTGCAGCGCCGAGGTGTCCGCGCCCGCCGTCGACCCGCTGACCGCCAGCCGCTCGACCATCACCCGGGCCACCTGCTCCTCGACCGTCCCCTCCGCGTAGGCCACCCGCCACGGGCTGACCTGCCCGTCGCGGTGGGTGCGGCCGGTGACCTGGCGGGCCTGGATCCCGGAGAACCGCGGCTGGTGGAACAGCCCGACCCGCGGGGTGGACGACGCCGTCGTGCCGCTGGGCAGCAGCTCGCCGGCGTGCAGGCTGATGGAGGCGGTCACGGTGAACACGCACACCGGCGCCTCGCCGGTCTGGAAGCGCAGCCGCTCGGCCTCGACGTCGAACCGGTCGCGCCCGTAGATCGACGCGACCGCGACGCCGGAGTCCAGCAGCGCCTCGCGGATGGGGTCGGCCGCCGTCTCCACGAACTCCACCGACACCGCCACCTGCCGCTCGGCCTCCACCTGGGCGCGCACCCAGTCGACCGTCGCCTGCGCGCGGATCAGCCCCGCCTTCTGCCGGAACCGCAGCAGCGCGGCGCGGCCGCGGGCGCTCTGCCGGGCCCGCCGCGCCAGCTGCATCTCGGCGCGGAACTCCTGCCACTCCGACTCGTAGGCGGCCTGCTCGGCGGGGGTGAGCGCGACCGGCGTGCCGGTCACCGACACGGGGCCCCAGGGCGCCGGCCGGTGCAGCGTGGCGGGCGGGTCGGCCGGGCCTCTCCCGCCCGCGAGCCAGCCCTGCAGCCGGGCGAGGTCGGCCCGGCGGGCGTCGGCGTCCTCGGTCCACGCCCAGCCGTAGCGGCCGCGTTCCACGTGGAACCCGTGCTCGGCGAGCTTGGCGGGCAGGTCGGCCCAGGCGCGCAGCGGCTCGCCGTGCACCTGGGCGAACTGCGGCGCCAGGTAGGGCAGCTCCAGCGGGGTGTGCGCCGGGGTGGCGGTGGCGGCGACGACGAACGGGACGTCCTTGACGCGCCCGCCGCCGGAGACCGCCTTCCAGTGCTTCCAGCGCTGCGTCGTCGTGTGCCGGACCATGTGCGCCTCGTCCGCGACGACGACGTCGAACTCCAGCCCCGCCACCTTCGCCAGCCGGTCCCACGTGGTGACGCACCAGCGCAGGCCGCCGTCGCCGAAGCCGGCGATCGAGCGGGTCCAGTGCGGGATGGTGATGGCCGCCGGGCGGTCGGCGACGACGAGCACTCGCTCGCCGCCGCGCATCTCGCAGATCTCCCGCGCGGCGAGGACGGCGGTGCCGGTCTTGCCGACGCCGGGGTCGTCGCCGAGCAGGAACACCCGGTGCCCGGCCGCGGCGGAGGCGACGACGGCCTCCGCACCGGTGCACTGCTCCTCGCGCGGCACCATCGGCCGGCCCTCCGGCAGCGGGCGCGGCGCGTCGTTGAGCTCGTCCTCCAGGTACCGCTCGAGGGTGTACGGCGGCGGGTCGTAGGGCGCCAGCGCCGCGGGCAGCCGAGCGCCCACCCACACGTGCGCCTGCAGACCGGGGTGCCAGACGGCGCCCGGGGCGGGCGCGCGGAACGGCACGGCGAGCACCCACACCCGCTCGCCGGGGCCCGCGGTGGGCAGGTCGGGCGCCGCGGGCCGGCGGGCCGTCGTCCGCCGCTTCGTCGTCGATCGGCCTGTCGTCCGGCGCGTGGTCGTGGTGGCGGCGCGACGTCGTCCGGGCACGGGGACCTCCTCTGGTCCCCGGCACGGTAGGTCGCCGTCGCCCGCGGATCTGGTGGAATCGCCGGGTGACCGCCGATGCGACCTCCGACGAGCGGCTCGCCGGGCGCACCGTCGGCGAGGCCGGCCCGCGCGTGGTGTTCGTGCACGGCCTGTTCGGCCAGGGCAAGAACTGGACGACGATCGCGAAGGGCCTGGCCGGCGGGCACCGGGTGACGCTGCTCGACCTGCCCAACCACGGGCACTCGCCGTGGACCGACCGGGTCGACTACGTGGACATGGCCGGGCTGCTGGCCGACGAGCTGGCCTCCTACGGGGAGCCGGTGACGCTGGTCGGGCACTCGATGGGCGGCAAGGTGGCGATGACGCTGGCGCTGCGCCGGCCGGAGCTGCTGCGCGGCCTGGTCGTCGTCGACATCGCCCCGGTGGAGTACCCGCTGACCGGCGGGCGCACCGACGACCCCGACGAGGAGGCCTCGCCCTTCGAGGCCTACATCGCGGCGATGCGGGCGGTCGACCTCGGCGCGCTGCGCACCCGGGAGGACGCCGACCGGGCGCTGCGCGAGGCGGTGCCGAGCACGATGGTGCGCTCGTTCCTGCTGCAGAGCCTGGTCCGGGAGGGGGTGGGCTCCGGCCGCTGGCGGTGGCGGCTGAACCTGGAGACCCTCGAGCGCGACCTCGGCGAGCTGCGCGGCTTCCCCGAGCCGCCGCCGGGCGCCACCTTCGACGGGCCGGTGCTGTGGGTCGCCGGCGCGAACAGCCACTACGTGCTGCCCGGGGACCGGGACCGGATGGACGCGCTGTTCCCCTCCACCCGGCTGGTGAAGGTGAAGAACGCCGGGCACTGGGTGCACTCCGAGCAGCCCGAGGTGTTCCTGGAGACGGTCCGGCGCTTCCTCGACGCAGTCGAGGATGAGTTGCAGGGCCTCGACGCAGTCGAGGATGACTAGCAGGGCCTCGACGCAGTCGAGGACGAGTAGCAGGGCCTGGACGCAGTCGAGGACCGACCCCTCCGGGGTGGCGGAACCGCCCCGGAGGCGTGCGGATCCGTACCGTCCCCGGGAGCGGGACCGGGGCGCGTCGGTTCCGGAACGGAGAGGACGCACGTGACGCAGTGGGGGGCGCCGGGGTCCGGCGCCGGTCAGCAGGGCACGCCGCCGCCGGCCTACGGGCCGCCGCCGGGCCCGTACGGACCCGGCCACCACCCGCCCTACGGGTACGGATACGGCTACCCCGTTCCGCCGCGGCGCACCAACGGCCTCGCCGTCGCGTCGATGGTGCTGGGGATCCTCTGGCTGTACTGGATCGGGAGCATCCTGGCTCTCGTCTTCGGCTACATCGCGCGCAGCCAGATCCGCGAACGCGGCGAGAGCGGTGACGGGATGGCGATCGCCGGCATCGTCCTGGGCTGGGTGGGCGTGGGCTTCTTCGCCCTCGCGGTCCTCGCGGGCGTCGCCTCCACCGTCTGAGCGCCGCCCGGTCCCGGGGCGTTCCCGCGGGAACGCCCGCCGGAGTGCACCCCGTCGGGGCCTGGCCGGTGTCGGGGGCCGGTGCCATCCTGGCCCGGTGACCAGCACGTTCGTCCCGCACCGGCCGCACCCGGCGCTGCGCGGGCTGGTCGCCGACGCCGTCGGCTACGAGCAGCGCGGCCTGGCGCCGGGCACCCACCGCGGGCTCCCCTCCCCCACGCTGACGCTCGTCGTCACCCTCGACGACCCGCTCGACGTCGCCGCCCACCCCGACCCCGCCCAGGCGCCCGGCCGCTACGACGCGCTGCTCGGCGGCCTGCACACCACCCCGGCGCTGATCCGGCACCCCGGGAGCCAGGCGGGCGTCCAGCTCTCGCTGACCCCGCTCGGCGCCCGCCGGCTGCTCGGCGTGCCAGCCGGCGAGCTCGCCGCCCTCGACGTCGACCCCGCCGACGTCCTGGGCAGCACCGAGCTCGTCGAGCGGGTCCGCGCCGCGCGGACCTGGCCGGAGCGCTTCGCCGCCGCCGAGGACGTGCTGCGCCGCGCGGCCGGCGACGGCGACCCCGCCCCCGAGGTGGCCGAGGCCTGGCGGCTGACGCTGGCGTCCGGTGGGCGGCTGCGCGTGGCCGACGTCGCCCGCCGGGTCGGCTGGTCCGAGCGGCACCTGACCACCCGGTTCCGCGCCGAGACCGGGCTCGCGCCCAAGGAGGCCGCGCGGGTGGTCCGCTTCGACCGCGCCCGCCGGGCCCTGGCGGCCACCCCGCGGCCCGGTCTCGCCGGGCTCGCCGCGTGGGCCGGCTACGCCGACCAGGCCCACCTCACCCGCGAGTGGCGGGCCCTCACGGGCCTCTCCCCGCTGCGCTGGCTGGCCGCGGAGTTCGGATTCGTCCAAGACACCGCCGCGGCCCGGGGGCCAGGGTCGGCCGCATGACTCCCCCACCGCCCACCGTCTGGCCCGCCTTCCGCGCCGCCGACGCCCCCGCCCTCGTCCGCTGGCTGGTCGACGTCCTCGGCTTCACCGAGACCCTCGTCGTCCCCGACGGGGACCGGATCGCCCACGCCGAGCTCGCCTGGCCGCCCGGCGGCGGCGTCATGCTCGGCTCCGTCCGCGACGACGACGGCGGCTGGCCCGTCCGCCCCGGCAGCACGGGCGCCTACCTGGTCACCGACGACGTCGAGGCCGTGTGGGAGCGGGTCGCGGCCGCGGGCGCCGAGGTGCTCCGGCCGCTGCACGAGCCGGGCCACGGCGGCCGTGAGTTCAGCGTGCGCGACCCCGAGGGCAACGCCTGGAGCGTCGGCGACTACCCGGGAGCGCCGCGGGCGTGACGGAGGAGCAGGTCCGGGCGCTCGCCCTCGCCCTGCCGGAGGTCACCGAGGCCGACCACCACGGCCGCCCGTCCTTCCGGCTGGGGACCGCCGTGCTCGCCACGCTGTGGGCACCGGGCATCCTCAACGTCATGGTCGGGGAGTCGGAGGCGCGCGCGGCCGAGGGCGGCGCGGTCTCGCCGCTGTGGTGGGGGGAGCGCCTGTCCGGCGTGCAGGTCGACCTCACCGCGGCCGACGAGGCGCTCGTGGCCGACCTCCTGGAGGAGGCCTGGACCCGCCGCGCCCCCGCCCGGCTGCGGAAGCAGCGGCCGTGACGTACCCGCGGCCCGTGCCGGTGATCGGCGACGCCACCTCCGCCGCCGAGCGGGCCGGCGACCCGGCGGCCTGGGCTCTGCCCGAGCACGCCGGCGGCCTCTACGCCGTCGTCGCCGCGCGCCGCGACGTCCGCCGCTACCGGCCCGACCCGGTGCCCGACGACGTGCTGCGCCGGGTGCTGGCCGCAGGGCACGCGGCGCCCTCGGTCGGGCACAGCCAGCCCTGGCGGTTCGTCGTCGTCCGCGACCCGGCCACCCGCGACCGGGCCGCCGTCCTCACCGACCGCGAGCGGCTGCGCCAGGCCGCGCAGCTGGAGCCCGACGCCGCCCGCCGGCTGCTCGACCTGCAGCTGGAGGGCGTGCGGGAGGCGCCGCTGGGGATCGTCGTGTGCTGCGACCGGCGCACCCCCGCCGCCGGGGTGCTCGGCCGCGCCACCTTCCCCGACGCCGACCTGTGGAGCTGTGCGGCGGCCATCCAGAACCTGTGGCTGGCCGCCCGTGCCGAGGGCCTGGGCATGGGCTGGGTGACGCTGTTCCGCCCCGAGGAGCTGGCCGGGCTGGTCGGCCTCCCCGACGGCGTGGCCACCCTCGGCTGGCTGTGCCTGGGCTGGCCCGACGAGCGCCCGCCCGCGCCGGGGCTGGAGCGGGCCGGCTGGTCGCGGCGGCTGCCGCTGGAGTCCGTCGTCGTCGAGGACCGCTGGCCGGCCGACGACGGCGGTCCCGCCGCGCCGCCCTCGCACCTGCGCGCGCCCGGCCGCGAGGCCGTCGTCGGCGCCCGGGACGAGGCCGACCGGCTGCTCACCCCGCCCGGCTCGCTCGGCGTCCTCGACCGCGCGGTCGACCGCCTCGTGGCGCTCGGCCGCGGCGACGTCTCCGCGGGGACGCTCGTGCTCGCCGCCGCCGACCACCCGGTCGCCGCGCTCGGCGTCTCCGCCTACGGCGGGCACGTCACCCGCGACGTCGCTCGCGCCGCGGTGGCCGGCACCTCGGTGGGCGCCACCGCGGCGGCCGCGGCCGGGCTGACGACGGTCGTCGTCGACGCCGGGGTGGACGGCGGCCCGCTGCCCGGCGCGGTGGCCGCCCGCCCCGCCGGCCCGCGCGGCGACCTCGCCTCGGCGCCCGCCCTGACGCCCGCCGACGTCGAGCGGCTGCTCGCCGCCGGGCGCGACCTCGGCGCCCGCGACGGCCTGCCCGCGCCCGAGGGCCTGCTCGCGCTCGGCGAGGTCGGGGTGGCCAACACGACCGTGGCCGCCGCGCTCGCCGCCGGCCTGCTCGGCGCCGACCCGGCCGAGGTCACCGGCCTGGGCGCCGGCGCCGACAGCGCGGTGCTGGAGCGCAAGCGCGCCGTGGTGGCCGGGGCGCTCCGCCGGGCGGGCAGCGGGCTCGCGCCGGAGCGCGCGCTGGCCGAGCTCGGCGGCCCGGAGCTCACCGTGCTCGCCGGAGTCGTCCTCGGCGCCGCCGCGGCCGGCACGCCGGTGGTCCTCGACGGGTTCGCCGTCTCGGTGGCCGCGCTGGCCGCCGTCCTGCTCGAGCCCGCCGCGCAGGCCTGCCTGGTGGCCGGGCAGCGCAGCCGCGAGCGCGGGCACGAGCTGGTGCTGCAGGCGCTCGGGCTCGAGCCGCTGCTGGACCTGCGGCTGCGCGCCGGGGAGGGCGCCGGCGCCGCGCTGGCCGCGGGCCTGCTGCTCGACGGGCTGCGGATCCGCCGCGCCACCGCCCGCGTGGGGTGACACCGGGTCGCCAGCCGGTGCCCCCTCGGGCCAGGATCGGCCCGTGACCGATCCCCGCGCCGGCCAGCCCGCCGCCCCGTCCGACCTGGTCGACGTCGCCTCGCTGGTGACCGCCTACTACACGCTGGTGCCCGACCCGGCGGAGCCGGCGCAGCGGGTGTCGTTCGGCACCTCGGGACACCGCGGGTCCTCGTTCGACTCGGCGTTCAACGAGGCGCACATCCTCGCCACCACCCAGGCGATCTGCGAGTACCGGGCGGCGCGGGGGTACGACGGCCCGCTGTTCCTCGGCCGCGACACCCACGCGCTGTCCGAGCCGGCCTGGGCCAGCGCGCTGGAGGTGCTGGCCGCCAACGACGTGACGGTCCTGGTCGACGCCGCCGGCCGCTACACCCCGACGCCGGCGGTCAGCCACGCCATCCTCACCGCCAACCGCGGGCGGTCGACCGGGCTCGCCGACGGCATCGTCGTCACCCCGTCGCACAACCCGCCCCGCGACGGCGGCTTCAAGTACAACCCGCCCTCGGGCGGGCCGGCCGACACCGACGCCACGAAGGTCATCGCCGACCGCGCCAACGAGCTGCTCGCCGCCGGGCTCGACGGCGTGCAGCGGATCCCCTTCGCGCGGGCGCACGCCGCGGCGGGCCGGCACGACTTCCTCGGCGCCTACGTTGACGACCTGCCCTCGGTGCTCGACCTCGACGCGATCCGCTCGGCCGGCGTGCGGATCGGCGCCGACCCGCTCGGCGGGGCGTCGGTGGACTACTGGGCGGCGATCGCCGAGCGGCACCGGCTCGACCTCACCGTCGTCAACCCGCTGGTCGACCCCACGTGGCGGTTCATGACGCTCGACTGGGACGGCAAGATCCGGATGGACTGCTCCTCGCCGTCGGCGATGGCCTCGCTCATCGGGAAGCGGTCGGAGTACCAGGTGGCCACCGGCAACGACGCCGACGCCGACCGGCACGGCATCGTCACCCCCGACGCCGGGCTGATGAACCCCAACCACTTCCTCGCCGTCGCCATCTCCTACCTGTTCAGCCACCGCCCGCAGTGGGCCGACGACGTCGCGGTGGGCAAGACGCTGGTGTCCTCCTCGCTGATCGACCGGGTGGTCGAGGGCCTGGGGCGGCGGCTGGTCGAGGTGCCGGTCGGGTTCAAGTGGTTCGTGCCCGGCCTGCTCGACGGCAGCGTGGGCTTCGGCGGCGAGGAGTCGGCCGGGGCGTCGTTCCTGCGCCGCGACGGCGGGGTGTGGACCACCGACAAGGACGGCCTGCTGCTGGCGCTGCTGGCGAGCGAGATCCAGGCGGTCACCGGCAGCTCGCCGTCGCAGCTGCACGCCGAGCTGGTGTCCCGGTACGGCGAGTCGGCCTACGCGCGGGTGGACGCCCCGGCCAGCCGCGAGCAGAAGGCGGCGCTCGGGAAGCTGTCCCCCTCCGACGTCACCGCCACCGAGCTGGCGGGCGAGCCGATCACCGCCAAGCTCACCGAGGCGCCCGGCAACGGCGCGTCGGTCGGCGGCCTGAAGGTGGTCACCGAGAACGCCTGGTTCGCCGCCCGCCCCTCGGGGACGGAGGACGTCTACAAGGTCTACGCCGAGTCCTTCCGCGGCCCCGAGCACCTCGCCCGGGTGCAGGAGGAGGCGCGCGCCGTCGTCTCCGCCGCGCTGGGCGCATGACCCTCGACGCGGCCGGCCTGCTGCGCGAGCTGGTGCGCCGGCCCACGGTCTCCGGCGACGCCGCCGCCCAGCGCGACCTCCTCGGCCTGCTCACCGACGTGCTGCGCGAGCGGGCGCCGCACCTGCAGGTGACCGAGGGGCGCGACCGCGACCAGCCGTGGACGCTGCTGCGCACCCCCGCCGATCCCGGCCGGCCGGTGCTCCTGCTGGCCTGCCACGTCGACACCGTGCCGGTGCCCGACCCCGGCGCGTGGACCCGCGACCCCTTCGGCGCCGACCTCGACGGCGGCCGGGTGTGGGGGCGTGGCGCCAGCGACATGGAGGCCGGGGTGGTGGCGGCCGCCCTGGCGCTGGCCGCCGCCGACCCGCAGACGCCCGCCGCGCTGCTGCTCACCAGCGACGAGGAGACCGGCTCGCGCGGCGCCGCGGCCGCGGCCGCCACGGTCGCCGAGCTGCCGGTGGGCGCGGTCGTCGTCCCCGAGGCCACCGGCAACCAGGTGGTGCTCGGCCACAAGGGCGCGCTGTGGCTCGCCGTGCGCACCGCCGGGCGGGCCGCGCACGGCAGCACGCCCGAGCGCGGGCACAACGCCGTCCTCGACCTCGCGACGCTGCTCGGCCGCGCCGCCGCCGGTTTGCCCTTCCGCACCGACCCGTTCCTCGGCACCGAGACGTGGAACCCCGGCGTCGTCAGCGGCGGCACCGTGCCCAACGTCGTCCCCGACCGGGCCGAGGTCGTCGTCGACATGCGCACCGTCGCCGACGGCGGGGACCTGCTGCGCTGGTGGCGGGAGCAGCCCGAGGCCGCCGACGTCGAGGTGCGCGTCGACCTGCCGCCGGTGGGCACGCCGGCCGACGACCCGTGGGTGGCCTCGCTGCCCGCGCCGGTGCTGCCGACCCCGGCCACCTACTTCACCGACGCCTCGGTGCTCGGCCAGGTGGTGGGCGGCGCCCCGGTCGTGGTGTGGGGACCGGGCACCCCGGCGGTCATGCACGCCGCCGACGAGTACGTGGAGCTGGCCGAGCTCGAGCAGGCGGCGCAGGCCTACACCGCCGTGCTGGCCCGCTGGGGCGGCTGACCCCTGCGGGGGGGCGACACGCCCCCGGACGGCGGCCTCGGACGGCGACGGCCCCAGACTGGGGGCATGACCGACCAGCCGTACGAGCAGGAGTGGGACGCCGTCCCGCCGGGATCCGCGCCGCCCTCCGGCGCTCCCGGCCAGCCGTACGGCGCCGCCCAGCCGTACGGCGCCGCCCAGCCGTACGGCGCCGCGTCCCCGTACGGCGCGGCTCCCCCGTACGGCGCCGCTCCCCCGTACGGGACGCCGGAGTACGTGGCCCAGCCGTACGGAGCGACCCCCTACGGTTCCCCGTCTGCCTACGGCCCGCCGCCCGGCTACGGCCCGCCGCCCGGCTACGGCCCGCCGCCGGGCTACGGCTGGGGCGTCCCGCCGACACCCGTCTGGCCGGCCGGTCCCGGGCGTCCCGGCGTGGCCACCACGGCCGGCGTGCTGGGCATCGTCACCGGCGCGCTGTCCGCGCTGGTCGCCTTGATCTTCACGATCGCGGTGCTCAGCGGTGAGGAGGACGGGCCGAGCGTCGTGCTCATGCTCGGCCTGCCCGTCGGGGCCGCGCTGATCGCCGGCGGCATCCGGCTGCTCGACCGCCGCTCCCCCACGTTCGTCTTCGCCGGGGCGCTCGCGGCGGTGGTCGTGCTCTTCCTGACGCTGGTGGTCGCGGCGACCACCCTCGACAGCAGCGGCGTCGTCGGGGTGTCGGTGTTCCTCGTGTTCGCGCTGCCGCTGCCGGTGCTCACGGCCGTCTTCGCCCGCCTGCCCGCGACCGTCGGCTGGGCCGCCGCCCGCAGTTGACGCCGGCGGGCGGGCCGGCTCAGCGGAGCCTGGCCTTGTCGGCGTACATCGCGGTGTCGGCCTCCCGGACCACCGCCTCCTGTGCGTCCTCGGGGTCGGTGCCGCCGTCGACCGAGCCGATGCCGATGCTCAGGCCCACCTCCACGGTCGTCGTCCCCAGCGTGAGCGTGCCCGGCAGCGCCTCCCGCAGCCGGTCGGCCAGGTGCTCGGCGGCGTCCCGCTCGGTGTTCTCGCAGACGACGGCGAACTCGTCGCCGCCCAGCCGGGCCGCGGTGTCGCTGGCCCGCAGCACCGACGTCAGCCTCGCCGCGACGGCGACCAGGACCGCGTCGCCGGTCGGGTGGCCGAAGCGGTCGTTGACCGCCTTGAACCCGTCGAGGTCGAGCACCAGCACGCAGGTGGGCGTGTGCTCGCGGTGCCCCCGCTCGAGCGCGTGGCGCAGCCGGTCGCGGAACAGCAGCCGGTTGGGCAGCCCGGTGAGCGGGTCGTGCGCCGACAGGTGCAGCAGCCGCGCCTCCAGCGCCTTCCGGTCGGTGACGTCCTCGACCACCATCACCAGGTGCTCGGGCGGCCCGTCGGCCCACGACGTCGTCACCTGCACCGGGACCACGGTCCCGTCGGGGCGCAGGAACCGGCACTCGTGCCGCGCCCGCCCGTGGCTCTGGTGCAGGGCGGTGCAGGTCGCGACGGCGCCCGCGACGTCCTCGGGGTGCGTGACGTCGAACAGCGTCGTCCCGCGCAGCTCCTCCGGCGTCCGGCCGAGCAGGTCACCGAGCGAGCCGTTCACCGCCAGGAGCCGGCCGTCGGGCGCGCTGAGCGCGACGCCCATGGGCGAGTTGGTGAACGCGCTGCCCAGGTCGGGGACGGGCACCGTGCCCACGCCTCCGCCGTCGTCCACCGACCACCTCCGATCCTCCCCCGCCGGTCCACCTGACCTGCTCATTCCCTCCCGGTTCCACGTGGAACCCCTGATCGGGGCAGGATGACCCGGGAGAGTGCGCGAGAGGGAGGGCTGTCATGCCGTCGGACTTCGACCTGGTGCTGCCGACGGAGATCGACGTCCGCGAGGTCGGCATGCGCGACGGCCTCCAGCTGGAGGCGCCGGTCCCCCTCGAGGGCAAGCTGGCGATGCTCGACGCCCTCGTGGCCACCGGCGTGCGCCGCATCGAGGTGACGTCGTTCGTGTCCCCGAAGGCCGTGCCCGCGCTGGCCGACGCCGACCGCGTCGCCGCCGAGCTGTCGCGCTGGCCCGACGTGCACTGGTCGGCGCTGGTCGCCAACCCGCGCGGCGCGGTACGGGCGGTCGACGCCGGCATCGCCGAGCTGGAGCTGGTGGTGTCGGCCTCCGACGGGCACAGCCGCGCCAACGCCGGCCGCTCGACCGCCGAGGCCCTCGCCGGCGTCGGGGAGGTCGCCGACCTCGCGCACGGCGCCGGCGGGTCGCTGGAGGTCGTCGTCGCCACCGCCTGGGACTGCCCGTTCGACGGCCGCACACCGATCGCGCGCACCGTCGACGTCTGCCGGGCCGCCGTCACCGCGGGCGCCGACGCGCTGTGCCTGGGCGACACGATCGGCACGACGACGCCGGCGCGCGTCGTGCGGCTGCTCGACGCCGTCCGCCGCGCCTGCCCCGGGACGCCGGTGGCCGTGCACTTCCACGACACCCGCGGCACCGGCCAGGCCAACGCGCTGGCCGCGGTGCAGGCCGGCGTCACCCAGCTCGACGCCTCCGTCGGCGGGCTCGGCGGCTGCCCGTTCGCGCCCGGCGCGAGCGGCAACATCGCCACGGAGGAGCTCGTCTACTGGCTCGAGGAGTCCGACGTGCGCACCGGCATCGACCTCGACGCGCTGCTGGCCGCGGCCCGGGTGACCGAGGAGGCGGTGGGTCACCCGCTGCCGAGCTCCCTGTACCGCGCCGGCGGCCGGTCGGTGCCCCGCGCGGCCCTGGGCGCGCCCGCGTGACCGAGCGCGCGAGGTCACGCAGAGGTGCGGCACCCCGGGACACGCGCCTGACGAGCGTGAGCGAGGAGGGCGCGTGACCGGACCGGTGGAGGTCATCGACCCCCGGGTGATGCGCGACGTCCTCGGCCACTTCGCCTCCGGCGTCACCGTGGTGACCGCCCACACCGGCGAGGAGCCGATCGGGTTCACCTGCCAGTCGTTCAGCTCGCTGTCGCTCGACCCGCCGCTCGTGGCACTGGCGCCGGCCCGCACGTCCACGACGTGGCCGCGGCTGCGCGACCTCGGCCGGTTCTGCGTCAACGTGCTCGCCGAGGACCAGTCGGGCCTGTCCGCGGCGTTCGCCCGCTCGGGCGCCGACAAGTTCGCCGGCGTGGGCTGGCGGCCGAGCCGGCAGGGCTCGCCCGTCCTCGACGGCGTCGTCGCCTGGATCGACTGCGCGCTGTGGGCGGAGTACGACGGCGGCGACCACACGATCGTCGCCGCGCGCGTGCTCGACCTCGGCGCCGACCCCGGCCGCCGGCCGCTGCTGTTCCACCGCGGCAGCTACGGCCGCGCGGAGACCCCGGCCGGCTAGGACCGGCCGAAGCGGACGGCGATGAGCGCGACGTCGTCGCGGCCGTCGAGGGTGCCGCTCACCGCGGCGTCGCACAGGTCCCGCGGCGCGGCGTCGGCCGGGGTGCCGGCCAGCCGCCCGGCCAGGTCCCCGATGCCCTCGTCGAGGTCGCGGCCCGGGGTCTCCACCAGCCCGTCGGTGTACCCGAGGAGCGTGGCGCCGGCGGGCAGCTCGACGGTGTGCACGACCCGGTGCGCCTCGACGTCGACGCCGACGAGCATCCCGCTCGCCCCGTCGACCGGGCGCACGTGGCCGTCCGGCGAGCGCAGCAGCAGCGGCGGGTGGCCGGCGCTCGCGACCTGCGCCGTCCACGTGCCACCCGGCTCCGCCGGCGGCAGCGCGCGGACGTAGGCCAGGGTGGCCATCGGGGTGACCCGCAGGCCCTGCACGAGCCGGTCGATGCGGGTGAGCACCGCCGCCGGGTGCGGGTCGGGCGCCTCCCACAGGCAGGCCCGGATGAGCCCGCGCAGGTGGCCCATGACCGCCGCCGCGGCGACGTCGTGGCCGACGACGTCGCCCACCACCAGCGCCACCGACCCGTCGGGCAGCTGCAGCAGGTCGTAGAAGTCGCCGCCGACGTCGGCCGCGGTCGAGGCGCTCACGTAGTGCGCCGCGACCTCGAGGCCCGGGATGTCGGGCAGCTCGGGCAGCAGCGAGCGCTGCAGGGTGTCGGCCACGGCGTGCTCCTGCTGGTAGAGCCGCACGTTGTCCATGGCCATCGCCGCCCGCCGGGCGAGGTCCTCGACCAGGCTGACGTCGTCGGGGGTGAACGGCTGCTCCGGCGAGGAGCGCACCAGCGCGATCGAGCCGCGGGTGCGGCGGCGGGCCACCAGGGGCACCGCCAGCGCCGACGCCGCGCCCAGCCGGCCGGCGACCTCCTGCGCGACGGGCCCGGCCACCGTGCCGTCGAGGCGCTCGGGCAGCTGCTCGACGAGGACCGTCCGGCCACCGCTGATGCTGCGCTGGCTCGGCGAGTCCGGCGGCAGCCGCAGCGCGTGCCCGGCGTCGTAGCGGCGCAGCTCGGTGCGGTCCCGCTCGCGGTCGCGGGACACCAGCTCGCGCACCTCGCCGCTCTCGTCGACGAGCGTGACGACCACCCAGTCGGCCAGCTGCGGCACGCAGAGCACGGCGAGCCGGTCGAGCAGGTCGCCGACGTCGAGGGTGGCGACCAGCGAGCTGGTGGCCTCGGCCATGAGCGCCAGGCGGGCCTGCGCCCCCTCGGCCTCCCGCTGGGCCCGCTCGGCGTCGGTCTTCGCCTGCTCGGCGATCGACCGGGCGAGCTCGGCCTCCTCGCGCGCGGTGCGCTCCGCGGCGAAGGCCGCCTCGCGCTCGGCCTCCACCCGCACGCGCTCGGTGACGTCGGTCTGCACGCCGACGAAGCTGACCAGCTCGCCCTGGCCGTCGAAGACCGGGCTGATCGCGAGCTGGTTCCAGAAGGCGGTGCCGTCGCGGCGGTGGTTGAGCAGCGTCACGGTGATCGCCTGCTGCGCCCGCAACGCCTCGCGCAGCTCGGCGAGCGCGGCGGGGTCGGTGTTCGGGCCCTGCAGGAAGCGGCAGTTGCGGCCGACGGACTCCTCGTACGAGTAGCCGGTGATCCGGGTGAAGGACGGGTTGACCCAGACCAGCGGGTCGTCCTCCTGCCGGGGGTCGGTGATGGTGAAGGCGATGTCGGTGGCGACGACGGCGCGCTCGCGCAGCGCCTGCAGCTCGGCGTCGGCGTCGGCGGTGCCGCCCACGCCCTCCACCTCGAGCAGCACGACCAGCGACAGCGCCTGGCTGCTGCCCGGCTGCGACAGCGGGAAGCCGGTGACCCAGAGCAGCCGGTCGCCGTCGCCGTCGTCGTCGGCGCGCTCGGCGTCGGTGCTGCGGCCCGGGGAGAGCCGCACCGCCTCCCCGGTGACCGGCTGGCCCTGCGCGACGAGCGACAGGGGGCCGCTGGTGCGCGCCAGCGGGGCGCCGCCGAGGTCGGTCAGCCCGGCGGCCGCGCCCCAGGCGTCGACCTCGACCGGCAGCCCGACGTTGCCGGCCATCTCCACCGCGGCGGTGTTGGCGTAGGTGACCGCGCCGGACTTCTGGTCGATGAGCAGGACGGCGACCGGGACGTCGGCGAGGACGGCCGGCAGGGCCTGCGTGGCACCCGCGCCCCCGGCGTGCTCGGTGACGACGGCCTCGGCGGCGGTGACGATCCCGGCCTGCCGCCCGCCGGCCGCCTCGCCGTCGACGGCGGTCCTGGCCACCGCCGCGCGGACCTCGGGAGGGACTCCGGCGGCAGCGGGTGTCGGCCGCTCCAGCGGCGGGGTCCCTTCCGGTCGCACGCAACGAATCTAACCGTTGGTGCTGGTCCGACGCCCTCCGTCCCCGGGGCGCGTCCCCTGGACGGAGGGGAGGTGTGCCCGGCGCCCGTGCGGGCACCCTCCTGGCCAGCCACCCCGGAGGGAGACGTCATGGGACTGCTCGACCGGCTCCTCGGCCGACGCCGCGCACCGGAGCCCGCACCGTACGACGGCTACGCGTCGCCGCCCCCACCGCCGCCGCAGGCGCCGCCCGCGCGACCTGCGGCCGGGCAGCGCGGCCAGCTCACCGACCAGCAGGCCGTCGAGCGCTACCGCTACCTGCTGCGGACGGCGCCCCCGGACCAGATCGAGCAGGCGCACGCCGAGGCGTTCGGCCAGCTGACCCCGCAGCAGCGGCAGGAGGTGCTCACCCAGCTCGCGGCCGCCGTGCCGGCGTCGGAGCGGCCGCGGTCCGACGACGCGCAGACCCTCGCCCGGGTGGCCACCCGCGCCGAGCTGCGCCAGCCGGGCACCCTCGAGCGGACCTTCGGCGGCTTCGGTGCGGGCCCCGGCGCGGGCTACGGGCCGGGCTACGGCCCCGGGTACGGCCCTGCCTACGGCGGGGGGTACGGCGGCGGCTACGGGCCCGGCTACGGCTCGCGGATGGGCGGCTTCGGCGGCTTCGGCGGCTCGCTGGGCGGCAGCCTGCTCGGCACGATCGGCGGCCTGGTGGTGGGCACCGCGGTGGCCGACGCGCTGTTCGACACCGGGCTCGGCGACGGCGGCCTGTTCGGCGGCGGCGACGAGGAGGCCTACGCGGAGGGCTACCAGGACGGCGCCGAGGGCGGGGACGGCGGCGGGGACGCCGGCGGGGACTCCGGTGGCGGCGACTACGCCGCGGCCGGGGACGGCGGCTACGGCGGCGACCCGGGCGCGGACTTCGCCGGTGGCGCCGACAACGGCTACGACGGCGGGGGCTACGACGGCGGGGGCTACGACGGCGGCTTCGACGACGGCGGGGGCTTCGACGGCGGTGGCGGCGACTTCGGTGGCGGGGACTTCGGTGGCGGGGACTTCGGGGGCGGCGACTTCGGCGGGGACTTCGGCGGCGGGGACTTCTGACCGCTCAGCCGCCGGACCCGGGCCTCCCGTCGGCCGCCCGGGTCCGGCGGCGCAGCCACAGCAGGCCCAGCACCGGCAGCACCAGCGGCACGAAGCCGTAGCCGCGGCCGAACGCCGACCAGACCGTCTCGTCGGGGAAGGCGGCCGGGTCGGCCAGGGACAGCGTGCCCACCACGAGCACCCCGGCCAGCTCGACGACGATGGCTCCCAGCGCCGTCCGGCGTCCGGTGCGCCCGCCCCGGGCCAGCCCGACGGTGGCCACCACGTAGACGGCCGCGGCCAGCGCCGACAGCAGGTAGGCGACCGGCGCCTCGGAGAAGCGGGTGGCCAGCTGGACGGCGGCCCGGGCCCCCGCGGCCAGGGCGAACACCGCGTAGACGGCGACCAGCACCCGGCCCGGACCCGCCGCCGTCCCGCCCGGCGCGGTGCCGGCCGGCTCGCGCTCAGACACCGGGCGCCTCCCACAGCTGGACCAGCCGCCAGACCATCACCGCGGTGACCAGGCTGGCCACCGCGAGCACCGTGCCCGCCCAGCGGCTGGGCTCGGTGCGCGACCACAGCACGCCCGCCACCGGCAGCAGCACGACGCCGCCGAGGTAGCCGAGGAACGTCGCCGTCTCCGGCGGCCGCTCCCCGCCGGCCAGGGCCACCCCGGCGACGACGGCCTGCACCACGAGCAGCACCTCGAGCACCGCGGCGCCGGCGAGGTGGACCAGGCCGATCCGCCGCCGGGCGAGGGTGGAGGCCAGGCCCGCGAGCGCCACGGCCACCGCGACCGCGGTGGCCGACCAGACGAGGACGTCGTTCATCGCGCCCATGATCGCGCGTCCGGCGGGCGAGCCGGTTGCGGACCGGGGGTAAGGAGGAGGCATGACCGTCCGGGACCTCGTGGTCGACCTCTGCGCCGAGCACCTGGACGCCGTGACCGCGGAGCCGGTGCCGCTGCAGGCGCTGGTCGGCCTGCTCGCCGCGTGCGGCGTCGCCGAGCCGAGCGCGCGCCTGGCCGCGGCGGCGCTGCGCCGCGCCGGGTGGCTGGTCGGGTCGCGGCGCGGGCGGGAGACCCTGCTGGCCCCCGCCGCGCCGCTGCGGGCGTCCGTCGTCGCCCGTGACGAGCGGATCGAGCGGCGGCTGGGTCCGTGGGACGGCCAGTGGCGGATGGTCGTCTACGGCGTCCCGGAGGCCGACCGCGCCGCCCGCGAGCGGGTGCGCCGCGGGCTGGTCCGCGCCGGGTTCGGCCCGCTCGCGCCGGCCACCTGGGTGTCGCCGCACCGCGACGCGCTCGACGAGGTGCACGCGGAGCTCGCCGGCGAGCCGACGTCGCGGCTGGACCTGCTCACCGCGCACGTCACCGACCCGCGGCTGTCCGACGGCGAGCTCGCGGCCCGCTGCTGGGACCTCCCCCGGCTCGCCGCCGGCTGGTCGCGGGTGCTCGAGCGGCTGCGCGCGGCCGCCGCGGAGGCGCCGGAGGGGGTCGCCGCCCTGGGGGCGCACCTGCGGCTGCGGGCAGAGATGCGCGCGGTGCTGGCCGGCGACCCGCTGCTGCCCGCGGCGCTGCAGCCGGAGGGGTGGCCGGGCCGCGACGTCCGCGACGCCTGGGCCGACACCGGCGCCCGGCTGGCCGTGGCCGCCCGCGCCCACGTCGCCGACGTCCTCGGCGTCGTGGCCCCCCGCGCCGCCGTCGCCTAGAAGGGCCTTCGTAGCGCTATTGGCCGCCCAAGGGCGGCGGGTGCCCCCGCACCGCCGCCCCCGAGGGCCTGTGTCCCTCTGTCAGTCCGCCGTCAGCGGTGGACGGTGGACATGTCCGGGTAGCGGTCGCCGGCGGCGGCGCCGACCGGGGCGGCCTCGTCGAGCCGGCGCAGGTCGTCGTCGGTGAGCGCGACGTCCGCGGCCGCCGCGTTCTCCTCCAGGTAGCGCACCCGCTTGGTCCCCGGGATCGGGACGACGGCGGGGTTGCCCGACCGGCCGCTCTGCGCGATCACCCAGGCGAGCGCCAGCTGCGAGGCCGTCACGCCCTTCTCGTCGGCGATCTCGCGCACCCGGTCGACCAGCCGCAGGTTCTGCTCGAACGCCTCGCCCTGGAACCGCGGGTTGGACCGGCGGAAGTCGTCGGGCGCGAGGTCGTCGACGCTGCGGATCTGCCCGGACAGGAAGCCGCGGCCGATCGGCGAGTAGGCGACGAAGCCGATGCCGAGCTCCGCGCAGGTGGCGAGGACGCCGTCCTCCTCGGGGTCGCGGCTCCACAGCGAGTACTCGGTCTGCACGGCGGCCACCGGCTGGACGGCGTGCGCGCGGCGGATGGTCTCGGGCGCGGCCTCCGAGATGCCGGCGGCGCGCACCTTGCCCGCCTCGACCAGCTCGCGGATGGCGCCCCACGTGTCCTCCACGGGCACCGTGGTGTCGACGCGGTGCTGGTAGTAGAGGTCGATGACGTCGACGCCGAGCCGCTGCAGGGAGGCGTCGCAGGCCTGCCGCACGTACTCCGGCCGGCCGTTGATGCCGCGGAAGGAGCCGTCCTCGCCGCGCTCGTTGCCGAACTTGGTGGCCAGCACGACCTCGTCGCGGCGGTCGGCGATCGCCGCGCCCACCAGACGCTCGTTGGTGAAGGGGCCGTACATGTCGGCGGTGTCGAGGAAGGTGACGCCGAGGTCGAGGGCGCGCCGGATGGTCGCCTCGGCCTCGGCCTGGTCACCGGTGCCGTAGAACTCGCTCATCCCCATGCAGCCCAGCCCCATGGCCGGGACGGACAGGGACCCCAGGGTGCGTGTCTGCATGGCACCGAGCCTGCCCCTGCGGAGCGCGGCGTGAACCCCCTCAGGGTAGGGCTGCCGACCCCCCCGCTGTTCCGGAACCCGTGTGACAGGTTAGGGCCGTCTAAGTCAGGGCAGCCTTGCCTCACCACCTGGAGAACCATGCGCACCGCGTCCCGGCCGCTGGCGGCCACCTCCCTGTCCCTCGCCGCGGCGCTGGCGCTCACCGCCTGCGGTGCCGACGAGCCCGCCGCCGAGGCCGCCACCGACGCCGGCACGGTCACCTGGACCTGGGACCGCAACGTCGCCGCCGAGGACGCCGAGCCGGAGTTCGAGGAGACGTCGGTCGAGGTGCCGGTCGACCCGCAGCGCATCGTCGTCTTCGACATGGCCGCCCTCGACACCATCGGCGCCCTCGGCGGGGAGATCGCCGGCGCACCGCTGGCGTCGGTGCCCGACTACCTGCGGGACCACCTGGCCGACGACGCCTTCGACGCCGGGACGCTGTTCGAGGCCGACCTGGTCGAGATCGAGTCGCAGCAGCCCGACCTCATCGTGATCGGCGGCCGCTCCTCGGCGCTGTACGAGGACCTCAGCGAGATCGCGCCGACCGTCGACCTAAGCATGCGCGGCACCTACACCGAGACGCTCGACCGCAACGCCACCTTCCTCGGCGAGGTACTCGGCGCGGAGGACGAGGCGGCCGCCGCCGTCGCCGAGCTCGAGGCGGGCATCGAGGAGGCGCGCGCCGCCACCGCCGACGCGGGCACCGGCCTGGGCCTCATGGTCTCCGGCGGCGAGCTGTCCGCCATGGCCCCGGCGGGCGAGGGCTCCGACGCCCGCGGCGCGCGCGGCGGGCTGATCTACGACGCGTTCGGCGTGCAGCCGGTCGTCGACGACCTCCAGGCCGCCACCCACGGCGAGCCGGTCTCCTTCGAGTTCCTGCTCGAGACCGACCCCGACCACCTGTGGGTCGTCGACCGCGACGCCGCCACCGGCGAGGAGGGCGCGCAGGCCGCCGCGGCGGTGCTCGACAACGACGTCGTCGCCCGCACGACCGCGGCGCGGCAGGACCAGGTGCACTACCTCGACCCGGTCGCCTGGTACGTCGTCTTCGGTGGCATCGACACCACCCGGATTATGATCGACGACGTCCTGCAGATCGCGGAGTGACCGTCCCGGTCCCCCGCTGCCCGTGACGGCGCTCTCCGCTCCCCCCGCGAGCACCCCCGCCCCGGCGCGCCCCCGGCGCACCGGGCTGGGGGTGCTCGCCGGCGTGCTGCTCCTGCTCCTCGCGGGGGCGAGCCTGTTCGTCGGCGTCTCCGACGTCTCCCCCGTCTCGGTGTTCAGCGACGGCCCGGCCGCGTTCCTGCTGGTCGCCAGCCGCGTCCCGCGGACGGTGGCGCTGGTGCTGGCCGGCGCCTCGCTCGGCATCGCCGGCCTGATCATGCAGATGCTCGTGCGCAACCGCTTCGTCGAGCCCAGCACCACCGGGGTCACCGAGTTCGCCACCCTCGGCATGCTGGGCACGATCGTGCTGGCACCCGGGATGCCCGTCGTCGGCAAGACCGCCGTCGCCGCGCTGTCCGGACTGCTCGGCACCTGGGTGTTCCTGCGGGTGGTGCGGGCGGTGCCGGTCCGCTCCCTCGTCCTCGTGCCGCTGGTCGGGATCATGCTCGGCGGCGTCGTCGGCGCGATCACGACGTTCGTCGCCTACCGGCTGGACCTGCTCCAGTCGCTCGCGCAGTGGTCGCAGGGCAGCTTCGCCGGCGTCGTGCAGGGGCGCTACGAGTTCGTGTGGCTGGCCGGCGTCATGGTCGTCGTCGCGTGGCTGGCGGCCGACCGGTTCAGCGTCATCGGCCTCGGCGAGGAGTTCGCGACCAACCTCGGGCTGCACCACCGCCGGTGGGTGGCCGTCGGGATGGTCGTCGTCGCCGTCATCACGGCCTCGGTGCTGGTGACGGCGGGGCTCATCCCGTTCCTCGGGCTGGTCGTGCCCAACGTCGTGAGCCTGGTGGTCGGCGACAACGTGCGCCGGTCGATCCCGTGGGTGGCGGTGCTCGGGGCGGTGTTCGTGGTGGCCTGCGACGTGCTGGCGCGGGTCCTGCGCTTCCCCTACGAGATCCCGCTGTCGGTCGTCGTCGGGATCATCGGCGCCGCGCTGTTCCTCTGGCTGCTGCTGCGGAGGCGGAGCCGTGCGCACTGAACCCACGCTCTCCGGACCCGCCCCGGCCGCCGTCCGCCCGCGGCCCCACCTGCGCGGCTCCGTCCGCCGCGCCGGGCCGGGTGCCCGGCTGGCCGCGCTCGGCGGCCTCGTGCTGGCGCTGGTCGCCGCCTACCTGTTCACCGACGTGCCCGGGTCGCTGGCGTACGCGCTGGAGAAGCGCAGCCTCACCGTGGCCGCGATGGTCGTCGTCGCGGCGGCGGTCGGGGTGTCCACGGTCGTCTTCCACACGATCACGCAGAACCGCGTGCTGACGCCGTCGATCATGGGGTTCGACGCGTTCTACGTGCTCGTCTCGACCGTCGTCGTCTTCACCGCCGGCTCCGCCGCGTTCCTGGCCGCCGACCCGCTGGTCCTGTGGGCGGTGCAGGTGACCGTGATGGTCGGGTTCAGCGTCGTGCTGTTCACCTGGCTGTTCGGCGGGAAGCGACGCTCGATCCACCTCATGCTGCTCGTCGGCATCGTGCTCGGGACGTTCTTCCGCTCGTTCAGCGAGTGGATGCAGCGGATGCTCGACCCGCTGGACTTCCAGGTGCTCTCCGACGCCTTCTTCGCCTCGCTGACCCGGCCCGACGAGACGCTGCTGGCGCTCACCGCGGCGCTGGTCGCGCTGGGCTGCGCCGTCGTCGTGCCGCTGCTGCGCACCCTCGACGTGCTCACGCTCGGCGAGCCGGCCGCCGTCGGGCTGGGCGTCGACCACCGGCGGGTGGTGCTGACGCTGTTCGCCGTCGTCTCGGTGATGGTCGCGGCGTCGACGGCGCTGGTCGGGCCGATCCTGTTCCTCGGCCTGATCGTCGCCAACCTCGCCTACGCGTGGGCCGGGTCCTTCCGGCACGTGTGGACGGTGCCGACGGCGGTGCTGCTCGGCGTGGTGTGCCTGCTCGGCGGCCAGCTCGTGCTGGAACGGGCACTCGGCTACGGCGGCACCCTGTCCACCGTCGTCGACTTCGCCGGCGGGCTGTTCTTCCTGTACCTCGTCCTGCGGAAGGGGGCGCGGTGATCGCGCTCGAGGGAGTCTCCAAGCGCTACGGCGGCCAGACGGTGGTCGACGACGTCTCCATCGCCTTCGGCGGGGAGGGCGTGACGGCGCTGATCGGCCCGAACGGTGCCGGCAAGTCGACGCTGTTCTCCCTCGTCGGCCGCCTCCTGCGGCCCGACACCGGCCGCGTGACGGTCGACGGCCTGGACGTGGCGACGACGCCGTCGGCGGAGCTCGCGCGGCGCCTGGCCGTGCTGCGCCAGGACAACCACGTGGCCGCCCGGCTCACCGTGCAGGACCTCGTGGAGTTCGGCCGCTTCCCGCACTCGCGCGGCCGGCTCACCGTCGACGACCGCGACGCCGTCGAGCGCGCGCTGGTCCACCTCGGGCTGGAGGTGTACCGGCGGCGGTTCCTCGACGAGCTGTCGGGCGGTCAGCGGCAGCGGGCGTTCATCGCGATGGTGCTGGCGCAGGACACCCGGTACGTGCTGCTCGACGAGCCGCTGAACAACCTCGACCTGCGGCACATGACCGAGATCATGCGGCTGGTGCGCGAGATGGCCGACGGGCTCGGCAAGCGGGTGGTCACCGTGCTGCACGACGTCAACTTCGCGGCCACCTGGGCCGACCGGATCGTGGCGATGCGCGACGGCCGCGTGGTGGCCGACGCCCCCGCCCGCGAGGTCATGCGCCCGGAGGTGCTGGCCGCCGTCTACGACACGACGGTCGACGTCCGCGAGATCGACGGCCGCCCGGTGGCCCTCTACTACTCCTGACCACGAGCGGCGGTGTGGCCGGCTGCGCAGGGGTGATCCGGCCGCTGACCTGCCGTTTCTGTCGTACCCCCGCCGTAGGTTGGGGTCATGTCAGCAGGCGGGTCGCGCTTCGAGCGCGGCCTGGCCGCGTTGCTCGCCGAGCGGCCGCCGACCCTGCGTCGGCTGCCGGTGGCGTTGCTCTCGCGTGAGCACAAGGCGCGTGAGCTGCAGCGCCTGGCCGCGCTGAAGGCCCAGACCGCCGCCTACGAGGCGGAACTCGTCCTCGGCCTGGCCGACGACTCCCCCGACGACCCGCCGCCCGGCGCGCCGGGTGCCCGGTCGGGGTCGTGGGCGCCGGACCCGGAGCTGCCCGGGGTGTCGGAGTTCTTCACCTCGGAGCTCGCGGTCGTGCTCAACGTCGGCCGGCCCACCGCCACGACGCTGGCCAAGCGGGCCTGGACCTACCGGGAGTCGCTGCCCGCCACCTGGGCCGCGCTGGCCGCCGGCGACCTCGACGAGCGCCGGGCGATGGTGCTGGTCGACGTGCTGCAGTGGACCGTCCCGGCGCTGGCCCGACAGGTCGAGGCCCGCCTGCTGCCCCGTGCCGCGGAGTGGACGCTGCGCACGCTGCGCACGCGCGCGGTCGAGGCGCTGCTGGAACTCGACCCCGACGCGGCCGAGCGCAAGAAGGACGACGCGACGCGCACCGCCGACGTCCGGATCGTCCCCTCGGCGCAGGACGGCATGGCCGTGCTGATCGCCGAGCTGCCCGCCGAGGTCGCCGCGATGTGCATGGAGGTGCTGGAGCGGCTCGCCCGGCTGGCCGTGGACACCGGTGACCCGCGGCCGATCGGGCTGATCCGCACCGAGGTGTTCACCGC
>NZ_JBAGKE010000009.1:0-264637 GCF_037034165.1 Geodermatophilus sp. FMUSA9-8 | reverse complement strand
CGTCAGCAGCGGCTTGTCCTACCGTACGCCGTGTCCAGAGGCTCTGCACCCTCGGGGTGCTCCTCCGTGGCCCTCGCGGGCTCCGTCCGGCGCGAAGAGAACAGTACACCAACTCCGAGGGGGTCTGCACGGGGGGTCCCGTGGGACGCCGGACACACCCCGGACACCTCCCCCGAGGCGGGCCTCAGAGCCCCAGGAAGGACTCCAGACCGACGGTCAGACCCGGGCGCCGGCCGATCTCCCGGACGGCCAGGAGCACGCCGGGCATGAACGAGGCCCGGTCGTACGAGTCGTGCCGCAGGGTCAGCGTCTCCCCCGCCGCACCCATGAGCACCTCCTGGTGCGCCACCAGGCCGGTGAGCCGCACGGCGTGCACGGCCACCCCCTCGACGTCGGCCCCGCGGGCACCGGGCAGTGAGTCGGTGGTGGCGTCCGGGGACGCGGGCAGGCCGGCCGCACGCCGCGCGGCGGCCACGAGGCGGGCGGTGCGCACCGCCGTCCCCGAGGGGGCGTCCACCTTGTTCGGGTGGTGCAGCTCGACGATCTCGGTCGAGGGGAAGAAGCGCGCGGCCTCCTGGGCGAAGCGCATCAAGAGGATGGCGCCGATCCCGAAGTTGGGGGCGATGACGACGCCGACGTCGGGCTTGGGCTCGAGCCACTCGGCGACGGTCGCGAGCTTCTGCTCGTCGAAGCCGGTGGTGCCGACCACGCAGGAGATGTTCTGGTCGATGCAGAAGCGGATGTTGTCCATGACGACGTCCGGGCGGGTGAAGTCGACGACCACCTGCGCGCCGGCGTCGGCGACGTTGAACAGCCAGTCGCCCTCGTCCACCATCGCCACGAGCTCGAGGTCGTCGGCGGCGTTGACCGCCTTGACCACCTCGGTGCCCATCCGCCCCCGGGCGCCGAGGACGCCGACCGAGATCCGTGGCGGCTCTCCCACCACGGTGCCGGGAGCCTGCTGGTCGGGGGTCGGGGTGCTCGTGGTCACCCGGTCAGTCTCCCGGGGTCCCCGGACGGCGCAAGTGTCGGGCCGTCCTCAGACGGCGGGGACCCGCCGCTCCCCCACCGCCCAGGCGGCCAGGCCGAGGGCGATGCCGACGGCGTCGGCCAGCCAGTCGGTCACCGTGCCCGAGCGCCCGAGCAGCGGCAGGGCCTGGACCACCTCGCTGACGGCGCCGTACCCGAGCAGCAGCACCCCGAGCGGCACCGGCCGGATCCCCGCCCAGCGGCCGGCGAGGGTCAGCGCCAGGAACAGGACGAGGTGCACGACCTTGTCCACCCCCGGCGGCGACGACGGCACGTCCGCCGCCGGCGCGAAGAGGACGGCGAGCGAGACGAGCACCGTGACGGCGAGGACGCCGCGGGACAGGGCGCCGTGCACGCGCAGGGCGGGGTGGGGTCGGGCCATGGTGCGGGCGGCCTCTCAGAGCCGGTCGAGGTCGGACTCGCGGTACGGGCCGACGACGGCCAGGCAGGTGTCGCGGCCGAACAGGTCCGCGGCGGCGGCACGCACCTGCTCCTCGTCGACGGCGGCGATCCGCTCGAGCACCTCGCGCACCGGCACGTACTCCCCGTGCGAGAGCTCGCTCTTGCCCAGCCGGCTCATCCGCGACCCGGTGTCCTCCAGGCCGAGGACCGTGCCGCCGCGCAGCTGGCCGCGGCCGCGGGCGACCTCCTCGGCGGTGATCCCCTCGGCGGCCACGCGCGCCAGCTCCTCGCGGACCAGCCGGAGCACCTCGGGCACCCGCTTCTTGGCGCACCCGGCGTAGACGGAGAACGACCCGGTGCCGGCGTAGGAGGTCAGCGCCGACCCGACGCTGTAGACCAGCCCGCGCTTCTCGCGGATCTCCTGGAACAGGCGCGAGCTCATCCCGCCGCCCACCGCCGTCTCCAGGACCGCGGCCGCGTAGCGGCGCTCGTCGAAGCGGCTCAGCCCGACGCTGCCCAGCAGCAGGTGCGTCTGCTCGGTCCTCCTGCTCACCAGGCCGGCGGGCCGGGCGGGGCGGCCGAGCACCAGCTCGTCGCCGCGGCGCAGCGGCGCCGGCGGCACGGAGCCCGACAGCCGGTCGCCGAAGACCGCCGTCACCAGGTCCACCACCTGCTGGTGGTCGACCCGGCCGGCCGCGGTGACGACCATCGACGGGAGCGCGTATCGGGACCGGTACCAGCCGTCGACGTCGTCGCGGGTCAGGCCCTCGATCGACTCGACGGTGCCGAGCACCGAGCGGCCGAGCGCGGTGTCGCCGAAGAGCGTCTCGGCGAACAGGTCGTGCACGAGGTCGGAGGGCTCGTCGTCGCGCATGGCGATCTCCTCGAGCACCACCGTCCGCTCGGACTCGAGGTCCTCGGCGGTGTTGAGCGCCTCGGTGACCAGGTCGCCGAGCAGCGTGACCGCCAGCGGGAGGTCGCTGGCGAGCACGTTGGCGTAGTAGCAGGTGTGCTCCTTGGCGGTGAAGGCGTTCATCTCACCGCCGACGGCGTCCATCGCCGTCGCGATCTCCAGGGCGCTGCGGCTGCGCGTGCCCTTGAACAGCAGGTGCTCGAGGAAGTGCGAGGCGCCGGCGACCCGGTCGCTCTCGTCCCGCGAGCCCACGCCCACCCAGATGCCGAGCGTGGCCGAGAGGACGCCGGGCATCGTCTCGGTGAGCACCCGCAGCCCGCCGGGCAGCACGGTGCGCTCGACGCGGCCGCCGACCTCGTCGACGTCGAGGACACGGGTGACACCGACCGGGGCCGGGACGGACGCGAGGTCGGCAGACCCCGCGCCCGTCCCGGCCCCGGCAGGAGTCGGGTCGGCGACCGTGTCAGGCCTCCGCGGACGCGTCGGCCGCAGCCGCGGTGTCGGCGGGGGCGGCACCGTCACCGGCGCCCTCCGCGGCGACCGGCACGAGGCTGATCTTGCCGCGGGCGTCGATGTCGGTGATCTCCACCTGCAGCTTGTCGCCGACGTTGACGACGTCCTCGACCTTGCCGATGCGCTTGCCGCCGCCGAGCTTGCTGATGTGGACGAGGCCGTCCTTGCCGGGCAGCAGCGAGACGAAGGCGCCGAACGGCGTCGTCTTGACGACGGTGCCGAGGAAGCGCTCCCCGACCTTCGGCATCTGCGGGTTGGCGATCGCGTTGATGCGGTCGACCGCCGCCTGCGCCGAGGGGCCGTCGGAGGCGCCGACGTAGATCGTGCCGTCGTCCTCGATGGTGATGTCGGCGCCGGTCTCGTCCTGGATCGAGTTGATCATCTGGCCCTTGGGGCCGATGACCGCGCCGATCTTGTCGACCGGGATGCGCACCGTGGTCACGCGCGGGGCGTACGGGCTCATCTCGTCGGGGGCGTCGATGGCCTCGTTCATCACGTCGAGGATGTGCAGCCGGGCGGCGCGGGCCTGGGTCAGCGCCTGGGCGAGCACGTCGGACGGGATGCCGTCGAGCTTGGTGTCGAGCTGCAGCGCCGTGACGAAGTCCTTGGTGCCGGCGACCTTGAAGTCCATGTCACCGAAGGCGTCCTCGGCGCCGAGGATGTCGGTCAGCGCGACGTACTGGGTCTTGCCGTCGACCTCGTCGGACACCAGGCCCATGGCGATGCCGGCGACGGGGGCCTTCAGCGGGACACCGGCGTTGAGCAGCGCGAGGGTCGAGGCGCAGACCGAGCCCATCGACGTCGAGCCGTTGGAGCCGAGCGCCTCCGACACCTGCCGGATCGCGTAGGGGAACTCCTCGCGGTCGGGCAGCACCGGCACGAGCGCCCGCTCGGCGAGCGCGCCGTGGCCGATCTCGCGGCGCTTGGGCGAGCCCACGCGGCCGGTCTCCCCGGTGGAGTACGGCGGGAAGTTGTAGTTGTGCATGTACCGCTTGCGGTTCACCGGCGACAGCGTGTCCAGCTGCTGCTCCATGCGCAGCATGTTCAGCGTGGTGACGCCCAGGATCTGGGTCTCGCCGCGCTCGAACAGCGCCGAGCCGTGCACGCGGGGCAGCACCTCGACCTCGGCCGACAGCGGCCGGATGTCGGTCAGGCCGCGGCCGTCGATGCGGACCTTGTCGCGCAGGATGCGCTGCCGCACGACCTTCTTGGTGACGGCGCGGAACGCGGCCGACACCTCCTTGTCGCGGCCGGCGAACTGCTCGGCCAGCGAGGCGGTGACCTCGTCCTTGAGCGCGTCGGTGGCGTCGTTGCGCTCGGTCTTGCCGGCGATGGCCTGCGCCTGGGTCAGCCGCTCGAGGGCGGCGGACTCGACGGCGGCGTAGACGTCGTCCTGGTAGTCGAGGAAGCGCGGGAACTCCGCGACCGGCTTGGCGGCCTTCTCGGCGAGCGCGGCCTGGGCCTCGCACAGCGCCCTGATGAACGGCTTGGCGGCCTCGAGGCCCTGGGCCACGACCTCCTCCGTGGGCGCGGTGGCGCCGCCGGAGACCAGCTGGATCGTCTTCTCGGTGGCCTCGGCCTCGACCATCATGATCGCGACGTCGCCGTCGGGGAGCAGGCGGCCGGCCACGACCATGTCGAAGACGGCGTCCTCGAGCTCCTCGTGGGTGGGGAAGCCGACCCACTGGCCGTCGACCAGCGCGACGCGGGTGCCGCCGACCGGGCCGGAGAACGGCAGGCCGGAGAGCTGGGTCGACGCGGAGGCGCCGTTGATGGCCAGCACGTCGTAGAGGTGCGCCGGGTCCAGCGACAGGACGGTGATGACGACCTGGACCTCGTTGCGCAGGCCCTTGGCGAAGGTCGGGCGCAGCGGGCGGTCGATGAGCCGGCAGGTGAGGATCGCGTCCTCGCTGGGGCGGCCCTCGCGGCGGAAGAACGAGCCGGGGATGCGCCCGGCGGCGTACATCCGCTCCTCGACGTCGACCGTCAGCGGGAAGAAGTCGAAGTGCTCCTTGGGGTGCTTGCCGGCCGTGGTGGCCGACAGCAGCATGGTGTCGCCCATGCTGACGACGACCGAGCCGGCGGCCTGCTTGGCCAGCCGCCCGGTCTCGAAGGTGATCGTGCGGCTGCCGTGGCTGCCGTTGTCGATGACCGCGGTGGCGGTGGTGACCCCGTCCTCGGGGTCGTACTCGGCAGCGGTGCTGCTGGCGGTGGTGGGTGCGGACACGTCGTCCTCTTCCTACGTCGCATGCGGCGACGTCCTCTTCGTGGCGCCCGGCGCCGGACTGCTCCCGGGTGACCGGTCTTCGATCGAAGCCCCCGGGGACGTTCCCCCCGCGACGGGAGGGCATGCCCGGAGGCCACCACCGAGGACCGGCCGGCGTCGGAGCGCGCGGCGGGCGCCGTGGTCCCGTGGGGCGGACGCCCCACGAGAGAGGGGACCGTCCCGGTGGGACGGTCCCCTCTGGGGTCAGCGGCGCAGACCGAGCCGCTCGATGAGCGAGCGGTAGCGGTTGATGTCGGTCTTCGCCAGGTAGTTCAGCAGCCGCCGGCGGCGGCCGACCAGCAGGAGCAGGCCCCGCCGGCTGTGGTGGTCGTGCTTGTGCATCTTGAGGTGCTCGGTCAGGTCACTGATCCGGCGGGTGAGCATCGCGACCTGGACCTCGGGCGAGCCCGTGTCCTTCTCGACCGTCGCGTACTCGGTCATTATCTGCTGCTTCGTCGCGCTGTCGAGCGCCATGGGCGGGCCTCCGGGCCTGGTCAGGTGTGGCCCCCGGTCTGGTTCACGAGGGCAGCTCGCACACACGTCGGGCGGGACCCGACACCTCCGAGGCTACCAGCGTGCCCGCGGCCGCCCGTGCCGGTGATCACCCGGCGGGGGGCAGCCCCAGGACGGCGCGGGTGCGGGCGACGTCGCCGGCCATGGCCTCCACGAGGGCGTCCACCCCCGCGAAGGAGG
The DNA here is from genome assembly GCF_037034165.1 of Geodermatophilus sp. FMUSA9-8. Classification (NCBI taxonomy): domain Bacteria; kingdom Bacillati; phylum Actinomycetota; class Actinomycetes; order Geodermatophilales; family Geodermatophilaceae; genus Geodermatophilus; species Geodermatophilus sp. FMUSA9-8. The sequence continues at coordinate 258,821 of NZ_JBAGKE010000009.1, read as the reverse complement.
TCATCGGCCGCAGCCGGGAGACGAACTCGACGCCGACGTGCTCGCCGTAGAGGTCCCCGGTGAAGTCGAGGACGTACGCCTCGACGGTGCGCCGCGACCCCTGGAACGTCGGGTTGGTGCCCACGGAGATCGCCGCCGGGGCGCTGCGGAGCGTCGCGCCGGAGGGGTCGAGCGTGACCAGGTGCCCGGCGTAGACGCCGTCGGCGGGGATCGCCGTCCACGGCGGGCTCTCGACGTTGGCCGTGGGGTAGCCGAGCTCCCGGCCCCGCCGGTCGCCCCGGACGACGACGCCGTCGACCCGGTGCGGGCGGCCCAGCGCCCGCGCCGCGCTCTCCATGTCCCCGGCCGCGACGCAGGCGCGGATGTAGGTGGAGGAGATGGTGACCTCGCCGTCGGCGGAGTCGTCGCCGGCCAGCGGGATGCCCTCGACGGCGAACCCGAACCGGCGGCCCTCCTGGGCGAGGGTGGTGACCGTGCCCGCGGCCCGGTGCCCGTAGGTGAAGTTCTCGCCGACGACGACCGCCGAGGCGTGCAGCTGCTCGACGAGCACCCCGTGCGCGAACTCCTCGGGGGTGTGCCGGCTGAACTCCAGGGTGAACGGGATGACGCACATGCCGTCGACGCCGAGCCCGGCCACCAGCTCGGCCTTGCGGTCCAGCGACGTGAGGATCGCCGGGTGCGAGCCGGGCCGCACGACCTCGCTCGGGTGCGGGTCGAAGGTGACCAGCACGCAGGGCCGGCCCAGCGACCGGGCCCGCTCGACGGCGGTGCCGATCAGCTGCTGGTGGCCGCGGTGGACGCCGTCGTACTGGCCCACCGTGACCACCGTCCGCCCGAGGTCGGCCGGGGTGGCCGCCAGCCCGCGCCAGCGCCGCACGCGCCGTCCTCCTGGGGGTCCGCCGGGGTCGCTCAGGCGACCCGGTGCAGCCAGCCGTGGGTGTCGGGCACCCGGCCGTGCTGGATGTCGAGCAGGTGTTCCCGCAGGCCCATGGTCACCGGGCCGGGGGTGCCGTCGCCGACGGTGAAGTCGCCGGTGCGCGCCTTGACCTCGCCGACGGGGGTGATGACGGCGGCCGTGCCGCAGGCGAAGGTCTCGGTGACCGTGCCGTCGGCGACACCGGCGCGCCACTCGTCGACGCTGAACTTCCGCTCGGTCACCCGCATGCCGCGGTCGCGGGCCACGGTGATCAGCGAGTCGCGGGTGATGCCGGGCAGCAGGGTGCCGGTGAGCTCGGGGGTGACCAGCTCCGCGTCGTCGCCGGAGCCGAGGACGAAGAACAGGTTCATCCCGCCCATCTCCTCGACGTACCGCTTCTCGACGGCGTCGAGCCACACGACCTGGTCGCAGCCGGCGGCGATCGCCTGCTCCTGCGCCAGCAGGCTCGCGGCGTAGTTGCCGGCGCACTTGACGTCGCCGGTGCCGCCCGGCGCGGCGCGGATGTAGTCCTCGGAGAGGTAGACGCTCACCGGGTGCACGCCGCGCGGGAAGTAGGCGCCGGCGGGGCTGGCGATGACGAGGAACAGGTACTCGGTGGCCGGGCGCACGCCGAGGAACGGCTCGCTGGCCAGCTGGTACGGCCGCAGGTACAGCGTCTGGTCGGGGCCGGTGGGGACCCAGTCGCGGTCGGCGTCGACGAGCGCGTCGACGGCGGCGAGGAAGGCCTCCTCGGGCACCGGCGGCATGGCCAGCCGGCGGGCGCTGCGGGCGAAGCGGGCGGCGTTGGCCTCGGGCCGGAAGGTGGCGACGCTGCCGTCGGGCTGGGCGTAGGCCTTGAGCCCCTCGAAGATCGACTGCGCGTAGTGCAGCGCGGCGGTGGCCGGGTCGACCTGCAGCGGCCCGTAGGGCGTCAGCCGGGCGTCGTGCCAGCCGCGGCCGGCCTCGTAGCGGGCCACGAACATCGAGTCGGTGAAGGAGCGGCCGAAGCCCGGGTCGGCCAGCACGGCCTCCCGTTCGGCGGCGGGACGGCGGGTCACCGGCTCCACGGTCACCGGCACGCCCTCGGTGAAGATCCGGGAGGAGGTGCGGCTGTCGGCGAGCGTGTCGGTCATGTCTCCCACCTGGGTGAGCTCGTGCGGGCGCCGGGCCGGCGGAGGGCCGGCCCGGGCTCACAGTAGCCCCGGGTCCGGCGGCGGCCGGGAGCCGACCGCCGCCGTACCCACCCGGCCGGCTCAGGGCCGGTCGGGCGCCGAGCTCTCGACCACCTGGTAGGACCACAGGTGGTGCGAGTCGCTGGCGGCCGGGGCGAGCTCGTCGCCGCCGCCGGAGTGCGCCCGGGCGAAGTCCTGGCCGCCCTCCCAGGCCTGGTAGGCCTCCTCGCTCTCCCACCGCGTGTAGACGAGGTACTGGTCGGTGCCCTCCAGGGGGCGCAGCAGCTCGAACCACTCGAATCCGGGGGTCTTCTCGACCAGGCCGCCCCGGCCGCGGAAGCGCTCCTCGAAGCGCTCCTGCGCGTGCGGCGGGACCACGATCGCGTTGATCTTGACGACGCTCATGCGCGGCTCCTTCCCGGCGTGGCGGCCGGTCACACGCACGCCCCTGCGGCGCCGCCGGTCCCGGGCGAGGATGGCCCGGTGACCCAGGACCCGCGGCCCGGCGTGCTGTTCGACGTCGACGGCACCCTGCTCGACACCAACTACCTGCAGGTCCTCGCGTGGTGGCAGGCATTCCGCGACACCGGGCACGACGACGTGTCCATGGCCGACTGCCACCGCGCCATCGGCATCGCCAGCGAGCAGCTGGTCACCCACCTGCTCGGCGAGGACGCCGAGGACGCCGAGGAGATCTCGGAGACCAAGACCCGGCGCTACGAGCCGCTGCGCGAGCTGGTCTCCGCCTTCCCCCGCGTCGACGAGCTGCTCGCCGCCTGCCGCGAGCGGGACCTCGCCGTGGTGCTGGCCACCAGCGGCAAGGAGTCCGACCTCGAGTGGATGGTCCCGGCGATCGGTGGCGAGGACGTCGTCGACGGCTCGACCACCTCGGCCGACGTCGAGTCGGCCAAGCCCGCGCCGGACCTGCTGCGGACGGCGGCCGAGCGCAACGGCCTGGACCCGCGCCGGACGGTGGCCGTGGGCGACACGATCTGGGACGTGCGGGCGGCCCGCGACGCCGGCTTCCCGTGCATCGCGCTCACCTGCGGCGGGATCTCGCGGCAGGAGCTGCTCGAGGAGGGCGCCGACGAGGTCTACGCCACCCCGGCCGACCTGCTCGAGCACCTCGACGACTCGCTCATCGGCAAGGCCGCCCGGGGCTGACGCGCCGGGCGCCGAGGCGCCGGTCAGGAGGGTGGGAAGCCCACGGTGACCCGGGCCGTGGTCCCGGCGTCCTCGACCAGCGCGGCGAGCCGCCCGGCCGGGTCGAGCGCGGCCACCAGGCCGGGGTGCCCGGTGGCGGGGATGCGCTGCCCGTAGCCGAGGGCGCGCGCCTCGTCGTCGGTGAGCCGCCGCTCCGGGTAGATCGCCGTCGCGGCGTCGGGCAGGGACAGCACGCCCGGTCCCCCGCCGGCGGCGAGCGCGGCCGCGGCCTCCTCCACCGGCGCGGCCTGCGCGGTGGTGAAGGGCCCGGAGGCGGTGCGGCGCAGCGCGGTCAGGTGGCCACCCACGCCGAGGGCGGCGCCGGCGTCGCGGGCGATCGCGCGCACGTAGGTGCCCGCGGTGCAGGCGACGGTGACCTCGACGTCGACCAGCCCGGGCGCGGGGCGGGTGACCGCGTGCACGTCGAGGCGGTGCACGGTGACCGCCCGCGGCTCGAGGACCACCTCCTCGCCGGCGCGCACCCGGTCGTAGGACCGCCGCCCGCCGACCTTGACCGCGCTCACCGAGGAGGGCACCTGCAGCAGCGGCCCGGTCTGGGCGGCGAGCGCGGCGCGGACGGCGTCGTCGTCGACCCCGTCGGCGGGGGTGGTGGTGAGCACCTCGCCCTCGCGGTCGTCGGTGACGGTGGTCTGCCCGAGCCGGACGGTGGCCTCGTAGACCTTGTCCGAGCCGCCGAGGTGGCCGAGCAGCCGGGTGGCGGCGCCGACGCCGAGGACCAGCAGGCCGGTGGCCATCGGGTCGAGGGTGCCGGCGTGCCCGACGCGGCGGACCGACAGCACGCGGCGGGCGCGGGCGACGACGTCGTGGGAGGTCATGCCGCCGGGCTTGTCGACCAGCAGGATCCCGGGGGCGATGTCGGCGTCGGCGGCGCGGCGGCGGCTCATCCCGGGGTCCCCGCGAAGACGTGGAGCGCCGGAGGAGCGTCTTCGTGGGGTGAGCTCATGCGCCCACCGTCGCAGGTGCGGTCAGCCACCTGTCCCCCGCCACCCGGGCGAGGACGGCGACCAGCCGCAGCGCGATGAAGAGGGTCAGGCCGGTCCAGACGCCGGCGAGCCCCCAGCCGAGCGGGCCGGACAGCAGCGACAGCGGCAGGAACCCGAGCAGCGCCGCGCCCACCGTGACGGTGCGCAGGTAGGCCACGTCGCCCGCGCCCATGAGCACGCCGTCGAGGGCGAACACCACCCCGGCCAGCGGCTGGAAGCCGGCGAGGAACCACCAGACGAGCTCCGCCTGCTCCCGGACGGCGGGGTCGCCGGTGAACAGCGGCACGAGCAGGTCGCGGCCGGCGAGCAGGAGCACGGCGACCAGCGCGCCGGTGCCGAGGCCCCACAGCACCACCCGCCGGGCGGTGGCCCGGGCCTCCTCCGGCCGCCCGGCGCCCAGGGCGTGGCCGACGAGCGTCTGTGCGGCGATGGCGTAGGCGTCGAGGACGAGGGCGAGGAAGAGGAACAGCTGCAGCGCGATCTGGTGGGCGCCGAGCTGCGCCTGCCCGGCGCGGGCGGCCACCCCCGCCGCGGTGAGGAACGCCGCCTGGAGGACGGTGGCGCGCAGCAGCAGGTCGCGGCCGAGGACCAGCTGCGCGCGGACGGCCGCGGGGCGGAGGCGCCAGTCGGCGCCCTCGCGGAGCAGCGCCCGCACGAACAGCGCCGCCGTCACCGCCTGGCCGGCGAGGTTGGCCACCGCGGAGCCGTTCAGCCCCAGACCCGAGGTGTGCACCAGCAGCGGGCACAGCACCAGGCTGAGCACGCTCCCGGCGACGACGAAGCGCACGGGCCGGCGCAGCTCCTGCACCCCGCGCAGCCAGCCGTTGCCCGCGAGGGACACCAGCAGCAGCGGCGCGCCGCACCCGGCGATCCGCAGCCACCCCTCCCCCGCGGCGGCCACCTCGCCCGGGCCGCCGGCGAGCGCGCGGGTCAGCGGGCCGGCCAGCACCTGGAAGAGGACCACGACGGCGGCGCCGAGCAGCAGCGCCAGCCAGGTGGCCTGCACGCCCTCGGCGACCGCACCCGCCCGGTCGCCGGCCCCGGCGCGGCGGGCGGCGCGGGCGGTGGTGCCGTACGCGAGGAAGTTGAGCAGCGCGGCGGCCCAGGCCAGCAGCCCGCCGCCGACGGCGAGCCCGCCCAGCGGGACGGTGCCCAGGTTGCCGACGACGGCGGTGTCGACCAGCAGGTACAGCGGCTCAGCGGCCAGGACCACCAGCGCCGGGACGGCCAGCCCGAGGACCGACGGCGCCCGCGCCGTCACCGGGCGAGCGTCGCGGGTGTCCCCTCGGCCCCGACCGTGCCCCGGGTCGTGGCCCCGACCGTGGCGCGGAGCGTGGCGCGGATCGCCGCGACCGTCGCCTCCCGGTCGAGGTGCGAGGTGAAGCCCGCGGCGGCGCGGTGCCCGCCGCCGCCGAGCGCCGTGGCGACGCGGGCGACGTCGGTGGCCCCGCGCGAGCGCAGCGACACCGACCACGAGCCGTCGTCCTGGCCCTTGAGCACGCAGGCGACGTCGGCCTCGGCGGTCGCGCGGACGACGTCGACCAGCGCCTCGAGCTGCTCGCCGGGCAGGCCGTGCTCCGCGGCCTCCGCGGTGCTCGACCAGGTCCACACCAGGCCCTGGCCGACCTCCGGCTCCAGGACGGCGCGCCCGGCGACCGCCGACAGCAGCCGCAGCCAGCCGAACGGCGCGGTGTCGAACAGGCGCCGGCTGATCGCGGCGTGGTCGATGCCGGTGCCGAGCAGCCGGGCGGCGAGCAGGTGCGTGTCGGGCCGGGTGCTGCCGAAGCGGAAGGAGCCGGTGTCGGCGGCGAGGCCCGCGTAGAGCAGCGTGGCCAGCGGCGCGTCGAGGAAAACGCCGAGCTCGTCGAGCAGCCCGGCCACCAGGACGACGGTGGCGGGCGCCGCGCCGTCGATCAGCCGCACGTCGCCGAAGCCCGGGTTGCTGGCGTGGTGGTCGACCACGACGGAGGTGCCGGCCCGCTCGAGCAGCACCGCCAGCTCGCCGAGACGGGCCGGGGAGGCGACGTCGAGGCTGACGAAGACGTCCGGCGCGGGGTCGACGGCGGTGGCCGGGGTGAGCCCCTCGGCACCCGGCAGCCAGCCCAGGGACGCCGGGAGCTCCGGCCGGCCCGGGAAGGTGGCGGTGACGCGGGCGCCGCGCCGGCGCAGGCCCTCGGCGAGCGCGAGCGTGCTGCCGAGCGCGTCGGCGTCGGGCTGCACGTGGCCGGAGAGCACGACGGTCGCGCCGGCGTCGGCGGCCGCGGCCAGCACGGCGGCCGGGGTGCGCGGCGGCACCCCGGCGGACAGGAGGGTCACCGGCGTCAGGCGTCGGGGCCGGGGTCGGACACCGGGGCGGCGTCCTCGTCCTCGGACACGGTGCCCCCGCCGGGCGCCAGCGCCGGGCCGCCGTCGTCGGGCAGGTCGGAGGCGATGCTCGGCGCCGTGCCGATCTGGCCGTCGCGGCCGCCGTCGGTGGGGTCACCGGCGTTCGGCTCCTGCCGGCCGCCGAGCTCGGAGAGCCCCTGGCCCTCGCCGGGCAGGTACGGATCCGGGTCGTTCTCGCTCATGAGGCGCTCCTGTGCTCGGGAGAGGTGTCGGCGCCCTCGTCGTCGTCCTCGTCCGGGTGCCGGTAGGGGTCGGCCTCGCCGGCGTAGCTCGCGTTCTCGCGCAGGCGGGCGAGCTCGGCGTCGGCGTGCCGGACCCGCTCGAGCGCCTCGTCCAGCTCGCGGGCGGTGTCGGGGACCATGTCGGCGACGAAGGTCAGCGTCGGCACGAACTTGATGCCGGTCTGCCGGCCGACGGTGGAGCGCAGCACGCCGGTGGCGCTGGCCAGGGCGCGGGCGGAGTCGGCCACGGCGGTCTCGTCGCCGTAGACGGTGTAGTAGACCGTGGCCTCGTGCAGGTCACTGGTCACCCGGGCGTCGGTCACGGTGACCATGCCGAGGCGCGGGTCCTTGATCTGCGACTCGATCGCCGCGGAGACGATCTGGCGGATGCGCACCGCGAGCTTGCGGGCGCGGGCGGGGTCGGCCACGGCGGACCTCCGGGGGTCGGGGGCGCGCCGGGGTGGCGCGCCCGGACGGGCGTGGGACTGCGGCCGGCCGGTGTGGCTAGTCGGTGTCGGAGAACAGCTGCCGGTGCGTCGACAGCAGCGTCACCTCCGGCCGCTCGGCCAGCAACCGCTCGCAGGCGTCGAGGACGTCGGTCACCTGGCCGGCGTCGCCCGCGACGGTGGCGACCCCGACCTGCACGCGGCGGTGCAGGTCGAGGTCGCCCACCTCGGCCGCGGCGACGGCGAAGCGGCGCCGCAGCTCGGCCACGATCGGCCGGACGACGGCGCGCTTGCCCTTGAGCGAGTGGACGTCGCCCAGCAGCAGGTCGGCGGTCAGCGACCCGGTGAACACCCGGTCTCCTCCCTGGGACCTGCCGTGGGCGACGTCCGGCGCGGTCTTACGCGCGCGGCTTCTCGCGCATCTCGAACGTCTCGATGACGTCCTCGATCTTGATGTCGTTGAACGACCCGAGCCCGATACCGCACTCGTAGCCGTCGCGGACCTCGGTCACGTCGTCCTTGAAGCGGCGCAGCGACTCGACGGTGAGGTTGTCGGCGACGACCACCCCGTCGCGCACCAGCCGGGCCTTCGAGTTCCGGGTGATGACGCCGCTGCGGACGATGGAGCCCGCCACGTTGCCGATGCGCGGCACGCGGAAGACCTCGCGGACCTCGGCGGTGCCCAGCGCGACCTCCTCGTACTCCGGCTTGAGCATGCCCTTGAGGGCCGCCTCGATCTCCTCGATCGCCTGGTAGATGACCGAGTAGTACCGGACGTCGACGCCCTCGCGGTTGGCGAGCTCGGTGGCCTGGCCCTCGGCCCGGACGTTGAAGCCCAGGACGATGACGTCGTCGGCCAGCGCCAGGTCGATGTCGCTCTTGGTGATGCCGCCGACGCCGCGGTGGATGACCCGCAGCGAGATGTCGTCGCTCACCTCGATCTTCATCAGGGCCTCCTCGAGCGCCTCCACGGTGCCCGAGTTGTCGCCCTTGATGATCAGGTTGAGCTGGCGGTTCTCCTTGAGCGCCGCGTCGAGGTCCTCGAGGCTGATCCGCTTGCGCATGGAGGCGTTCTGCGCGTTGCGGATGCGGGCCTGGCGACGGTCGGCGATCTGCCGGGCGACGCGGTCCTCCTCGACGACGAGGAACGTGTCACCGGCACGCGGCACCGAGGTGAGACCCACGACCTGCACGGGGCGGGCCGGCAGGGCCTCCTTCAGCTTGTTGCCGTGCTCGTCGAGCAGCGACCGGACACGGCCGTACGCGTCGCCGGCGACGATCGAGTCGCCCTGGCGCAGCGTGCCGCGCTGGACGAGGACGGTCGCGACGGGGCCGCGGCCCTTGTCCAGCTTGCCCTCGATGACGACACCCTGCGGGTCCTGCTCGGTGTTCGCGCGCAGGTCCAGGGAGGCGTCGGCGGTCAGCAGGATCGCCGTGAGCAGCTCGTCGATGCCCTGGCGGGTGGTCGCGGAGACGTCGACGAACATCGTGTCGCCGCCGTACTCCTCGGCCACCAGCCCGTACTCGGTGAGCTGCTGACGGATCTTGGCGGGGTTGGCCCCCTCCTTGTCGATCTTGTTGACCGCGACCACGATCGGCACCTCGGCGGCCTGGGCGTGGTTGAGCGCCTCGACCGTCTGCGGCATGACGCCGTCGTCGGCGGCCACGACCAGGACGACGATGTCGGTCACCTTCGCGCCGCGGGCACGCATCGCGGTGAACGACTCGTGACCCGGGGTGTCGATGAAGGTGATCGGACGCTCGTTGTCCTCCAGCTCGGTGACGATCTGGTAGGCGCCGATGTGCTGCGTGATGCCGCCGGCCTCGCGCGCCACCACGTTGGTGTTGCGGATGGCGTCCAGCAGCTTCGTCTTGCCGTGGTCGACGTGACCCATGACGGTGACGACCGGCGGGCGGGCCTCCCAGTCCTCCTCGTCGCCCTCGTCGCCGAAGGTGAGGTCGAAGGTCTCGAGGAGCTCGCGGTCCTCGTCCTCCGGGCTGACGACCTGGATGTCCCACTCGATCTCGGCGCCGAGCAGCTGGAGCGTCTCGTCGTTGACCGACTGGGTCGCGGTGACCATCTCGCCCAGGTGGAACAGGGCGGTGACCAGCGCGGCCGGCTGGGCGCCGATCTTCTCGGCGAGGTCGGTCAGCGAGGCGCCGCGGGGCAGCCGGACGACCTGCCCGTGGCCACGCGGCAGGCTGACGCCGCCCATGCTGGGCGCCGCCATGGAGTCGAACTCCTGACGCCGCTGCTTCTTGCTCTTGCGCCCGCGGACCGGACCGCGGCCACCGGGACGCCCGAAGGCACCCGCGGTGCCCGCACCCGAGCCACCGCGGCCACGGCCACGGCCACCGCCGCCACCGCGGAAGCCACCGCCGGCCGGCGCGCCGACGCCACCGGGGGCGCCACCGCCACCGGGACGGAAGCCACCGCCGCCGCCGGGACCACCCGGACGGCCACGGCCGCCGGGACCACCCGGACCGCCGCCGGGACGGCCGGCACCGGCCGGACGCGGCGGCATCATGCCGGGGTTGGGCCGGGGCGGCATCATGCCCGGGTTCGGCCGGGGACCACCCGGGCCGGCCGCGGGACGCGGGCCGCCCGGACGGGGACCACCGGCACCGGGCGCGGGACGCGGACCGCCGGCACCGGGCGCCGGGCGGGGACCGCCGGCACCGGGGCCCGGACGGGGACCGCCGGCCGCGGGACCCGGACGCGGGCCACCGGCAGCCGGACCCGGACGCGGGGCGCTGCTGAAGGGGTTGTTGCCCGGCCGCGGGGCCGGACGGGGACCCGGGCGCGGACCGGCACCCGGGGCACCGGGCGCGGCACCGCCGGGACGCGGGGCGCCGGGAGCGGCCGGGCGCGGGGCACCCGGACGGGCGCCACCGGGCACGGGACCACCGGCCGGACGCGACACGGGGCCGCCCGGACGGGGGGCACCCGGCGCGGCCGGACGCGGGCCCTGCGGGGCGACCGGCTGCTGCGTCGGCGCGCTCGCGGCCGGGGCCTGCGGGGCGGCCGGCTGCTGCACCGGCTGCTGGGTCGGGCGCGGGCCGGGCACGGGGGCACCCGGGCGCGGGGCACCCGGACGCGGGCCCGGCGCCGGGCCGGCCGACGGGGCGGGCACGGACGGCGCGGCCGGCGCCTGGGGGGCGCGTGCGGCCGGCGCGGGCGCCGACGGGCGCGGCGCGGCCGGGGGCGTGGGACGGGGCGCGGGAGCGCTCCCGCCGTTGCCGCCGCCGTTGCCGCCGCCGGTGGCGGCGCCGAGGGCCTCCCGCAGCCGCCGGGCCACCGGGGCCTCGACGGTGGAGGAGGCGGACTTCACGAACTCGCCCTGCTCCTTGAGCTTGGCGAGAACGGTCTTGCTGTCGACCCCGAACTCCTTGGCGAGTTCGTGGACGCGGGCTTTGCCTGGCACGGATCTCCTCTGGTGAGGCCGGCGGCTCGCCCGCGCGACCTCGTCGTCAGTGGTGCATGGTCTGGCTTGTCATCGTGGGGACTTCACGGCTTGCTCATCCGACGACGTCCTGCTCTCGACGTGCGGACCGGCCGGGTGCCGGTCCGTCTGGGGAAGTGCGGTCTGTCGTTCGTCCGGTGTCGCCCGTCCCGGGTCGCGGTCGCCCGGCGCGGAGGCGCCGAGGACGTGCTCCCGGAGCGGACCGGCCTCCACCGCGGCGCCGCCTCCGGGGAGGCGCAGCGCCCGGGGGAAGGCCCGGCGTCGCTCCGCTGCGTGCAGGCACTCCGGCGTGGGGTGCAGGGACGCACCCCTACCGGGGAGCCTCCTCCGCGGATCGGGCACCAGGGCGCCGGAGCGGAGGACGACACGCAGCAGGTCGGTGACCGGAGCGCGCTCCCGGCAGCCCACACAGGTGCGCACCGGGATCGACGTTTCGGCCACCCGTCATGTTAGCGCGCGGCGGGGCCCCGGTGTTCCGGGCGTCGCTGACCGGTCCGGGGCGCCCCTCCACCGGGGTACGGGCGGCCGCCGGGGGCCCCGGCGCGCACCGGCGGCGGACCCGACCGCAGCGGCGGCCGGCCCACGCCCGGCGACGGCGCGGCGTCGTCGGCCTGGGCGTCGCTGCGGATGTCGATCCGGCAGCCGGTGAGGCGGGCGGCCAGGCGGGCGTTCTGGCCCTCCTTGCCGATCGCCAGCGACAGCTGGTAGTCGGGCACGACCACCCGCACGGCCTTCGCCTTGGGGTCGACCAGCGTCGCCGAGGCCACGCGGGCGGGGCTCAGCGCCGAGGCCACGAAGGTGGCGGGGTCGTCGGACCAGTCGACGATGTCGATCTTCTCGCCGTGCAGCTCGCTCATGACGTTGCGCACGCGCTGGCCCATCGGGCCGATGCAGGCGCCCTTGGCGTTGAGCCCCGGCACGGAGGTGCGGACGGCGATCTTCGACCGGTGCCCCGCCTCGCGGGCGACGGCGACGATCTCGACGCTGCCGTCGGCGATCTCGGGGACCTCGAGGGCGAACAGCTTGCGCACCAGGTTCGGGTGGGTGCGCGAGATGGTCACCTGCGGGCCGCGGTGGGTGCGGGCCACGGAGACGACGTAGGCGCGCAGCCGGCTGCCGTGCGGGTACCGCTCCCCCGGCACCTGCTCGGCCGACGGCATGACCGCCTCGACCTTGCCGATGTCGAGCAGCACGGCCCCCTGCGCGTTGCGGCGCGCGTCGGCCTGGACGACGCCGCTGACGATGTCGCCCTCGCGGCCGGCGTACTCGCCGAAGGTCTGCTCGTGCTCGGCGTCGCGCAGCCGCTGCACGATGACCTGCTTGGCGGTGCTGGCCGCGATCCGGCCGAAGTCGGAGGGGGTGTCGTCCCACTCGCGCACGACCTGGCCGTCGTCGCTGAGCTCCTGGGCGAGCACGGCCACCTCGCCGCTCTTGCGGTCCACGTGCACCCGCACGTGCCGGGCCGCGCCGTCGGCGTGCCGGTAGGCGGTCACCAGCGCCGTCTCGATGGCCTCGATCACCGTGTCGGCGGGGATGTCCTTCTCCCGCTCGATGGCCCTGAGGGCGGTCAGGTCGATGTTCACTGTCGTCCTCCGTCGTCGCCCTCGTCGTCGTCCAGCAGGTCCTCGTCGAGGTCGTCGTCGTCCGTGTCGCCGTCGAGGTCGTCCCCGAGGTCGTCCAGGTCGTCGTCGACGTCGCCGTGGCCCGGGTCGCCGTCCGCGGGTCCGTTCTCGTCCCTGCCGGGCCGGCCGAACTCGACCTGCACCCGGCCGGCGCCCAGCTGCGCCCACGGCACGTGCCGCGGGGTGGGCGCCTTCTTCTTCGCGCCGGGCTTGCCCGGCTTCTCGACCGCCAGGGTCACACCCGAGTCGTCGACGGCGGTGACGCGGCCGGTCAGCTGGTCACCGCCGACCGCGACCGCCACCAGCCGCCCGGTGTTGCGCCGCCAGTGCCGCGGCTCGGTCAGCGGCCGGTCGACGCCGGGGCTGGTCACCTCGAGCACGTACGGCGCGCGGCCGAGCTCGCCGTCGTTGCGGTCGAGCACGGCCGAGACGGCCCGGCTGACCTCGGCGACGTCGTCGAGGGAGACGCCCTGGTCCCGGTCGACGACGACGCGCACGACGCTGCGGCGGCCGGCGGGGGTGACCACCAGCTCCTCCAAGTCGTACCCGGCGTCGGCGACGACCGGCGTGATCCAGCCGGCCAGCCGCGTCGCGGCCGGGTCCCCACCCCTCGCTGCCGGGTCCTGGCCCTTCGCTGCGGACACGGGCTCCCTCCCTCCTGACCGGTCGGAGCTCGTGCTCGGCGGACCGCACCCGGGCCGGCCGGCGGCGCGCACGGCACCGCCCGGCGGCGTACCCGGGAAGTGGTCAGGCTACCGCTCCGCCGCGGGCCCGGCCCCGGCCGCTCGGCGGGGACGGACCGACCGGGCCGACCCGCCCGTCGCTGCCCGCGGCGCGCGGGGGCGCCTGGGAGGATGGCGGTGATGTCCACCTCCCTCCCCGACGGCTCCCCCGCCGGCTTCTCGCGGCGCCGGCTGCTCGCCGGCGCGGCCGGGCTGGCCGTGCTGGCGGCGGCCGGGTGCACCGCGGGCGACGGCGGCGGAGCGGCCGCGCAGACGTCGGCGCAGGACGACCGGCTGGCCGCGCAGCTGCCGGTGCAGGAGGCGGTCGTGGCCGCCTACGACGCCGCGGTGGCCGCCGACCCGGCCCTCGGCGGCGAGGTGGCCCCGCTGGCCGAGCAGGCGCGCACCCAGCTCGAGCGGCTGCGTGCCGCCGCGCCCGGGGCGGCCGCGTCGTCGTCCGAGTCGTCCTCCGAGTCGTCGTCGTCCGGGTCGTCGTCCGGGGCGTCGGCTCCCGCCCCGCCGGCGGGCGGGGACGTGCGCGGCTGGCTGCGCGAGCAGGTGGCCGCCGCCGCGGCGGGGCACACCGCCGCGTGCGTGGAGGCCTCCGGCGCCCGAGCGGCCCTCCTCGGCGCGGTGGCGGCCGGGCTGCGCGGCCACGAGGCGGCGCTCGCATGAGGGCTCGCACGGGGACTCGCGGGAGGAGTGGCCGACGTGGCCGATGACGGGACCGCCGCCGGCGGCGAGGACGCCACGCTGCGCGAGGCGCTGGCCGCCGAGCACGCGGCGGTGTGGGGGTACGGCGTCGTCGGGGCGGCGCTGCCGCCGGACGCGCGCGGGCCGGCCGTCGACGGCGAGCTCGCCCACCGCGACCTGCGCGACGGCCTGGCGGCGCTGCTCGAGGAGCGCGACGCCGACCCGGTGCCCGCGGAGGCCGGCTACGAGCTGCCCTTCCCGGTGCTGTCCGACGTCGACGCCGCGGCCCTCGGCGCCGTGCTCGAGGAGGGCGTGAGCGCGTCCTGGGTGGCGCTGCTGGGCGCCGCGGAGCAGCCGGCGGTCCGCCAGCTGGCCGTGGACGCGCTCGGCGCCGCGGAGGCGCGCGCCGTGGGCTGGCGCCGGGCGGCCGGGCGCACGCCGGTCACCGCGGCGCTGCCCGGCCTGCCCGACTCCTGACGGGCCCGCCCCGGCGGGGCGTCAGCCGACGGCGCCCAGGAAGGCGTCGGTGACCGCGACGGCGGCGCTGCTGGACTGCCCGCCCTCGACGAGCACCGCGAAGGCGATGTCGCCCTGCGCCCCGCCGAGCCGGTAGCCGACGAACCAGCCGTGCGAGTCCGGCGGGGTGTTGGTGCCGTACTCGGCGGTGCCGGTCTTGCCGTACACCTCCCCGCGGTCGGCCAGGGCCGTCGCGGTCCCGCCCAGCACCACCTGGCGCATCATCGGCCGCAGCTGGTCGAGCACGGCCTGCCCCGGTCCCGCGGGCGCGGGACCGGCGGGCTCCGCGCCGACGACCTCGACCGGCGCCGCCGGGGTGCCGCTGGCGATGCCGGCGGCGACGAGCGCCATCTGCGCGGGGCTCATCAGCACCTGGCCCTGGCCGATGGCGTTGGCAGCCTTGGTGGTGCCGGTGGAGTCCGACGGCACGCTGCCGGAGAAGACGCCGACCGGCAGCTGCCACTCGGTGCCCACGCCGTAGGAGGCGGCCGCGGCGGCCAGGGCGTCGTCGGGCAGCTCCAGGCCCTCCTGGATGAAGGTGGTGTTGCAGGACTGCGCGAACGCCTCGGTGAAGGGCACGGTGCCGAGGTCGAACTGGTCCTGGTTCTCGAACTCGCGGCCCTCGACGACCGTCGTCCCCGGGCAGGCGACCGGGGTGTCGGGTGCCACCGTCCCGGTGGACAGCAGCGCGGTGGCCGAGATCGTCTTCATGCTCGAGCCGGGCGGGTACTGGCCGGACAGCGCGTTGGCCGGCACGGCCGCCTCGTTCGACGCGACGGCCAGGACCTCCCCGGTGCCGGGCCGGACGACGACGAGGTGGGTGGCCCGCGCCTCGGTGGCGACGGCGGCGTCGGCGGCGTCCTGCAGGGGGCGGACCAGCGGCGTCTGCAGCGGCTGCCCGGCGACCGGCGCGACGGCGGCCACCTCGCGGCCGGGATCGCCGGTGGCCTCGTCGGTGCTGACGACGGAGACGGTGAACCCGGGCGTACCGGTGAGCTGCTCCTGGAACGCCCGCTGCAGGCCGGACAGGCCCACCTGGTCGCCGGCGGCGTAGGCAGGGCCGGCCTCCTCGGTGGTGGTCTCCTCGATCACCTCGGCGGTCGCCGCGCCGACCCGGCCGAGCAGCGCGGAGGCGAACCGGGGCGAGGGGGCGAGCAGCCGGGTGTCGGTCGGGAAGACCGCGCCGGGCAGGTCGAACACCTGGGCGCGGATGGCCTCGAAGTCGGGGCGCCGCAGGGTGATGACCGGCACGAACTGTCCGGGCGGCGCGGCCTGGACGTCGGCGGTGATGTCCTCCGCCGGGATGCCGGTGGCCGCCGAGAGGCCCGCGACCAGCGCCGGCAGGTCGGTGACCTGGCCGGGATCGACGCCGACGTTGACGACCTCGGTGGGGGCGAACAGCGGCTGCCCCGCGGCGTCGGTGACCGCGGCGCGCTCGGGCAGCGCGCGGGTGAGCTGCAGGCGCTGCCCCTCCCCCAGCTCGGGGTGCACGAGCGCGGGCTCCGCGACGACCTGCCAGGCCTCCGCGCCGTCGCCCTCGCCCTCCCGCAGCTCGAGGGTGCCGTCGTAGGTCCAGTCGGGGGCGGCCTGCAGGTCCCAGGTGGCGGTCCACGCGGCGGTGGCGGTGCCGTCCTCGACGGTGACCGCGCCGAGCTCGGCGGACAGCGCCGCGCCGGGCAGGTCGGCGGCGGTCTGCTCGAGCAGCGCGGTGGCGGCGGCGGGGTCGGTGGTGGCGTCCGCGGCGGCCGCGGCGTCGCCGCCGGCCCAGTCGTCGAGGAAGGCCTGCGCGGCGGCGCGGACGTCGTCCTCGGAGCTGCCGGAGCAGGCCGCGAGGACCGGTGCGGACAGGAGGGTGAGGACCGAGCCGAGGACCGCCGTGCGTCGTGCTGCCACGTCCGGAGAGCCTGTCAGACGGCGGCGGCAGTTCCCGGGAGGCGCCTCAGAACAGGACGCTGGCGTAGCGGCCGACCTCGCGGAACCCGACCCGGCGGTACACGGCGCGGGCGGGGGCGTTGAAGTCGTTGACGTAGAGGCTGACCACCGGCGCGATGACCGTGCGGGCGTAGTCGACGACGGCGGCCATCCCGGCGGCACCGATCCCGCGGCCGCGGGCCTCCGGGGCGGTCCACACGCCCTGCACCTGGCAGGCCGCGCGCGACACCGCGCCGATCTCGGCCTTGAACAGCACCCGCCCGTCCTCGATCCACGCCAGCGACTGCCCGGCGCGGACCAGGTCCTCGACGCGCATGCGGTAGCCGATCCCGCCGTCGGCGCGCAGCGGGCTGACGCCGACCTCCTCGGTGAACATGGCCACCGCGGCCGGGAGCAGGACGTCGATCTCGGCCGGCCGCACCGGGCGCACCCGCGGCTCCGGCGCCACCGCGGGCGGGCCCTCGATCGCCAGCAGGGGCTGCCGCGGCCGGTGGTCGCGCGCCGGGCCCCAGGAGGGCTCGAGCAGCTCCCACAGCGGGTCGACGGCGGCGGCCGGGCCGACGATCGTCGAGCAGCGGCGCCCGGCCCGGCGGGCGCGCTCGGCGAACGCGGCCGCGGCCGCCCGCTCGGCGCCCGGGACGCTGAACGGGATCAGGTTCGCGCCGGCCAGGCAGACGGCGTCGAGGCTGCGGCCGCTGCCGATGCCCCACAGCGGCGCCCCGAGCGAGGCGGGGGCGGTGCCGGCCGCCTCCACCCGCCCGGCGAGCACGCACGCGGCGACCGGGTCGGCGGACAGCAGGCGGCGGACGGCCGGTTCGTCGCTCTCGTCGAGGACGCGGGCGGCCGGCGAGCGCAGCACGGAGGGGACCGGGGAGGGCGGACGGGGCGGCGCGTCAGCCGACGGTGACGACGGGCGGGCCGGAGGGGACGCCGTCGTCGTCGAGCTGCTCCCCGGCCAGGCGCATGGCCTCCTCGATGAGGGTCTCGACGATCTGCGACTCCGGCACGGTCTTGATGACCTCGCCCTTGACGAAGATCTGGCCCTTGCCGTTGCCGGAGGCGACGCCGAGGTCGGCCTCGCGGGCCTCGCCCGGGCCGTTGACGACGCAGCCCATGACGGCGACCCGCAGCGGGACCTCCATGCCCTCGAGCCCGGCCGTGACCTCGTCGGCCAGCTTGTAGACGTCGACCTGCGCGCGGCCGCACGACGGGCAGCTGACGATCTCCAGGCCGCGCTGGCGCAGGTTCAGCGACTCGAGGATCTGGGTGCCGACCTTGACCTCCTCCGCGGGCGGCGCGGAGAGGGAGACGCGGATGGTGTCGCCGATGCCCTGGGACAGCAGCGCGCCGAAGGCGACGGCGGACTTGATGGTGCCCTGGAACGCGGGGCCGGCCTCGGTGACGCCGAGGTGCAGCGGGTAGTCGCACTGGGCGGCGAGCAGCTCGTAGGCGCGGACCATGACCACCGGGTCGTTGTGCTTGACCGAGATCTTGATGTCGCGGAAGTCGTGCTCCTCGAACAGCGAGCACTCCCACAGCGCCGACTCGACCAGCGCCTCGGGCGTCGCCTTGCCGTACTTGGCCAGCAGGCGCTTGTCCAGCGAGCCGGCGTTGACGCCGATGCGGATGGGGATGCCGGCGCCCTTGGCCGCGCGGGCGATCTCGCCGACCTTGTCGTCGAACTTCTTGATGTTGCCGGGGTTCACCCGCACCGCGGCGCAGCCGGCGTCGATCGCGGCGAAGACGTAGCGCGGCTGGAAGTGGATGTCGGCGATGACCGGGATCTGCGACTTCCGCGCGATGATCGGCAGCGCCTCGGCGTCGTCGGTGTCCGGGACGGCCACGCGCACGATCTGGCAGCCCGAGGCGGTCAGCTCGGCGATCTGCTGCAGCGTCGCGTTGACGTCGGCGGTCTTGGTCGTGGTCATCGACTGGACGCTGACCGGGTGGTCGCTGCCGACCCCCACGTTCCCGACCATCAGCTGGCGGGTCTTGCGCCGGGGCGCGAGGACGGGCGGGGGTGCGGCGGGCATGCCGAGGCCGACGACGGTGGACATGCCCCCGAGTATCCCCGTTCTCCGCAGGTCGGCGCCGCGCGCTACTGGAGTGTGATCGGGTTGACGACGTCGGCGATGAGCAGCAGGCCCGACAGCGCGATGAACAACCCGGCGACGACGTAGGCCACGGGCATCAGCCGGGCGATGTCGAAGGGGCCGGGATCCGGCCGCCCGCGCCACCGGGCGACCACCGAGCGTGCCTTCTCGTACAGCGCTCCGGCGACGTGCCCGCCGTCGAGCGGGTAGATCGGCAGCAGGTTGAACAGGAACAGCACCAGGTTGACGCTGGCCAGCAGGCCGAGGAAGAAGCTCAGCTTCTGCGCGCCGCTGAACTCCTCGATGGCGAACACCTCGCCGGAGATCCGCCCGACGCCGACGACGCCGATCGGGCCGTCGACGTCGCGCTCCTCGCCGAGGAAGGCGGCGCGGAAGAGCTGCGGCACGCGCTGGGGGATCTCGACGAGCCGCTGCACCGACTGCGACACGACCATGCCGAAGTAGCCGGGCAGGTCGGAGAACGACTGGCGGGCGAAGCCGAACACCGGGCTGACGCCGAGGTAGCCGGCCGTCATGGTGCCCTCGCCGTCGTCGGTGGCGACGACGTTCTCGATCGGGGTGACGGTGAGCTCGCGGGTCGCACCGTCGCGCTCCACGGTCAGCGCCAGCGGCTCGTCCGCGGAGCCGCGGATCGCCTGCTGCACCGCCGTCCAGCTGTCGTAGGCGGTGGGGTCCAGCGTCCGCCCGTCGATGGCGACGATCGTGTCGCCGGGCTGCAGGCCCGCCTCGGCGGCGGGGCTGGCGACCGGCTCCGCGCAGCCGGGGGTGCCCTCCTCGCACAGCTGCCCGGCGTCGGCGCCGCTGGTGACGATCGGGATGCCGCAGACGTCGGTGTCCTGCTCGGCGGCGACGTCGATGCTCTCCGCCCCGGCCGGCACCACGCACGCGGGCACGCTGGCCAGCTGGGTGGTGATGACGTTGGTGCCGATGGCGGTGAGCAGCACCGCGAAGAACACGACGGCCAGCACCAGGTTGTGGAACGGCCCGGCGAACATCACGATGACGCGCTGCCACCAGGGCTTGGCGTAGAAGACCCGGCCGGCGTCGCTGGGCAGGACGTCGTCGAGGGCCTGGCCGCGGACCTCGGCGAT
Organism: Geodermatophilus sp. FMUSA9-8; assembly: GCF_037034165.1. Lineage (NCBI taxonomy): Bacteria > Bacillati > Actinomycetota > Actinomycetes > Geodermatophilales > Geodermatophilaceae > Geodermatophilus > Geodermatophilus sp. FMUSA9-8. Next base: position 239,320 of record NZ_JBAGKE010000009.1, on the reverse strand, counting down.
GAAGGTCCGCATGCGGGTGGCCCGCGTGCTCTCGTTCTCCTCGGCGGGCGGGATCATGCCGACGATGCGGATGTAGCCGCCGAGCGGGATGGCCTTGACGCCGTACTCGGTCTCGCCGCGCCGGCGGGAGAACACGGTCGGGCCGAAGCCGACCATGAACTGCGGCACGCGCATGCCGAACTTCCGCGCCCAGAAGAAGTGCCCGTACTCGTGGAAGGCGATCGAGGCGAGCAGGCCGACGAAGAACGCGACGATCCCGAGGACCGTCAGGACGATGCTCAGCTCGGGCCTCCGGCGAGAGCGGCGCGGGCGTGCTGCCGGGCCCAGCGCTCAGCGGCCAGCACGTCGTCCACGCAGGTGGGGGCGCCGAGGTCCGGCGCGTCGTCGAGGGTACGCGCGACGAGGCCCACGACGTCCGGGAAACGCAGCCGTCCCCCCAGGAAGGCGGAGACCGCCTCCTCGTTGGCCGCGTTGTAGACCGCGGGGACGACGCCGCCGGCCTCCCCCGCCGCCCGCGCGAGGCGCACCGCCGGGAACGCGTCGTCGTCCAGCGGCGCGAACTCCCAGGTGCTCGCGGCCGACCAGTCCAGCGCCGGCTGCACGTGCGGCAGCCGGTCGGGCCAGGCCAGCGCGAGCGCGATGGGCAGCCGCATGTCCGGCGGGCTGGCCTGCGCGATGGTCGCGCCGTCGGCGAAGGTCACCATCGAGTGCACGATCGACTGCGGGTGCACGACGACGTCGATGTCGGCGTAGGGGACGCCGAAGAGCAGGTGCGCCTCGATGAGCTCCAGGCCCTTGTTGACCAGGGTGGCGGAGTTGATCGTCACCACCGGGCCCATGTCCCAGGTGGGGTGCGCCAGCGCCTGCTCGGGGGTGACGTCGGCGAGGTCCGCGGCCCGGCGCCCGCGGAAGGGCCCGCCGCTGGCGGTGAGCACCAGCCGGGCGACCTCTCCCCGGTCCCCGCCGCGCAGGCACTGCGCCAGCGCCGAGTGCTCGGAGTCGACCGGCACGAGCTGGCCGGGCGCGGCGGCCGCGGTGACCAGGTCGCCGCCGGCGACCAGCGACTCCTTGTTGGCCAGGGCGACGGTGTTGCCGGACCGGAGCGCGGAGAGCGTCGGCCCCAGGCCGATCGAGCCGGTGATGCCGTTGAGGACGACGTCGGCCGGGCGGGCGGCCAGCTCCTCGGCGGCGCGCGGCCCGGCGAGGATCTCCGGCAGCGCGTACTCCCCGCGCGCCCAGCCCCGCTGCGACGCCGCCGCGTAGAAGGCGAGCTGCAGGTCCTGGGCCGCCGTCGCCCGGGCCACCGCCACCGTGCGCACGCCGAGCGCGAGGGCCTGCTCGGCCAGCCGGGCGACGTCGCCCCCGCCGGCCGCCAGGGCCGTGATCCGCAGCCGGTCGGGGTTCTGCTCGGCGACCGCGATCGCCTGCCGGCCGATCGACCCGGTCGAGCCCAGCACGGTCACCTCGCGCGGCTCGCTCATGCGGCGCATCCTCCCCGACGCGCCGCACCACCTCGAACGGTGGCCTCCGGGCGGGGCTGGCAGGATGGGGACCGTGAGCGAGCACCACGGCCCGGGGGTCCGTCAGGACAACGCGCTGACCACGCGCGTCAACCAGCCCAACCGCGAGGAGGGCGTCGTCCGCGCCGGGGGGCACCCGGTCGAGGAGGAGCGCCCCGAGGACTGGGGGTGGCACGGCCGCTCCGGCAAGTGGGCGCAGATCGCCGGCTGGCTCACCGTGCTCTCGATGCTCGCCTACACGTGGGGCAACCACGAGGGCCGCATGGAGGACCTGTGGCTGTTCGGCATCGCCGCGGGCCTCGTCGTGATGCTGCTGTGGGACCTCCGCCGCAAGCGCACCGCCTGGCGCCCGTAGCGCCCGGCAGTCCCCGGGACGTCCCGCGACGACCCGGTCCGGCACCCGCCGGGCCGGGTCGTCGCGTGTCGGGGGCCGTCGCGGGTCAGGGCCGCCGTGTGTCGGGGCCGCCTCAGGCGGCGGTGACCCCGATCGCGGCGCCGATCAGGTAGGTGGCCCCGGCGGCCAGCGCGCCGAACAGCAGCTGGCGCAGCCCGGCGTACCACCACGGCCGCGGGGTGAAGCGGGAGGACAGCGCACCGGCGGCCACCAGGCCGACCGCGCCGCACAGCAGCGCCACCCACAGCAGCGAGAGCCCGAACAGGTAGGGCAGCAGCGGCAGCACCGCGCCCAGGGAGAACGTCAGGAACGACGAGACGGCCGCCGTCCGGGGTGAGGGGCGGTCCTCGGGGCTGACGCCGAGCTCGGCGACGACGTGCAGCCGCAGCGCCACCTCGGGGTCCCGGGACAGCTGGACGGCGACCTCGTGGGCGAGGTCCGGGTCGACGCCACGGTCGCGCAGCATCCCGACCAGCTCGCGCAGCTCCTCCTGCGGGTGCCGCTCGAGCTCGCGCCGTTCCTTGGCCACCTCGAGGTCGAGCTGCTCGTTCTGCGTCTTCACCGACGTGTACTCGCCGAGCGCCATGGAGATCGCGCCGGCGACCAGCCCGGCGACGCCGGTGAGCACGATCGTGCGCGGCGCCGCTCCTCCGCCGCCGACGCCGGCGACCAGCGCGGTGTTGGTGACCAGGCCGTCCATGGCGCCGAAGACCGCGGCGCGCAGCCAGCCGCCGGAGACGTCGCCGTGGTGGTGCTCGTGCAGCGCGGCGGGCTCCCCCGCCGCGGACTCCTCGGCGGTCCCGGCGCTCACGCGGCGCCGCTCACGCGTCGGCGCTCACGCGTCGGCCTCGGCGCCGAGCGGCACCGGTGCCTCCAGCACGGGCGCGGGGGTGGCGACCGCCGGCACGCCGGCGTCGTCCCCGAGGTCGGCGGCGGCGAGCTGGCCGCAGGCGCCGTCGATGTCCTGGCCGCGGGTGTCGCGGACCGTCGTCGGCACGCCCGCCGCCCGCAGCCGCGCGACGAACTCCCGCTGCGCCGGCAGCGGGCTCGCGTCCCACGGGCTGCCCGGCGTCGGGTTGAGCGGGATGAGGTTGACGTGCGCGAGCTTGCCGGCGAGCAGCCGACCGAGCAGGTCGGCCCGCTCGGGCTGGTCGTTGACGTCGCGGATGAGCGCGTACTCCACCGAGTAGCGGCGGCCGGTGCGCGCGGCGTAGTCGTCGGCGGCCTCCACCACCTCGGCGACCTTCCACCGGGTGTTGATCGGCACGAGGGTGTCGCGCAGCTCGTCGTCGGGGGCGTGCAGGCTGACCGCGAGGGTCACCGCCATGCCCTCCTCGGTGAGCTTTCGGATGCCGGGCACCAGGCCCACCGTGGAGACGGTGACCGACCGCTGCGACAGGCCGAGGCCGTAGGGCGCCTGGCCGAGCAGCGCGCGCAGCGTGGCGCGCACCCGCGGGTAGTTGGCCAGGGGCTCGCCCATGCCCATGAAGACGACGTTGGACAGCCGGCCGGGCCCGCCGGGGACCTCGCCGTTCGCCATCGCCGCCGAGGCCGCGACCGCCTGGCCGATGATCTCGGCGGCCGACAGGTTGCGGGTCAGGCCGTTCTGCCCGGTGGCGCAGAAGGGACAGGCCATGCCGCAGCCGGCCTGGCTGGAGATGCAGACGGTGGCGCGGTCGGGGTAGCGCATGAGCACGCTCTCGACCAGGGCGCCGTCGTGCAGCCGCCACAGCGTCTTGCGCGTGCGGCCGCCGTCGGCGCTGAGCGTGCGCACCGGGGTCAGCAGGCCGGGCAGCAGCGCCTCGCTGAGCGTCTCGCGGACCGCCGCGGGGACGTCGGTCATCTGCGCGGGGTCGGTGACGCCGCGGAAGAAGTGCCGGGCCAGCTGGTCGGCGCGGAACGCCGGCTGCCCGAGGTCGGCAACGACGGCGCGCGCCTCCTCCCGGGTCAGGTCGGCGAGGTGGCGCGGCGGCTTGCCCCGGCGCGGGGCGTCGAAGACGAGGGGCAGGGCAGTCATGGCGCCCTCCATCGTCCCACCCCGCCCGGCGCCGTGGGACGCGCCGCGGGTGAGGTCGCTCGCTCAGGAGGGCGGTGCGGCCGGGTCCCCGCTCGGCTCCGGGGTCGCCGACGGCTCCGGCGTCCCCGTCGGGGTCGGCTCGGGCGTCTCCGTCGGCGTCGGCTCGGGCGTCTCCGTCGGGGTCGGCTCCGGGGTTGCGGTGGGGGTCGGCGTCGCGGTCGGCGTCGGCTCCGGGGTCGCCGTCGGCGTGGGCGTGGGGACCGGGGCCGACGTCGGGAGGGCCACCGGGACCGGCGCCGGCTCCGGCGCGGGCGCCGGGACCACCACCGGCGGCGGGACGGGCACCACCTGCGGGACGACGGCCGGCGGGACGGCGGGCGGCGCCACCGCGGCCGGGGCCCTCGTCGCCGCGGCGGCGAGCACGGGCGCCGGCGCGGGGACGGCCTCCGGCTGCGGGGCCGGGGTCTCGACGGCGGTCGTCGGGACGGCGGGGACCGGCGGTGGGAGGACGGGGCGCACGGGCCGCGGCGCGCGCGTCGCCGTGGCGGTGGCGGTCGCGGTGGCCGTCGGCGAGGCCTGGACGGCGGAGGTCGGCACCGGGCCGGACGCCGAGCCCGCCAGCAGCACCGCGCCGGTGATCCCGCCGGCGGCGAGCAGGCCCAGGGCCACCGCCGTTCCGGTGCGGCGGCGCGGCCGCACCCGCGGGGCGACGACGACCCGGGGCGCCACCACCGGCACCGCGGCCGTCCAGGCGGGGTCGTCGGGCTCGTCCACGTCGGCGTCGAGGTCGGCGCCGAGGTCGGCGGCGTACGCGAAGCCGTCGGCGACGTCGAGGACCACCGCCTCCTCGGCCACCGCCTCCTCGGTCGCCGGCTCCTCGTCGGCGGGCTCGTCGGCGGGCTCGTCGGCGGCAGGCTCCTCTGCTGCGGCCGCCGCGACGGCAGGCTCCTCGACGCCGGGCACCTCGTCGACGGCCACCGTGGCCTCGACCGGGACCACCTCCACCGGGACCACGTCGTCCGCCGGCTCCCCCGCCGCGGCCGGCTCGACCGCGACCTCCTCGACCGCGACCTCCTCGACCGCGACCTCCTCGACCGCGATGGCGACCTCGTCCTCGGCGGGCTCGTCCTCGGCGGGGTCGTCCTCCGCGTCGTCCTCCGCGTCGTCCTCCGCGGCCAGCCAGAGGGGCAGCAGGTCCCGCAGGTCCGGCGTGGGCATCAGGCCGTCGTCGTCCACGAACGGGGTCGCGGCCGCGTCGGCGGCGCCCGGCGCCTCGTCGTCCTGCTGTGCCGTCATCCCACCTCGCAGTCACTCATGGTCATCTCCCGCTCACAGGTCGGAGTGATGGTGCCGGACGAGGGCGCCCGGGAGGCGGAGGCGCGGCCGGGCTAGCGTCCCCCGGGTGCCCGAGGCCACGGATGGGGAGACGGCGGCGCCGGGTCCGCTCGACGGCGTCGGCGTGGGGCCGTGGCAGGGCCCGTGGCCCGAGGACCCGCGCTACGACCCCGAGCTGCTCGCGCACGGCGACCGGCGCAACGTCGTCGACCGGTACCGCTACTGGACGGTCGAGGCGATCGTCGCCGACCTCGACCCGCGCCGGCACGCCTTCCACGTCGCCATCGAGAACTGGCGGCACGACCTGAACATCGGCACGGTCGTGCGCACGGCGAACGCCTTCCTCGCCGCCGAGGTGCACGTGGTCGGCCGCAGACGCTGGAACCGCCGCGGGGCGATGGTCACCGACCGCTACCTGCACGTGCGCCACCACCCCGACGCCGCCGCCCTCGGCGCGTGGGCGCGCGAGGCCGGCCTGCCGGTGCTCGCCGTCGACAACCTGCCCGGCGCCGTGCCGCTGGAGACCGCCGAGCTGCCGCGCGCGTGCGTGCTGCTGTTCGGCCAGGAGGGCACCGGGCTCTCGCCGGAGGCGCGCGGACTGGCCGACGCCGTCCTGTCCATCGCGCAGTTCGGCTCCACCCGCTCGATCAACGCCGGCGTGGCCGCCGGGATCGCCATGCACGCCTGGGTCCGCCGGCACGCGCGGCTGCCCTGACGCGCGCGTCCGGGCCGGGTGCGCCACCCTCGGCGGGGTGGGCCGACTCGACGACGTGGACCTGACCCTGGAGCTGTCGAAGAAGGACGGCAACAAGCAGCTGGCCGAGGCGCAGCAACGGCTGGTGCACCTGCGGCTGTTCCTCGGCGGCCAGCTCGGCGGGCCGATCGGGCCGCCGGTGTGCGTGCTCTTCGAGGGCTGGGACGCCTCGGGCAAGGGCGGCGCGATCAAGCGGCTGGTCGACGAGCTCGACCCCCGGCACGTGCGGGTCGCCCAGTTCGCCGCCCCCACGCCCACGGAGAAGCGGCACCACTTCCTGTGGCGCTTCTGGCCGGTGCTGCCCGGCTGGGGCGGCATGGCCGTGCTCGACCGCACCTGGTACGGCCGGGTGCTGGTCGAGCGGGTGGAGGGCTTCGCCTCCGACGAGGCGTGGCAGCGGGCCTACGGCGAGATCGTCGACCTGGAGACCACGCTGGCCGCCGAGGGCACGATCCTGGTGAAGTTCTGGCTGCACGTCTCCCCCGAGGAGCAGCTGCGCCGCTTCGAGTCCCGCGCCGCCGACCCGTACCGCGCCTGGAAGCTCACCGACGAGGACTGGCGCAACCGGGAGAAGCGGGCCGCGTACGAGGCCGCCGTCGAGGAGATGCTCGAGCGCACCGACCATCCCGGCGGGCGCTGGACCATGGTGCCCGCCGACGACAAGCGCCACGCCCGCGTCGCCGTCGTCCGGGCGGTGTGCGAGGCGATCGAGGCCGGGCTCGCCGCCCGCGGCATCGACCCGGACGCGCCCGCTCCGTGAGCGTCCTGCTCCACCTGTGCACCAGCGGCGAGTGGCGGGCCGCCCTCGACGCCGGTGCGCTGCGGCCGCCCGGGCCGTTCGTGCACCTGTCGCGGCCGGAGCAGGTGCACCTGCCGGCGCAGCGGCTCTTCCCGGGGCGCCGCGACCTCGTGCTGCTCGTCGTCGACCCCGCCCGCCTGACCGACCCCGTCGTGGACGAGCCCGGCGTCGCGGGCGACCCCGGCGGCATGCGCTTCCCGCACCTGTACGGGCCGCTGCCGACGTCGGCCGTGGTCGCCGTCGTGCCCCATCGGCCGCCGGTCCCGCCGGTGCTGCCCGAGCCCGGCGACGCGCTCGGCCGGGCGCTCGCCCTGTCGCTGTCCCTGCCGGTGCGCCGGGCCCCCGACGTGCGCGACGTCCCCGGCGGCGTGGCGGTCCGCGACCCGCGCTTCCCGCACTCGTACGACAACAACAGGCTGCTGCTCGGCTCTCCCGTCGACGCGGGCACCGTCGCCGCGGCCGCGGCGGACCTGTCCGTGCCCGCCGCGCTGCTGTCCTGGCCCGGCGCCGCGGCGGTCGCCGCGGAGCTGGCCACCTCCGGCTGGGAGGCCACGGAGCTGCTGGTCATGACCCGCCCGGCCCACCCGCCGCTGCCGGGCGGCGAGCGGGCGGAGGTGCTGGCCGAGCCGCAGGTGCGCGCCTTCCGCACCGAGGCCTGGCGGCGCGACCTGCCCGCCGGCCTGCCCGACCGGGACGAGGTGGTCGCCCAGCTCGTCGGCCGGGAGCCGCTCACCGGCACCGTCGTGGCGGTGCACGAGGTGGCGGTCCGGGACGGCGGCCGCGTCGTCGCCGCCGGTCAGCTGCGGGTCGACGGCGCGACGGCGGCGATCGAGGCCGTGGAGACCGAGCCCGCCGCCCGCGGGCGGGGCGCCGCCGACGCCGTCCTCGCCCGCCTCGTGCGGCTGGCCGCCGACGCCGGGTGCGACCTGGTCGCGCTCGAGGCCGACGCCGCGGACTGGCCGCGGCACTGGTACGCCCGGCGCGGCTTCGCCGTCGCCGGGTCGGTGTGGGAGGTGGCCCGGCGTCAGGCGGGCGGCGCCACCCAGGCCAGCAGCAGGTAGGCGACGGCGGCCGACGGCAGCAGGCTGTCGAGCCGGTCCATGATCCCGCCGTGGCCGGGCAGCAGCGTGCCCATGTCCTTGATGCCGAGGTCCCGCTTGATCAGCGACTCGCCCAGGTCGCCCACCGTCGCGCTCACCGCGAGGCAGACGCCGAAGAGCACGCCGCCCCACCACGGCCCGCCGAGGGCGAGGGTGACGATCGGCGTGGCGACGGCGACGCAGGCCACGATCGAGCCGGCCATCCCCTCCCAGGACTTCTTCGGGCTCACCGTCGGCGCCATGGGGTGCCGCCCGAACAGGACGCCGGCCGCGTAGCCGCCGACGTCGTTGCCGACCACGGTGGCGATGAACGCCAGCACCCGGGCGGCGCCGTCGTCGGGCACCAGCAGCAGCACGGCGAACCCGGCGAGCAGCGGGACGTAGAGGGCGACGAAGACGCCGGCGGTGGCGTCGCGCAGGTAGCCCTCGGGGCCGTCGCCGAGCCGCCACAGCAGGACGGCGACGACGATGAACAGGAACCCGGCGACCAGCCCGTCGGTGCCGCGGGTCCAGGCCAGCGCGAGCATCGCCACCGTGCCCACGAGGACCGGCGCGAGCGGCACCCGGACGTTGCCGGCCTCCAGCGCCCGGACCAGCTCGACGACGCCGACCAGGATCGCCACGGCGATGACGCCGAGGAACGCCGGCGGGTAGACCAGCAGCGAGGCGATGATGACCGCGCCGAGGCCGAGGCCCACGCCGATGGCCGCGACCAGGTCGCGCCCGGCGCGGCTGCTCTTCGGCGGGACGAGGTCCGGCTCGGGGTCGGGGCCGGGCACCGGGGCGATCACCGGGCCGCCGTGGGTGTCGTGGTCGTCCGCCGCCACCGCCGGGACGCCGGCCACCGGGGCGTCGGCGGGCGGGACGGCGGGGGCCGGGACGGCGATCTCCTGGGTGCCGGGCGGCTCGGCCCGCGGCACCGCGATCGGGCTGGTCGGCGGGGCCACCGGCCGGACGGGGCCGGTCGCCGGACCGTGGCCGCCCGCCGGCGGCGGGGGTGAGGGTGCACGCCGGACGGCCGGGATCGGCCCGGTGTCGGCCGCCCCCTCGGGGGCTGCGCCGGACGGACCGGCCCCGGCGGCGTCGGGACGGGAGGTCATCGGAGGGGCGGGGCGGAGCGGCTCAGACCTCGAGCAGCTCGGTCTCCTTGTTCTTGACCGCCTCGTCGATGCTCGCGACGTGCTGCGCGGTGAGGTCGTCGAGCTCCTTCTCCGCGCGGCGCACGTCGTCCTCGCCGGCCTCGCCGTCCTTGGCGATGCGGTCGAGCTCCTCCTTGGCCCGGCGGCGCACGTTGCGGATGGCGACCTTGGCGTCCTCGCCCTTGCTGCGCGCCTGCTTCACCAGGTCGCGGCGGCGCTCCTCGGTCAGCTGCGGGAAGACCACGCGGATGATCTGGCCGTCGTTGGTCGGGTTGACGCCCAGGTCGCTGTCGCGGATCGACCGCTCGATCGCCGAGAGCTGGCTGTTGTCGTAGGGCTTGATGACCGCCATCCGCGCCTCGGGCACGGTGATCGACGACATCTGCGGCACCGGGGTGGGTGCGCCGTAGTAGTCGACGAGGATCTTGTTGAACATCGACGGGGCGGCGCGTCCGGTGCGCACCGAGCCGAGGTCCTCCCGCGCGACCGACAGGGCCTTGTCCATCCGCTCCTCGGCGTCGAGCAGGGTGTCGTCGATCACGGGTCTCTCCTCCTGCGGCGGGCGGTGTCCGCCGTCGTCCTGCGGTGCGGTGCGGTGTGCTGCGGAGCCGGCGCCCGGGCGGCGCCCGCTCAGCTGATCAGCGTCCCGATCCTCTCACCCGCCACGGCGGCGGCGATGTTGCCGTCACGCAGCAGGTTGAACACCACGATCGGCATGCGGTTGTCCATGCAGAGGCTGATAGCGGTGGCGTCGGCGACCTTGAGCTGGTCGGCGAGGACCGTGGCGTAGTCGAGGTCGCGGTACATGGTCGCCGCCGGGTTGGTGCGCGGGTCGTCGTCGTACACGCCGTCGACGCCGTTCTTGGCCATGAGCAGCACCTGGCAGCCGATCTCCAGCGCGCGCTGGGCGGCGACGGTGTCGGTGGAGAAGTACGGCATGCCGGCGCCGGCGCCGAAGATGACCAGCCGGCCCTTCTCCATGTGCCGCACGGCCTTGCGCGGGATGTAGGGCTCGGCGACCTGGCCCATCTCGATCGCCGTCTGCACCCGGGTCTGCAGGCCGACCTGCTCGCAGAACGCCTGCAGGGCCAGGGCGTTCATGACCGTGCCGAGCATGCCCATGTAGTCGGCCTGCCGGCGGTCCATACCCGCCTGCGACAGCTCGGCGCCGCGGAAGAAGTTGCCCCCGCCGACGACGACGGCGACCTGCGTGCCCGAGTCGACGACGGCGGCCAGCTGGGTGGCGATGTCGTGGACGATGCCCGAGTCGACGCCGACCTTCCCGCCCCCGAAGGCCTCACCGGAGAGCTTGAGGAGCACCCGCTGGTAGCCCGCGCCGTCGGCGGGCTGGAAGGCACTGGGGGCCGAGAGCGGCGGGCTCTGCGGCGCGGTCTGCGGCGCGGCGGTGTCGGTCAACGGTCCATCCCTCGCTCGACGTCGTTCCGGTGATCCTGCCAAACGGGCCGCGCGGCGCCAGCCGGGCCCGGACAGGCCACCGGCCCCGTCCCGGGTGCGGGACGGGGCCGGTGGGGTGCCTCGTGCTGCCTGGAGGTCAGGCCTGGCCGACCTCGAAGCGGGCGAACCGCTGCACGGTCAGGCCCGCCTCGTCGACGATCTGCTTCACCGTGCGCTTGGGCTCGGTGATCGACGGCTGCTCGAGCAGGACGAAGTCCTTGTAGTAGGCGTTGACCCGGCCCTCGACGATCTTGACGATCGCCTGCTCGGGCTTGCCCTCCTCCTTCGCCGTCTGCTCGGCCACGCGGCGCTCGGTCTCGACGGCCTCCGCCGGGACCTCCTCGCGGGTCAGGTAGCGCGGGCGCGCGGCGGCGATGTGCATCGCCAGCGAGCGCGCGGCCTCCTCGTCGCCGCCCTGGTACTGCACGGCGACGCCGATGGCCGGCGGCAGGTCGGTGGCCCGCTTGTGCAGGTACACCGCGGTCGGGCCCTCGAAGGTGGCGAAGCGGGAGAGGACGAGCTTCTCGCCGATGCGGGCGGACTCGGACTCGATCAGCTGGGCGACGGTCTGGCCCTCGACCTGGACGGCCATGAGGTCGTCCAGGGTCGCCGGGGACTGCTCGAGGACGATCTCGATGAGCCGCTCGGCCAGCGCGACGAAGTCGGCGTTCTTGGCGACGAAGTCGGTCTCGCAGTCGAGCTCGAGCAGGGCGCCGTGCTTGCTGACGACGATGCCGTTGGTCGTGGAGCGCTCGAGGCGCTTGCCGACGTCCTTGGCACCCTTGATGCGCAGCAGCTCGATGGCCTTGTCGTACTCGCCGTCGGCCTCGGTCAGGGCCTTCTTGGCGTCCATCATGCCGGCGCCGGTGGCGTCGCGGAGGCGCTTGACGTCGGCAGCGGTGAAGGCGGGCATGTCACTTCCTCACGGGTCTGAAGGGGGTGGTGCGGACGTGCCGCGGCGCCGCCGCCCGGCCCGCGGGGGGCGGGACGGCGGCGCCGGCGGGGTCAGCCGTTCTGGGCGCCCTGGGTGCCGGTGGAGGTGTCGCCGGTGGCGGGCACGCCCTCGACCGGGGCCACTACGTCGGCCGAGACGGCCGGCGGGGCGGCCGGGGTCTCGGGGAGCGGGGTGGCGGCGCCGTCGTCGCCCGCACCGCCGGTGAGCAGCTCGCGCTCCCAGTCCGGCAGCGGCTCGTCGCCACCGATGGCCTGCTCCCCGCCGTCCTCGCGGCCGGCGTTGGCCTGCGACGCCGAGCGGGCCATGAGGCCCTCGGCGACGGCGTCGGCGACCACGCGGGTCAGCACGTTGATCGCGCGGATCGCGTCGTCGTTGCCCGGGATCTTGTAGTCGACCTCGTCGGGGTCGCAGTTGGTGTCGAGGATCGCGACGACCGGGATGCCCAGCTTGCGGGCCTCACCGACGGCGATGTGCTCCTTCTTGGTGTCGACGATCCAGATGGCGCTGGGCACCTTCTGCATGTCGCGGATGCCGCCGAGGCTGCGCTCGAGCTTGGCCTTCTCGCGGGTCAGGCCGAGCTGCTCCTTCTTGGACAGGCCGGCCATCACGCCGGTCTGCTCCATGTCCTCGAGCTCCTTGAGGCGCTGGAGCCGCTTGTGGACGGTGGAGAAGTTGGTGAGCATGCCGCCCAGCCAGCGCTGGTTGACGTAGGGCATGCCGACGCGCTGCGCCTGCTCGGCGACGACCTCCTGCGCCTGGCGCTTGGTGCCGACGAACAGGATCGTGCCGCCGTGCGAGACCGTCTGCTTGACGAACTCGTACGCCGCGTCGATGTACCCGAGCGTCTGCTGCAGGTCGATGATGTAGATGCCGTTGCGCTCGGTGAAGATGAAGCGCTTCATCTTCGGGTTCCAGCGGCGGGTCTGGTGCCCGAAGTGCACGCCGCTGTCGAGCAGCTGCTTCATGCTGACGACTGCCATGGTCGCCTTCCTGTCTGCGCGCGGCCGCAGGACGGCCGCGCTCCTCGGTTGACGCGGGCGCCGGGTGGCTGCCCGCCCTGGCGTCCTGCTGACCCACCGACCCGGTGCGGGACCGGGACCGAGGTGGGGCTGCCCCGCCGTGCGAGGCGGGAGGAGGACGCGCGGAGTCGACCCGCACAGACGGGTCGCGCCTGACAGCATACGCGGCGCCGTCCGGGCCCCTCCCCCGCCGTCGGGTCCGTCCACAGGCCGGCCCTCCGGGCCTCGCTGCGTCCATCGGGGCGCGAGGCTCGCCGGCGTGCTCCCCCGCCTGCTGCCGGTGCTGCTCCTGGCCCTCGCGGCGCTGCTCGCGCCGGCCACCGCGGTGGCCGAGCCGGCCGCCGGGCCCGTGGCCGGGGCCGTCGTCGGGGCCGGGTCACCGTGGGTGTCCCCGCTGGGCGACCCGCCGGCCGTGACCCGGCCGTTCGAGCCGCCGCCGACGCCGTACGGCCCGGGCCACCGCGGCGCCGACCTCGGCGGCGTGCCGGGCGACGTCGTCCGGGCGGCCGGGGACGGCGTCGTCGTCTTCGCCGGGATGGTCGCCGGGCGGCCGGTGGTGAGCGTCGACCACGCCGGCGGCCTGCGGACGACCTATGAGCCGGTGGCCGCCTCCGTCGCCGCGGGGCAGGGCGTGGCGCGGGGCGACCCGCTGGGGACGCTCGCGCCGGGGCACGCCGGGTGTCCGGCCGCGGCGTGCCTGCACTGGGGCCTCCGCCGCGGCGAGGTGTACCTCGACCCGCTGGCGCTGCTGCGCCCGCCGCGGGTCCGGCTGCTGCCGCTGCGCCCGTGAGGGGCGGTCAGGCGATGTCGGCCAGCTTCGTGCGCAGGTGCAGCACGGCCTTGGTGTGCAGCTGGCAGATCCGGCTCTCGGTGACGCCGAGGACGCGGCCGATGTCGGCCAGCGTCAGCCCCTCGAAGTAGTAGAGGCTGACGACGACCTTCTCCCGCTCGGGCAGTTGCTCGACGGCGCGGGCCAGCAGCTGGCGGGACTCGCCGTGCTCGGCGACGGCCTGCGGGTCCAGGGCGTTGGCGTCCTGCAGCGTGTCGACCAGGCGCGGGGCGCCGCCCTCGTCGTCGGTCAGCAGCTCGTCGAGCGCGACGACGTTGACCAGGGACAGCTGGCCGAGGAACTTCCGGACCTCCTCGACGTCGAGGTCCATCTCCGCCGCGATCTCCTCGTCGGTGGGGCTGCGCCGCAGGCGGCTCTCCAGCGCGGCGACCGTGCGCTCGAACTGCCGGGCGCGGTTGCGCACCGACCGCGGGATCCAGTCGGTGCTGCGCAGCTCGTCGATGATCGCGCCGCGGATGCGGGCCATCGCGTAGCTCTCGAACTTGACCTCGCGCGAGGGCTGGTAGCGGGTGATCGCGTCGATGAGGCCGAAGGTGCCGTGGGAGACGAGGTCGGCCTGCTCGACGTGCGCGGGCAGGCCGCTGCCGACCCGGCCGGCGACGTACTTCACCAGGGGGGCGTAGTGCAGGATCAGCCGGTCGCGCAGCGCGGGTGACCGGTCGGCGACGTACTGCGCCCAGAGGTCGGCGAGCGCCGCGTCGGCGTCCTCGTCGGACCCCCCGATCCGGTGGATGGTCGCCTCGGGCACGTCTGCGCTCCCCGTGTGGTGGTCGGTCGGGTCCCCGCGGTGCGGCGGGGCGGGCCGGGTGGTCTCGGGCACGGCGGGCGCTCAGGCCCTCGGGTGGGCCTGGGCGTGCACCGCCCGCAGCCGCTCGACCGTCACGTGCGTGTAGATCTGCGTCGTCGCGAGGCTAGCGTGGCCGAGCAGCTCCTGGACCGAGCGCAGGTCGGCGCCGCCCTCGAGCACGTGGGTGGCCGCCGAGTGCCGCAGCCCGTGCGGCCCGACGTCGGGCGCCCCGGGGGCCTTCGCCACGGCGGCGTGCACGGTGCGCCGGGCCTCGCGCGCGTCCAGGCGGCGTCCGCGCGCCCCGAGCAGCAGGGCCGGGCCGGAGTCGGCTGTGGCCAGCGCCGGCCGGCCACGCACCAGCCAGGCGTCGAGCGCCCGCTCCGCCGGGGCGCCGTAGGGCACGCTGCGCTCCTTGCGCCCCTTGCCGAGCACCCGCAGCAGCCGGCGTCCGCGGTCGACGTCGTCGACGTCGAGGCCGACCAGCTCGCTCACGCGGATGCCGCTGGCGTAGAGCAGCTCCAGGACGGCGGCGTCGCGCAGGCCCACCGGGTCGTCGGCGCCGGCGGTGGACTCGACGACCGCGCGGGCCTGGTCGGGGGCGAGCACGTCGGGCAGCGTGCGGTGGGCCTTGGGGCTGACCAGCCGCAGGCCGACGTCCTCGGGGGTCAGGCCGGCGCGGCGCAGCCAGGCGGTGAACGAGCGGGCCGCGGCGGCGCGGCGGGCGGTGGTCGCCCGGCTGGCGCCCTTCGTCCGGCCCTGCGCGAGCCAGCTGCGCAGTACGGCGAGGTCGAGCTCGTCGACGCGGGTGCCGCCGCGGCGGGCGAGGTGGTCGAGCAGCCAGACCGCGTCGGTGACGTATCCCCGGACGGTGTGCGCCGAGAGGTCGCGCTCCCCGGTGAGGGCGTCCTCGTAGCCCTCGAGCGCCGCGGCGAGCGCCGGCGGCAGCGCGGCGCGGGCGTCGGCGGTCCGGGCGGTCACGTCCCGACCGTCCGACGACACCCCCGCCCGGTCAAGGCGCCGCGCCGGTCGGCCGCCCGCGACGGAACGGGCGTCCCACCGTCCTCAGCGGCGCCGCGCCCGCTCCGGTGGCGGGGCCAGCCGCCAGCCGGTGCCGGTCCACTCGACCAGCCCGGAGATCTCCAGGCCGGGCAGCACCCGCATCGCCTCCAGCGGCCCGCAGCCGGCGACCGCCGCCAGCCGCTCGGCGCTCACCCCGGCGCGCACCGGGCAGGCGTCGAGCACCCGCCGCGCGAGGTCCGACAGCCCGTCGCGCGGGGAGTCCGGCCGGTCGGGCGGGTCGGCGAGGTCGCTGCCCAGGTCGCCCACCTCCTCGATCACCTGCGCGGCGCTGGAGACCAGCCGGGCGCCGGACTCCGCGTCGCGCAGCAGCTCGTGGCACCCGACCGACAGCGCCGAGGTGACCGGGCCCGGCACGACCAGCACCCGCTTCCCCAGCGCCTGCGCGCGGCGGGCGGTGGCCTGCGCACCGGAGCGGGCCGCGGCCTCCACCACCACGGTGCCGCGGGTGAGCCCGGCGATGAGCCGGTTGCGGACCAGGAAGCGGTGCCGGTGCGGTGCCGCGCCCGGCGGCCACTCGCTGACCAGCAGCCCGCCGCCGTCGACGATGCGGGCGAAGACCGTCGAGTGCGCGGCCGGGTAGGCGCGGTCGACGCCGCACGCCAGCACCGCCACGGTCGGCGCACCGGCGGCCAGCGCCCCGCGGTGCGCGGCGACGTCGATGCCGTAGGCGCCGCCGGAGACCACCGTCCAGCCCCGCTCCCCCAGCTGCGCGCCGAACTCGGCGGCGACGTGCTCGCCGTAGGACGTCGAGGCCCGTGACCCGACCACGGCCACCGATCGGTCGACGGCCGCGTCGAGCGGCGCCTCGCCCCGCACCCACAGTGCCATCGGCGGCATCAGCGCCTTCGTGCGGTCGAGGTCTCCCCCGCCGCCGTCCCCGCTGTCTCCCCCGCCGGCGTGCGCGGCCACGGTCAGCGGGTGCAGGGCGAACGCCGGCCACTCGTCGTCCTCGGGCACGACGAGCCGGGCGCCGCAGCGCTCGGCGCGGCGGAGGTCGGCGAGGCTGGCGTCCTGCTCCGCCCGCGCGCCGACGAGGGCGCGCAGGGCGGCCGGTGCGGTGCCGTCCCGCAGCGCGCGCACCGCCGCCGCGGGGCCGACGTCCTCGACGTACCGCCACAGGGCCACCGAGCCGGGCTCGGCGGCCCGGGTGAGCCACGCCCTGGCCCGGCGCACGCCGGCCGCGCCGTCGGGGGTGCCCGGCGCCTCGACCGCCGCGGCGAGGTCGTCCTCCAGCCCGGTCACGCGGCCACCCGCTGCAGCCGCATGCCGAGCGCCTCGGCCACGTCGTCGGCGTGCGGCACGGGACGCCCGTCGAGGTCGGCGAGCGTCCAGGACACCCGCAGCACCCGGTCGAGGCCACGCACCGACAGCAGGCCGCGGTCGAGCGCGCGCTCGGCCAGCGCCAGTGCCGGCCGGGGCACCGGCCACCGCTCCCGGAGCAGCCGGCCGGGCACCTGGCTGTTGAGCGCCAGGCCGGTGCCCCGCAGCCGGGCGGCGGCGGCCTCCCGCGCGACCGCGACCCGGGCCGCCACGGTCGTCGTCGACTCCGGCTCGGCACCGGCGCCGAGCCACGCGGCGCGTCCGACCGGCGGCAGCTCGACCCGCAGGTCGATCCGGTCGAGCAGCGGGCCCGACAGCCGCGCCTGGTACCGGCGGCGCTCCAGCGGGCTGCAGGTGCAGGCCGCGTCCCCGGCGGCGCTGGCGCACGGGCACGGGTTGGCGGCCAGCACCAGCTGGGCGCGGCACGGGAAGGTGGCCGACCCCGCCGCCCGGCTGATGGTCACCGCGCCCCGCTCGAGCGGCTGGCGCAGGGTGTCGAGCGTCGCCCGCGGGAACTCCGGCGCCTCGTCGAGGAACAGCACGCCCCGGTGGGCGCGGCACAGGGCGCCGGGGCGGATGGCGCCGGAGCCGCCGCCGACCAGGGCCGCCATCGTGGCCGAGTGGTGCGGTGCCTCGAAGGGCGGCCGGCTCACGAACGGGGCGTCGGGCGGGAGCGTGCCCGCCACCGAGTGGATGGCGGTGACCTCCAGCGCGGCGCGCTCGTCGAGGACCGGCAGCAGCCCGGGCAGCCGCTCGGCGAGCATCGTCTTGCCCGCGCCGGGCGGGCCGGTGAGGAACAGGTGGTGCCCGCCGGCCGCGGCGACCTCGACCGCGCGCCGCCCGGCCGCCTGGCCGACGACGTCCCCGAGGTCGGGCACCGGCGCGGGGGGCGGCAGCGGACCGCGGGCGTGCGCCGCGAGCCGGGCCCGCCCGGACAGGTGGTCGACGAGGTCGCCCAGCGTCCCGGCGGGCAGCACCTCCGCGCCGTCGACCAGGGCCGCCTCGTCGGCGTTGCCGGCCGGGACGACGACGGTGCGGTGCCCCGCGCGCCTGGCGGCGAGCACGGCCGGCAGGACGCCGCGCACCGGGCGCACCGACCCGTCGAGGCCGAGCTCGCCGAGCAGCACCAGCCCGTCGGCCGCGTCGGCGGGCACCGCGCCCGCGGCGGCCAGGACCGCGGCGGCCAGCGCGAGGTCGAACCCGCTCCCCTGCTTGGGCATGGAGGCCGGCGAGAGCCCGATGGTGATGCGGCGCATCGGCCACGACGCCCCGGTGTTCACCACGGCGGCGCGGACCCGGTCGACCGACTGGCGCACCACGGCGTCGGGCAGGCCGACCAGCGCGACGCCGGGGAGGCCCGCCGACATGTCGACCTCGACCTCGACCATCGCGCCGGTGACGCCGGCCAGGCCGACCGACCAGGTGCGGGCCAGGGTCACGAGAACGCCCCGCGCAGGTGGGTGACGAGCGCCGGGCCCGCCGGGCGGACGAGGACGCCGACGACGTCGAAGCGCAGGTCGGGCGCGTGCTCGTCGTGGGCGGCGAGCCAGCGCCGGGCCAGCGTGCGCAGGCGCCGCTGCTTGGCGGCCGGCACCGCCTCGACCGGGTGGCCGAAGCCGGTGGCGCGGCGGGTCTTCACCTCGCAGAAGACGATCGCCGCGCCGTCGCGGGCGACGATGTCGAGCTCGCCGTCGCGGCAGCGCCAGTTGCGGTCGAGGACGCGCAGGCCGGCGTCGGTGAGGTAGGTCGCGGCGATCGACTCGCCGCGGCTGCCGAGTTCGGAGGGAGTGGGCACCCGCCGACCGTCACCGCGGCCGGCCCCGGGAGGGGGCGTCCGGCGACGTCTGTGGACACCGGACGCGCCTGTGGACGGCCGCGGCGGTCCCGTCGGCCCCGCCGGTCAGCGTCCGGGGCGTGGAGGCGACATCAGGTGATGCGGGGCCCGTCGGGCAGCTCGAGGTCGGGCTTGTCGAGCTCCTCGACGTTGACGTCCTTGAACGTCAGCACGCGCACGTTCCGCACGAAGCGGGCCGGGCGGTACATGTCCCACACCCAGGCGTCGGAGAGCTTGAGCTCGAAGAACACCTCGCCGCCGGCCTCGCGCACCTGCAGGTCGACGGAGTTGGCCAGGTAGAAGCGCCGCTCGGTCTCCACCACGTAGGTGAACTGGCGGACGATGTCCCGGTACTCGCGATAGAGCTGCAGCTCCATCTCGGTCTCGTACTTCTCCAGGTCCTCGGTGCTCATCGCGGGTCTCCGGAGATCGTGCGCATGCCCCCATCATCGACCATGCCGCCCGCGGCGGTGAGGTGGAGTTCCCGGCCGGCGTGCGCGTCGCGGGCGCGGACGACGTTGACGAAGCGCGACCGGTGCTCCGGGCAGGGGCCGTGACGCTCCAGCGCGGCCGTGTGCGCGCCGGTCGTGTAGCCCTTGTGCACGGCGAAGTCGTACTCGGGGAACCGCTCGTGCAGGTCGAGCATGATCCGGTCCCGGGTGACCTTCGCCAGCACCGACGCCGCGGCCACGCACGCCGCCACCCGGTCGCCCTTCCAGACGGCGAGGGTGGGCACGCCGAGGCCGGGCACCGGGAAGCCGTCGGTGAGCACGTAGTCGGCCGGCGGGTCGAGCGCGCTCACCGCGCGGCGCAGCGCCTCGAGGTTGGTGACGTGCATGCCGCGCGCGTCGAGGTCCTCGACCGGGATGACCACCACCGACCAGGAGACCGCGCGGTCGACGATCTCGTCGTAGGCCCGGTCGCGGGCGGCGGCGGTGAGCAGCTTGGAGTCGGCGAGCCCCGGCACGCGGCCGCGGCGGCCGGCGGGCAGCACGCAGGCGGCGGCCACGAGCGGGCCGGCGCAGGCGCCGCGGCCGGCCTCGTCGGCGCCGGCGACGGCGGAGAACCCGCGCCGGCGCAGCGAGCGCTCCATGTCCCACAGCGCGTCGCTGCCGGGCGGCTCCGGCGGTGCCGGACGGCGGGTCCGGGCGGCCGGCACGGCGGCGGCCCGGTGGGCGGGGGGAAGACGGCCTGCCATCGCCGTCCGACAGTACGACCCGGCACCGACGGACCGGACCGGGCCCGGGGGGCCCGCACCACACGGCCGCGGGCCGGCCCCCGGGTCAGTGGGGACCGGCCCGCGGACCGGAGCGGACCGAGAGGCCCGCGGTGCCGGACCGCCGAGGAGGCGGACGGTCCGGGCAGAGTGGATGGAGGTTCAGACCTCCACGGGGGCGGGGGCGGCGGCCACGGCGTGGGCGCCGCAGCTGCAGGCGGCGGTGCCGCGCGAGGACAGGACCAGGGAGACGGCGTGCGCGCGGTCCCGGGCACCCAGCTTGCGCAGGATCGCCTTGACGTGCGACTTGACGGTGTCCTCGCTGATGAACAGGTTGCGGCCGATCTGGCGGTTGGACTGGCCCTGCAGCAGCTCGTCGAGGACGTCCTGCTCGCGGCGGGTCAGCGGCACCTCGGGGGTGAGCGGCTTGGCCACCGGCGCGGCGGCGGCACCCTCGACCCGGCGGATCTGCGGGTCCACCACGGTGCGGCCGGCACGGGCGGCCAGGATCGCCCAGCCGAGCAGGGTCGGCGAGGTGTTGAGCATGAGGTAGCCGCGGACACCGGCGGCGACGGCCTCGTTCACGACGGCCGGGTCCTCGGAGGTGGCCAGCGCGACGACGGCGACCCGGGGGAAGCGGCGGCGCAGGTCGCGGACGACGTTGAGGGTGGCGGCGCGACCGGCACCCAGCTCGACGACCACGGCGTCGGGGCGGGCGGTCTCGACGAGGGTCAGCGCCCGGCGGAGCTCGCCCGGGGTGCCCACCGACTGCATGCCGGCGGTCTCGTTGACCATGCTGACCAGGCCGCGGCGCAGGACGGGGGCGTCGGCGAGGAGGAGCACGCGGGTGACGCCGCGGGTGGCGCTCGCCAGGGGTGCGGACACGACTTACTCCATTTCGGGGAACCGGTGTTGCTCTCGATTACTCCATCGGGCGGTATTGGCGGCCGCTTGAACACTTCTTGGGGATTTTTTCTGCCTTTTCTGGTGCGGCCGTCGTCACACGGGAAACGCGCACCGGTCACCGACTCGCGATTGTCGACATGGGGACGACCATTCTGCGGAATGGTCGGACGGGAAAACGGCGACGGCGCCGCCCCGGGGAGGGACGGCGCCGTCGAGGGAGCGCACGGGGAGCGGGTCAGCCCGGCGGGGCGCGGCGCAGCCGCCGTCGCCGGTTCCACACCGCGACCGGCAGCGCACCGACCAGGCCGGCGCCCAGGGGCAGCACCTGGCCGATCCGGCCGCTCGTGGCGGCGGCCTCGGCGGCCTGGATGTCCGGGGAGTCGAGCGTGCCGAAGCGGTCGACCGGCCAGACGATGAGCGCCGCCTTGCCGATGACGTCGTCGACGGCGATCGTGCCGCCGTAGCGGTCGCCGACGTGCGCGCGGGAGTCGGCCGACGCCGAGCGGTGGTCGCCCATGACCCACAGGCGCCCCTCGGGGACCGTCACCGGGCCGAACGGGCGGCTCTCCAGCGGGGTGTCCTCGAAGATGTAGGGCTCGTCGAGCGGCTCGCCGTCGACGGTCACCCGGCCCTCGGCGTCGCAGCACTGCACGGTCTGCCCGCCGGTGGCGATGACCCGCTTGACGTAGTCGTCCTCGCTCGGCGGCGCGACACCCACGGCGCGGCCGAGCCACAGCAGGCCGCCGGTGAACCAGTTCGAGGGCTCCTGGTAGTCGACCTCGGGCACCCAGGTGTCGGGGCCCTCGAAGACGACGATGTCGCCGGGCTCGGGCTCGCCGAACCAGTACGGGACCTTGTTCACCAGCACGCGGTCGCCGGTGCAGCCCGGGCAGCCGTGCAGCGTCTGCTCCATCGACCCCGAGGGGATGAAGAACGCCTGGGCGAGGAACGTCTTGACCAGCAGGGCCAGGACGAAGGCCACCAGCAGCAGCACGGGCAGCTCGCGCAGGAGGGAGCTCTTCTTCTCCGGCTGGGCGGGCCGGCGCCGCCAGAGGGACCGTCGGGCCGCCGTCCTGGGCGGCGGGTCCTCCCCCGGGACGACGTCGGCGGGCCCACCGGACCGGTCGCTGCTCATCAGGAGTCAGCGTACGGCCGCGGTGGACCCGCCGCGGTCAGGCCGGGCGGAGCCGGCCGGGGAACGGAGGTCGCGTCAGCGCGCGACGGTCTCGCGCTTCTCCTTGATCTTGGCGGCCTTGCCGCGGAGCTCGCGCAGGTAGTACAGCTTGGCGCGGCGGACGTCACCGCGGGTCAGCACCTCGATCTTCTCGACGACCGGGGTGTGCACCGGGAAGGTGCGCTCGACGCCCACGCCGAAGCTGACCTTGCGGACGGTGAAGGTCTCGCGGATCCCACCGTTCTGGCGGCGGATCACCACACCCTGGAAGACCTGGATGCGCGAGCGGTTGCCCTCGACGACGCGGACGTGCACCTTGACGGTGTCCCCGGGGCGGAACTCGGGGATGTCGTCGCGCAGCGAGTCGGCGTCGAGTACGTCCAGGGTGTTCATCGCAGCATTCCTCGGTCTCAGCGTGTGGCTCGTCGTCGGCCCGGGCAGCGGGGCGCCCCACTCCGGACCAGGTGTCGGCTGCGACTCCGGGAGGGAGTTGCCCGTCGGCGGGCGCCTCCGGTCTGCAGCGACTCTCTACTGTGCCACATCCGCGCCACCCTGCCGAGCGCGGCCCCCGGGCGACGGGCTCAGTCGACCACGCGGGGTGGCCGGCGCCACGGCCCGGCGAGCAGCTCCGGCAGCACGGCGGCGAGCTCGCGCGGCGCGAACTCCACGTCGGCCGCGGCGATCTCCGCCGCGGTCCACCAGCGGTGCGGCTCCTCGCCGAGCAGCTCGAGCTCGGTGCGGCCGGCCGGGTCGACCTCGTGGACGACGTCGCGCAGCACGAAGAAGGTCTCGCGCGAGTCGACCTGCACGCCCGCGAAGGGACCCACGTGCCGGCGGAACCACACCGGGCCCTCGAGGGCCGCGGGGTCGACGACCAGGCCGATCTCCTCGGCGAGCTCCCGGGCGGCCGCGACGCGCACGCTCTCGCCGTCCTCCACTCCCCCGCCGGGCGTGTACCAGAACAGCACGTCGCCGGGCGGGACGGCGGGGTCGGTCAGCCGGGCGCCGAGCAGCAGCACCCGGCCGTCGGGGTCGAGGACGACGACACGGGCCGTCGGCCGGACCACCGCCCGGGCGACCTCCGCGCGGTCAGGCACCGTCGAGAACCGCCCGCTCGGCGGGGGTGAGCGCGTCCCCGGGGAGCGCGGCCAGCAGGTCCGGGCGCCGGGTGGCGGTCCGCCGCAGCGACTCCGCGCGCCGCCAGCGGGCGATCGCCGCGTGGTCGCCGGACAGCAGCACCGGCGGGACGTCGAGCCCGCGCCAGGACGCCGGGCGGGTGTAGGACGGGCCCTCGAGCAGCCCGTCGGCGTGCGAGTCGAACTCCACGGACTCGCGGTTGCCGACGACGCCGGGCAGCAGCCGGGTGACCGCCTCGACCATCACGAGCACCGCGGACTCCCCGCCGGCGAGCACGTAGTCGCCGATCGAGACCTCGGACACGGGCCCGGCGGAGGCGGCCCAGTCGGCGACCCGCTGGTCGATGCCCTCGTAGCGGCCGCAGGCGAAGACCAGCCCGGGCTCGGCGGCCCACTCGGCGGCGACCGCCTGGGTGAACGGGCGGCCGGCCGGCGTCGGCACGACCAGCCGGGTGCCGGGCGGGCGCACCGCCTCCAGCGCGCGGGCCCACGGCTCGGGGCGCATGACCATGCCGGGGCCGCCGCCGTAGGGGGCGTCGTCGACGGTGCGGTGGACGTCGTCGGTCCACTGCCGCAGGTCGTGCACGCCGACGGCGACCAGGCCGCGGTCGGCGGCCTTGCCGAGCAGCGACTGGCGCAGCGGCGCCAGGTACTCGGGGAAGATCGTGACGACGTCGACGCGGTACGGCTCGCTCACAGGTCGAGCAGCCCCTCGGGCGGGTCGACGACGACGAACCCGCCGGGCACGTCGACCGTGGGCACGATCGCGGCGACGAACGGGACGAGCAGCTCGCCGCCGTCGACGCGGCGCACGACGAGCAGCTCGGCACCCTCGTGCCGGACGGCGGTGACCTCGCCCAGCGGCGTGCCGTCGGGCAGCCGGGCGGCGAGCCCGACGAGCTGGTGGTCGTAGAACGCGTCGGGGTCCTCGAGGTCGGGGAGCTCGTCCACGGGGACCTCGAGGAGGGTGTCGCGCAGGGCCTCGACGGCCTCGCGGCTGTCGTAGCCCTCGAAGGCGAGCAGCAGCACGTCGCGGTGCCAGCGGGCCGCGGTGATCGTCAGCGGCCCGCGCCCGGCGGGGTCGGTGCGGAGGGCGACGCCGACGCGGAAGCGCGCACCGGGGTCGTCGGTGCGCACCTCGACGGTCGCTTCACCACGGACACCGTGGGGCCGGCCGATCCGGCCGACCACCACGGTGTCCTGGGGAGGGGTTCCCACGTGCGGGACGCGGGGCTCAGCGCCCGTCGGTGTCGACGACGTCGACCCGCAGGCCGCGGCCGCCGACGCCGGCCATGACGGTGCGCAGGGCCTTGGCGGTGCGACCGCCGCGGCCGATCACCTTGCCGAGGTCGTCGGGGTGCACCCGGACCTCGAGGGTCTTGCCGCGGCGACCGCCGACCAGGTCGACGGTGACGTCGCGCGGGTGGTCGACGATGCCCTTGACAAGGTGCTCGAGCGCCTCTTCGAGCACGTCTTACTCGGCGGGCGTCGAGGTGGCACCGGCCGCCGGGCCCTCGCCACCGGCACCGGCGGCCTCGGCCACCGTGTCGGCGGCGCTGCTGTCGGCGGTGTCGGCGTCGGCCTTGGGGGCGGCCTTCTTCTTCGGGGTGGTGGCACCCGCGGCGGGCTCCTCGCCGTTGCCGCGGACGGCCTCCTCGTAGAGGGCCTTGCGGTCGGGCTTGGGGGCGGCGACCTTCATGGGCGGCGGCGCGGCCTCGCCCTTGAACTTCTGCCAGTCACCGGTGACGCGGAAGATGGCCGCGACCGGCTCGGTCGGCTGCGCGCCGACACCCAGCCAGTACTGCGCGCGGTCGCTGTCGACCTCGATGAAGGAGGGGTCCTCCTTCGGGTGGTACTTGCCGATCGTCTCGATGACGCGACCCTCGCGCTTGGTGCGCGAGTCGGCGACGACGATGCGGTAGTACGGAGCACGCATCTTGCCCAGACGCATGAGCTTGATCTTGGTGGCCACGGTGGCTCGAACTCTCCTCGAACGCTGTTCGTCGGTGCTCGCCGGACGGACGCGTGGGGTTACGCCGGGGCGGAGCCAGGGACACGGCCGGCGTCGGTGAGAGGGCCGCGCACCGCCGTGTTCGACCGACCATGATGCCAGACGCGAGGAGGTCCGCCGTGACCAGCCGGGGTCTGCTCCACCACGTGGAGCTGTGGGTGCCCGACCTCGACCGGGCGGAGCGCTCGTGGGGGTGGCTGCTGACCGCGCTGGGCGCGGCGCCGTACCAGTCGTGGGAGCACGGCCGGTCCTGGCGGCTCGGCGACGTGTACGTCGTGGTCGAGCGCTCCCCCGACCTGGCGGCCGGCGTCCACGAGCGGCGCCGGCCGGGCCTCAACCACCTGGCGTTCTGGGCCGGGAGCGACGGCGACCTCGACGCGCTGGTGGACCAGGCCCCGGCGCACGGGTGGCGGCTGCTGTTCGCCGACCGCCACCCGTTCGCCGGCGGCCCGGACCACCGGGCCGCCTACCTCGAGGACGCCGACGGCTACGAGGTGGAGCTGGTCGCCGGGCCCTGACGCACGGCGGCCAGGACGGCGGCCGCCGCGTCGGCGACCGGCACCTCGGTCCGGTCCCCGCTCACGCGGTCGCGGACCTCGACGACGCCCTGCGCCAGGCCGCGCCCGACGGTGACGATGGTCGGCATCCCGAGCAGCTCGGCGTCCTTGAACTTCACGCCGGGCGACACCTTCGGCCGGTCGTCGTAGAGGACGGTCAGCCCGGCGCCGACCAGCTCCCGCGACAGCGACTCGGCGGCCTCGAAGACGGCGGCGTCCTTGCCGGTGGCGACGACGTGCACGTCGGCCGGGGCGACCTCGCGCGGCCACACGAGGCCGAGCTCGTCGTGGGTGGACTCGGCGATCGCGGCCACGGCGCGCGAGACGCCGATGCCGTAGGAGCCCATCGTGACCGTGACGAGCTTCCCGTTCTCGTCGAGCACCTCGAGGCCGAGGGCCTCGGCGTACTTGCGACCCAGCTGGAAGATGTGCCCGAGCTCCACGCCGCGGGCGAGCTCCAGCGGGCCGGAGCCGTCGGGCGCGGGGTCGCCGGGCAGCACCTCGGCGGCCTCGACGGTGCCGTCCCAGGAGAAGTCCCGGCCGGCGACGAGGTCGAACACGTGCCTGCCGGGCGCGTTGGCGCCGGTGACCCACCGGCTGCCGGGGACCACGCGCGGGTCGACGAGGTAGCGGATGCCCGACTCGCTGCCGCTGCCCAGCACCTGCGGGCCGATGTAGCCCTTGACCAGCGCGGGGTGGGCCTCGAAGTCGGTGAACGGCTCGACCTCGGCCGGCGCCACCTGGGCCTCCAGCCGCTTGGCGTCGACCTCGCGGTCGCCGGGGATGCCGATGACCAGGGGCTCGCGGGTGCCGTCGGGGTGCACCAGCGTGACGACGACGTTCTTCAGCGTGTGCGCGGCGGTGTACCCGGCGTCGGGGAACAGCTCGTCCGCGACGGCGACCAGCGTCTCGATGGTCGGGGTGTCGGGGGTGTCCTCGACGTGCGCCTCGGGCAGCCCGTCGAACGGCACGGCCTCGGGCACGACGGTGGCGACCGCCTCGACGTTGGCCGCGTAGCCGCCGGCCGAGCGCACGAAGGTGTCCTCGCCGATGTCGGTGGGGTGCAGGAACTCCTCGCTGCGCGACCCGCCCATGGCCCCCGACATCGCCGAGACGATGACGTACTCGAGGCCGAGCCGGTCGAACACGCGGATGTAGGCGTCACGGTGCGCGGCGTAGCTCTTGTCCAGCCCGGCGTCGTCGACGTCGAAGGAGTAGCTGTCCTTCATCGTGAACTCGCGGCCGCGGAACAGGCCGGCGCGGGGCCGCGCCTCGTCCCGGTACTTGGTCTGGATCTGGTACAGCGACAGCGGCAGGTCCTTGTACGACGAGTACAGGTCCTTCACCAGGAGCGTGAACATCTCCTCGTGCGTGGGGCCGAGCAGGTAGTCCGCGCCCCGGCGGTCCTGGAGCCGGAACAGGTTGGGGCCGTACTCGGTCCAGCGGTTGGTCGCCTCGTAGGGCTCGCGGGGCAGCAGCGCCGGGAAGTGCACCTCCTGCGCGCCCATCGCGTCCATCTCCTCGCGGATGACGCGCTCGACGTTGCGGAACACCCGGTAGCCCAGCGGCAGCCAGGTGAAGCCGCCCGGCGCGGCGCGCCGGATGTAGCCGGCGCGGACCAGCAGCCGGTGGCTGGGGACCTCGGCGTCGGCGGGGTCGTCGCGCAGGGTGCGCAGGAACAGCGTGGACATCCGCAGGAGCACGGGAGCAGTGTCCCAGCACCGGCGAAGCGGTTTCCCGGCAGCGTCGGGAGCCGTCAGACGACGCGGCCGCGCAGCAGCCGCAGCACCGGCCGCGTGAGGGTGTGCAGGTCGGCGCGCGGGTCGGTGTCGTAGACGACGACGTCTGCCGGGGCGCCCTCCTCGAGCCCGGGCAGCCCGAGCCACGTGCGGGCCGCCCACGACGCCGCGCCCAGCGCCGCCTCGGCCGGGAGCCCCGCCTCGCACAGCGCCCGCACCTCGTCGGCGATCCGGCCGTGCTCGATGCCGCCGCCGGCGTCGGTGCCGGCGAACACCGGCACGCCGGCCTCGTGGGCGGCGCGCACCACGGCGCCCGAGCCCGCGTACAGCCGCCGCATCGTGCTCGCGTACGCCGGGAACCGCTTCTCCCCCGCCGCGGCGAAGCCGGGGAAGTTCTCCACGTTGACCAGCGTGGGGACGACGGCGGTGCCGCGGGCGGCCATCTCGGCCACGAGGTCCTCGGTCAGCCCGGTGCCGTGCTCGACGCAGTCGATGCCCGCGCGGACCAGGTCGGGCAGCGCGTCGGTGCCGAACGTGTGCGCGGTGACCCGCGCGCCCTCCTCGTGGGCCGCGGCGATCGCGGCGGCGACGACGTCGGCCGGCCACTCCGGCGCGAGGTCGCCCACCGAGCGGTCGATCCAGTCGCCGACGAGCTTCACCCAGCCGTCGCCCCGGCGGGCCTGCTCCCGCACCTGCGCGACGAGGTCCTCGGGCTCCAGCTCGACGGCCAGCCCCGGGATGTAGCGGCGGGTGCGGGCCAGGTGCCGGCCGGCCCGGATGATCGTCGGCAGGTCCGGCTCGTCGTCGAGGGCCCGGGTGTCCACGGGCGAGCCGCAGTCGCGCAGCGCCAGCACGCCGGCGTCGCGCTCGGCCACGGCCTGCTCGCGCAGCCCGGCGAGGTCCTCGACGTGCACGCCGCCGCGGCCGATGCCGACGTGGCAGTGCGCGTCGACCAGGCCGGGCAGCAGCCAGCCGCCGCGGGAGACGGTCTCCGCTCCGGGCACCGGCTCGGACGTGAGCCGGCCGTCGCGTACCCACAGGTCCCGGTGCGCGCCCTCGGGGAGGACGACGCCGGAGAGGTGCAGCGCGGGCGCGCTCACCGCCCGGGCCGCTCGTCCCCGAACTTGCTGAAGTCGAGCTTGGACAGGTCCGGCAGCGCCTGGCCGGGCGGCAGCGAGGGCATGCCGCCGGGCAGCTGGCCCGGGAAGCCGGCGCCGGGGGGCAGCCCGGGGGCGCCCATCGGGCGGCGGGCCGGGGCCTTGCCCTTGCCGCCCTTCTTGCCCTTGCCCTTCTTCGACGACTGAGCCTGCATCTGCCGGCCGCGGGCCTTCTTGGACATGGGGCCCATGCCGGGCAGGCCCATGCTGCCGGCCATCTGGCCCATCATCTTCTGGGCCTGGGCGAAGCGCTCCAGCAGCTGGTTGACCTCGGTGACGGTCACGCCGGAGCCGTTGGCGATGCGCACGCGTCGCGAGGCGTTGATGATCTTCGAGTCGACGCGCTCCTGCGGCGTCATCGACCGGATGATCGCCGCGGTGCGGTCGAGGTCGCGGTCGTCGACCTGCTTGAGCTGCTCCTTCATCGCCCCGGCGCCGGGCAGCATGCCGAGCAGGTTGGCGATCGGGCCCATCTTGCGGATGGCCATCATCTGCTCGAGGAAGTCCTCGAGCGTGAAGCCCTCGCGGCTGACGAGCTTGCCGGCCATCTTCTCGGCCTGGTCGGCGTCGAAGGCCTGCTCGGCCTGCTCGATGAGGGTGAGCACGTCGCCCATGCCGAGGATGCGCGAGGCCATCCGCTCGGGGTGGAAGACGTCGAAGTCGGTGAGCTTCTCGCCGGTGGAGGCGAACATGATCGGCTGCCCGGTCACGTAGCGGACCGAGAGCGCGGCACCACCGCGGGCGTCGCCGTCGAGCTTGGTGAGCACGACGCCGGAGAAGCCCACGCCGTCGCGGAACGCCTCGGCGGTGGTGACGGCGTCCTGGCCGATCATCGCGTCGACGACGAAGAGCGTCTCGTCCGGCCGGACGGCGTCGCGGATGCCGGCGGCCTGGGCCATGAGCTCGGCGTCGATGCCGAGGCGGCCGGCGGTGTCGACGACGACGACGTCGTGCATGGTGCGGCGGGCGTGCTCGATCGAGTCGGCGGCCACCCGGACGGGGTCGCCGACGCCGTTGCCCGGCTCGGGGGCGTAGACGTCGACCCCGGCCTGGCCGGCAACGATCGCGAGCTGGTTGACCGCGTTCGGGCGCTGCAGGTCGCAGGCCACCAGCAGCGGGGCGTGGCCCTGGGACTTCAGCCAGCGGCCGAGCTTGCCGGCGAGCGTGGTCTTACCGGAGCCCTGCAGACCGGCGAGCATGATCACCGTCGGCGACTGCTTGGCGAACCGCAGCCGGCGGGTCTCGCCGCCGAGGATCTCGACGAGCTCCTCGTTGACGATCTTGATAACCTGCTGGGCCGGGTTGAGCGCCTGCGAGACGGCGGAGCCGCGCGCCCGCTCCTTGATCGCGGAGATGAAGGCGCGCACCACCGGCAGCGCGACGTCGGCCTCCAGCAGCGCGATGCGGATCTCGCGCGCAGTGGCGTCGATGTCGGCGTCGGTCAGCCGGCCCTTGCCGCGCAGGCCGGTGAAGACCTTGTCGAGGCGGTCGGAGAGTGTCTCGAACACGAGCAGTCCTCAGCAGTCACGGGCGCTGTCGTGGCCCCGACGGGCCGCGCCTCCTGACTCCAGCGTATCGACCCGGGCGGTCCCGCCCCGGCCGTGCGGGCGCTCAGGCCGCGCGGCGCACCGCCGCCCCGACCACGACGTCGAGGCCGCCGAGCAGGAAGGCGGTGCCGCAGTCGGTGCACGCCCACTCGGGGCACTCGCCGCCGTCGGCGGTGTGCCCGTCGGCACACCCGGGCTGCTCGAACACGGTGTCCTCGCCGCAGGTGGGGCAGGGCCAGGTCTGGTACGGCACGGTCTGGTCCGGCACGCGGGCTCCCCTCGCTGTCGGTGGCGGGACCCGTCCGTCCCGCATCTGCCGCGACGGTCGCACGGGCCACCGACAGTCCCGCGCACTCAGCGCGGCGTGTCCCCTCCCCCGCTGTGCGCCGGGTCGGGCACCGCGCCCCGCGCGGCGGCCACCAGCGCCGCCTCCACCCGCCCGCGCTGGGCGGCGTCGATCGGGCAGCCGGCGGGGTTGCTCACGTAGAAGTAGTCGGCGGCGTCGGCCCCGAGCGTCTCGATCCGCGCGGAGGTGACGTCGAGGCCCTCGGCGCCCAGCGCGGCGGTGAGCCGGTAGAGCAGGCCCGCCCGGTCGCCGGCGCGCACCTCGACGATGCTCGTGGCCTCCCCGCTGACCTCCGAGTCGTGCCAGGAGACCCGCGGCGGCGCGGAGCGGGCGGCGTCCTGCCGGTAGTCGGCCTCGCGCTGCCGCAGCCGGTCGGCCAGCGGCAGCGTGCCCTCGAGGGCGGCCCGGACGGCGTCGGCGAGGATCGCCGGCTGCGGCGCCCGCCCGAACCGGGGGCGGACGGCGAACACCGCGGTGGCCCGGCCGCCCGCCACGTTGACCTTCGCGGCGCGCACGTCGAGCTGGTTGAGGGCGAGCACCCCGGCCAGCCGGCTGAACAGGCCCTGCTCGTCGGGGGCACCGATGGTCACCTGCTGGCCGTCGGCGACGTCCTCCACGCCGACGGTCACCGCGCCCTCCCCCGGGCTGGTCACGCTCGGCTCGGTGGGGTGCAGCACCGGCTCGGGCCCCTCGACCGGCGTGCCGCCGAGGTGCGCCTGCACGCGAGCGACGAGGTGGGCGACCAGGTGCGCCTTCCACGGCGACCAGGCCGAGGTGCTGGTGGCCGCGCCGTCGGCCTGCGCCACGGCGTGCAGCAGCTGCAGCACCTGCGCGTCGCGGCCGATGGTGTCGGCGACCCGCTCGATGGTGGCCGGGTCGTCGATGTCGCGGCGGGTGGCGGTGTCGGGCAGCAGCAGGTGGTGGCGCACGAGGGTGCCCACGGTGGCGACGTCGGCCGGGGTGAAGCCCATCCGCGCCGCGATGCCGGCGGCGATCGGCTCCCCGACGACGCTGTGGTCGCCGGGCCAGCCCTTGCCGACGTCGTGCAGCAGTGAGGCGACCAGCAGCAGGTCGGGCCGGTCGACGTCGCGGGTGAGCTCGGCGGCGGCCGCGGCGGCCTCGACCAGGTGCCGGTCGACGGTGAACCGGTGCCACGGGTGACGCTGCGGCAGCGAGCGCACCCGCTCCCACTCCGGCAGCAGGCGGGTGAGCAGGCCCTCCTGGTCCAGCTGCTCGATGACCGGGACGGCGGCGCGGCCGCTGGCCAGCAGCCGCAGGAACGACCAGCGGACCTCCGCGGGCCAGGGCTCCGGCAGCGGCGGCGCGTGCACCGCGAGCACCTTGAGCGTGTAGGGCGACAGCAGCAGGTCCTCGCGGGCGGCGGCGGCCGCGCCGCGCAGCACCAGGCCCGGGTCGGTGGCGGGGCGGGCGTCGCGGGCCAGCACCACCTCGTCGCCCTGCCGGACGACGCCCTCGGCCAGCGGCTCGCGGCGCACCCGGCGGTAGCGGGCGCGCGGGCGGCGGACCAGGGCGGCGTCCACGCGCCGCCAGGTGTCGTCGGCGACGAAGGCCAGCCGCCGGCCGGCGAGGCTGACCTCGCGCAGCAGCACGTCCTCGTCGGGCAGGCCGAGGGCCGCCGCGACCGGCCGCTGCTCCTGGCGGACCAGGACGTCGGTGGGCCGGCCGGCGCGGCGGCGCAGCTCGTCGCGGACGTCGAGCAGGAAGGCGTAGGCGGCCTCGGCCTCCGCGGAGGGCTCGTCGCCGAGCTGGGCGGCGGCGACCGCGCGCAGCACCTGGCCCTCGCGCAGGCCGCCGTAGGCCTCCTTGAGGTCGGGCTCGAGCAGGAACGCCAGCTCGCCGACCTGGCGGGCCCGGCCGCGGCGCAGGTCGCGCAGCTGGGGCAGCAGCCGCGACGCCGACTGGCGCCAGCTGGCGAGCGTGGCGGTGCGCAGCGCGGCGGCCAGCCCGGCGTCGCCGGCGACCGGCCGCGCGTCGAGCAGCCCGAGGCCGGCCTTGACGTCTGTGGAGGCGACCGAGACGGCCTCGGCGACCGAGCGCACGGAGTGGTCGAGCCGGACGCCGGCGTCCCAGATCGGGTACCAGACGGCGTCGGCGAGCGCGGCGACCTCGGGCCGGCCGTCGTGGACGAGCACCAGGTCGAGGTCGGCGTGCGGCGGGGGCTCGCGCCGGCCGAGGCTGCCGACGGCGACGAGCGCGACGCCGTCGGTGCCGGTGCGCGGGGCCGGTGCGCCCCGGCCCTGCCGCGGCGGCGGGGTGCCGGCCACGGCGTCGGCGAGCAGGTCGCCGAGCCACGCGTCGAGCAGCTGCACCCGCCCGGCGCGGGGCAGGTCGGGCAGCGAGGCCAGGTCCGGCACGGTCTCCCCCTCGGTCAGCGGTGCGGGAACGGCGTCGGCCGGGGCGGTGGTCTCCCCACCACCCCGGCCGACGCGACGTGCTCCGGGGTCAGTCCCGGGTCAGAGCGCGTCCTCGCCGCGCTCGCCGGTGCGGACCCGCACGATCTCGTCGATCGTGGTGACCCAGACCTTCCCGTCGCCGATCTGGCCGGTGGAGGCCGACTCGACGACGGCGTCCACCACCCGGGCGGCCTCGATCTCGCCGACGACGACCTCGATGCGGACCTTGGGGACGAAGTCCACCTGGTACTCCGCGCCGCGGTAGACCTCGGTGTGGCCGCGCTGGCGGCCGAAGCCCTGGACCTCGCTGACGGTGAGCCCGGTGATCCCGATCAGCTCGAGGGCGTTCTTCACGTCGTCGAGCTTGAAGGGCTTGATGATGGCGGTGACGAGCTTCATGCCCGGACCCCTTCCGTGGTCTTCGGCGTGGTGGCCTGGGAGAGGGCGGACCCGCTGCCCCCACCGAGGCTGGTGAAGTCGTACCCGGACTCGGCGTGCACGACGGTGTCGATCCCGGCCACCTCGTCCTCCTCGCTGACGCGGAAGCCCATGGCGGCCTTGACCAGGGTCCCGATGACGTAGGTCAGCACGAAGGAGAACACGAGCACCGCGCCGGCCCCGACGGCCTGCCGCCAGAGCTGGTCGACGCTGCCGCCGAAGAAGAGGCTCTCCACGCCGGCGGGGGCGTCGGGGTCGGCCAGGAAGCCGATGGCCAGGGTGCCCCACAGGCCGCCCACGAGGTGCACGCCGACGACGTCGAGCGAGTCGTCGTAGCCGAGGCGGTACTTCAGGCCGACGGCGAGGGCGCACAGCGCGCCGGCGATGACGCCCACGATGATCGCGCCGACCGGCGAGACGGCGGAGCAGGCGGGGGTGATGGCGACCAGGCCCGCGACGGCGCCGGAGGCGGCACCCAGCGAGGTGGCGTGGCCGTCGCGCAGCTTCTCGGTGACCAGCCAGCCGAGGACCGCGGCGCCGGTGGCGGCGAGGGTGTTGACCCAGACGACGGCGGCGGTGTTGTTGGCCGCGAGCGCGGAGCCGGCGTTGAAGCCGAACCAGCCGAACCACAGCAGGCCGGCACCGAGCATGACCAGCGGCAGGTTGTGCGGGCGCATCGCCTCGCGGCCGAAGCCGCGCCGCTTGCCGAGCACCAGGGCCAGGGCCAGGCCCGCGGCGCCGGCGTTGATGTGCACCGCGGTGCCGCCGGCGAAGTCGATGGCGGCCAGGTCGTTGGCGATCCAGCCGCCGGTGTGGGTGACCGCGCCGTCGTCGTCGGTGAGGGTGAAGTCGAAGACCCAGTGCGCGACCGGGAAGTAGACGACGGTGGCCCAGATGCCGGCGAAGACCATCCAGGAGCCGAACTTGGCGCGGTCGGCGATGGCGCCGGAGATCAGGGCGACGGTGATGATCGCGAAGACCGCCTGGAAGCCGACGAAGGCCATCGAGGGCAGGCCGCCGGCCTCGCTGGTGGTGTCCTCCATCAGGCCCTTGAGGCCGAAGAACTCGCCGGGGTCGCCGAGCAGGCCCAGGCCGACGTCGTCGCCGAAGGCGAACGAGTAGCCGTAGAGCACCCAGAGCACCGTGATCAGGGCGAGGGCGCCGAAGCTCATCATCATCATGTTGAGGACGCTCTTCGCGCGGACCATGCCGCCGTAGAAGAGCGCCAGGCCAGGGGTCATCAGCAGCACGAGGGCCGCGCTGGTGAGGATCCAGGCGGTGTCGCCGGTGTTGACCACGGCAACCTCCTGAGGTGGGTCGTGGGCCGTCGGCCGCAACGAGGACGGGCCCCGGCGGGCCGGGGTCGGGGCGGGTCGCGGTCGCTGCCCTCCCTGGCGGCGACGCGGCGTTCACGGTGCCGGGGCGGTGTTTCCAGGGACGTCGTCGCCGCGTTTCCGGGCGGTGAACTCCCGTTCGCGTGTCCCGCACCCGTGTGACGGCCGTGTTGCACGCCCCGCGGGGAGGTGCGACCGGGCGGATCTGCGAGGGCGGTGCACCTGCAAGCGATGTGCAATAAGGTGCCCGTCGGGTCGGCACCGGGCCGGTCCTCTCAGCCTGCGGAGGTCCGCGTGCACGTCCCCGACGGGTTCCTCGACGCCCCGACGTCGGTGGCCACCGGCGCCGTGGCCGCCGGGACCGTGGCCCTCGCCCTGCGCGGCGCGCGCCGCGAGCTCGACGAGCGCACCGCTCCCCTGGCCGGCCTCACGGCCGCCTTCGTCTTCGCCGTCCAGATGGTCAACTTCCCGGTCGGCGCCGGCACCAGCGGCCACCTGATCGGCGGCGCGCTCACCGCCGTGCTGGTCGGGCCGTGGACGGCGGTGCTCTGCATGACCGTCGTCCTGCTGGTCCAGGCCGTCCTGTTCGCCGACGGCGGGCTCACCGCCCTCGGCACGAACGTGACGCTCATGGGCCTGGTGGCCGTGGCCGCCGGCTACGGCGTCTTCCGGCTGCTCGTGCGGCTGCTGCCCCGCACGCGCTCCGGGGTGCTCGGCGCCGCGGGCGCCGGCGCCTTCCTGTCGGTGCCGGCCGCGGCGCTGGCCTTCGTCGGGCTGTTCGCCGCCGGCGGCGTCGCCGACGTCCCGCTCGGCACGGTGCTCGCCGCCATGGGCGGGATCCACCTGCTCATCGGCATCGGCGAGGCCGTCATCACCGTCGCCGTGCTCACCGCGGTGCTGTCGGTGCGGCCGGACCTGGTGCACGGCGCCCGGCACCTGCGCCGCCCCGCCGACCTCGCCACCCGCCCGGGCCTGCGCGCCGAGGGGGCCCTCCGATGAGCGGCCCTGCGACGAGAGGCACCGCGACGAGCGGCACCGCGACGAGGAGCCGGCGCGCGTTCTGGATCGCCGGGCTCGTGGTCACCCTGGTGGTCGCCGGGTTCGTCAGCTACTACGCGAGCGCGCACCCCGACGGGCTGGAGTGGGCCGCCGGCGAGAGCGGCTTCGCCGACACGGCCCGCGACAGCGCCGTCGCCGGCTCCCCGCTGGCCGACTACGGCGTCGAGGGCGTCGACGACGGCCGGCTGTCGGGCGGGCTGGCCGGCGTCATCGGCGTCGCGGTCACCCTCGTGCTCGCCGGCGGCCTCACGCTGGTGCTGCGCCGCCGCACCGGCACCGCCGACCGGGACTGAGCGTGGGCGCCGGGCACGGCGGCCCGCTCGGCTCGGCCTACGTCGCGCGCGACACCGTCGTCCACCGGCTGCCGGCGCACGTGGCGCTGGTCGCCGTCGTCGCGTTCGCGCTGGTCGTGGTCGCCACACCGGTGCGGGCGGCCTGGGCGCCGGCCTACGCCGGGTACGCCGTCCTGGTGCTGGGCGCCGCCGCGCTGGCCCGCGTCCCGGCCGGCCGGCTGCTGCGCGGCCTGGCGGTGGAGCTGCCGTTCGTCGTGTTCGCGCTGCTGCTGCCGGTCGTGGCCCGCGGCCCGCGCGTGGAGGTCCTCGGGCTGTCGCTGTCGGAGAGCGGGCTGGTCGCCGCGGGCGGCCTGCTGGCCAAGGCGACGCTGTCGGTGCTCGCGGCCACGGTGCTCGCCGCCACCACCACGCCGCAGGACCTCGTCCGCGGGATGCAGCGGCTGCGGCTGCCGGCGGTGCTCGTGCAGATCCTGTCGTTCATGGTCCGCTACGCCGACGTCGTCGCCGGAGAGCTGCGCCGCATGCGGGTGGCCCGGGAGTCGCGCGGCTTCCGCGGCCGCGGCCCCGGCGCGCTGAAGGTCGTCGCCGGCACCGCGGGGGCGCTGTTCGTGCGGTCCTACGAGCGCGGCGAGCGGGTGCACCTGGCGATGCTGTCCCGCGGCGGGGACGGCCGGCTGCCCGCCGGGCCCGCCCTCGCCGTGCCCGCGCGCACCTGGCTGACCGGGCTGGCGCTCCCCCTGTCGGCGGCGGCCCTGCTGGCGGCGGGGATGCTCGGGGCGTGAGTACCCCGCCGTCCCTCCTCGTGGAGGACCTGGCCTTCGCCTACCCCGACGGGCACCAGGCGCTGTTCGGCGTCGACCTGCGCCTCGAGCGCGGCGAGCGGGTGGCGCTGCTGGGGCCCAACGGGGCCGGCAAGACGACGCTGGTGCTGCACCTCAACGGCATCCTCGCCGGGGGCCGCGGGCGGGTGAGCGTGGCCGGGCTGCCGGTGGGGAAGCGGAACCTGCCGGAGGTCCGCCGCCGGGTCGGCATCGTGTTCCAGGACCCCGACGACCAGCTGTTCATGCCGACCGTCGGCGAGGACGTCGCCTTCGGCCCGCGCAACCTGGGCCTGCCCGAGCCGGAGGTGGCCGCCCGCGTGGCCGCGGCGCTGGACCAGGTGGGCATGGCCGGGTCGGCCGACCGCCCGCCGCACCACCTGTCGTTCGGCCAGCGCCGCCGGGTCGCCGTCGCCACCGTGCTGTCCATGCACCCGGAGGTGCTCGTGCTCGACGAGCCCTCCTCCAACCTCGACCCGGCCGGGCGGCGCGAGCTCGCCGAGGTCCTCACCGGCCTGCCGGTGACCATGCTGATGGTCACCCACGACCTGCCCTACGCCCTGCAGCTGTGCCCGCGCTCGGTGGTGCTCGACGGCGGCGTCGTGGTCGCCGACGGCCCGACCCGCGAGGTGCTCGCCGACGCCGACCTGCTGGCCGCGCACCGGCTCGAGCTGCCCTACGGGTTCGACCCCTCGCGGGCCTGAGCCCCCGGCGGCCTCAGTCGGCGCCGCCGACGAGGCCCTCGGCGAAGGCCTCCGGCTCGAACGGCGCGAGGTCGTCGGCGCCCTCGCCGAGCCCGATGAGCTTCACCGGGATGCCGAGCTCGCGCTGCACGGAGACGACGATGCCGCCCTTCGCGGTGCCGTCGAGCTTGGTGAGCACGACGCCGGTGACGTCGACGGCCTGCGTGAACACCCGCGCCTGCACGATGCCGTTCTGGCCGGTGGTGGCGTCGAGGACCAGCAGCGTCTCGGTGACGGGGCTGACCTTCTCCACGACCCGCTTGATCTTGCCGAGCTCGTCCATGAGGCCGGACTTGGTGTGCAGCCGGCCGGCGGTGTCGACGACGACGGTGTCGACCTCCGCCTCCACGCCGGTGCGGGCCGCCTCGAACGCCACCGACGCCGGGTCGGCGCCCTCGCGGCCGCGCACGGTCATCACGCCCACCCGCTCGCCCCAGGTCTCGAGCTGGTCGGCGGCCGCGGCGCGGAAGGTGTCGGCGGCGCCCAGGACGACGCTGCGGCCGTCGCCGACGAGCACGCGGGCGATCTTGCCGACCGTCGTCGTCTTGCCGGCGCCGTTGACCCCGACCACGAGGAGCACCCCGGGGCGGCCCTCGCGGCGGTCGGTGCCGAGCGTGCGGTCGAGGTCGGGGCCGAGGACGGCGGTGAGCTCGCGGACCAGCAGCGCGCGCAGGTCGGCCGGGGTCGCGGTGGCCAGCACCATCGACTGGGTGCGCAGCCGCTCGACGATCTGCGTGGTCGCGGCGACGCCGACGTCGGCGGCCAGGAGGGTCTCCTCGACCTCCTCCCAGTCGTCCTCGGTGAGCCGCTCGCGGGCGAGCACGGTGAGCAGGCCGCGGCCGAGGGAGGACTGCGAGCGGGCCAGCCGCGAGCGCAGCCGCACCAGCCGGCCGGCCGACGGCGGCGGGGTCTCGAAGACGAGGCCCGGCTCCGGGACGGCGGGCGGCAGGTCGACCGTGGGCGGCGCCTCGGGCGCGACGGCGTCGGGCTCGGCCGGCGCGAGGCCCAGCCCGGACGCCGTGGCCCCGGCCGGGCGGTCCTCCGGGGGCGCCGGCGGCGCGGCGGGCGGCCGCGGGCGGGTGAGCGTCGTGCCCGCGACGGCGTCGTCGTCGAGCCGGGTGGTGCGGCGGCCCCGGCCGACCAGCAGGCCCACCCCGGCGACCAGGGCCACGAGGACGATCGCGATCGCGATCAGCACGAACTCCATGCCGCCCAGTCTCCCAGCCGCCGCACGGCGGGCTCTGGGCGGAACCCGGGTGCGTGGAGCACGCTGGGCGGCGTGACGTTCCCCGCGGGAGACAGCCCCGCCCTGCTGCTCGGGCCGCTGCTGCGCCACGTCGACCCGGTGTCGGCCACGGTGTGGGTGGAGACCGACCGACCCTGCACCGTCGACGTCCTGGGGCGCACCGCGCGCACCTTCCGCGTGGGCGGCCACTGGTACGCGCTCGTCGTCGTCGAGGGCCTGGAGCCCGGCAGCACCACCCCCTACGAGGTCCGCCTCTCCGCCGACGGCACCGACGGCGTCCGGGTGTGGCCCGAGGAGAGCTCCCCGTTCCCGCCCAGCCGGATCCGCACCCCCGGCCGGCCCGGCCCGTTCCGGCTGGCCTTCGGCTCCTGCCGCTACGCCGCGCCGAGCACCGTCGACCTCGGCGAGGGCATCCCGCCCGACGCGCTCGACGCCTACGCCCAGCGGGTGGCCGACCTCCCCGAGGAGGAGTGGCCCGACGCGCTGGTGCTGCTCGGCGACCAGGTCTACGCCGACGAGCTGACCTCGGCCACGCGCGCCTGGCTCACCGTGCACCGCGGCGAGCCGGTGCCCGAGGACGCGCAGGTGCGCGACCGCGAGGAGTACACGCGGCTGTACGCCGAGTCCTGGATGGACCCGCAGGTGCGCTGGCTGCTGTCGACGATCCCGTCGTCGATGGTCTTCGACGACCACGAGATGATCGACGACTGGAACACCTCGGCGGCGTGGCGGCGGCAGGTGACGGCCACCGACTGGTGGGCCGAGCGGATCACCGGCGGGCTGGTCAGCTACTGGGTGCACCAGCACCTGGGCAACCTCAGCCCGGCCGAGCTCGCCGCCGACCGCACCTGGCAGGCGGTGCTCGCCCTGCCCGAGGGCACCGACGCCGAGCCGCTGCTGCGCGAGATGGCCGTCGCCGCCGACCGCGAGCCTCGGACGGTGCGCTGGAGCTACGTGCGCCACTGGGGCGACGCGCGGCTGGTCATGGTCGACAGCCGGGCCGGCCGGGTCCTCGACGAGCAGGGCCGCCGCATGGTCGACGACGACGAGTTCGCCTGGATCGAGGACCAGATGCGCCAGGCGGTCGCCGACGGCGTCGACCACCTGCTGGTCGGCACCTCGCTGCCGTGGCTGCTCCCCCACGCCATCGACTCGATCGAGCGGGTGGACGAGGCGGTCGCCGTCCGGCACGAGGGCCGGTGGCGGGGAAAGGCCGCCGAGGCGCTGCGCCAGGCCGCCGACCTGGAGCACTGGGCCGCCTTCGGGCACAGCTTCGACCGGCTCGCGGCCGCGCTGCTCGCCGTCGCCCGCGGGGAGCACGGCCGCGCCCCGGCGACCGCGCTGGTGCTCTCCGGCGACGTCCACCACGCCTACGCCGCCGAGGTGGTCTCCCCCGGCGGCCTCACCGGCCGGGTGCACCAGCTGACCGTCTCCCCGCTGCACAACCAGGCGCCGCACCCCATCCGCGTCGGGTTCCGGATCGGCTGGAGCCGGTGGGCGCGGCGGTTCACCGCCGCGGTCGCGCGGGCAGCGCGGGTGCGGCCGCCGTCGGTGGAGTGGGCCAAGGCGGCGGGCCCCTTCTTCGGCAACCAGGTCGGCGAGCTGGTGCTCGAGGGCCGGCAGGCGCGCTTCGTGCTGCACGTGAGCGACCACCGCCCCGACGGCGAGGAGTGCCTGCAGCAGGTGCTCGACCTGCCGCTGGCCGACCCGGTCCCGGCGACGGTGCCCGCGCAGGGGTGACAGGCTGACGGGGTGACCGACCCCTCCGGCGTGAAGCCCGCCCCCGGTCCCGACCAGCCGCCCATCCCGGTGCGGCTGGTCACCTTCAACACCCACCACGGGGTGGGCGACGACCGCCGGCACGACCTGCCGCGGCTGGCCAAGGTGCTGGCCGCCGCCGACGCCGACGTCATCTGCCTGCAGGAGGTGGACCGGCACTTCGGCGACCGCAGCGAGGACGTCGACCAGGCGCTGCTGCTGTCCCGCGCGCTGGACATGCAGCTGGCGTGGGGCCCGGCGATCGACGAGGAGCGGCCGGGCGACGCCCCGCGCCGCCAGTACGGCAACGCGCTGCTGTCGCGGCTGCCGATCCTGGTCAGCGACGTGCACCCGCTGCCGGGCACCGGCGAGCCGCGCAGCGCCCTGCGCACGCTGGTCGAGCTCGACGGCGGCGCGCTGTGGGTGACCACCACGCACCTGACCACCCGGTCGGCCGAGGAGCGGGCCCGGCAGGTGCAGCTGCTGCGCGACCTGCACACCGACTCGATGGAGACCGGCGTGGTGGTCGGCGACCTCAACGCCGCCCCGGACGCGCCCGAGCTGTCGGCGCTGCGGTCCGACTTCTCCGACGCGTGGACCCTCGCCGGCGACCGCGACGACCAGGCCCGCTGGCGGTTCTGGCAGCGCGACGAGGGCCACACCCACCCGGCGCGCGCGCCGCACGTGCGCATCGACCAGGTGTGGGTGACCCCGGGCATCCAGGTGGCCGCGGCCCGCGTGCTCGACGGCGCCGGCGCGTCGGACCACCTGCCGCTCGTGGTCGACCTGCTGGTCCCCTCCGGCGTCTGAGGCCAGGCATAGGAAGCTATCCGCACGTTCTCGCGCCCGAGACGTGCGAACAGCTTCCTATGCCTGGGCCGGGTCGGGCTCGCGCAGCCGCTGGCTGATGACGCCGGTGATGCCGTCGCCGCGCATGCTCACGCCGTAGAGCGCGTCGGCGATCTCCATCGTGCGCTTCTGGTGGGTGATGACGATGAGCTGCGACGTCGCCCGCAGCTGCTCGACCAAGGTGAGCAGCCGGCCCAGGTTGACGTCGTCGAGCGCCGCCTCCACCTCGTCGAGCACGTAGAACGGCGAGGGCCGCGCCCGGAAGATGGCCACCAGCAGGGCGACGGCGGTCAGCGAGCGCTCGCCGCCGGACAGCAGCGACAGCCGCTTGACCTTCTTGCCGGGCGGGCGCGCCTCGATCTCCACGCCGGTGGTGAGCATGTCCTCGGGGTCGGTGAGCACCAGCCGGCCCTGACCGCCGGGGAACAGCGTCGCGAAGACGCCCTCGAACTCGCGGGCGACGTCGGCGAAGGCCGCGGCGAACACGTCGTGGATGCGCCCGTCGACCTCGCGGACGACGGTGAGCAGGTCGCGGCGGGTGGCCTTGAGGTCCTCCAGCTGCGTGGCGAGGAAGGTGTGCCGCTCCTCCAGGGCCGCGAACTCC
The DNA here is from genome assembly GCF_037034165.1 of Geodermatophilus sp. FMUSA9-8. Classification (NCBI taxonomy): domain Bacteria; kingdom Bacillati; phylum Actinomycetota; class Actinomycetes; order Geodermatophilales; family Geodermatophilaceae; genus Geodermatophilus; species Geodermatophilus sp. FMUSA9-8. The sequence continues at coordinate 197,617 of NZ_JBAGKE010000009.1, read as the reverse complement.
TCCAGCGCCAGCGGGTTGACCCGGCCGAGCGTGACCAGGTCGCGCTCGGCCTGCGCGGCGCGGCGCTCCTGGGTGGCGCGGTCGTAGGGCAGCGGCCCGGGCGCGGGCTCCCCTGCCGCCTCCGCGGCGGCGAGCCGGGCGGGCGAGGGCGGCACCGGAGCGGCCGGGCCGTACTCGGCGACCAGCGTGGGCAGGTCGACGCCGAACTCCTCGGCGGCCCGCTCCTCCAGGGCCTCGATGCGCAGCCGCTGCTCGGCGCGGGCCACCTCGTCGCGGTGCACCTCGTCGGTCAGCCGCTCGAGCTCGGCGGTGGCCGCGCGGACGCGGGTGCGCACCTCGAGCAGCTCGGCCTCGCGGGCGCTGCGCTGCCGGGCCAGCTCGTCGCGCTCGGCGGCGGCGCGGGCCAGCGACGTCGCCAGGGCGGTCAGGGCGTCCTCCGCGCCGGCGCGCACCCGGGTGGCGACCTCGGCGCCCCGCCGGCGGGCCAGGGCGGCCGCCGCGGCGCGCTCGCGGGCGGCGCGCTCCTGCCGGGCCTGCCGGCGCAGCGCCTCGGCGCGGCCCGACAGCGCCCGGGCGCGCTCCTCGGCGGTGCGGACGGCCAGCCGGGCCTCGGTCTCGGCCTGCCGGGCGGCGGCGACCTCCAGCCGCAGTCGGTCGCGCTGCCCCGGGTCGGGCTCCTCCGCCGCGGGCGCCGCCTCGGCCTCGGTCAGCCGCGCCTCGAGCTCGGCGAGCCCGGTGGCCGACTCCTCCAGCGCCCGCTCGGCCCGACGCCGGGCGGCGTCGGAGCGGTCGGCCTCGGCGGCGGCCGAGCGGGCGGCGGCGCCCAGCTCGGCGAGCTCGGCGGCCAGCTTCGACCGGGTGCGGTCGGCGTCCCGGCGGGCGGCCTGCGCGGCCTCGACGTCGGCCGAGCGGGCCTGCGCGGTCTCCCGGGCGGCGGCCAGCCGCGCGGCGAGGTCGGCGGCGCGGTCGGCCGCGGCGGCGTGCTCGCGCTCGGCCTCGTCGACCCGCGCCCGCACCTCCAGGCCCGACGGCGCCTCCGCGGCGCCGCCGGAGGCGCGGTCGGCGGCGACCAGGTCGCCGTCGACGGTGACCGCGCGGACGGTCGGGTGGGCCCCGACGAGCGCGGCCGCCGCCCCCAGGGTCGGGACGACCACGACGCCGTGCAGCGCCCGGGCCAGGGCCGGCCGCAGCTCCCCGGGCGCCTCGACGAGGTCGACCGCCCAGCGCAGGCCCTCGGGCAGCGCGGGCTCCCCGGCGCGCGACGGCGCGGCCGGGCCGCCGCTGACCAGCAGCGCGGCCCGGCCGCCGCCGACGTCGCGCAGGTGCGCCAGCGCGTCGGCGGCGCCGGTGACCCCGGCGACGGCGACGGCCTCGGCCAGCCCGCCGAGCGCCGCGGCCAGGGCCACCTCGGCGCCCGGGGCGACGGTGATCCGCTCGGCGACCGGCCCGAGCACGCCGGCCAGCGCGCCGGAGGTCCCGGCGGCGAGCACGGCGGCGGCGCCGTCGGCCGGGGCGAGGCCCTGCGCGAGCGTGTCGCGGCGGGCGGCCCAGGAGGCGCGGTCGCGCTCCGCGGCCCGCTCGGCGTCGGCCAGCTCGGTGACCGCGCGGGCCGCGGCGGTCCGGGCGGCGACGGCGTCGGCGTGCGCGGTGACCAGCGCGACGTCCTCGTCGTCGGCGTCGCCGGTGCCGGCGCGGCGCTCGTCGAGCCGGGCCTGCGCGGCCTCGGCGCGGGCGGCGGCCTCCGCGGCGGCCTGCGCCAGCCGCTGCGCCTCGGCCTGCCCGGCGGCGGACCGGGAGCGCGCGGCGGCGACCTTCCCCGACAGGCGGGCCAGGCCCTCGCGGCGGTCGGCGATCGCCCGGGTGGCCACGACCCAGGCGCGCTCCTCGGCCGCGAGCGCCTCCTCCAGCTCCGTGCGGGCGGCGACGGCGGCCGACAGCCGGCCGCGCTCGGCCGCGAGGCCGGCGGCCAGCTCGGCCTCGGTCGCGTCGACGCGGTCGGCCTCGGCCTCGAGCTGCTCGGGGTCGCGCCCGCCGGTGCCGCCGGGGACGGGGGCCGAGAGGTGCCGGGAGCGCTCGGCGGCCAGCGAGGCGATGCCGCGGAAGCGCTCGGTCAGCGCGGACAGCCGGTACCAGGTGTCCTGCGCGGCGCCCAGGCGCGGGGCGTCGGCGGCCTGGGCGGCGTCGAGGTCCGCCTCCCGGCGCGCGACGCCGGCGAGCTCGGCCTCGACGACGGCGCGGCGGGCGCGGGCCGCGGCCTCATCGGCGACGTCCTTGTCGAGCGCGTCGCGCAGGCCCACCAGGTCGTCGGCGAGCAGCCGCAGGCGCGCGTCGCGCAGGTCGGCCTGCACGCCGGCGGCGCGGCGGGCCACCTCGGCCTGGCGCCCGAGCGGCTTGAGCTGGCGGCGCAGCTCGGCGGTGAGGTCGGCCAGCCGGTCGAGGTTGGCCTGCATCCCGTCGAGCTTGCGGAGCGCCTTCTCCTTGCGCTTGCGGTGCTTGAGGACGCCGGCGGCCTCCTCGATGAAGGCCCGGCGGTCCTCGGGGCGGCCGGAGAGGACGGCGTCGAGCTGGCCCTGGCCGACGATGACGTGCATCTCGCGGCCGATGCCGGCGTCGCTGAGCAGCTCCTGCACGTCGAGCAGGCGCACCTTGTCGCCGTTGATCTCGTACTCGCTCTCGCCGGAGCGGTACATGCGGCGGGTGACCGACACCTCGGTGTAGTCGATCGGCAACGCGCCGTCGGCGTTGTCGATGGTGAGCGTCACCTCGGCGCGGCCGAGCGCGGAGCGCCCGGCGGTGCCGGCGAAGATGACGTCCTCCATCTTGCCGCCGCGCAGGGACTTCGCGCCCTGCTCGCCGAGCACCCAGGCGATGGCGTCCACGACGTTGGACTTGCCCGAGCCGTTCGGCCCGACGACGGCGGTGATGCCCGGCTCCAGGCGCAGCGTCGTCGCGGACGCGAAGGACTTGAAGCCCTTGAGCGTCAGGCTCGACAGGTGCACGGGAGGGAGGCTCTCACCCGGCGGCGGATCCGCGCGCCGGGTGGTGGTGCAGGTGTTACGCGAGCGCCGGCGCGGTGGTGTCGCCGGCCATGCTCAGCAGCTCGGAGGCGATGACGGCGTCGCGGGCGGCGTCGCGCTGGGCGCGCAGCTCGCCGAGCTCCTGCTCCAGGCGGCGCACCTTCGCGCGCAGCGCCGCGTTCTCCTCGAGTACGCGGAGCTCCGCGGGCGACACGACGGAACCGAACAGGGCCTTGGCCATGGCGACAGCGGCCTTTCGACAGCGGGAGGGGTGCCCGCCGCCCCGGGAAGTCGGTCGGCGCGGGCTCGGTGCCTCCAGGGTGACAGCACCCGACACGCAGGTCAACGGCCACACTGGACACCTCCCGTGTCGGGTGGATGTCGTCTTCGTCACGCCGTGGTGAAGCCCTGTCCCCCCTGCACCGCGCGGTCCTCGGACACCACGCCGGTGACCGAACCGGGCGCGCGCGGCCCGTCGAGCGCGGCGACGACGGCCCGGACGTCGTCGGCCGGCCCCTCCAGCTCGACCTCGACGCGCCCGTCGGGGAGGTTGCGCGCGGACCCCGCCAGCCCCGCCGCGTCGGCCAGGCCGCGGACGAACCAGCGGTAGCCGACGCCCTGCACGATGCCGCTGACCAGCACGCGCACCCGCACGTCCGGGCTCACGACCGCCTCGCGCGCGGGCGCGGCTGGCACTGCGGGCAGCTGTAGCTCGAGCGGTTCATGAACGACTCCCGGATGATCGCCGTCCCGCAGCGCGGGCAGGGCCGGTCGAGCTGGCCGTAGACGGCGAGGAAGCGGGAGAAGTAGCCGCTCTGCCCGTTGACGTCGACGTAGAGCGAGTCGAAGGACGTGCCGCCCTGGGCGAGCGCCTCGCCGAGCACGCTGCGCACGCCGTCGAGCAGGTCGCCGACCTGGGCGCGGGTCAGCCGGTCGGTGGGCCGCGCGCCGTGCAGCCGGGCCCGCCACAGCGACTCGTCGGCGTAGATGTTGCCGACACCGCCGATCAGCGTCTGGTCCAGCAGCGCCCGCTTGACCTCGGTCCGCCGCCGCCGCAGCGCCGCGCTGAAGCCGGCCTCGTCGAAGGAGGGGTCCAGCGGGTCGATGGCGATGTGCGCGAGGCGCGACGGGATCCGCTCCCCGTCCGCGTCCTCCACCGCCAGACCGCCGAACGTGCGCTGGTCGACGAAGCGCAGCTCGCGCCCGCCGTCGGTGAAGGTGAACCGGGCGCGCAGGTGGGTCTCGTCGGGCTGGCTGCGCTTCTCGACGAGCAGCTGCCCGCTCATGCCGAGGTGGGCGACCACCGCCCGGCCGGAGGGGGCGCCGTCGGGCTCGGTGAGCGGCAGCCACAGGTACTTGCCGCGGCGGTGCGCGGCGGCGACGGTGCGGCCGGTCACGGCCCCGACGAAGTGCTCGGCGCCCTCGAGGTGCCGGCGGACGGCGCGCGGGTGGTGCACCTCGACCGTGGCCACGGTGCGGCCGGCGACCCAGCGCTCGAGACCGCGCCGGACCACCTCGACCTCGGGCAGCTCGGGCACGGGGGCTACTCCACGGGTGGCGCGACCGGGCCGCCCGCCGGGTCCGCATCCAGGTCGGCCGCCGGGTCCGCCGCGGGGCCCTCGCTGGAGACGGCCTGCCAGGCGGCCTCGGCGGCCTCCTGCTCGGCGGCCTTCTTGGTGCGGCCGCTGCCGGTGCCCCGGAGGACGCCGGCCAGCGACACCGACGCGGTGAACGTCTTGGCGTGCGGCGGGCCCTCGTCGGTGACGTCGTAGACCGGGGCGCCGAGGCCCCGGGCGGCACCGAGCTCCTGCAGGCTGGTCTTCCAGTCCAGGCCCGCGCCGCGCTTGGCCGACTCGACCAGCAGCGGGTCGAACAGCCGGTGCACGATCGCCGCCGCGGCGTCGAGGCCGAGACCCAGGTGGATCGCGCCGATCAGCGCCTCGAGCGCGTCGGCGAGGATCGAGTCCTTCTCCCGGCCCCCGGTGGTCTCCTCGCCGCGGCCCAGCAGCAGGTGCGGGCCGAGGCCGCCGGCGCCGAGCCGCCGGGCGACGCCGGCCAGCGAGGTCATGTTGACCACCGACGCCCGCAGCTTCGCCAGCCGGCCCTCGGGCAGGTCGGGCTGGCTGCGGTAGAGCTCGTCGGTGACGACCAGGCCGAGCACGGCGTCGCCGAGGAACTCCAGGCGCTCGTTGGTCGGCAGGCCGCCGTTCTCGTAGGCCCAGGAGCGGTGGGTCAGCGCCAACGCCAGCAGGCCGCCGGGCAGCTCGACGCGGAGTGCGTCGAGCAGCCAGGCGGCTGCTCGGTCGGCGTGCGCCTGACCCGCCGGCGACCCGCCCTCGGGGACCACCGGCGTGCGGGCGGCGCTGCCCACGGACGCCGTCGTCAGACGGAGAGGACCTGGCGGCCGGCGTGCTGGCCGCAGTTCGGGCAGGCCTGGTGCGGCGGCTTGAGCTGACCGCAGGCGCGGTTCGGGCAGGGGCTGAGCGTGGGGGCGCTCGCCTTCCACTGCGACCGGCGGGCGCGGGTGTTGGCGCGGGACATCTTCCGCTTCGGGACGGCCACGGTCAGTTCTCCTCAGGGTCGTCCGGACGGTCGGTGACCGCTCCGGTGGTGAGTCGGCCGGCGAGGCCGGCCCAGCGGGGGTCGACCAGCTCGTGCGAGTGGTCGGCCGGGAGGTCGTCGATGCGCTGGCCGCAGCCGGAGCACAGGCCCGCGCAGTCGTCGGTGCAGGTGGGCGAGAGCGGGAGGGCCAGGACGACGGTGTCGCGGACCATCGGCTCGAGGTCGATGCGCTCGCCCTCGACGAGGCGGACCTCGTCCTCCTCGCTCGTGGCCTCGGTGGTGCTGCCCGGGTAGGCGTAGAGCTCCTGGACGTCGAGCTGGAGCGAGTCGTGGACCGGCTCCAGGCAGCGGGCGCACTGGCCCTCGACCGGGACCTCGACGTCGCCGGAGACCAGCACGCCCTCCATCACCGACTCCAGGCGCAGGCGCAGGTGCACCGGGGCGCCCTCGGGGACGCCGACGAGCTCGAGCCGCCACCCGTCGGGTGCGGGGACCGTCCGGTCGAGCTCCTGCATGGAGCCCGCCCGGCGGCCGAGCTCGCGCAGCTCCACGGCCCAGGGGTTGGCGGCGGGACGCCGGGCGTCGGGGCTCGCGGCGCCGGGGCGGCGGGATGGGGCGGCAGGCATGTCGGTACTCGCGGTCGTCAGGAGGAGGGGATCCGGTCCGGGGAGGTCACCGGTGGACCAGCAACCGAGACTACCCGATCCTGCCGGGGTGCCGTCCGGCCCCGCTCAGTCGCGCAGGGTCTCCCGGGCCTTCTCCACCGAGCGCAGCATCCGCTCCAGGGTGGAGCCGAAGTCGGCGAGGCGGGTGTCGACGTACTCGTCGACCTCCGTGCGCATGCGGGTGACCTCCGCGACGGTCTGCGCGCCGAGCTCGTCGGAGCGGGCGACGGCGCCGCGGTAGACCTCGGTCTCGGTGACCAGGCGCTCGTGCTCGGCCTGCGCGACGGCGAGCAGCTCCGCCTGCTGGGCCTCGGCGTCGGCCAGCACCGCCGCGTGGTGGTCGCGGGCCTCGGCCAGCAGCCGGTCGGCCTCGGCCTCGGCCTGCTCGAGCAGCTCGTCGGCCTCGGCCTGCGCGCGGGCGAGCAACTCGTCGCGCTGGCGGCGGGCCGTGCCGAGGATCTCCTCGCGCTGGCGGCGGGCGCCGGCGACGAGCCGGTCGGCCTCCTCGCGGGTGCGGCCGGTCAGCTGCTCGGCCTCGGCCTGCGCCTGCTCGAGGATCTCGGTGCGCTGCTCGACGATCGCGCCGGCGGCGTGCACCTCGTCGGGGAGGTTCTCCCGGAGGTCGTCGAGCAGGTCGAGCAGCTGGTCGCGCGGCAGGATGCACGAGCCCGACATGGGCACGCTGCGCGCGTTCTCGATCAGCCGGCTGAGCTCGTCGACGGTCTCGTAGAGCCGGTAGACGACCTCGGTCACGCCGAACCGTCCCGCTTGGCGAGCAGCCGGTCGAGGACGGCCTTCGGGACCAGCCGGGACACGTCGCCGCCGAAGGTGGCGATCTGCTTGACCAGGCTGGAGGACAGGTGCCCGACCTGCGGAGCGGTGGGCACGAACAGCGTCTCGATGCCCGCGAGCTCGCGGTTCATCTGCGCCATCTGCAGCTCGTACTCGAAGTCGCCGACCGCCCGCAGCCCCTTGACCACCACCGGGATGTCGTGGCTGCGGCAGTAGTCGACGAGCAGCCCGCTGAAGCTGTCGACGACGACGTTGGGCAGGTCGGCGACCGCCTCGCGCAGCAGCTCCATGCGCTCGTCGACGCTGAACAGGCCGGCCTTGCCGGGGTTCACCAGCACGGCGACCACCAGCTCGTCGTACAGCCCGGCGGCCCGCGCGATCACGTCGACGTGGCCGTTGGTGACCGGGTCGAACGACCCGGGACACACCGCTCGCCTCACGGGAGGCGACCGTACCGGAGCAACGCCTCTCCGTAGCGGCGGTCGCGGATCCCGGTGAGCGGTGTCGGCCACTCCCACGGCTCCTCGCGGGCGGACCGCTCGACGACGACCACCGCTCCCGGAGCCAGCCACTCCCCCGTGACCAGCGCCCCCAGGACGCCGAGCACCTCGGCGACGGGGACGGCGTAGGGCGGGTCGGCGAGCACGAGGTCGAAGCGGGCCGGCGGCGCGCCGCCGACCACGGTGGGCACCGAGCCCGCCACCACCCGCGCGCCGGGCAGCCCGACGGCGGCGACGTTGGCGCGCAGCACCGGCAGCACCCGCGGCCCGTTCTCGACCAGCACCACCGACGCGGCCCCGCGGGAGAGCGCCTCGAGGCCCAGCGCGCCCGACCCGGCGTAGAGGTCGAGGACGGTGGCGCCGTCGAGGTCGAGCAGCGTGCCGAGGCTGTTGAACAGGCCCTCGCGGGCGCGATCGCCGGTGGGCCGGACGCCGCTCGGCGGCACCGTGAGCCGCCGCCCGCCGGCCGCCCCGGAGATCAGGCGCGTCATGCCTTCTCGAGGTACTCGGCGCGCTCGTCGGTGGCCAGCGCCGCCACCTCCATCGCCAGGCCCGGGTGGTCGGCCAGGCCGCGGTCGGTGGCCAGCAGCGCGGTGGCCTCGGTGCGCGCGGCGGCGATGAGCTCCTCGTCCTCCAGCAGCGAGAGCATCCGGATGCCGGAGCGGCGGCCGGACTGCGCGGCGCCCAGCACGTCGCCCTCGCGACGGGTCTCGAGGTCCAGGCGGGCGAGCTCGAACCCGTCGGAGGTGCCGGCGACGGCGGCCAGCCGCTGCCCGGTCGACGTCGTCTCGCGGGCCTCGGTGACCAGCAGGCACAGCCCGCGGTGCTTCCCCCGGGCGACGCGGCCGCGCAGCTGGTGCAGCTGGCTGACGCCGAACCGGTCGGCGTCCATGACGACCATCACCGTGGCGTTGGGCACGTCGACGCCGACCTCGACGACGGTGGTGGCGACGAGCACGTCGACCTCGCGGGCGGCGAAGGCGCGCATCGTCGCCTCCTTGGCCTCCGGCGTCATCCGGCCGTGCAGCACCGCGAGGCGCAGGCCGGCCAGCGCCCCCTCGTCGAGCGCGCGCGCGACGTCGAGGACGGCCAGCGGCGGGCGCCGGTCGTCGTCGCCGCCCTTCGCGTCCCCGGGCGCGCCGTCGGCGTCGTCGGGTGCGTCGGTCTCGTCGTCCCCGGTCTCGTCGTCGCCGATCCGCGGGCAGACGACGTAGGCCTGCCGGCCGGCGGCGACCTCCTCGCGCAGCCGCTCCCAGGCGCGGTCGAGCCAGGTCGGCTTGTCGGCGACCGGTACCACGGAGCTGGCCACGCCCCCGCGGCCGCTGGGGAGCTGGCGCAGGACGGAGGTCTCGAGGTCGCCGTAGACGGTCATGGCCACGGTGCGCGGGATCGGCGTGGCCGTCATGACCAGCACGTGCGGCGGCCGCTCACCCTTGGCGCGCAGCGCGTCGCGCTGCTCGACGCCGAAGCGGTGCTGCTCGTCGACGACGACGAGGCCGAGGTCGGCGAACTCGACGCCCTGCTGCAGCAGCGCGTGGGTGCCGACGACGATGCCGGCGCTGCCGTCGGCGACCGCGGCCCGGGCGGCGCGACGGGGCGCGGCCTTGAGCGAGCCGGTGAGCAGCACGACCTTCGTGCCCGCGGGGTCGCCGTCGAGCTCGCCGGCGCGGGCGAGCGGGCCGAGCATCGCGGAGATGCTGCGCGCGTGCTGCGCGGCCAGGACCTCGGTGGGCGCCAGCAGCGCCGCCTGCCCGCCGGCGTCGACGACCTGGGCCATCGCCCGCAGCGCCACGACGGTCTTGCCCGACCCGACCTCGCCCTGCAGCAGGCGGTGCATCGGCTGGTCGCGGGACAGCTCGGCGGCCAGCTCCTCCCCCACCTCGCGCTGCCCCTCGGTGAGGGAGAACGGCAGGGCGGCGTCGACGGCGTCGAGCAGCCCGCCGGACCGGCGCGGGCGGGCGGTGCCCGGCTCCAGGGCGGCGGCCCGGCGGCGGGCGGCGAGCACCAGCTGCAGGGTGAGCGCCTCGTCCCACTTCAGCCGGTCCTGGGCGCGCTCGACGTCCTCGGCGGAGGTGGGCCGGTGGACGTCGAGCAGGGCGGCGGCGAGGCTGAGCAGCCCGTGCCGGGAGCGCAGGTCCTCGGGCAGCGGGTCCTCGACGAAGCCGAACCCGCCGGTGGCGTCGAGCAGCAGCTTCACCGACTTCTGGATCACCCAGCTCGAGACGTCCTTGCTCGCGGGGTAGATCGGGATGAGCGCGCGGGCCCAGTCCTCGTCGTCGTCGCCGGTGATGAGGTGGAAGTCGGGGTGCGCGAACTGCTTGGAGTTGCGGTACTCGCCGACGGTGCCGGCGAACAGCCCCCAGGAGCCCTCCTCGAGCTTCCCGAACTTCCGGTTGAAGAAGACGAGCTGCATCTGCCCGGCGCCGTCGCCGACGGTGACCTCGGTGAGCGTCCCGGGGCGGTTGCGCATCCGCCGGCTGGTGACCTTGCGGACCTGCGCGAGCACGGTGACGCGGTCGCCGACCTGCAGGTCGTCGAGGCGGGCGATCTCGCCGCGGCGGGCGTAGCGGCGCGGGTAGTGGCGCAGCAGGTCGCGCACGGTGCGCAGGTCCAGCGACTCGGCCATGGCCTTGGCCGTCTTCGCGCCGAGCACGCGGGAGAGGTCGGTCTCCAGGGTGACCGCCACGTCACTCCACCCCGATCTGCAGCGGGACCGCGGCCCCGCTCTCGTAGCGCACCACCTCGACGGTCGGGTGCGCGGCGGCCAGGTGTGCGCAGGCGGCGTCGCCGAGCGCGGGGTCGGGGCCGACGAGCACGGTGGCCATCTCCCCGCCGGCCGACAGCAGCCGGTCGAGCAGGTCGCAGGCGACGGCGGCGAGGTCGGCGCCGATGACCACGACGTCGCCCTCGGCCGACCCGAGGACGTCGCCCGGGCGGCAGGGGCCCGCGCTGGTCAGCGCCTCCTGCTCGGCGACGGCGACCTCGGCCCAGCGGGTGGCCGCCGCGGCCTCGGCCATGCCGATGACGTCGTCGCCGAACCGGCGGCCGGGGTCGGCGACCGCGACGGCGGCCAGCCCCTGCACCGGCGACCGGGTGGGCACGACGGCGACGTCGCGGCCGAGCTCCCTGGCGCGCTCGGCGGCGCGGGAGGCGGCCGGGGTGAGCGCCGGGTCGTTGGGCAGCAGCACCACCTCGGCGGCGGCGGAGGCGACCACCTCGGCGAGGACCTCGTCCTCGGTGACACCGTCGGGACCGCAGGTGACCGCCCGCACGCCCTCCCCGGCGAACAGCAGCGCCAGCCCGTCGCCCGGGACGACGGCGACCACGGTGCGCCGCCAGGGCACCGGCTCGGCCGGCCGCACCGGCGCCAGCGGCGTGACGCTGATCCCGTGCGGGCGTCCGGCCTCGATGCCGGCCTCGATGGCCGCGCCGACGTCGGAGGTGTGCACGTGCACGTTCCACTGCCGGCCGGTGGGGGTGTCGACGCCGACGACGACCAGGCTGTCGCCGAGCGCGGCCAGCCGCCGGTGCAGGACGGCGACGGCGGCCTCGTCGGCGTCGGCGAGCAGGTACTGCACCTCGCTGCCCGGGCCTGGCGGCGGCTGGTGCGGGACGTGGCCGTGTCCGTGCCCGGCCCGCTGCGGGCGGCGGTGCAGCGGCGGGCGGGCGGGCTCGACGCCGGTGACCGTGGTGACCAGCGCGTCGAGGACCAGGCACAGGCCCGCGCCGCCGGCGTCGACCACGCCCGCGGTGCGCAGCACGTCGAGCTGGCCGGGGGTGGCCTCCAGCGCCGCGCGGGCGCCGTCGGCGGCGGCGGTGACGACGTCGGCCAGGGCGGTGCCGCCCGCGGTGACGGCGGCGCACGCGGCCGCGGCGCCGGCCCGCGCCACGGTGAGGAAGGTGCCCTCCTCGGGGTCGGCCACCGCCGAGTAGGCGCCGTCGGCGGCCTGCTGCAGCGCGGCGGCCAGCGCCGGGCCGTCGGCGGGACCGGCGCCGGCGAGGGAGTCCGACAGGCCGCGCAGCAGCTGCGCGAGGATCGTGCCGCTGTTGCCGCGGGCGCCGAGCACCGCGCCCCGCGACAGCGCCGTCCAGGCGGGCTCCGCGGGGCCCGCGGCCTCCAGCGCGGCGACCGCGGCCTGCGCGGTCAGCAGCAGGTTGGTGCCGGTGTCGCCGTCGGGCACCGGGAAGACGTTGAGCTCGTCGATGCGGTCGCGGGCCTCGGACAGCGCGGCGACCGCGGTGCGGCACCACTGACCGACCGCGGCGTCGTCGAGCGCCTGCAGCACGGGCGGAGGGTACCCACGGACGACGACGGTCCCGTTCCCCGCGACGGGGGTCCCGGGCCTCGGCGACACCCGCGCGCCGGACCGGTTAGGATGGTCGACGGTCTAGCGGTCGCCGTCGGTGCGCCGCCGTCTTTCGAACGATTCTCTGGGAGTGATCCACCGTGGCTGCCGTGTGCGATGTCTGTGGCAAGGGGCCCGGTTTCGGTATGTCGGTGTCGCACTCGCACCGCCGCACGCCGCGCCGTTGGAACCCGAACATCCAGTCGGTGCGGGCGCTCGTCGCCCCCGGCAACCGCAAGCGGATCAACGCCTGCACCTCGTGCATCCGCGCGGGCAAGGTCGTCCGCGCCTGATCGCGCCGCCCCCGTGCGGGGGCGGGGTCCGACCGAGGACCCCGGAGGTCGCCGACCTCCGGGGTCCTTCGTCGTCCGTGCGCTCAGCCGATCCCCCGCGCCCGCGCCGCGGTGACCACCAGGTCGACGACGGTGTCCGGCGGCAGCGCCGTCCCGTCGACGACGAGGTGGTAGTGCCGGACGGCGGCCGGGTCGCAGCGGTAGAAGTGCCGCACGTAGGCCTCGCGGGTGGTGTCGTTGGCCCGCATCTCCTGCCGGGCCTCCTCCTCCGGCCGGCCGTAGCGCGCCACCACCGCCCGCAGCCGCGCCTCGGGCGGCCCGTCGAGCCGCACGTGCAGCGCGTCGGGCCGGTCCCGCAGCACCAGCGCCCCGGCGCGGCCGAGCACCACTCCCCCGGGCCCGTCGGCGATCTCGCGCAGCACCCGCTCGGTCTGCTCGCGGTAGGCGCGCTCGTCGGGCTCGCCGGTGAGCGGGACGACGCCGCCGATCGGGTCGGGCATCGCCCCGAGCGAGGCCACGAGGCGCCAGAGCCCGCGCACGACGCGCTCGTCGTTGGCCTCGGCGTCGTCCTGGGAGACGCCCAGGCGGCCGGCCACCTGGGCCGGGATCGCCCGGTCGTGGAAGGCGAGGCCCAGCCGGTCGGCCACCGCCGGCCCCACCTCCGGGCCGCCCGCGCCGTAGGACGCGGAGATCGTCACGACGCCCACGGCCGCTCCTCCCCGGGATCGGTCAGCTGCCGGCCGAGGAAGACCGCCCCGGCCTCCCCCGCGTAGATGCCGTACCCCGGCACGGGGCGGTATCCCATCGCGGCGTACAGCCCGAGCGCCTCGGGCTGCCGGTCGCCGGAGTTGAGCACCACCGAGCGGTACCCGGCGGCGCGGGCGGAGTCCTCCAGCGCGGTGACGACCAGCTGCGCCAGGCCCAGCCGGCGGAAGGCGGGCACCACGTACACCCGCTTGACCTCGGCCTCCGTGTCGCCGTGTCGCCGCCAGGCGCCGCAGCCGGCGGGCTCGCCGCCGACCTCCGCGACGAGGAAGAGCCCGGCCGGCGGCACGAACTCCGCCGGGTCGACGGCGGCCTCGTCGGGCCCGCCGTAGCGGTCGACGTACTCCTGCTGCACCCGGCCCACCAGGTCGCGCGCCAGCGGGTCGTCGTACGGCACCGCCCGCAGCTCCGCGGTCCGGCCGTCGCGCAGCCGCACGCTGCGCCCGGCGACCTCAGCCGAAGTGGACATGCCCGGTCCTCCCTGCGCCCACGGCCTGCGCGACGTCGGCCGCCGGCTCGCCGCTGACGAACACGCCGGCCGCGCCGTCGCGGACCCCTCCGATGACCGTCCAGCCCGCGGGCGGTGCCGCGCCGGGCGGGAAGGTGGCCAGGAGGGCATGGTCCTCCCCGCCGGTGAGCACCCAGGACAGCGGGTCGGCGCCGAGGGCGGCGGCCACCTGCTGCATCGGCCCGGGCGGCTCGAGCATCGTCCGCACCAGGGCCGCGCGGTCGACGTCGATCGCCACGCCGCTCGCGTCGGCCAGGTGCCCGGCGTCGGCGAGCAGGCCGTCGCTGACGTCGCACATCGCGCTGGCCCCGGCGTCGGCGGCGGCCGGGCCCGCGGCGTAGGGCGGCGCGGGCCGGCGGTGCGCCGCGACGGCCGCGATGGGGCTGCTGAACCCTCGGCGCAGGACGGCCAGCCCGCACGCCGACCAGCCCAGCCGCCCGGCGACGGCGAGCACGTCGCCCGGGCGGGCCCCCGAGCGCAGCACCGGCGCGCGGCCGCCCAGGTCGCCCAGCGCGGTCACCGACAGCACGATCGCGCCGCTGTCGGGCGCCGAGGCCACCGTGTCCCCGCCGACGACGGCCGCGCCGAGCGGCGCGCACTCGGCGGCCATGCCGGCGGCCACGCCCTCCAGCCACGACGTCGGGGTGTCCGCGGGGCAGGCCAGCCCGACCAGCAGCGCGGTGGCCACCCCGCCCATCGCGGCGACGTCGGCGAGGTTGGCCGCGGCGGCCTTGTGCCCGACGTCCTCGGCGGAGGACCAGTCGCGCCGGAAGTGGCGGCCCTCGACGAGCACGTCGGTGGTGGCGACCACCCGGCCGTCGGGCACCCGCAGCACGGCGGCGTCGTCGCCGGGGCCGACCTCGGCGGCCGCCGCGGAGCCCGCGCGGGCGACCACCCGGGCGATGACGCCGAACTCCCCCACCACCCGGACGGTGTCGGCCAGGTCACCGCGGCCGGTCAGCGGACGGGGCCGTGTCACCGGCGCCCCCCGGCCGCTGGGGTACGTTGCGAGCCGGTCAGCCTGCCGGTGGCAGGCAGCCACCCGCAGACTCGTCCGAGGAAGGTCGTCCCGTGGTCCACGCCTACATCCTGATCCAGACCGAGGTCGGCAAGGCCGCCCAGGTGGCGTCCACGATCAGCGAGATCGCCGGGGTGACCAAGGCCGAGGACGTCACCGGCCCGTACGACGTCATCGTGCGCGCCGAGGCCGAGAGCGTCGACGACCTCGGCCGGCTGGTCGTCGCGCGGGTGCAGTCGGTGGACGGGATCACCCGCACGCTGACCTGCCCCGTCGTCAACATCTGAGCCGCTGAGCGAGCACACCCCCGCCGGGGAGGACGCGCCCCGCGAGCCGGCGCCCGACCCGCTGCGCCGGCTGGCCCTGCTGGCCGCCGCCGTCGTCGTGCCGGTCCTGCTGGTGCTGCTGGTCGTCCGCCTGGCCGGCGGGGGCGACGACGACCCGCAGGCGGACGACGCCCCGGTGGCCGACCTCGGCCCCACGACCGGGCAGCAGCGCGAGGACCTGCCGGTGCTGCCGGTCGAGGTCCCGCCGGCCACGCCCGAGGCGGACGCGAACTGCCCGGCGCTCATGGGGGCGCTGCCGCTGGACCTGCTCGAGGAGCCGGGCCGGATGGTGCAGTCCGACACCCCCTACGCCGCCGCGTGGGGCGAGCCGCCGGTGGTGCTGGTCTGCGGCGTCGACGCACCCGAGGGCCTGGTGCCCGGCGAGGGGCTGTTCACCATCAACGGCGTCACCTGGTTCGTCGACCAGTCCGACCCCGACGCCACGGTGTGGACCGCCGTCGACCGCGTCGTGTACGTGCAGGTGACCCTGCCGCCCGACGTCGACAGCGCACCGGTGACCGCGCTGAGCCGGGTCGTCGCGGAGACGCTGCCGGCCCGCTGACCCGCCCGGCTCAGGCCGGCGGCAGCTCCTCGAGCTGGGCGGCCACCACCTCGCGGACCTCGGCGACGGCCTCCTCCTCGGTGCCCGCCACCGCGGTGACCGCGACGCTGAACGCCCCGTGACCGCACCAGGCGAAGGCGGCCGGGCCGGTGAGGCCCGTCGCGGGGTCGGCCTCCGGCACGGTGAGCAGGCTGCACCCGGCCGGCAGGCCGGGCGGGTCTCGGCGGAGCACGCCCTCGTACACCTCGGCGTCGTTGCCGGCGAGGTCCTCGGCGTAGGCGCCGGCGCCCGCGGGGTCGTCGAACTGGTCGAGGAAGACGCTGGTCAGCGGGCCGGTGGTGGAGCCCCAGAAGCGCTCCCAGCCGTGCCGGTAGCCGTAGTCGCGCAGCACGGCCCGCTCGCGCTCGGGGTCCTCGGCGTAGGTGGCGACGTCGTCGACGGTCTTGGCGCCGGCGGGCGGCTGCAGGTCGGCGTCGGGGATGCGCGGCAGGCCCGAGGGCACCTGGGCGAGCACCAGGTCGCCGAGCTCCTCGACGCTGCCCGGCGTCGGGACGGCCTCGGACCGCACGCCCTCCGCCTCGGAGGCCGTGCAGGCGGCCACCAGGGGGCCGGCCAGCAGCAGGCCGGCGGAGAGGGCGGCCCGGCGGCCGCGGGTCACCGAGGGGCCGGCCGGCCCGCCCGCGCCAGCGCGGAGGCGACCAGCCGGTCGACCAGCTCGGGGTAGGACACCCCACTGGCCGCCCACATCCGCGGGAACATCGAGATCGGGGTGAAGCCGGGCATGGTGTTGACCTCGTTGACCACCAGCCGGTCCTCGCCGTCCGGGCCGGTGCCGAGGAAGAAGTCGACGCGCGCCAGCCCCTCGCAGTCCATGGCGAGGTAGGCGCGGCGGGAGGCCTCCTGGACCGCGCGGGTCTGCTCGGGCGTGAGGTCGGCCGGCACGTCGAACTCGACGGCGTCCTCGAGGTACTTGGCGTCGAAGTCGTACCAGTCGGTGCCGGGCTTGAGCCGGATCTCGGCCGGCAGGCTCGCCTCGGGGGCGCCGCCGTCCCTGCCGGCGAGCACCCCGCACTCGACCTCCCGGCCCGGGACGGACGCCTCGACGACGACCTTCCCGTCGACGGCGGCCGCGGTGGCCACCGCCTCGGGGAACTGCGCCCAGTCGGTGACCCGGGTGATGCCGATGCTCGAGCCCGCCCGCGACGGCTTGACGAAGACCGGCAGGCCGAGGCGCTCGCGGTCGGCGGCGGAGAGCGCGTCGGGGTGCGCCCACAGCGCGCCGCCGGCGTCGCGGAGGACGACGTGGTCGCCCTGCGGCAGCCCGGCGGCGGCGAGGAGCTTCTTGGTGAACTCCTTGTCCATCGAGGCGGCGCTGGCGAACACGCCCGACCCGACGTAGGGCAGGCCGCTCATCTCCAGCAGGCCCTGGATGGTGCCGTCCTCGCCGTAGGCGCCGTGCAGGACCGGGAAGACGACGTCGACCTCGGTGAGCGCCGCGCCGATCCCCTGCGCCGGCTCCAGGACCGCGAGCCCGCGCCCGGCGGGGTCGCCGACCAGGGAGACCGCCGTCCCGCCGGTGACCTCGGGCAGCTGCCCGTCGGTGATCGCGAGCCGCTGCGCCGGGTCGGGCAGGAGCCAGCGGCCGTCGCGGGCGATGCCGACGGGCACCACCTCGTAGCGCTCCGGGTCGAGGGCGGCGATCACGCTCCCCGCCGAGACGCAGGAGATCGCGTGCTCCGCGCTGCGCCCCCCGAACACGACCGCGACCCGCACCCTGCCTGTCCCGCTCATCGCGGCCGACCCTAGTCGACGCCCGAGCGCGTCCCGCGTCTCCCGCGGGGCCGGGGCCCGCGCCGTGTGGGAACCTCGTCGGGATGCGGGAGAACGTGGCCCCTCCGGTGGACCCCCGACCTCCGGCGACGACGGCGCACCAGGGGCACGGGGACCGTCCGGCGCGTCCGCACTCCCGCGGGCTGCGGCTGGCCGGCGCGGCCGTGCACGCCTACACCGCGCTCGGCTCGGTGCTGGCGCTGCTGTTCGTCCTCGCCGCGCTCGAGGGCGAGGTGGAGGCCGCGCTCTGGGTGGGCCTGGCGGCGCTGTTCATCGACGGCACCGACGGGATGCTCGCCCGCCGCGCGCGGGTCAAGGAGACGATCCCCTGGTTCGACGGCGCCCTGCTCGACAACATCGTCGACTACCTGACCTACGTCTTCGCGCCGATCGTCCTGCTCTGGACGACCGGCGCCCTGCCGCACGGGCCGGGGGGCTGGGTGCTCGCCGCGCTGCCGCTGCTGGCGTCGAGCTACCAGTTCTGCCGGGTCGACGCGAAGACCGACGACCACACGTTCCTCGGCTTCCCGAGCTACTGGAACGTCGTGGCGTTCTACGCCGTGGTGCTCGACCTGTCGCAGGTGGCCGTCGCGATCACGCTCGTCGTCTGCTCGGTGCTGGTGTTCGTGCCGGTGCGCTACCTGTACCCGTCGCGGACCGAGGCGCTGTGGCAGCTGAGCATGCTGCTGACGGCGGTGTGGTTCGTCTGCTACGCGGTGCTCGTCGTGCAGCTGCCCGACCCGAACCCGTTCGTCGTCGTGCTGTCGTTCGCCTACGTCGTCTACTACCTGGCGTTCAGCGGGTGGCTCACCGCCCGCGCCGCCCACCGCCGCCGCCGGGCCGCCCGCGCCGCCTGACGTCCCGCACGGAGGCCCGGGCGGTGATGCGCACCTGGGGTACGGCCGGGCGCCAGGACGCGCCGCGACCGCACGTCACCGGCGCGAGCGTGTGCGCTGACGCCGCATCCGTCGCCCGTGGATGCGGCGTGGGCGCACACCGTCGTCGCGTGTTGCGACAGCGCGCGCGGTGTGGGGCGCATCCGGACGCCGGAACGCACCGCGCCCGCACATCACCGGCCCGGCTCAGGCAGCGGACGCGGCGTCGAGCCCCGCGGTGAGGTCGGCGACGACGTCGCCGGTGTCCTCGATGCCGCAGGAGAACCGCAGGAAGCCCCCGGGGACGGCGTCGCCGCCCCACTGGGCGCGGCGGTCGACGGTGCTGTGCACCCCGCCGAAGCTCGTCGCCGCGGCCCACAGCCGGGTGGCGGCGAGGAACCGGGAGACCGCCGCCTCGTCGGCGAGCTCGGCGGACACGACGCCGTTGGGCCGCAGCATCTGCCGGGCCGCCAGCGCGTACGAGGGGTCCTCGGCCCGCCACGGCCAGCGCGTGCCGGTGACGGCGGGGTGCGCGGCGAGCGTCTCCGCCACCGCCGCCGCGGTCTCCCCCTGCCGGGCCAGCCGCAGGTCCAGGGTGCTCATCGAGCGGTGCCCGAGCCAGGCGTCGAACGCGCCCGGGGTGGCGCCGGTGTGGTCGCGCCAGCCCTTGAGCCGGTCGTACACCTCGTCGGAGGAGGTGCTCACGTGGCCGAGCAGCAGGTCGCTGTGGCCGGTGAGCGCCTTGGTGTCGGCGGCCATCGTCACGTCGGCGCCCAGCGCCAGTGGCCGCTGGCCGAGCGGGGTCGCGGTGGTGTTGTCGACGGCGAGCAGCGCGCCGGCGGCCCGGGTGGCCCGGGCGACGGCGGCGACGTCGCAGACGTCGAGCGCCGGGTTGCTCGGCGTCTCCAGGACCACCAGCCGGGCGCCGTCGAGGCCGCCGCGCGCGGCGACGTCGGCGATCCCGAGGGTGGGCACGTACTCGACGCGGATGCCCAGCCGCTCCAGCTCGTCGCGGGCCAGCAGCCGGGTCGTGTAGTAGCCGTCGCTGGGCAGGACCAGCCGGTCGCCGGCCGACACGAGCCCCAGGACGACGGCGGAGATCGCGGCCATGCCGGTGGCGAAGGACAGGCAGCGGCCGCCGTCCAGCTCGCCCACTGCGTCCTCGAAGGCCCGGAAGGTCGGGTGCTCGGTGCGGGCGTAGGCGTCGCGGCCTCCGGCGCGGGGCGGCAGGTCGCCCAGGTGGTACGGCGCGGCGAACACCGGCGAGGGGCGCAGCGGCGTGCCGGGCTCGGGCGGCCCGTCGCCGGCGTGCACCGACCGGGTGCCGTCCCCCCATCCGCCAGGCAGTCCGCTCACTCCGGCTTCGCCTCGCGACTCATGATCTCCTTGACCATCTGCGCCGCCGGGACGCCCTCGTGGCAGACCCGCACGACCGCCTCCGTCAGCGGCATCTCCACCCCGTGCGCGCGGGCGAGGTCGAGCACCGGCCGGCAGCTCTTCACGCCCTCGGCCGTCTGCCGGGTGGTGGCCTGCACCTCCTCCAGCGACAGGCCGCGGCCGAGCTTCTCGCCGAACGTGCGGTTGCGCGACAGCGGCGAGCTGCAGGTGGCCACCAGGTCGCCCAGGCCGGCCAGGCCGGCGAACGTCGTCAGCTCCGCGCCGAGCGCGAGCCCCAGCCGGGCGGTCTCGGCCAGCCCGCGGGTGATCAGCGAGGCCCGGGTGTTGTCGCCGAAGCCCATCCCCTCGGTGATGCCGCAGGCCAGCGCGATGACGTTCTTCACCGCGCCGCCGAGCTCGCAGCCGACGAGGTCGCGGTTGGTGTAGGGCCGGAAGTAGGGCGTGTGGCAGGCCGCCTGCAGCGCGGTCGCGCGGTCGTCGTCGGGGCAGGCGATGACCGTGGCCGCCGGCTGCTCCTCGGCGATCTCGCGCGCCAGGTTCGGCCCCGACAGCGCCGCCACCCGCTCGGGGCCCGCGCCGGTGACCTCGCCGATCACCTCGCTCATCCGCTTGGTGCTGCCGAGCTCGATGCCCTTCATCAGCGACAGCAGCGTGGCGTCGGGCGGCAGCAGCGGCGTCCACTCGCCGAGGTTGGCCCGCAGCGACTGCGACGGGACGGCCAGCACGACGACGTCGGCGCCGTCGAGGGCGACCCCGGCGTCGGTCGTGGCGGTGAGCGCGCCGGGCAGCCGCACGCCGGGCAGGTAGTCGGGGTTCTCCCCGGTCTCGGTGATCGCCGCGGCCAGCTCGGGCCGGCGGGCGTGCAGGGTCACCGCGCACCCGGCGTCGGCGAGCACCTTGGCGAACGTCGTCCCCCAGGACCCGGCCCCGAGGACGGCGGCGCGCGTGCCGCTCACGCGGCGCTCCCCGGCAGGTCGCCGGGCAGCGCACGCCGCGGCCGGGCGGCGAAACCGGGCGGCGCCGTCTCGCCGCGGACGTCGGCCAGGAGATCGCGCACCCGGCCCATGATGGTGTCGGTGACCTCGCGCAGCAGGTCGGGCGTCAGCGGGCGCCCGGCGCGGACCTCCTCGCGCAGCGCGGTGAGGTCGACCGGCTCGCCGACCAGGTAGTCGGTGGGCGTCCGCAGCCGCAGGTGCAGCTTCTTGCTGTGGTAGTCGTGCACCCGCTGCGGGCCCCACTGCGCCACCGGGAGCACGACGGCGTCGGTGGTCAGGGCCAGCCGGGCGACGCCGGTGCGGGCCTGCATCGGCCACCAGTCGTCGTCGCGGGTGACCGACCCCTCGGGGTAGATGACGACGACGTTGCCGGCCTCGAGGTCGGCGGCCGCGGCGGCCAGCGCACCCCGGGCCTCCGACGACCCGCGGGCCACCGGGATCTGCCCGGCGTCGCGCAGGATCGTGCCGGCCAGGCCCTTGAACACCGCCTCCTTGGCCAGGAAGTGCGGCACGCGCCCGTTGTCGTAGACCAGCCGCGCGCAGGCCAGCGGGTCGAGCACGGAGACGTGGTTGGCCACGAGCAGCACCGGCCCGGTGCGCGGCAGGCGGTCCCCGTGCCGGTACCGCAGCCGGAACAGCAGCGAGGCCACCGGGTAGATGACGACGACGGCCAGGCGCAGCGACCACGGCAGCCGCCCGCGCTCGTGCAGGGCGCGGGGCCGTGTCTGTCCCGGGACCGCGGGGGTCCCCGGGGTCGGGTCCTCGGTCACCGGCATCCCTCCGCTGGTCGTGACGACCGGCCCATGATCGACCCTCGCCGGGGCCGGTGGTCGCACCGGGGTCCCCTCGCGGCGACGCGCCCCGGGGCCCGGCGCCCGCGTGTGCTCACATGGGTGGTGTGCGGTGGTCCCTGGTCGTCCCGGCGAAGCGGCTCGGCGCGGCCAAGACCCGCCTGGCGCCGCTGACCGGCGGCGGCCGCGGCGACCGCCCCGACCTGCACGCGGACCTGGTGCTGGCGCTGCTGGCCGACACCGTCGCCGCCGCGCGCGCCTGCCCCGCGGTGGCCGCCGTCGTGGTGGTCACCGACGACGAGCGGGCCGCGGCCACCGTGCGCGCCCTCGGCGCCCGCACCGTGGCCGACGAGCCCGACCGCGGGCTGAACCCGGCGCTGGCGCACGGCGCCCGGGCGACCGGGGCGGCGGCGGTGGCCGCGCTGTCGTCGGACCTGCCGGCGCTGCGGCCGGCCGAGCTCGCCGCCGCGCTCGACGCCGCAGCGGCGGTCCCCCGCGGGTTCGTCGCCGACGCCGCGGGCACCGGCACCACGCTGCTCACCGCCTCGGGCGTGCCGCTGGACCCGCACTTCGGCAGCGGGTCGGCCGCCGCCCACACCGCCGCGGGCGCGCGGGCGCTCACCGGCGACTGGCCGGGGCTGCGCCGCGACGTCGACACCCCCGCCGACCTGCGCGAGGCCACCGGCCTCGGGCTCGGGCCGGCCACCGCGGCGCTGCTGCCCCGGCTGCCGCGGCCGGCGGCCTGAGGCCCCCGGGCGCGGTCCCTCGCCGTTCACCTGCGTGGGGCACGATGACCGGGTGGCTGCCGAGACGACACCCGTGGCGACCGGGCCGGAGACCCCCGTCCCCGCCGACGGGTCGACCGCCCTGCCCGCCGACCGCTTCCTCAACCGGGAGCTGTCCTGGCTGGACTTCAACGCGCGGGTGCTCGAGCTGGCCGAGGACGAGTCGATGCCGCTGCTCGAGCGGGTCAAGTTCCTGGCGATCTTCGCGGGCAACCTCGACGAGTTCTACATGGTCCGCATCGCCGGGCTGAAGCGCCGGCTGAGCACCGGGCTGACGGTCCGCTCCCCCGACGGCCTCACCATCCGCGAGCAGCTGGCCCGGGTCACCGCCCGCACCCAGGAGCTGGTGCACCGGCACGCCGTCGTCTTCGAGCAGGACGTGACGCCGCGGCTGGAGGCCGAGGGCATCCGGATCGTGCACTGGCGGGACCTGGCCGAGTCCGAGACCCGGCGGCTGCGCGAGTACTTCCGCGACCAGGTGTTCCCGGTGCTGACGCCGCTGGCGGTCGACCCGGCGCACCCGTTCCCCTACATCAGCGGCCTGTCGCTCAACCTCGCCGTCTCGGTGCGCGACCCCGAGACCGGCGCGCCCCGCTTCGCCCGGCTCAAGGTGCCCAACAACGTGCCGCGCTTCGTGCCGGTCGGGCCGGACGACGAGGCGACGTTCCTGCCGCTCGAGGACCTCATCGCCGCCCACCTGGCGCTGCTGTTCCCCGGCCTGGAGGTGATCGACCACCACCTGTTCCGGGTCACCCGCAACGCCGACCTCGAGGTGGAGGAGGACCGCGACGAGGACCTGCTGCAGGCCCTCGAGCGCGAGCTGGCCCGCCGCCGCTTCGGCCCCGCCGTCCGGCTGGAGGTCACCGAGACGATGGACCCGCAGATCCTGTCGGTCCTCGTGTCCGAGCTCGAGGTGAACCCCGAGGACGTCGTCACCGTGCCGGGGCTGCTCGACCTCGCCTCGCTGTGGGCGCTCTACGGCCTCGACCGGCCGGAGCTCAAGGACGAGCCGTTCGTGCCGGCCACCCACCCGCGGCTGTCGGAGGGCGAGACGCCGAAGAGCGTCTTCGCGACGCTGCGCGAGGGCGACGTGCTGGTCCACCACCCGTACCACTCGTTCGCCACGAGCGTGCAGCGCTTCATCGAGCAGGCCGCCGCCGATCCGCACGTGCTGGCGATCAAGCAGACGCTGTACCGCACGTCGGGCGACTCCCCGATCGTCACCGCGCTCATCGAGGCGGCCGAGGCGGGCAAGCAGGTCGTCGTCCTCGTGGAGGTGAAGGCGCGCTTCGACGAGGAGGCCAACATCACCTGGGCCCGGTCGCTGGAGCGCGCCGGCTGCCACGTCGTCTACGGCCTGGTGGGGCTCAAGACGCACTGCAAGACGGCGCTGGTGGTGCGCCGGGAGAACGGCGTCATCCGACGCTACGTGCACATCGGGACGGGCAACTACAACCCGAAGACGGCGCGCCAGTACGAGGACCTCGGCATCCTGACCGCCGACCCGCGGGTGGGCGCCGACCTCACCGACCTGTTCAACGTGCTGACCGGCTACTCGCGGCAGACGTCCTACCGGCAGCTCATGGTGGCGCCGCAGGGCATCCGCGCCGGGCTGCTGGAGAAGATCCGCCGCGAGGCACGGCACGCCGCGGAGGGGCGGCCGTCGGGCATCCGGATCAAGGTGAACTCGCTGGTCGACGAGCGGCTCATCGACGCGCTGTACGAGGCGTCGCGGGCCGGGGTGCCGGTGGAGCTGTTCATCCGCGGGATCTGCGCGCTGCGCCCCGGCGTGCCCGGGCTGTCGGAGAACGTCCGCGCCCGCTCGATCGTGGGCCGCTTCCTCGAGCACTCGCGTGTGATGGCCTTCGTCAACGGCGGCGACGAGGAGTGGTGGATCGGCAGCTCCGACCTCATGCACCGCAACCTCGACCGGCGGGTGGAGGTGCTGCTGCGGGTCTGCGACGACACCGCGCAGCGGCAGCTGCAGGGCATGTTCGACGCCGCGATGGCGCCGGGCGTGCGCTGCTGGGAGCTCGGCCCCGACGGCGCGTGGGTCCGCGGCGGCGAGCGCGACTACCAGGCCGGCCTGATGCGGGCGGTGACCGAGCATGCCGGCTGAGCGCACCCGCGCGGTGATCGCGGCGGCCGGCGGCGTGGTCTGGCGCCCGGCCGGCGGCGGCACCGGGGTCGGCACCGGGGGTGCCATCGAGACCGTCGTCGTCCACCGGCCGCGCTACGACGACTGGTCGCTGCCCAAGGGCAAGCTCGACGCGGGCGAGAACGCGCTGACCGCCGCCGTCCGGGAGGTCTGCGAGGAGACGGGGCTGCAGGTGGTGGCCGGGCGGCGCAGCGTGCGCACGCACTACGAGGTCGCCGCCGGCCCCAAGCACGTCGACTACTGGCTCATGCGGGCCGTCGGCGGGGGGTTCACGCCCAACGACGAGGTCGACGAGCTGCGCTGGCTGCCGGTCGACGACGCCTCCCGGCTGGTCACCCACGCGCACGACCGCGCCGTGCTGGCCGACCTCGCGCGCGAGGACGTCCCGCGGGCGCCGTCGCTGCTGCTGGTGCGCCACGCCAAGGCCGGCAGCCGCCGCGACTGGGACGGCCCCGACGAGGAGCGGCCGCTGGAGAGCCAGGGCCGGCGGCAGGCCGCGCAGCTCGCCGCGGTGCTGCCGCTGTTCGCGCCGCGGGAGCTGCACACCGCCGACCGGGTGCGCTGCCGGCAGACGCTGGAGCCGCTCGCCGCCGCCACCGGGCTGGAGCTGCACACGCTGCACGCCCTCGGGGAGGAGGAGTACGCCGCCGACCCGCGCGCCGGGCTCGACGCCGTCGAGGCGATGCTCGCGCCGTCGCCGGAGCCCGGGGTGCGGGTGGTGTGCAGCCAGGGCGGGGCGATCCCGTCGGTGCTCGCGAGTCTCGGGGTGCGCTTCGAGGGCACCCGCCTGCACCCGCCCGCGGCCAAGGGCAGCGTGTGGGCGCTCGGCGGGCGGCCGGGCGCGCTGCTCGCCGACTACTACCGCGAGTTCGACCCGGACGCCGACGCCCCCCGCTGAGGGGGCGCCGGCGCCGGGGACGTCACCCGGCGGGGAGCGCCGGGAGCGCCTTCGGCAGCCACGCGGGGCGGCGGTCCTCGAAGGCCTCGATGTCGCCGAGGTGCCGCTCGGTGAGCCCGACGTCGTCGAGGCCCTCGAGCAGCCGCCAGCGGGTGTACTCGTCGACCTCGAACGGCACGGTGGTGTCGCCGTAGGAGACCGTCCGCGCCTTCAGGTCGACCGTCACCGGGGTGGCCGGGTCGGCCTCGACGGCCTGCCACAGCGCCTCGACGTCGGCCTGCGGCAGGACGACGGTGAGCAGCCCCGACTTGGTCGAGTTGTTCTTGAAGATGTCGGCGAAGCGCGAGCTGATGACCACGCGGAACCCGCCGTCGAGCAGCGCCCAGCAGGCGTGCTCGCGGGATGAGCCGGTGCCGAAGTCCGGGCCGGCGACCAGGACGGTCGCGTCGGCGTACTGCGGTTGGTTGAGCACGAAGTCGGGCTCGTTGGTGCGCCAGGCGACGAACAGGCCGTCCTCGAAGCCGGTGCGGGTGATCCGCTTGAGGTACTCGGCCGGGATGATCTGGTCGGTGTCGACGGCGCTGCGCCGCAGCGGGGCCGCCGTGCCGGTGTGCGTGGTGAAGGGCTGCATCGGACTCAGACTCCAGCCATCTCGAGGTCGGCGGGGGCGGTCAGCCGCCCGGTGAGCGCGGTCGCGGCGGCGACGGACGGCGACACCAGGTGGGTGCGCCCGCCCTTGCCCTGCCGGCCCTGGAAGTTGCGGTTGCTGGTCGACGCCGACCGCTCCCCCGGCTTGAGCTGGTCGGGGTTCATGCCGAGGCACATGGAGCACCCGGCGCCCCGCCACTCGGCGCCGGCCTCGGTGAACACCCGGTCCAGGCCCTCGGCCTCGGCCTGCTGCTTGACGCCGATGGACCCGGGGACGACGAGCATCCGGGTGTTCGCGTCGATCCGCCTGCCGCGCAGCAGCTCGGCGGCGGTGCGCAGGTCCTCGATGCGGCCGTTGGTGCAGGAGCCGAGGAAGACGGTGTCCACCTCGATCTCGCGCAGCGGCGTGCCGGGGGTCAGGCCCATGTAGGCCAGCGCCTGCTCGGCGGCGCGCCGCTCGTTGTCGTCGGCGAGGTCGGCCGGGTCGGGCACCCGCCCGGTGATCGGCAGGCCCTGGCCGGGGTTGGTGCCCCAGGTGACGAACGGCGCGAGCTCGGCGGCGTCGAGGACGACCTCGGTGTCGAAGGCGGCGCCCTCGTCGGTGTGCAGCGTCCGCCAGTACTCGACGGCGGCGTCCCAGTCGGCGCCCTGCGGGGCGTGCGGGCGGCCCTGCAGGTAGGCGAAGGTCGTCTCGTCGGGGGCGATCATCCCGGCGCGGGCGCCGGCCTCGATCGACATGTTGCAGATCGTCATGCGGGCCTCCATCGACAGGGCCCGGATGGCGCTGCCGCGGTACTCGATGACGTGCCCGGCGGCGCCGTTGGTGCCGATCCGCGCGATGACGGCGAGGATCACGTCCTTCGCCGAGACGCCCTCGGGCAGCTCGCCCTCGACGGTGACCGCCATCTGCTTCGGCCGGTACTGCGGCAGCGTCTGGGTGGCCAACACGTGCTCGACCTCGCTGGTGCCGATGCCGAAGGCCAGCGCGCCGAAGGCGCCGTGGGTGGAGGTGTGGCTGTCGCCGCAGACGATCGTCAGGCCGGGCTGGGTGAGCCCGAGCTGCGGGCCGATGACGTGCACGATGCCCTGGTCGCGGTCGCCCATCGGGGCCAGCCGGATGCCGAACTCGGCGGCGTTGCGGCGCAGCGCCTCGACCTGCGCCCGGCTCACCGGGTCGGCGATCGGGGCGAGGACGTCGAGCGTCGGGACGTTGTGGTCCTCGGTGGCCATGGTGAGGTCGGGCCGGCGCACCGGGCGGCCGGCCGCGCGCAGGCCGTCGAACGCCTGGGGGCTGGTGACCTCGTGCACGAGGTGCAGGTCGATGTAGAGCAGGTCCGGCTCGCCCGCGGTGCTGCGCACCACGTGGGCGTCGTAGACCTTCTCCGCCAGGGTCTTCGGCACGTTCCCTCCAGGTCCCACCGAGCGCACATCCCATTGCGTGGGATGAGAGTATCGCTGTGTGGGACAGCCTAACCCCGTTGCCGTGCTGGACAAAGCAGTGGCCATCCTCCGCGCTGTGGCGCACGAGCCGGCCACCCTCGCCGACCTCGTGGAGCGCGCCGCGCTCCCCCGCGCCACCGCGCACCGGCTGGCCGTCGCCCTCGAGGGCCACCGCCTGCTGCGCCGCACGCCGGCGGGCGCGTGGGCGCCCGGCCCGGCGCTGGCCGAGCTCAGCCACGGCAGCGTCGACCTCGCCCAGGTGGCCGGCCGGCACCTCATCGCCCTGCGCGACGCGAGCGGCGAGAGCGCGCAGTTCTACGTCCGCGAGGGCGGCTCGCGGGTGTGCGTCGCCGCCGCCGAGCGCACCTCGGGGCTGCGCGACACCGTCCCGGTGGGCGCCCGGCTGCCCATGACGGCGGGCTCGGCGGCGCACGCGCTGCTGGCGTTCGCGCCCGCCGAGGAGGTCACCCCGCTGCTGCCCAGCGCGAGCTTCACCGCGCGCACGTTGCTCGACGTCCGCCGGCGCGGGTGGGCGCACAGCGTGGCCGAGCGCGAGGCCGGCGTCGCCTCGCTGTCCGCACCGGTGCGCGACCCCGCGGGCGCCGTCCTGGGCGCGGTCTCGATCTCCGGCCCGGTCGAGCGGCTCGGCCGCCGGCCGAGCCCCGAGGTGGTCGGCGCGGTGCTGGAGACGGCCGCCGCCATCGGCCGCGCCGCGAGCTGACCGGCGGGCCGGACCCCGGCTAGTGCGCCGCGGTCCGGCCGCTGCCGTCGTCCTCGGGGTCCTGCCGGCCGGCCGGCTCCTCGACGACGACCGGCCGCAGCCGCGACCACAGCAGGAAGACCAGGGCGAACACCAGCATCGCGATGCCGGCCCAGAGGTTGGCGTTGGTGCCGCCGGTCTTCTCCTGCTCGGCCGGGGTGTTGCCGAACAGCCCCATCAGGACGAGCACGACGCCGTAGAACCCGATCAGCGCCGCGATGACGTTGCGGACGTCGAACGCGCCCGCCGAGTGCTTCGACCCGCCGGCGCGGGTGGTGCTGCTGCTCATGACCGCACTCCTGTCAGCGGAAGATCACGTTGAGGGCGATGACCATGACCAGCGCGATGCCGGCCAGCTTGGTCGGCGACTGGTACCAGGGCAGCCGGTGGGCGTCGGGGTCGGTGCGCTGCTCCTTGGGCGTCTCGGAGTAGACGAGCCCGGCGAGCTGGGCGACCGGCTTGGGCGCGGTGACCATGCTGACCGCGACGCTCACGACGATGTCGACGACGAACGCCGCGCTCGCCGCGACGAAGCTCGCGCCCTGGCCGCCCAGCGGCAGCACGCCCAGCGACGCCGCCCCGAAGGCGTCCTCGCTGAGGAACGCCACCGCGACCGCGGCCAGCGTGCCCGACACCAGGCCCGTCCAGCCCGCGGTCGGCGTCATCCGCTTCCAGAACATGCCGAGGATGAACGTGGCGAACAGCGGGGCGTTGAAGAACCCGAACAGCGTCTGCAGGTAGTCCATCAGGTTGCTGTAGCCCGAGGCGATGATCGCCGTCCCGATCGCCACCACGGTGGCGCCGACGGTCGCCCAGCGGCCCACCGCCAGGTAGTAGGAGTCGGGCCGGTCCTTCTTCACGTACTGCTGCCACAGGTCGTAGCTGAAGACGGTGTTGAAGGCGGAGATGTTGGCCGCCATGCCGGCCATGAACGCCGCCAGCAGGCCGGCGAGCGCGACGCCGAGCAGGCCGTTGGGCAGGGTGTCGCGGATCAGCAGGAGCAGCGCGTTGTTGTAGTCGAAGTCGGGGTCGGCGCTGGCCCGCGCGGCGGCGACGTCGTCGACCAGGACCGTCGCGATGATGCCCGGGATCACCACGATGAACGGGATGAACATCTTCGGGAAGGCGCCGATGATCGGCGTGCTGCGCGCGGCGGACATCGACTTGGTCGCCATGGCGCGCTGGACCTCGACGAAGTTCGTCGTCCAGTAGCCGAAGGACAGCACGAAGCCCAGGCCGAAGACGATGCCGATGACCGACAGCACCGGGCTGCCGATGCCCGACAGCTCGGTGGCCGGCCAGGAGGTGAGCTCCTCGCCGCGGCCGGCGCCGCGGACCTCGTCGATGAGCCCGCCGACGCCGCCGACGCGGTGCAGGCCGATGAGGGTCAGCGGCAGCAGCGCCGCGACGATCACGAAGAACTGCAGGACCTCGTTGTAGATCGCGGCCGACAGCCCGCCGAGGGTGATGTAGCTGAGCACCACGGCCGCGGCCACGATCAGCGACACCCACAGCGGCCAGCCCAGCAGCGCGTTGACGATGGTGGCCAGCAGGAACAGGTTGATGCCGGCGATGAGGATCTGGGCGACGGCGAAGCTCAGCGCGTTGACCAGGTGGGCGCCGGTGCCGAACCGGCGGCGCATGAACTCGGGGACGCTGCGGACCTTCGACCCGTAGTAGAAGGGCATCATCACCACGCCGAGGAACAGCATGGCCGGGACCGCGCCGATCCAGAAGTAGTGCATGGTGCTCATGCCGTACTGGGCGCCGTTGGCCGACATGCCGACGATCTCGACGGCGCCCAGGTTGGCGGAGATGAACGCCAGGCCGGTCACCCACGCGGGCAGCGACCGGCCGGACAGGAAGAAGTCCAGGCTGTCGGAGACCCGCCGCCGCGCGGCGAGTCCGATCAGCAGCACGACGGCGAAGTAGGCGGCCACCAGCAGGTAGTCGACGAACCCGGCGTCCAGTCTCAGATCGCCCACTCAGGCCTCCACTCGGTTGTGCGTCACTGCAGCCGCCGGGCGCCCGCTGCGGGGACCACGACGTAGGAACGGGGGGCGCCGGCGCGCTCGGCGACGGCGGCGGACACGGCCTCGACGGCGCCGGCGTCGACCAGGGCGACGGCGCTGCCGCCGAAGCCGCCGCCGACCATCCGGGCGCCGTACGCGCCGGCGGCCAGCGCGGCCTCGACGACGGCGTCGAGCTCGGGCACCGACACCTCGAAGTCGTCGCGCAGCGAGGCGTGCCCGGCGGTGAGCACCGGGCCGGTCCCGCGCGGGTCGGCGCCGGCGCGCAGCAGGTCGACCACCTCGGCCACGCGGGCGTCCTCGGTGACCACGTGCCAGGCCCGGCGCAGCAGCACCGCGCCCTCGTCGGTGCCGTCGTCGAGGGCGGCCAGCGCGTCGGTGCCGGGCAGGTCGCACAGGTAGTCGACGCCGAGCCGGCGGGCGGCCTCCTCGCACTGCCGCCGGCGCTCGCCGTAGCCGCTCTCGGCGTGGCTGTGCGTGGTGCCCGAGTCGACGACGAGCAGCGCCAGCCCGGCGGCCTCGAGGTCGAGGGGCACCTGGTCCCAGGAGCGGTCGCGGGTGTCGAGGTGCAGCGCGTGCCCGGCGGTGCACAGCACCGAGGCGGACTGGTCGAGGATGCCGGTGGGGGCGCCGACGAAGTCGTTCTCGGCCCGCCGGGCGACGTCGACCAGGTCGTCGGGACCCCAGCCGAGGCCGAGCAGGTCGCGCACGGCGAGCGCCACGGCGCACTCCAGCGCCGCCGACGACGACAGCCCCGCGCCGGCCGGCACGTCGCCGTCGACCAGCAGCGACAGCCCGCCGGCGGCCGCTGCGCGCACCTGCTCCACGACGCCGGCCGGGTAGCCGGCCCAGCCGCCGGGGGTGCCGGGCGCGAGGTCGGCGACCGCGACGTCGGCGTCCTCGCCGGGGTGCTGCGCGGAGACGAGGACCAGCCGGCCGTCGTCGCGGCGGGCGGCCGCGGCGCGGACGGTGTGCGGCAGGGCGACCGGGAGCACCGAGCCGCCGTTGTAGTCGGTGTGCTCGCCGATCACGTTCACCCGGCCGGGCGCGGCCCACACGCCCTCGGGGGCGGCGCCGAAGCGGGCGGCGAAGGCCTCCGCCGCGCCGGCCGCGGCCTCCTCGTCGGGGAGCACCCCGCTCACGGGACGACCACCGCCCGCAGCTGCTCGGCGACGTCCTCGGGGTTGGTGTCGGTGATGAACGCGCCCATGCCCGACTCCGAGCCCGCCAGGTACTTGAGCTTGCCGGGGGCGCGGCGCAGCGAGAACAGCTGCAGGTGCAGCCACCAGTCCTCGCGGCCCTCCCGCACCGGCGCCTGGTTCCAGGAGGCGATGTAGGGCATCGGGGTGTCGAAGCGGTGCGCGAACCGGCCGAGGACGTCGAGGTAGAGCGCGGCCAGGTCGTCGCGCTGGGCGTCGTCGAGGGCCGGCAGGTCGGGCACCCGGCGGGTGGGGAACAGCTGCACCTCGTAGGGCCAGCGCGCGGCGGCGGGCACGAACGCGACCCAGGAGTCGTTGGCGGCCACCACGCGCGGGCCGGTGCGCTCGGCCTCGACGACCTCGGCGAACAGGTCGCCGCCGGTGGTCTCGCGGTGCCGGCGCACCGAGGCGAGCACCCGCTCCACGCGCGGGGTCACGAACGGGTAGGCGTAGATCTGCCCGTGGGGGTGCGAGAGCGTCACCCCGATCTCCTCGCCGGAGTTCTCGAAGCAGAACACCTGCGCGACGCCGTCGATCGCCGACAGCTCCGCCGTCCGCTCGGCCCAGACGTCGACCACCAGCCGGGCGCGGTCGCGGCCGAGGCCGGCGAAGTGCTGGTCGTGGTCGCTGGTGAACAGCACGACCTCGCAGCGCCCGAAGCCGGGGCGCAGCTCGGCGAACGGGGCGCCGGGGGCGGTGGGCGGCACGTCGGTGTCGACCCCGGTGGCCAGCGACGGGAAGCGGTTCTCGAAGACGACGACCTGGTAGTCGCCGTCGGGCACCTCGCTGGGCCGGCCGGGCCGCGAGGGGCACAGCGGGCACTGGTCGGCGGGCGGCAGGAAGGTGCGCGTCTGCCGGTGCGCCGCGACGACGACCCACTCGCCGAGCAGCGCGTCGTAGCGCAGCTGCGACCGGGTGCTGACCGGCGGGAGGTCCCGGGTGTCCTCGGCGTCGTGGGCGGCGGTGCTGCCGTCGGCGTCGAAGTAGAGGATCTCCCGGCCGTCCGCCAGCCGGCGAGTCGTCCGGTTCACCGTTGCCGCGCCTCCGTTCCCGGCCCGAGGAGGGGCCCCGGGAACGCTACGTCCGCTGGCGATCATGGGCCACTCGGGGGGCCCGGGAACGCAGCAGGGCCCCCGGCCGGGAGCCGGGGGCCCTGCTGTGGTGTAGCCCCGAAGGGATTCGAACCCTCGCTACCGCCGTGAGAGGGCGGCGTCCTGGGCCGCTAGACGACGGGGCCGGACGAGCACGATTCTGCCACACCACGGCGGCCGCCCCGTGGCAGGGGCCCGGGAACGGCGAGAGCCCCCGGTCCGGGGACCGGGGGCTCTCGGTGCGTAGCCCCGAAGGGATTCGAACCCTCGCTACCGCCGTGAGAGGGCGGCGTCCTGGGCCGCTAGACGACGGGGCCGTGCAGTGGTGCGGGTCGTGCGGTGGTGCTGAGGAGGTGGTGCTTCCTCGCTGGGGTACCAGGACTCGAACCTAGACTAACGGAGCCAGAATCCGTCGGGCTGCCAATTACCCCATACCCCAAGGTCTTGGCCGGCACCTCGCGGCGCCGGGGAGAACGATACCCGACGTCCCCGCGGGACGTGTCACCACCCCCCGGCCCGCGGGTCGCCCGAGGGGACGCGCAGGTCGAGGGCGGGGGTGAGCACCTCCGGGCGGAGCCGCCGGCGCGAGGTCGCCACCAGCGCCACGTAGGCGCCCATGGCCACCAGCGAGACCGCCAGCGACAGCAGCCCGATGCCGGCGGGGAGCTCCTGGGTGGCCACGCCGTCGCCGAGCGAGCCGGCCAGCAGGAAGACCAGCACGTTGTTGACCGCGTGCAGCACGATCGCCGCCTCCAGCCCGCCGGTGAGCCACACGACCGCCGAGGCGGCCAGGCCGAAGGCGAACCGGTCGAGGAAGGTGGCGACGTCGCCGGGCGCGTGCGCCAGCGAGAACAGCGCCGCGGTGAGCACCGCCGCCGTCAGCGCCCCCGCCCGCGGGTCGCGGACCCACCCGGCGACCGCCTGGCTCAGGTACCCGCGGAACACGTACTCCTCGGCCGCCGACTGCAGCGGCGTGGTGAGCACCACGACGAGCAGCAGCCAGAGCAGGTCGTCGACCGGCCCGGTGGCCTCGGCGTCGCCGAACGCGAAGCCGAGCACCACCGACAGGGCGATGCCGACGCCGAGGGTCGCCAGCGCGCGCAGCGTGTACGGGGCGAACAGCCGCCAGCGCAGCCGCGCCAGCACCGACGACGACCAGCCCGGGCGCATCCCGTGCGCGACGGCCCACAGCAGCCAGACGATCGGGATCGCGACGATCAGCGAGAGGTTGGTCACGAGCAGGACGCCGGGGTCGACCAGGTCGAGCAGCGCCAGGTCGGGCTCGATGCCGGTGAGCAGCACGAGCAGGACGACGACGAACGCGGCCACCGAGTAGGCGACGACGAACAGCAGCAGGCCCAGCAGCGGCCGCCACCACGCCCAGTCCCGCGAGCGCATGGCCCGCAGGAAGGGCACCGGCTCGTCGTGCGGCGGGGTGCCCGGCGGCGGCGCCAACCGCAGCCCCGGCGGCAGCGGCCCCGGCCCGGACGCGCCGGGCGGGTACGCGCCGTGCGGCACCGGCACCGGCACCGGCAGCGGCCCCGGGCCGGCCGGCCCGTGCGGGCCCGGCGGCAGGGGCACCGGGCCGAGCGGCCACGGCACCGGGCCGGCGGGCGCGCCGGCCCAGTGCGGGGCGTCCGCGCCGAGGAGCCCGGGCACCCGCGGCGGCGCCGCGTAGGGCCCGGTGGGCGGCGGGCCGGTGTACGGCTCGTCGGCGGCCCAGGGCGCCGGGCCCTCCGGGGCGGTCATCAGCGCGCGGTGTGCTCGCGGGCGGCCTCGAGGCGGCGCACCGTCCGCTCCCGGCCGAGCAGCTCGATGGACTCGTAGAGCGGCGGGGACACCGTGCGGCCGCTGACCGCGACCCGCACCGGCCCGAACGCCTGGCGCGGCTTGCGGCCCAGCCCCTCCACGAGGGCGTCCTTGAGCGCCTGCTCGATCGCCGGCGTGCTCCACTCGGGCAGGTCGCGCAGCGCGGTGGCCGCGGCGGCGAGCACCTCGCCGTCCTCGGGGCGCAGGTTCTTCGCCGCGGCGGCGGGGTCGACCTCGACGTCCTCGGTGAACAGGAAGCCGAGCAGCCCGACGACGTCGGACAGCACCACCGTGCGCTCCTGGGCCATCGGCGCGATGGCCCGCAGCACCCGCTCCTGCTCGGCCGTCGGCGGGTCGGCGACCAGCCCGGCGCCGGCGAGGACAGGCAGTACGGCGGCGACGTAGTCGTCGGCGGGCAGCGCCCGCACGTGCTGGGCGTTGATCGCCTCGGCCTTCTTGACGTCGAAGCGGGCGGGGTTGGCGCTCACCCGCGTGACGTCGAAGGCCGCGGCCATCTCGGCCATGGAGAACACGTCGCGGTCCTCGGCGATGGACCAGCCCAGCAGCGCCAGGTAGTTGGCGAAGCCCTCGGGCAGGAAGCCGCGCTCGCGGTAGACGTCGACGTTGGACGTGGGGTCGCGCTTGGACAGCTTCTTGTTGCCCTCGCCGGTGACGTAGGGCAGGTGGCCGAAGCGCGGGGTGCCGGCGGCGACCCCGACGTCCTGCAGCGCGGCGTAGAGCGCGAGCTGGCGGGGCGTGGAGGGCAGCAGGTCCTCGCCGCGGAGCACGTCGGTGATGCCCATCAGGGCGTCGTCGACGGGGTTGACGAACGGGTACAGCGGCGCGCCGTTGGCCCGGACGACGACGAAGTCGGGCACCGAGCCCGCGGCGAACCGCACCTCGCCGCGGACGAGGTCGGTCCAGGCGAGGTCCTCGTCGGGCATCCGCAGCCGCAGCACCGGCTCGCGGCCCTCGGCGCGGAGGGCGGCCTTCTGCGCGTCGGTGAGGAACCGGTCGGCGTTGTCGTAGCCGAGCTTGGGGTCCTGCCCCGCGGCCAGGCGCCGCGCCTCGACCTCCTCGTTGGTGGAGAAGGACTCGTAGAGGTGCCCGGCCTCGAGCAGCGTCGCGGCGACCTCGCGGTAGACCTCCGAGCGCTCGGACTGCCGGTAGGGGCCGTGCGGGCCGCCGACCTCGGGGCCCTCGTCCCAGTCCAGGCCGAGCCAGCGCAGGCTGTCGAGCAGGTGCCGGTAGGACTCCTCGGAGTCGCGGGCGGCGTCGGTGTCCTCGATGCGGAAGACGAACGTGCCGCCGGTGTGCCGCGCGTGCGCCCAGTTGAACAGCGCGGTGCGCAGCAGGCCGACGTGCACCATGCCCGTCGGCGAGGGGCAGAAGCGGGTGCGGACGTCCGTCATCGCGCGCCGCCCGCCGTGGAGGCGGTGTCGGCGCCGCTGACGCCGTTGGTCAGCGAGCCCAGGCCCTCGATCGCGCACTCGACGCGCTGACCGGGCCGGATCGGGCCGACGCCCGCCGGGGTGCCGGTGAGCACGACGTCGCCGGGCAGCAGCGTCATGACCTGCGAGATGTAGGAGACCAGCGTGGGGACGTCGAACAGCAGCTGGCTGGTGCGCCCGGCCTGGCGCTGCTCGCCGTCGACGGTGCAGGTGATCTCCAGGTCGGCCGGGTCCTTGCCCAGGCCGCGCAGGTCGGTCTCGATCCACGGGCCGAGCGGGCAGAACGAGTCGAAGCCCTTGGCGCGGGTCCACTGCCCGTCGGCCTTCTGCATGTCCCGCTCGGTGACGTCGTTGCCGATCGTGTAGCCGAAGACGCTGCCCGGGACCTGCTCCGGGGTGAGGTTGCGGGCGCCGCGGGCGCCGATGACGACGGCGAGCTCGACCTCGTGGTGCACGTTGGTGCTGCCGGCCGGGATGCGGATGGCGTCGCCGGGGCCGATCACCGACGTCGAGGGCTTGAGGAACAGCAGCGGGCGCTCGGGGGCGTCGCCGGTGTTCATCTCCTTCACGTGGTCGGCGTAGTTCTTGCCGACGCAGACGACCTTGCTCGGCAGGATCGGCGAGAGCAGCCGGACGTCGGCCTGGGCGAAGCGCTGGCCGGTGAAGGAGATCGTGCCGAACGGGTGGCCCTCGATCTGGGCGACCTGGCCGTCGCCGTCGAGGACTCCGAAGGACATGCCCGAGGGCGAGGCGAAGCGGACGATGCGCACGGGGTCGAGGCTACTGACCCCGCGCGCGCCCGCCGCCCGCCCTACGGTGACCGGTGTGGCCTGCCGCCTGAGCGAGATCGTCGTCGACAGCCGGGACCCCGAGGCGCTCGCCGCCTGGTGGGCGCAGGTGCTCGGCTACCGGGTGCTCGGGCGCGACGAGGACGGCGCCGTGGAGATCGGCCCGGAGGCCGGCTTCGGCGGCCCGGCGCCCACGCTGGTCTTCACCCCGGTGGAGCACTGGGAGCCCGCCAAGCCGCGGCTGCACCTCGACGTCAACGCCACCGACCGCGACCAGGACGCCGAGCTGCAGCGGCTGCTCGACCTCGGCGCCACGCGCGCCGACGTCGGCCAGACCGGCGAGGAGTCCTGGCACGTGCTCGCCGACCCGGAGGGCAACCCGTTCTGCCTGCTGCGCCGCCGTCTCGACCCGCTGTGACACCGAGGAGAGTCCCGTGATCCTGATCGTCATCAAGTTCCCCGTCCGGCCGGACCGGATCGACGAGTTCCGCGCCAAGGCCGACGAGTACGCCGCGGCGGTGAACGCCGAGGAGGGCAGCCTGTTCTTCGAGTGGTCGCGCAGCGTGCTCGACCCGAACACCTTCGTCTGCATCGAGGGCTTCCGGGACTCCGACGCCGGCGCCTCGCACGTGGCCACCCCGCACGCGAAGGCCGCCTTCGACTGGATGTCGGACCTGGTGGCCGAGCAGCCGCAGATCATCTACGTCGACGAGCCGTCGGTGCCCGGCTTCGGCCCCATGGGCGAGGTCCAGCCGAGGAGCTGACCCGCCGACGGGCGACAGCGTGCGCGGAGGTGCAGCACGGACCGCGATGGGTGCACGTCAGCGCACGCCGTCGCCGCCCAGCAGCCGCCGCCGGGCCCGGTACACCGCCAGGACGTCGCGCCGGCACTCGTCGGGAGCGGTCGTGAGCCGGCGGTAGCCGTAGCGCAGGGTCTGCCAGCCGGCGGTCGCGACGAGCGAGTCGCGGCGGATGTCGGACTCGCGCCGGTCCCTCGAGCCGTGCCAGGCGGCGCCGTCCATCTCCACCGCGAGCAGCGCGTCGTCGTAGGCGGCGTCCAGGAAGAAGGTCGCGCCGCCCACCGTGAGCCGGCGCTGCTGCGTGAACGGCGGCATGCCCGGCGCCCGGAGCACCTGGAGGCAGCCCCAGATCTCCAGCTCGCTGCGGCAGCCGTCGGCCAGCAAGCCGACCAGCGCCGCGAGCTCGGCCCGCCCCCGCAGCCGGGTGCTCCGCTCCAGCTCGTACGCCAGGTCGGCGGGCCGGCAGAGCCGCTGCCGGACGGCGGTGATCGCGGCGGCGCGGACGTCGGTGCGCGTCGGCGGGCCGGCGCCCCAGGAGTCGACGACGGCCCGCTCGACCGACGTCACCGGGAGGCCGCCCGCCCGGCGCCGGTCGGCGACCGCCGCCGCGTTCCGGTGCACCACCACACCGGACGGCCCGCGCGCGCTGCGGCCGTCCGCGACCGTCACGTGCACGGGGCCGGGCGGCGGCGCGAGGAGCTCCCACAGCGCCAGCGCCGTCCCGTGGCTGGCGACGGCACCGCGTCCGGCCAGAGCCGCGGCCACCCGCACCCGCCACCGCTGCGCCGCGGCGGGGGTGGCCAGGACCCCGGGCGCCAGGCGCACGAGGCGGCTCCCGGTGACCCAGGTGGACAGGGTCCGTGCGCTGATGTGCCGGAGCAGCTCCGCGCGGGTGGCCCAGCCCTCCGGGCCGACGACGAGGTCCACGTCCATGCCCGTGACCCTGCGGGCCGGTCACGCCGACGGTCGCATCCCCACCGGATCTGTGGACGGACGGCGACACCGTGCGCGGAGGTGCGGTCGAGCGCGCCGGGGCCGCACCTCGGCGCACGCTGTCGGGCAGCGACGCGCCTACCGGCAGTGGACGGCGTAGGTGAGCGCGTCGACCAGCGCGTGCCAGGAGGCCTCGACGATGTTGTCGTGGACGCCGACGGTGGTCCACTCCCCCACGCCGTCGGTGGTGTCGACCAGTACCCGGGTGGTGGCGCTGGTGCCGCCCTTCCACCCGAGGATGCGGACCTTGTAGTCGGCCAGCGAGACGTCGGCGAGGCCCGGGTGGCGGCCGACCAGCGCCTGGCGCAGCGCGTTGTCCAGCGCGTTGACCGGGCCGTTGCCCTCGGCGGTGCTGATGACCCGCTCGCTGCTGCCGTCGTCGTTGGGCAGGTGCACCTTCACCGTCGCCTCGCTGACGACCACGCCGTTGCCCCAGTGCTCGACCGTCGTCCGGTAGCTCTCCAGCCGGAACAGCGGCGCGGGCGCACCCGGGAGCTGGGAGCGCAGCAGCAGCTCGAAGGAGGCGTCGGCCGCCTCGAACGACCAGCCGTCGGCCTCCAGCACCTTCACCCGGTCGACGACGCGGCCCACGACGTCGGCGTGCCCGTCGAGGTCGACGCCGAGTTCGCGGCCCTTGAGCTCGACCGACGCCCGGCCGGCCATCTCGGTGACCAGGATGCGCATGTCGTTGCCGACGACGGCCGGGTCGAGGTGGTTGTAGAGCTCGGGGCTGACCTTGATCGCGCTGGCGTGCAGGCCGGCCTTGTGCGCGAACGCCGACGCCCCGACGAAGGGCTGGTGGTCGTCGGGCGCGATGTTCGCGAGCTCGGCGATCGCGTGGCTGACCCGCTGGAGCTCGGCCAGGCACTCCGCGGGCACCACGGGCAAGCCCATCTTGGTCACCAGGTTGGCCACGAGCGCGAACGTGTCGGCGTTGCCCGCCCGCTCGCCGTAGCCGTTGGCGGTGCCCTGGACGTGCGTCACGCCGGCCTCGACGGCGGCCAGCGAGTTGGCGACCGCGCAGCCGGTGTCGTCCTGGCAGTGGATGCCCAGCCGCCCCTCGACCCGCGAGCGCACGTCGGCCACGACCCGGCCCACGCCCATCGGCAGCATGCCGCCGTTGGTGTCGCACAGGACGCCGACCTCCGCGCCCGCGCCGAACGCCGCGCGCAGCACCGCGACGCCGTAGTCGGGGTCGGCGGCGTAGCCGTCGAAGAAGTGCTCACAGTCGACGAACACCCGCCGGCCGTGCGCGACCAGGTGGGCCACGGTGTCGGCGACCATCGCGAGGTTCTCCTCGAGCGTGGTGCGCAGCGCGTCGCGGACGTGCCGGACGTCGGACTTCGCGACCAGGCAGACCACCGGCGTCTCCGCATCGAGCAGGGCCCTGACCTGCGGGTCGTCCTCCACCCGGACGCCGGCCTTGCGGGTGGCGCCGAACGCCACGAGCACCGCGTGCCGCAGCTTGAGCTCGGTGCGCGCGCGGGCGAAGAACTCGGTGTCCTTGGGCAGCGCCCCCGGCCAGCCGCCCTCGATGTAGCCGACGCCGATCTCGTCGAGCAGCCGCGCGACGGCGAGTTTGTCCGCGACGGAGAAGCTGATCCCCTCGCGCTGGGCGCCGTCGCGGAGCGTCGTGTCGAAGACGTGCAGGTCGGTGCCGAGGTCGGTGGCCACGGGCTCTCCCGGGGGTTCGACGCCGATCAGGCCCCTCACACGAAGAAGACCCCCCGGGAACGGGAGGTCGGCGCGCGGTCGGGGGTGCTGACCGCGCGCTAGACGATGATGAGGGTGGTGCCGGGGACGTGCATCGCCGCGGAGTCTAACCCCGCGGCGACGCGCCGCTCAGCCCCGTCAGCCTCCCGCGAGGGCGGCGAGCCGGTCGCCGACCTCCGCGGTGCGCACCTGGGCGCGCGGGTCGCGGGTGGACAGGTCGAAGGCGACGGCGGCGTTCACCTTGCGGGCGAGGTCGGCGTGGCCGAGGTGGTCGAGCAGCAGGCCCACCGACAGCACGGTCGCCGTCGGGTCGGCGATGCCCTGCCCGGCGATGTCGGGCGCGGAGCCGTGCACCGGCTCGAACATCGACGGGTTGGTGCCCGAGGCGTCGAGGTTGCCGCTGGCGGCGAGGCCGATGCCGCCGGTGACCGCGGCGGCGACGTCGGTGACGATGTCGCCGAAGAGGTTGTCGGTCACGATGACGTCGTAGCGGCCCGGGTCGGTGATGAAGAACATCGACGCGGCGTCGACGTGCTGGTAGGCGACGGTGACCTCGGGGAACTCGGCGGCCACCTCCTCGACGGTCCGCGACCACAGCGACCCGGCGTGGGTGAGGACGTTGGTCTTGTGGATGAGCGTGAGGTGCCGGCGCGGCCGGGCCGTGGCGCGCTCGAAGGCGTAGCGGACCACCCGCTCGACGCCGAACGCGGTGTTGAGGCTCACCTCGGTGGCCACCTCGTGCGGGGTGTCGCGGCGCAGCACGCCGCCGTTGCCCACGTAGGGGCCCTCGGTGCCCTCGCGCACGCACAGCATGTCGATCTCGCCGGGCTCGGCCAGCGGGCTGCGGACGCCGTCGTAGAGCTTGGCCGGCCGCAGGTTGACGTGGTGGTCGAGCTCGAAGCGCAGCCGCAGCAGCAGCCCGCGCTCGAGGATGCCCGGCGGCACGCTGGGGTCGCCGATGGCGCCGAGCAGGATGGCGTCGTGCCCGCGCAGCTCGTCGAGCACGCTGTCGGGCAGCAGCTCGCCGGTGCGCTGCCAGCGGGCGGCGCCCAGGTCGTAGGGCGTCGTCTCGAGGCCGGGGGCGACCGCCCCGAGGACCTTGAGGCCCTCGGAGACGACCTCCGGGCCGATGCCGTCTCCCGCGATCACAGCCAGGCGCATGGCGAGGACCCTAGGTCAGCGGGGGTCGAGGTCGGCGGAGCGGGCCTCGCGCGCTCCGATGCGGCCGGCGATGTCGGCCAGCAGCTCGGGGGCGACCGGGCTGTCGACGACGACGGCCATGAGCGCCTCGCCGCCGCGCGTGGTGCGGCTGACCTGGGCGCCGGCGATGTTGACCCCGGCCTCCCCCAGCGCCGCGCCGACGGTGCCGACGACGCCGGGCCGGTCGGTGTAGACGAAGAACAACAGGTGCCCGGACAGGTCGAGGTCCATGTCGAAGCCGTCGACCTCGACCAGCTTGGGCACCTGGTTCTTGCCGAACAGGGTGCCCGAGACGCACACCTCGCGGCCGTCGGCCATCGCCCCGCGCACCCGGACGAGGTTGCGGTAGTCGGGGCTCTCGACGTCGCTGGTCAGCGCCACCTCCAGGCCGCGCTGCCCGGCCAGCAGCGGCGCGTTGACGTAGGTGACCTGCTCCTCGACGACGTCGGCGAAGACGCCCTTGAGCACGGCCAGCTGCAGCACCGAGTCGTCGAACTCGGCGAGCTTGCCGCGCACGTCGACGGTCAGGGACTGCGCGAGCCCGCCGGCGACGGCGGTGAAGACCGTGCCCAGCCGCTCGGCCAGCGGCAGGCCGGGGCGCACGTCCTCGGCGACGACGCCGCCGGCCTGCACGTTGACCGCGTCGGGCACGAACTCGCCCTGCAGTGCCAGGCGGACCGAGTGGGCGACGGCGGTGCCGGCCTTGTCCTGCGCCTCCGTGGTGGAGGCGCCCAGGTGCGGGGTGACGACGGTGGTGGGCAGGCCGAACAGCGGGCTGTCGGTGGTGGGCTCGGTGGCGAACACGTCGATGCCGGCGGCGGCGACCTGGCCCGAGCGCAGGGCGTCAGCGAGCGCCGCCTCGTCGACCAGCCCGCCGCGGGCGGCGTTGACGACGATCACCCCGCGCTTGGTGGTGGCCAGCTGCTCGGCGCCGATGAGTCCGAGGGTCTCCGGGGTCCTCGGCAGGTGGACGGTGATGAAGTCGGCCTCGCGGAGCAGCTCCTCCAGCGACACCATCCGGACGCCGAGCTGCGCGGCGCGGCCGGGCTGGATGTAGGGGTCGTAGGCGATCAGCGTGGTGCCGAAGGCGGCCAGCCGCTGCGCGACGAGCTGGCCGATGCGGCCCAGCCCGACGACGCCGACGACCTTCCCGCTGACCTCGACGCCCGTGAACCGCGACCGCGCCCACCGGCCCTCGCGCAGCGACGCGTCGGCGGCCGGGATCTGCCGGGCGGCGGCCAGCAGCAGCGCGACGGCGTGCTCGGCCGCGCTCACGATGTTCGACGTCGGGGCGTTGACCACCAGGACGCCGCGCTCGGTGGCCGCGGCGACGTCGACGTTGTCCAGGCCGATGCCGGCGCGGGCGACGACCTTGAGCTCCGGGGCGGCGGCGAGGGCCTCGGCGTCGATGCGCGTCGCGCTGCGGACCAGCACCGCGGCCGCGTCGGCGAGGGCCGGCAGCAGGGCCGCGCGGTCGGCGCCGTCGACGTGGCGGACCTCCACGTCGGAGCCGAGCACCTCCAGGACGCTCGGCGCCAGCTGCTCGGCGATCAGGACGACGGGCGCGCTCCGGTTCACGGGGGTACAGCCTAGGGACGCGCAGGTCACGGGGCGGGGTCACGGGGCGGGCACGCGGCGCCCCACGGGCCCCAGCACCGGCCCCCGCCGGGTGGCTCGCTTGATGTGGGTAGGGGTGCCCCGCATCCTGGCCGCGACCAGCCGGCACCAGCCGGCGACCCGGAGGAGACCATGACCGACTTCAGCAAGGACAGCGGCGGGGCCTCGGCCTCCGGCCAGGGCGGCTCCCAGGACCCCCAGCAGGCGGGCCCGTACGGCGGGCAGCCCCAGGGCCAGCCGTACGGCCAGCAGCAGGGCCAGCAGGGCTACGGCCAGACCCAGCCCTACGGCCAGCAGTACGGCCAGCAGGGGTACGGCCAACAGCCCCAGCAGTACGGGCAGCAGTACGGGCAGCAGTACGGCCAGCAGGGTTACGGGCAGCAGGGGTACGGCCAGCAGCCCCAGCAGTACGGGCAGTACGGCCAGGACCCGCAGTACGGCCAGTACGGCTACGCCCAGCAGTACGGCGCCGGCGCGGTGCCGGCCAAGCCCGGCGGCGTGGTGACGGCGGCGGTCCTCGGCTTCGTCTTCGGCGCCATCGGCGTGCTGCTGAGCTTCCTGCTCCTCTTCGCCGGGGCCGTGGCCAGCGGCGCCGGCGGCGGGCTGAACGACGAGATCCCCGGCTTCGGCGCCGTCGCCGGCGCGGTCGGCGGGGTGATCCTGGTCTTCGGCCTGGTGGTGCTGATCTGGACCGTCGTCATGATCTGGGGCTCGGTGTGGGCGCTGTCCGGCCGCAGCCGGGTCATGCTGCTCGTCGGCGGCTCCATCGCGCTGGCCTTCACCCTGCTCGGCTTCATCGGCAACCTGTCGGACGCCGACACCGCGGGGGCCGGCGGGATCATCACCAGCCTGCTGTTCTTCCTCGCCGCGCTGGCGATCGTCGTCCTGCTGTCGCTGAAGCCGGCCGCCGCGTTCTTCGCCGCGCACCGCGCCCGGCGCGGCCGCTGACGATGTCCTCGGGTGCGCCGGGTGGGGACGGGCCGGGGCGCGGCGGGCGCCCCGTCCCGCGCCCGGCCCCGCTGCTCGTCGCGACGCTGCTCGGCTTCCTGCTCGGCCTCTGGGCGCTGCTGTACGCGGCGCTGCTGTTCTCGGCGGCCCGGGCCGACGGCGTCCTCGCCGCGATCGCGGCCGTGTGGCTCGGCATCACCGTGCTGTGCGTGGCGGGCGGCGTGCAGGCGCTGACCGGGCGGGGCGGCCGCCTGCTCGCGGCCGGCGGCCTGGCGGTCGCCGCCCTGTCGCTGCTGGGGGTCGTCACCTCGGTCATGGACGGCACCCTCGCCGTGTGGCCGCTGGTCCTGGCGGCGGCCGGCGCGGGCGTCGTCGTGCTGCTCAACCGGCCGGCGTCGCGGGAGTTCCTCACCCGGCCCCGCGCCTGACCTCCCCGCGTCTGACCTGCACCGATCCCCCGCCCGGGCGACGACCCGGGCCGCCGCCGGCCCCTACACTGCGCCGTCGACCGCCGACCCGGCGCGCCGGCCCTCCCGGAAGGAACCCCCATGACAGGCCCCAGCTTCGACAAGGACTCCCCCTACGGGGGCCAGCCCGCGCCGGGTCAGCCGCCCTACGGCCAGCAGCCCGGCTACGGCCAGCAGCAGCCGTACGGCCAGCAGCCCTACGGCCAGCCGCAGCCGTACGGCCAGCAGCCGGGCGGCTTCGGCGGCCCCTCCCCCTACGGCGCGCCGGCCGGCAAGCGCCCGGGCGTCGTCACCGGCGCCGCGGTCGTCGGCATCGTCTGGGGCGGCCTCGGCACGCTGTTCGGGATCATCAGCCTGTCGCTGGCCTTCCAGATCAACGCGCTGGTGGGGCTGCTCGTGCTCCTGTCGACCGCGCTGTCGATCGGCCTGCTCGTCGGCGGCATCCAGACGCTGCAGGGCAAGTCGCCGCGGCTGCTGCTGCTCATCAGCTACGTGGCCATCGGGATCAACGTGATCTCGCTGCTCCTGTCGCTGATCAGCGACGGCGCCTCGGCGGCCAACGGCCTGCTCGGGTTCATCCTGCCGGTCGTCGTCGT
Source organism: Geodermatophilus sp. FMUSA9-8 (assembly GCF_037034165.1). Lineage (NCBI taxonomy): Bacteria > Bacillati > Actinomycetota > Actinomycetes > Geodermatophilales > Geodermatophilaceae > Geodermatophilus > Geodermatophilus sp. FMUSA9-8. The sequence continues at coordinate 152,983 of NZ_JBAGKE010000009.1, read as the reverse complement.
GGCGCTGCTGCGCCAGCCGCAGGCCCGGCAGTACTACGCCTCGCGCGGCATCAGCTACTGATCCCCGCACGCACGCGAACGGCCCCCGCTGCCATCGGGCAGCGGGGGCCGTTCGCGTGTGCGGACGCTACGAGCGGGCGGCGGTACCGGCGTAGTCGTCGGCGCTGGACACCCAGCTCATCAGGCCGCGCAGCTTGCGGCCGGTCTCCTCGATCGGGTGCGCCTCGGCCTCGGCGCGGCGGCGCTTGAAGTCCGGCGCGCCGGCGTCCTGGTCGGCGATAAAGGCGGCGGCCCAGGAGCCGTCCGTGATCGCGGCGAGGACCTCCTTCATCGACTCCTTGACGCGGGCGTCGATGACCTTCGGGCCGGAGGTGTAGTCGCCGTACTCGGCGGTGTCCGACACCGACCAGCGCTGCTTGGCGATGCCGCCCTCGTACATGAGGTCGACGATCAGCTTGAGCTCGTGCAGGCACTCGAAGTACGCGATCTCGGGCTGGTAGCCGGCCTCGGTCAGCGTCTCGAACCCGGCGGTGATCAGCGCGCTCGCGCCGCCGCACAGGACGGCCTGCTCGCCGAACAGGTCGGTCTCGGTCTCCTCGGCGAACGTCGTCTTGATGACGCCGGCGCGGCTGCCGCCGATGGCCTTCGCGTAGGACAGCGCGAGCTGCAGGGCCTGCCCGCTGGCGTCCTGCTCGACGGCGACCAGGCAGGGCACGCCCTTGCCGTTCTCGAACTCGCGGCGCACGAGGTGGCCGGGGCCCTTGGGAGCGACCATCGCGACGTCGACGCCGGCCGGGGGCTTCACGTAGCCGAACCGGATGTTGAAGCCGTGGCCGAAGAACAGCGCGTCGCCGTCCTGCAGGTTGGGCTCGATCGACTCGGTGTAGAGGGTCCGCTGCACGTGGTCGGGCGCCAGGACCATCACCAGGTCGGCCTCGGCGGCCGCCTCGGACGGGGTGACGACCCGCAGGCCCTCGGCCTCGGCCTTGGCCCGGCTCTTCGAGCCCTCGGGCAGGCCCACCCGGACGTCGACCCCCGAGTCGCGCAGCGAGAGGGCGTGCGCGTGCCCCTGGCTGCCGTAGCCGATGACGGCGACGGTGCGCCCCTGGATGATCGACAGGTCGGCGTCGTCGTCGTAGAAGATCTCGGCGGCCATGCGGTGGTGCTCCTTCGGTCGGTTCTCTGAGGGGGTCTGGGGATCAGGCGGTGCGGTCGACCGGCCGCAAGGTACCGGCGCCGCTCATCGAGCGCGGTCCGCGGCCCAGGGCGACGGTGCCCGACTGGGCCATCTCCTTGATGCCGAGCGGGGCGAGGACCGCGAGCAGGGCCTGCAGCTTGTCGGGGGTCCCGGTGGCCTCGAGGGTCACCGTGTCGGTGTTGACGTCGACGACGCGGGCGCGGAAGAGCTCCGCGGTCTGCAGCACGGTGGTCCGCTCGGCCAGCGGCGCGCGGACCTTGACCAGCAGCAGCTCGCGCTGGACGGCGGCGCCGCCGTCGAGCTCCACGATCTTGATGACCTCGACCAGCTTGTTCAGTTGCTTGGTCACCTGCTCCAGCGGGGCGGACTCCGCGTCGACGACGATCGTCATGCGGGACAGGTCGGGGTTCTCGGTCGGGCCCACGGCGAGCGACTCGATGTTGAACGCGCGCCGGCTGAACAGCGCCGAGACGCGGGCCAGGACACCGGACTTGTTCTCGACGAGGACCGACAGGGTGTGGCGGGTCATCTCTGCGTCGTCCCCTCAGACCTGGTTCTCGCCGAAGACCGGGCGCAGGTCGCGCGCGGCCAGGATGTCGTCGTTGCTGGCGCCCGCGGCGACCATCGGCCACACCTGGGCGTCGGCGCCGACGACGAAGTCGATGACGACGGGGGCGTCGGTGATCGCCATGGCCTTCTCGATGACGGCGTCGACGTCGGCCTCGGTCTCGCAGCGCAGGCCGACGCAGCCGAGCGCCTCGGCGAGCGCGACGAAGTCGGGGATGCGCACCGGCTTGGGCGTGCCGTCGGCGTTGCGCGCGTGCAGCCTCGTGTTGGAGTAGCGGCCCTCGTAGAAGAGGGTCTGCCACTGCCGGACCATGCCGAGGTTGCCGTTGTTGATGACGGCGACCTTGATCGGGATGCCCTCGATCGCGCAGGTGGCGAGCTCCTGGTTGGTCATCTGGAAGCAGCCGTCGCCGTCGATCGCCCACACCGTGGTGTCGGGGCAGCCGTACTTGGCGCCCATCGCCGCGGGCACGGCGTAGCCCATCGTCCCGGCGCCGCCGCTGTTGAGCCAGGTGCCCGGCTTCTCGTAGCGGATGAACTGCGCGGCCCACATCTGGTGCTGGCCGACGCCGGAGGTGTAGATCGCGTCGGGGCCGGCGATCGCGCCGAGCCGCTCGATGACGTACTGCGGCGACAGCGAGCCGTCCTCGGGCCGGTCGTAGCCCAGCGGGTAGCGGTGGCGCCAGTCGTCGAGCTGGGCCCACCAGGCGGTGAGGTCGGCGCGGCGGCCGGCCTCGTGCTCGGCGCGCAGGGCGGTCACCAGCTCGGCGATCGTCTCCTTCGCGTCGCCGACGATCGGCACGTCGGCCTTGCGGTTCTTGCCGATCTCGGCCGGGTCGATGTCGGCGTGCACGACCAGGGCGCCGGGCGCGAAGGTCGACAGCTGCCCGGTGACGCGGTCGTCGAAGCGGGCGCCGAGGGCGACGAGGACGTCGGCCTTCTGCAGTGCGGTGACCGCGGCGACGGTGCCGTGCATGCCCGGCATGCCCAGGTGCTGCGGCGAGCTGTCGGGGAAGGCGCCGCGGGCCATGAGCGTGGTGACGACGGGCGCGCCGGTGAGCTCGGCCAGCTCGGCGAGCTCGGCGGTGGCGGAGGCCTTGAGCACGCCGCCGCCGACGTAGAGGACCGGGCGGCGAGCGCCGGCGATCAGCGCGGCGGCCTCGCGGACCTGCTTGCCGTGCGGACGGGTGGTCGGCTTGTAGCCGGGCAGGTCCAGCCGCGGCGGCCAGGCGAAGTCGGTGCGGGCCTGCAGCACGTCCTTGGGGATGTCGACCAGGACCGGGCCGGGGCGGCCGGTGGCGGCGAGGTGGAAGGCCTCGGCGATCCGCTGCGGGATCTCGGCGGGGTCGGTGACCAGGAAGTTGTGCTTGGTGATCGGCATCGTGATGCCGCGGATGTCGGCCTCCTGGAAGGCGTCGGTGCCGATCGCGGCGCTGGGCACCTGCCCGGTGATCGCGACGATCGGGACCGAGTCCATGTAGGCGTCGGCGAGCGGGGTGACCAGGTTGGTCGCGCCCGGGCCGGAGGTGGCCATGCAGACGCCGACCCGGCCGGTGGCCTGCGCGTACCCCGTGGCGGCGTGGCCGGCGCCCTGCTCGTGGCGGACCAGGACGTGGCGCACGCGGGAGTCGAACAGCGGGTCGTAGGCCGGCAGGATCGCCCCGCCGGGGATGCCGAACACCACGTCGACGCCGACCGCCTCGAGCGAGCGGACCAGGCTCTGGGCGCCGGTGATGCCGGTCGCGGGGAGGGCGGCGGACTCGGCGGTCGAGCGGGCCGTCGTCTCGACACCGGTGAGCGCCTCGGCGGCCTCTCGGGTGGCGGACTCGCTCGGGGTCGTGGTCATGGGGGGCGTCTCCTGGGCCGGACGTGCGGGGAGGGTGCGGTCGGGTGCCTGCTCGGGCAACAAAAAACCCCTCGTGCCACGGGCACGGAGGGGTCAGCGCGTCGGTCGGGCGACCGGCGCGCTAGGCGAGTACGAGGAGCAGGCAGGCGGAGGGCACGACCACACTGTGCGCCTCCGCCGTCGGGACGTCAACCAGCCCGTCCCACACCGTGGGACCGTGTCGAGCGGAACCTGGGACGGCGGCCCGCTACGGGACGGCGACCACCCCGGGACCGCCGACCAGTGCCGGGTCGAACCCGTCGACCCGGTCGGCCAGGTCCGCTGCGGGCACCGGCCGGCCGATGTGCCAGCCCTGCAGGAAGCGGCAGCCCAGCGCGGTGAGCACCTCCAGCTGGGCGCGGGTCTCCACGCCCTCGGCGACGACGTCCATGCCGAGCGTGCGGCCGAGGTCGACGACGCTGCCGACGAGGGCGGCCACGCGTGGGTCGGTGTCGATGCCGGAGACGAAGCCGCGGTCCATCTTGAGCACCTGGACGGGCAGCCGGGCGAGGTAGGCCAGCGACGAGTAGCCCTTGCCGAAGTCGTCGAGGGAGACCACGCAGCCCAGCGCGGACAGCTCGGCGAGCTCGGCCAGCAGCCGCTCGTCGTCGTCCATGAGGACGCTCTCGGTCACCTCGACCATGAGCAGGTGCGCCGGCAGCCCGGAGCTCTCCAGCGCGCGGGTGACGTCCTCGACCAGGCAGCGGGCCTGCAGGTGGCGCACGGAGATGTTGACGCCGAGCTTGAGGTCGCGGCCGCCGGCGACGAGGCGCGCGTGCTCGGCGGTGGCGGTGGCGAGCACCCAGCGCTGCAGCGGCACGATGAGCCCGTCGTCCTCGGCCAGGCCGATGAACTCCTCCGGCGGCACGGGGCCGAGCCCGGGGTGGTCCCAGCGCACCAGCGCCTCGACGCCGAGGACGCGCCGCTCCTCCGCGCCGGCGACCGGCTGGTAGACCAGCCGCAGCTCGCCGCGGGCGATCGCGCCGGGCAGGTCGCGGGCCAGCCGGCTGCGGCGGGCGGACTCCTCGACGAGGGCCTCCCCCGACGCCCGGACGCCGTTCTTGCCCTGCGCCTTGACGGTGCGCAGCGCGAGGTCGGCCTCCCGCACGGTGGCCGAGGCGTCCGCGCCGGACAGCACCTCGGTGACGCCGACGCTGGCCGACACCCGCAGCACGGGGCCCGCGGTCTCCGGCTCCCCCGGCGCGGCGTGCCGGCTGGTGCGGTCGAGCGTCGCGACCAGCCGCTCGGCCAGGGCGAGGGCCTCGTCGGGGCCGCCGTCGACGACGAGGGCGAACTCGTCGCCGCCGAGCCGGGCCACCAGGTCGGTGCCGCGCGCCTCGGCGCGCAGCGCGGCCGCGACCTCGACCAGCAGCCGGTCGCCGGCGTCGTGGCCGGCGAGGTCGTTGACCGCCTTGAACCCGTCGAGGTCGACGAGCAGCACGCAGGCCCGGGCGCCGCGGCCGGCGCGGGCGAGGGCGCCGTCGAGGGCGGCCATGAACCGGGCGCGGTTGGGCAGGCCGGTGAGCGAGTCGGTGTAGGCCAGCCGCTCGAGCTCGCGGTGGCTGGCGCGGCGCTCGGTGACGTCGCGCAGGTGCAGCACCAGCCCGTCGCCGGTGCGGCGGCCGCCGGTGCGGGCGGCGCCGGACACCTCGACCTCGCGCCACGCGCCGTCGGCGGTGCGCAGCCGGCCGGTGGCGGGCAGGCCGTCGGGGGCGCCGTCGCGCAGGGCCGCGGCGACCCGGACGACGAGGTCGCGGTCCTGCTCGTGCAGCAGCCCGACGAGCAGGCGGCCGCGGAGGTCCTCCTCGGGGCGGCCGAGCTGGGCCTCGACCGCGCCGGTCGCCGAGGTCACCCGCCCGGCGGCGTCGAGCTCGACGGTGACGGCGTCGCCGCTGTGCACCAGCGCGCGGAACCAGCCCTCGGTGCGCTCGAGGCGGCGGGTGAGCCGGGCGGCGTCGAGCACCCAGGACAGGGTGCGGACCGCGGCCAGCAGGAGCAGGACGGTGGCGGCGCCGGCCTCGGCGGCGTGCAGCGGCCGCCCCGCGACGACGCCGGCGGTCAGCCCGACCAGGGCGGCGGTGGCGGCGCCGTGGGCGAGCACGCCCCCGCGCAGGGGCAGCGCCCGCCGCGACCCCGGCGGGAAGTCGGCGGCCGGCGCGGGACGGTCGGCGGCGGCCGCGCCCAGGGCGGTGCCGAGCATGGCGAGCCACGCGAGCACGGTGACCACCCCGGCGACCGGTGCGGCGTCCTCGGCCGTGCGGCCGGCCGCGCCGCCCAGGGCGACCACCGCCATCGCCACGAAGGAGGCGAGCAGCCAGCCGGCGGCGCGGCGGCGGTCCTCCGACACCGCGGTGAGGGTGACCAGGCCGATGCCGCACAGGACGGCGCCGACCAGCGGGTAGCCGACGGCGATCAGGCCCTCGGCGGGGCCGCGGACGGCGGCCAGCAGGTCGGCGAGCAGGACGTCGCCCAGCAGCGCGACGGCGATGGTGACGACGAGGCCGTCGAGCACCACGCGGGTGCCCAGCCGGCGCTCGGCCCGCGGTGGCAGGAGCAGCACGGCGGCCGACACCGCGACCGGGACGGCGAGCAGGGCGGGCAGGTCCTCGACCCCGCCCGCGCGGAGGTCGCGGTCCGGCCGGGCCAGGGCGAGCACCTGACCGAGCGCGAGCAGCGCGCCGGCGGCCGCGAGCGCCTGCCAGGGCCGGCGGGCGGTGCGGGGCAGGCGGGCGGCGCGGCGGGCCAGCACGGCGGCGGCCGCACCGGAGCCGAGCGCGAGCGCGGCCGGGACGAGCCGGGCGGCCGCCTCCGCCCCGGACAGCTGCAGCGCGGTGGTGCCGGCCCCGAGGACGGCGAGCAGGACGACGACGGCGCGGGTGGCGGCGTCAGGCACCGGACGCCTCCCGCAGGACGGAGGAGTCGACGGTCTCCCCGGCGATCAGGGTCGCGGCCGGGCCGGCCGAGGAGCCGACCAGCCCCGGCCACAACGCGCCGGCGTTCTCGCGCAGCACCTGCGCCAGGTCGGCGGCCGGCAGCGGGCGGGCGAGCAGGAAGCCCTGCGCGAAGCCGACGCCGAGACCGCGCAGCACGCCGAGCTGGGCCGGCGTCTCCACACCCTCGGCCACGACGTCGAGACCCAGCGAGCGGCCGATGGTGACCATCGACTCGCACAGCGCCCGGCTGTCCCGGTCGCGGTCGACGCGGGAGACGAACGCGCGGTCGAGCTTGACGACGTCGATGGGCAGGCGGGTCAGGTGCAGCAGCGACGAGGAGCCGGTGCCGAAGTCGTCGAGGGCGACGTGCACGCCCATGAGGCGCAGCGCGGCGATGTCGCCGTCGACGGCGGTGCCGGCCGCGCGCACGGTGGCCTCGGTGATCTCGAGGACCAGCCGCTCGGGCCCGAGGCCGGAGTAGCGCAGCGCGCCCGCGACGTCGTCGACCAGGGTGCGGGCGGCGACGTGCGCGGCGGAGATGTTGACGCCCAGCCGCAGCGGGACGCCGTCGACGGCGGGCAGCCCGGCGACGGTGGTGGTGGCCTCCCGGAGGGCCCAGCGCTGCAGCTCGGCGATGACGCCGGCCCGTTCGGCGACGGGCACGAACTCCCGCGGCGGGACCTCGCCGAGCTCGGGGTGCCGCCAGCGCAGCAGCGCCTCGACGCCGGTCACCCGCTGCTCCCCCATCGACACGATCGGCTGGAACGCCAGCCACAGCTCCCCGCGTGCGGCGGCGCCGGCGACGTCCTCGCGCAGCCGGTCGCGGCGGGCCGCGGCCGCGCCGAGCTCCGGGGTCCACACGGTGGCCCGGGCCCGCCCTGAGGTGCGCGCGGCGGCGACGGCGAGCTCGGCCCGCGCGGTCAGACCGGCGACGTCGAGGCCGTCCTCGGCGACGACGACGCCGACGTCGGCGGTGAGGTCGAAGACGCCCGCGGGCGTGGTCACCGGCTGCTCGAGCGCGGCGAGGCAGCGGTCGGCGAGCAGGGCGGCGGTGTCGGCGTCGCCCTCGGCGAGGATGCCGAAGGTGCCGCCCACGGTGCGGGCCACGACCTCCTCGCCGCGGGTGGTGGCGCGCAGCCGGCGGCCGAGCTCGACCAGGACGGCGGTCACGGTGTCGCGGCCGGCGTGCTCGCGGACGTCGTCGAGCCCGCGGACGTCGACGAGCAGCACCGCGTGGCCGGCGCCCGTGCCGGTCAGCGCGGCCTCCCAGCCGGCCCGGTTGGGCAGGCCGGTGAGGGCGTCGGTGTAGGCGACCTCGGCGAGGGCGCGCTCGCGGGCCTCGCGCTCGGTCACGTCCCGGCAGTGCAGCACGACGGAGCCGACCGCGGCCTCGTCGCGCAGGTCGGCGACGCTGGCCTCCAGGTGCCGGGTGCCGCCGTCGGCGCTGCGGACGCGGAGGGTCAGCAGGCCGGGCACCCCGGCGGGGCCGGCGAGCAGCCGGCGCAGCGCGGCGGCGTCGGCGGGGTCGACGGTGCCGGGGCGGGCGGTGCCGCCGGTGAGCAGGTCGCGGCCGGCCAGCTCGGCGGGCGTGGTGCCCAGCAGGTCGGCCAGCGCCGCGGAGGACCAGCCGACGCGCAGCCGGCGGTCGAGGACGAGCACGGCCTCGCGGGTGGACTGCAGGAGCTTGCGGAAGTACGCCTCGTCCGAGCGCAGGCGGGCGCCGCGCTGGTGGTCCTCGCGGGCGGTGACCCAGCGGTGCGCCGCCGACAGGGCCACGCACAGCAGCGCGCCGGCGAGGGTGACCCGGCTGGGCCGGACGCCGAACGCGAGCGGGCCGACGACGACGCCGACCACGGCGACGAGCGCGAGCTGGGGCAGGACCGAGCGGAGCTGGACGGCGCGGCCGCTGGAGGCGGCGGTCGAGGAGGAGGCGGCGGCGTCGCGGAGGCGGGCCAGCACGACCAGCGCCAGCCCGAGCACCACGGCGATCCGGGTGGCGGCGACGAGGTGGGGCGCGCCGAGCAGCGCGGCGGAGGTGGCGGCGCCGCGGCCCAGGCACAGCAGCACCAGGCCGCCGAGCAGCACCGCGGCCATCCCCTGGCGGTGCGCCGCCACGGAGCCGAGGACGGTGAGCGCGGCGGCCATGACCGCGCCGGTCGCGGCGACGGCGGCGCCGAGCACCAGCTGGGCGCCGACGGTCAGGCCGGCCCAGCTGTTGCCCGGGCCGACCAGCAGCAGCTGCATGACCACGACCGCGGCGGTGCCGAACAGCGCCAGCTCGAGCGACGTGCGCGAGCAGGTGCGGCGCAGGCCGGAGCGCCCGGCCATGTGCAGCAGCGCGACGACGGTGACGGCGTAGCCGGGCACGGTGGGCAGCCAGCGCAGCACGACCTGCTGCAGCACCGTCTCGGGCTGCAGGACCGCGCCCACCGCGAGCGCGAGGACGGGGAACAGCGGGGCGAGGGCGAGCAGCCGCCACGGCCGGTCGCCGGCCGCGCCCGAGCGGCTCGTCGCGAACAGCACGGCCGCCGTCGCCACCCCGGCGAGGGCGGCGACGGCGTCGCCGAGCGGGGTCAGCGGCGGGACGAGCGCGGCGAGCACGCACGCCGCCGCGGCGGGCACGGCAGCCGCGAGCAGCCACCTGGTCCGTCTGTCCACAGTCCCGGTGTCGGCACGGCGGGCGGGCCGGAACAGCGCGGGGCGCCGCCGCTCACCCCATCGGGGGGACTCCCCCGGGTCTCAGCCGCAGATGGCGCCGTTCGCCGCGGAGCCGACGAGCTTGGCGTACTTGCCGAGGACCCCGGTGGTGTAGCGCGGCGGCAGCGGCTGCCAGTCCTGGCGGCGCCGGGCGAGCTCGTCGTCGTCGACCAGCAGGTCCAGCGTGCGGGTGGTCAGGTCCAGCCGGATCCGGTCGCCGTCGCGGACGAGCGCGATCGGGCCGCCGTCGGTGGCCTCGGGCGCGACGTGCCCGACACACAGGCCGGTGGTCCCGCCCGAGAAGCGGCCGTCGGTGAGCAGCAGGACGTCCTTGCCCAGGCCCGCGCCCTTGATGGCGCCGGTGACGGCGAGCATCTCGCGCATGCCCGGGCCGCCGCGCGGCCCCTCGTAGCGGATGACGACGACGTCGCCGCTCCGCAGCGTGCCCTCGGTGACGGCGTCCATGGCGCCCTGCTCGCCGTCGAAGACCCGCGCGGTGCCCTCGAAGACCTCGGCGTCGAAGCCGGCCGACTTGACCACTGCCCCCTCGGGCGACAGCGAGCCGCGCAGGATGGTCAGGCCCCCGGTCTTGTGGATGGGGTTCTCCATCGCGTGCACGATCGTGCCGTCGAGGTCCGGCGGGGCGATCTCGGCGAGGTTCTCGGCCATCGTCTTGCCGGTCACGGTGAGCGCGTCGCCGTGCAGCAGGCCGGCGTCGAGCAGGGCCCGCAGCACCACCGGGACGCCGCCGACGCGGTCGATGTCGGTCATGACGAACCGGCCGAAGGGCTTGACGTCGGCCAGGTGCGGGGTGCGGTCGCCGATCCGGTTGAAGTCGTCGAGCGTGAGGTCGACCTGCGCCTCGTGCGCGATGGCCAGCAGGTGCAGGACGGCGTTGGTGGAGCCGCCGAGCGCCATGACGACGGTGATGGCGTTCTCGAACGCCTCCCGGGTCATGATCTGGCGGGCGGTGATGCCCTTGCGCAGCAGGTTGACCACGGCCTCGCCGGAGGCGACGGCGAACGCGTCGCGGCGGCTGTCGGGGGCCGGCGGGGCGGCGCTGCCGGGCAGCGCCATGCCGAGCGCCTCGGCCACGCTGGCCATGGTGTTGGCGGTGTACATGCCGCCGCAGGAGCCCATGCCGGGGCAGGCGGCCCGCTCGACGGCGGTCAGCTCGTCCTGGGTGATCAGCCCGCGGGCGCAGGCGCCGACGGCCTCGAAGACGTCGATGATCGTGAGGTCGTCGCGGTCGCCGAGCTTCCCGGGCAGCGTCGAGCCGGAGTAGAGGAAGACGCTCGCGAGGTCCAGCCGCGCGGCGGCCATGAGCATCCCGGGCAGCGACTTGTCGCAGCCGGCGAGCAGCACCGAGCCGTCGAGCCGCTCGGCGAACATGACCGTCTCCACCGAGTCGGCGATGACCTCGCGGCTGACCAGCGAGGCACGCATGCCCTCGTGGCCCATGGAGATGCCGTCGGAGACGGAGATCGTGCCGAACTCCAGCGGAAACCCGCCGGCGGCGTGCACGCCCTCCTTCGCCCGCTTGGCCAGCCGGTCGAGGGAGAGGTTGCAGGGGGTGATCTCGTTCCAGGACGAGGCGACGCCGATCTGCGGCTTCTCCCAGTCGTCGTCGCCCATGCCGACGGCGCGCAGCATCGCGCGGGCCGGGGCCCGGGTGATGCCGTCGGTCACCTCGCGGCTGCGCGGCTTGACGTCGGCGGTGGTGCGGGGCTCGTCCACGGTGGTCACGGACGACGAGGGTAGGCGCGTTCGGGAGGCCGTCCCAGACGCGGCTGATACTGGTAGCGCCACCACCACCGAGGAGCACCGCTGTCCGCCACCGCCCGTCGTGAACTCGCCGACTTCCTGCGCTCCCGGCGCGCCCAGCTCGACCCGCGCGACACCGGACTGCCGGCCGGGGGCGCGCGGCGCACACCGGGGCTGCGCCGCGAGGAGGTCGCGCTGCTCTCGGGCGTGAGCTCCACCTGGTACACGTGGCTGGAGCAGGGCCGCGACATCCGGCCCTCCCGGCAGGTGGTCGACGCGCTGGCCGCCACCCTCCGCATGACGCCGGCCGAGCACGGCTACGTGCTGCGGCTGACCGGCCACGGCGGCGCCGCCCCCGGTGACCCGGGCGACGGCATGCCCGGCCACGTGCAGCGGCTGCTCGACGCGCTGGGCCCCTCTCCCGCCTACGCCATCACCGCCGACTGGACGATCGCCGGGTGGAACCGCGCCTACGAGCGGCTCTACCCCGGCGTGGCCGCCGTCGCCCCGGACCGGCGCAACCTGCTGGAGCTGGTCTTCACCGACCCCGCCGTGCGGGCGCTGCTCGGCGACTGGGACACCGACAGCCGCCGGTTCCTCGCCCAGTTCCGCGCCGAGGTGGGGCCGCGGCTGGCCGACCCGCCGGTGGTCGACCTGGTCACCCGGCTGGAGGCGGCGAGCCCCGCGTTCCGCGCCGGCTGGGCCAGCCACGACGTCGACCGGTTCACCTCCGCCGAGCGGCGCTTCGAGCACCCGGAGGTCGGCACGCTGCTGCTCGAGCACCACCAGCTCGCGCCGGCCGACGCGCCGGGTCTGCAGGTCGTCGTCTACACCGCGGCCGCGGGCAGCGAGACCGCCGCGCGGCTGGCCCGGCTCGCCGGCCCGGCCGCGGGTCAGGCCGCCGGACAGGCCGCCGGTCAGGCCGCCGGGGGCTGAGGCACCTCGAAGCGGCCGCCGGACCAGCCGGCCAGCCGCGGCAGGTCGCGGGCGCGCAGCACCGGCAGCGCCACCTCGCCGCCGCCGCGGGTGACCAGCCGCAGCCGCGCGTTGCGCACGACGCGGATCCCGGCCAGGTCGTCCCACGGCACGCGGCGCTGCCCGAGCACGCCGCGGGTGGTGATGGCCTCGTCGTCGACGTCGACGCCCACCCGCAGCACCCACACCGCGGCGGCCAGCGGCAGCAGCAGGACGAGCGCGGCCCACGGGGAGGCCGCGGCGAAGGGCAGCACGCAGACGGCCAGGAAGACGACGGGGACGAGGGCGACCCGGCTCAGCCGCATCCGCGCATGGACAGCCACGTCCGCCGATGATCCCTCAGTAGTCGCCGACGACGTCGGTCAGCGGCTCGCCGGCCAGCACCCGCCGCAGCTGGGCGAGCACGGTCTCCTGCGCGCGGGCCCGCGTCTGCGGCACCGCGCCGCCCACGTGCGGGGTGAGCAGCAGCCCCGGCGCCGTCCACAGCGGGTGGCCCTCGGGCAGCGGCTCGGGCTCGGTGACGTCGAGGGCGGCGCGCAGGCGGCCGGAGGTGAGCTCGGCGACCAGCGCGTCGGTGTCCACGACCACCCCGCGGGCGGCGTTGACCAGCAGCGCGCCGTCCGGCATGGCGGCGAGGAACGCGGCGTCGACCATGCCGGTGGTCTCGGCGGTGACCGGCACGATGAGCACGACGACGTCGGCCGACGGCAGCAGGTCCGGCAGCTCGTCGGTGCCGTGGACGCCGTCGCGGGCGGTGCGGCCGACGTAGGTCAGCTCGGCGTCGAAGCCGGACATCATCGCGCCGATCCGGCGGGCGATGTCGCCGGCGCCGACGACGAGCACCCGCGCGCCGACCAGCGAGCGGTGGGTGCCGGGCGCCCAGCGGCCGGCGTCCTGCGCGCGGACGAACTCCGGCAGGCCGCGCTGCGCGGCGAGGGTGGCGGCGAGCACCCACTCCGCCGTCGACGGGGTGTGCGCGCCGCGGGCGTTGCACAGCACGACGCCGTCGGGCAGCCGGCCGGTGAACCGCTCGGCGCCGGCGCTGAGCAGCTGCACCAGGCGCAGGTCGGGCAGCGCGGCGAGGAACGCCTCGTCCGGCTGCGCGCCGCCGAAGGCCGGCACCCACACGCGCGCGGCCGCGACCTCGCCCGTGGGCGGGCCGTCGTCGGGGGTGAGGTGTGCGCGCACCCGCGGGTCGAGGGCCGCGACGGCGTCGGCCATCTCGCGCGAGGGCACGAGGACGGTCAGCGTCTCGTCGGGGCCGGCGATGTCGGTGCCGCGGATCTCGGGTGCCACGGGGTCCGAGCGTAGGCAGCCGCGCTCCACCCGGCCGCACCGTGCCCGGCCGTACTGTGGGTCGGGTGAGGCGGCAGCGGGGGCGGCGGGCGGCCGGCGCCGCGTGCGCGGTGGCCCTGACCCTGGTCCTCGCCGGCTGCGGCGAGGAGGGCTACGAGCCCAGCGGCCCGTTCCGGCCGCTGCCGGAGGGCGCGCCCCCGGAGGTCGGCCCGCCCACGGAGTCCTCCCCCGCCCCGGCGCCCGGCGACCCCGCCGACCCCGGCTCCGGTCAGGGCGGCGGCGACCCCAACGTCGTCGCCTCCGGGCTCACCGTGCCCACCGGCCTGGTCGTGCTGCCCGACGGCAGCGCCGTGGTCGGCGAGCGGGAGACCGGCCGGCTGCTGCAGGTCTTCCCCGACCGCTCGCCGGCCCGCGAGCTCATGGTGGTGCCCGGCGTCGACACCGGCGGCGACGGCGGCCTGCTCGGCCTCGCGCTCTCGCCCACCTTCGACGAGGACGGGCTGTTCTACGCCTACGTGTCGACGGCGACGGACAACCGCGTCGTCCGCTTCCCCATCGGCGGCACCCCCAACCCGGTGTTCACCGGCATCCCGCGCGGCGAGACGCACAACGGCGGCGGGCTGGCGTTCAGCACCGACGGCACGCTGCTCGTCGGCACCGGCGACACCGGCAACCCGGCGCTCGGGCAGGACCCGGCGTCCCTGGGCGGCAAGGTGCTGCGCATCGACGTCTTCGGGCGGCCGGCCAACGCCGCCGGGCCGGTGTTCAGCAGCGGCTTCGCCGACGTCACCGCGATCTGCCCGACCGCCGACCTGCCCTCGACGATCTACGCCGTCGACGAGTCGGCGGCCGGCCCCGACGAGCTCAACGAGCTGTCGGAGGGCACCGACCACGGCTGGCCGACCGCCGGCGGCGGCACGATCGAGCCGGTGTTCGAGGTGGACAACGCCGCGGGCGGGCTCGGTGGCTGCGCCGCCGTCGGCACCACGGTGTTCCTCGGCACCCTCGACGGGCAGCAGGTGACCGTCGTCCAGGTCGACGGCGAGGGCACCGTGAGCGAGGAGCCCGAGCAGCTGCTCACCGGGCGCTACGGCCGGCTGCGCACCGTCGTCCTCGACGGCGAGGGCGCGCTGTGGATCACCACGTCCAACCGCGACGGGATCGGCACGCCCGCCGAGGACGACGACAAGGTGCTGCGCATCCTGCCGCCGTCCTCGACCGGCAACTCGCCGCTGTGACATCGCGGTCCTCCCGGACCGCACCGCGGCCACGTGCGGTCCCCGGCCCGCGCTGAGCCCTGACGTCGCACCCGTCGCGGGACCCTCCGGGTCCCCCTCGGGCACGACACGGCGGCGAGCCGCCGGGGGTCAGCCCCCGACCACCCGCTCCTCGAGCATGCGGCGCACGGTGGCGGCGTCGGCCTGGCCGCGGGTGGTCCTCATGACCGCGCCCACGAGCGCGCCGAGCGCCTGGACCTTCCCGCCGCGCACCTTCTCCACGACGTCCGGCGCGCCGGCGATCGCGGCCTCGACGGCGGCGACCAGCTCGTCGGACTCCCCTATCACCGCCAGGCCGCGGGCCTCGACGACGGCGCGCGGGTCGCCCTCGCCGGCCAGCACGCCGTCGAGCGCCTGGCGGGCCAGCTTGTCGTTGATCGTGCCCTCGGCCACCAGCGCGGTCAGCTCGGCGACCTGGGCCGGGGTGACGGCGAGGTCGGCGAGCTCGACACCGGCGTCGTTGGCCCGGCGCGCCAGCTCCCCCAGCCACCACTTGCGGGCGTCGGCCGGCGTGGCCCCGGCGGCGACGGTCTGCTCGACCAGCCCGAGCGCCCCGGCGTTGACCAGCCAGGTCAGCTCGGTGGCCGACAGGCCCCACTCCTCCTGCAGCCGGCGGCGGCGGGCGGCGGGCAGCTCGGGCAGGCCGGCCGCCAGCTTCTCGATCCACTCGGCGTCGGGCGCGAGCGGCACGAGGTCGGGCTCGGGGAAGTACCGGTAGTCGGTGGCCTCCTCCTTGCTCCGCCCGGACGAGGTGCTGCCGGTGTCCTCGTGGAAGTGCCGGGTCTCCTGCACGACCCGCCCGCCCGCGTCGAGGACGGCGGCCTGGCGGCGCATCTCGTAGCGCACCGAGCGCTCCACCGACCGCAGCGAGTTGACGTTCTTGGTCTCGGTGCGGGTGCCCCACTCCAGGCTGCCGATCGGCGCGAGCGAGGTGTTGACGTCGCAGCGCAGGCTGCCCTGCTCCATCCGGACGTCGGAGGCGCCGAGGGCCTGGATGATCTCGCGCAGCTCGGTCACGTAGGCGCGGGCGACCTCGGGGGCCTTCGCGCCGGCACCGGCGACCGGGCGGGTGACGATCTCGACCAGCGGGATCCCGGCGCGGTTGAAGTCGACCAGCGAGTGGTCGGCGCCGTGGATGCGGCCGGTGGCTCCGCCGACGTGCAGGTTCTTGCCGGTGTCCTCCTCGAGGTGCACCCGCTCGATCTCCACGCGGTAGGTCTCGCCGTCGACCTCGACGTCGAGGTGCCCGGCGGTGCACAGCGGCTCGTCGTACTGGCTGGTCTGGAAGCCCTTCGGGATGTCCGGGTAGAAGTAGTTCTTCCGGGCGAAGCGCGACCAGGACGCGATCCGGCAGCCCAGCGCGAGGCCGATGCGGATCGTCGACTCGACGGCGGCGGCGTTGGCCACCGGCAGCGAGCCGGGCAGGCCGAGGCACACCGGGCAGGTCTGCGTGTTGGGCTCGGCGCCGAAGGTGGTCGCGCAGCCGCAGAACATCTTCGACTCGGTGCCCAGCTCGACGTGGGTCTCCAGGCCGATGACCGGCTCGTACCGGGTGAGGACGTCGTCGAACTCGACCAGGGTCTCGCTGCGGGTCTCGCTCACGGGGTGGGGTCTCCCTTCGGGGCGGTGCTGCGCCCGGTCAGCCAGGCGCCGACGCCGGTCAGCAGCCCCAGGACGATGAAGACGGCGAACACCGCGCGGCCGGTGGTCAGCCAGAGCACGAGCCCGGCGAGGACGACGAACGCGGTCAGGCCCCAGGCGGCCTTGAGGGCGCCGTTCACGCGGCACGCCCCGCGAGGCGGTCGGTGAGCGGCGCGCCCTGGGCGGCCTCGACGGCGGCGGCGACGCGGTAGCAGCGGTCGTCGGCCAGCGCGGGCGCCATCACCTGCAGGCCCACCGGCAGGCCGTCGGACAGGCCGCACGGCACCGAGATCGCCGGGACGCCGGCGAGGCTCGCCGGCAGGGTGCACAGGTCGGCGGCGTACATGGCCAGCGGGTCGTCGACGCGGGCGCCGATCGGCCAGGCCACCGTCGGGCTGGTGGGGCTGACCAGGACGTCGACGCCGCCGTCGAAGGCGGAGGTGAAGTCACGGTTGATCAGCGTCCGGACCTTCTGCGCCTGCCCGTAGTAGGCGTCGTAGTAGCCGGCCGACAACGCGTAGGTGCCGAGGATGATCCGGCGCTTCACCTCGGGGCCGAAGCCCTGCTCGCGGGTGAGCGCCATGACCTCGTCGACGTCGCGGCTGCCGTCGTCGCCCACGCGGATGCCGAACCGCATGCCCTCGAAGCGGGCCAGGTTCGACGACGCCTCGCTCGGCGCGATCAGGTAGTACGCGGGCAGCGCCAGCCCGAACGACGGGCAGGACACCTCGCGCACCTCGGCGCCGGCGGCCTCCAGCAGCGCGACCGCCTCGGCGAACCGGTCGAGCACGCCCTGCTCGTAGCCCTCGCGGGCACCCTCGCCGCCGAGCTCCCGGACGACGCCGACGCGCAGGCCGGCCAGGTCGCCGGTGGCGCCGCGGCGGGCCGCCTCGACGACGGTGGGGACGGGCGCGTCGATGCTCGTGGAGTCGCGCGGGTCGTGGCCGCCGATGGCCTCGTGCAGCAGGGCGGCGTCCATGACCGTGCGGGCCATCGGGCCGGCCTGGTCGAGGCTCGAGGAGAAGGCGATGAGGCCGTAGCGCGACACCGAGCCGTAGGTCGGCTTGTGCCCGACGAGCCCGGTGACGGCGGCCGGCTGCCGGATCGAGCCGCCGGTGTCGGTGCCGAGCGCGAGCGGCGCCAGCCGGCCGGCGACCGCGGCGCTCGACCCGCCCGAGGAGCCGCCGGGGATCCGGTCGTGGTCCCAGGGGTTGCGGGTCGGCCGGTAGGCGGAGTTCTCGGTGGAGGACCCCATGGCGAACTCGTCCATGTTGGTCTTGCCGAGCATCACCGTGCCGGCCTCCTGCAGCCGGGTGGCGACGGTGGCCGAGTACGGCGGGCGCCAGCCCTCGAGGATCCGCGAGCCGCTGGTGGTGGGCACGCCCTCGGTGACGAAGACGTCCTTGAGCGCCACGGGGATGCCGGCCAGGCCGGTGCCGGCGGTGCCGGAGGCGTCGATCTCGGCGGCGCGGGCGAGCGCGGCGTCGTCGTCGACGAAGAGGTAGGCGCCGAGGGCGCCGTCCTCGGCGGCGATCCGGTCGAGGTGCGCGCGGGTGACCTCCACGGCGGAGGTCTCGCCGGCGGCCAGCGCCGCCTGCAGCTCGACGGCGGTCAGGGCGGTGAGGTCGCTCACTCCTCCTCCCCCAGGATGCGCGGGACGCGGAAGCGGTCGTCCTCGGCGGCGGGGGCGCCGGCCAGGACGACGTCGCGGGGCAGGCTCGGCGTGGCGACGTCGGGCCGCAGCACGTTGGTCAGCGGGACGGCGTGCGTGGTGGGGGCGACGTCGCCGGCGTCGGCGCGCTGCACCTGGGCCACCGCGTCGAGCACCGCCCCGAGCTGGCCGGCGAAGCGGTCGAGCTCCTCGTCGGTGACGGCGAGCCGGGCCAGTCGCGCGAGGTGCGCGATGTCCTGGCGGCCGAGGGCGGGCGTCGCCCCGCGGTCGGGGGTGGACTCGGTGCTCATGCTGGGGCGGGACTCCTGTCGTCGGCGCCGCGCCGGCGCCAGGGACGCAACCCGTTCAGCCTACGCGGCGGCGGCGCGGCCGCTCCGACCGCCGAGGGGACGCATCCCACGTCCCGGGTCCCGCGTCGCACCTCGACCCGGGACCCGGCCATGGGGGAAGCTGCCTACTCGATCGACGCGGATCGTCCTGCACCTCGACGTCGTCAGCGGAGGAACCGTGTCCTATCTCCTGCGCCTGGTGGTCCCCGACCGGCCCGGCCTGCTGGGTGCCGTGGCGACCGCGCTGGGCACCGCGGGGATCGACATCGTCTCCGTCGACGTGCTCGAGCGCGGGGGCGGCGTCGCCGTCGACGACATCGTCGTCGACCTGCCGCCCGACCGGCTGCCCGACAGCCTGATCACCGCCGCGCAGGCGGTGCCCGGCGTGCAGGTGGAGTCGCTGCGGCCCTTCGCCGGGCCGCTGGACACCCACCGCGAGCTCGACCTGCTCGAGGCGCTGGCGCGGGCGGCCGAGGGCACCGCGGTGAAGCTGCTGGCCGCCGAGATGCCGCGGGTGTTCCACGCCGGGTGGGCAGCCGTGCTGCAGGCCTCCGGCGACGGCTCGGCCGTGGTGCTCGCCGCCTCCGACGCCGCGCCCGCGCTGGAGGGCATGGCGCTGCCGTGGCTGCCGCTGTCCTCGCCGCTGCTGCTGCCCAGCGAGGACGACTGGGTGCCCGAGCGCTGGCAGGAGATGGCGATCGAGATGATGGCCGCCCCCTTCGGCGCCCCCGACACGGCCGTGCTGCTGGGCCGGTCCGGCGGGCCGGCGTTCCGCCGGTCGGAGCTGCTGCGGCTCACGCACCTCGCGGGCATCGCGACGTCGGTCGCCCACCTGCCGCCAGTCTGACCTGCGGGTTCGTCCGTCCACAGGGGTTGTTCGCGTCCCTGTTCGAACGTATGATCGAACACGTGACGACGGTCCTGTCCGCTCCCGCCGGGGCGCCTGCCGTGGGGTGGGCGTCCGGGCCGCTGGGGCTGGTGCAGGCCGCCGATCGTGAGGTGTCGCGGCAGTCGGCGTTGCGGTACCGGGCGGTGGCGGCGTTCGCGCTCTCCCGTCCTGCGTCGGTGGACCGGCCGCAGGGCACGCGCGGGGCGATGGCCGCCGACCGGTGGGCGGCGCGGCCGGAGCTGCTGCGGTCGGTGAGCGAGTGGGCCACCCAGGAGCTGTCGATCGCCCTGTCGTTGACCTCGACGGCGGCGGAGAACCTGCTGACCACCTCCCTCACCCTGGTGCACCGGCTGCCGGCGACACTCGACGCGCTGGAGGCCGGGGCGGTGCACGCCGGGCACGTGGCCGCGATGGTCGACCACGTGGCGCCGGTCGCCGACGACACGGTGCGCGCCGCGCTGGAGCGGGACCTGCTGGCCTGGTCCGCCCGGCGGGGGACGGTGTGCACGCCGGCGCAGCTGCGGGACAAGGCCCGCCGCGAAGTGCTCAAGCGCAAGGCCCGCTCCGCCGCCGAGGACCTCGCGCGGGCGATCAGGCGGCGCGGACTGTCCTGCCGGCCGGATCAGTGCGACGGGATGAGCGTGGTGTCGGCGCTGCTGACGACGCCCGAGGCGGCGGCGCTGATGGCGGCGCTGGGCGCGTACGCCGATGCGCTGCCTGACGACGGGCGCACCCGGGGGCAGAAGATGGCCGACGCCCTGCTGGACCTGGTGCTGCGGCCCGGGGAGAACGGGCTGTCGCCGGTGCAGGTGGTGCTTAACGTGGTCGCTCCGGTCGGGGCGCTGCTGGGCGGTGACCAGCCGTGCGAGATCGACGGCCAGGTCGTCCCCGCCGAGGTCGTCCGCGCGCTCCTCTCCGCCCTCACCGGCGCCCGCGTCACGACCGTCGAGGACACGACCGCCGAGGGCGCCATGCCCGAGGACGCCGCGGCACCCGCCGAGGACGCTGTGCCCGAGGACGCCGCGGCACCCGCCGAGGACGCTGTGCCCGAGGACTCCGCGCCGGCGGGCGCGGACACCGCCGAGACCACCGCCGCGGGTGAGCGACCAGCGCCGGTGGAGACGGACGGCCCCGGGGCGGACGACACCGCCACCGAGCAAGTCGCCACAGCCGAGCACGCCACGGCCGAGGTCGCCACGGCCCTCGGCACGGCCGAGGGCGTCAGCCTGGTCAAGGGCGAGGACCCGCTCCGCGGCCTGAGCGACGCCGCCATCGCCCAGCACATCGCCGAACTGGAGGCCGACGCCGCCTGGTGGGCCGAGATCGAACGCCGGGTCGCCACCGGCGAGCTCTACGCCGACCTCGACCCCGCGCTCGATGACGACCCCGGGCCACCACCCGGATGGTCACCACCGTGCGGGGACCTCGATCCCGACGACCCGGGCGAGCCCCGGCCCGACACCCCGCCAGCACCCCGACCCGCGCCCGACGGGTGGTGGGCGCGCGCCGATGACGCCGTGAACGACGCCGGCGCCGCGCTGCTCGACGCCGAGCAGGCGATCGGCCGCGCCCGCCGCCTGGTGGCCACCGCCGAGCGGGCCGACACCGCCGACGAGACCGCCTGGGCCGCCAGTCCCGCCGGGCGGGTCACCGCCGCGGCCGACGCGGTCACCGCACTCACCGCGGCCACCGACGACGCCCGCCTCGACCTCGCCGACCTGCTCGACCGCACCGCCGGCGGCGGCCTCGCTGACCGGCCGCGCATCGCCGTCACCCACGCAGTCACCGGCGCCCTGGTGGCCCTCACCGACCTGCCCGACCTCCGCCGCGCCACCCGCGCCGGCACCGGCCTCGCCACGCCGAGCGGGACCGACCGCTACCGGCCCGGCGCCGCCCTCGACCGGCACGTCCGCGCCCGCGACCGCCGCTGCCGCTTCCCCGGCTGCCGCCGACCCGTCCCCAAGCGCGGCGAACTCGACCACGCCACCCCCTGGCCGCTCGGGCCCACCACCGCAGCCAACCTCACCGGCTTCTGCACCGGCCACCACCGCGGCAAGCACCAGGCCCCCGGCTGGACCCACACGCTCCACCCCGGCGGCACCCTCACCGTCACCACGCCCAGCGGCCTCACTGCGAGCACGGAGCCCCCGCCCTGGTGAGGGCGCCGAAGAGGGCTCACCCTCCGCCCCGGCGCGGGTTCACGGTGACCGGCATGGCCGTCGACCACTTCGCCGGGCCCGTCGCCGAGCACTACGACGAGTCCTCCGCCGCGATGTCCGCGCCCGCGGTGGTCGACCCGGCGGTCGACCTGCTCGCCGACCTGGCCGGCGACGGCGCCGCGCTCGAGTTCGGCATCGGCACCGGCCGGCTCGCCCTCCCGCTCAGCGCACGCGGCGTCCCGGTGCGCGGCATCGATCTCTCCCCCGACATGCTCGCCCGGCTGCGGGCCCAGCCCATCGCCGAGCGGATCGGCGTCACGGTCGGCGACTTCGCCACCAGCCGGGCCGAGGGGACCTCAGCGCTGGTCTACCTGGTGTTCAACACGGTGATGGACCTGACCAGCCAGGACGAGCAGGTCGCCTGCTTCACCGACGCCGCGCGCCACCTGGCGCCGGGCGGGCACGTCGTCGTCGAGGTCGGCGTCCCGGACCTGCAACGGCTCCCACCCGGCGAGCGCGCCCGCCCGTTCTCCGTCTCGGCCGACCGGCTGGGCGTCGACGAGTACGACGTCGCCGAGCAGCGTCTCGTCTCGCACCACTGGACGCTCACCGGCGGCCACCCCGAGGCGCGGTCCATCCCGTTCCGCTACGTCTGGCCCGCCGAGCTCGACCTCATGGCGCGGCCCGCCGGCCTCAGGCCCGCCGGCCGCTGGGCGGACAGGCACCGCCGGCCCTTCACCTCGGACAGCCGCACGCACGTCTCCGCGTGGCGGAAGCCGGGGGAAGGGCCGGAGGAACCGCGGGTCAGCCGCGCGGCGAGGTGACCTTGTCCGCGCTGATCCGCACCATCAGGCGCACCTGGTCCCGGCCGCCGAACCACGGGTACGGCCCGCCGATGTAGCGCTGCGCGAGCTCGTCGATGTGCTCGCGCGCGCGCTCCTCGGTCACCTCGACCACGCGGCCGCGCACCTCGAAGTAGCGGCTCGGGTCGTCGGGGTCGGCGACGTTGAGCGACACCCGCGGGTCCCGCTCGACGTTGCGCACCTTCTGGTGGCCCCGGACGGTGTTGATCAGGACGTCGCGCCCGTCGGTGTCGACCCAGGTCTGGGTCAGCTGCGGCGACCCGTCGGGCATCAGCGTCGCGAGGAAGCAGGGGCTGGGACGGCGGAGCAGGTCGAGCAGGGCATCGGGCAGCGACACGCGGGGTCCTTCCGGAGCGGGTGGACCCCGCCCCTACCCCCGCATCGGGCCTCCCCGAACGCGCGCGGACGGCGGACGGGTCACTCCGCCGCCGGCTCGCTCCCGTCGCCGATCGTGGCCACCGCGCGCGCCGCCTCCGGCCCCTCGTCGAGCAGCACCCGCAGGCCGTCGTCGTCGAGGACCGGCGCCTTCACCTGCACGGCCTTGTCGTACTTGCTGCCCGGGTCGGCGCCGACCACCACGAACCCGGTCTTCTTCGACACCGAGCCGGTCACCTTGCCGCCGCGCTCCTGCACCGCCGCGATCGCCTGGTCGCGGGACAGGTCGCGCAGCGAGCCCGTGATCACCACGGTGACCCCGGTGAGCGGCCCCGGCGGGGCGTCCTCCCCCGCGTCGGCCAGCCGCACGCCCGCGCGCCGCCACTTCTCCACGACGCCGAGGTGCCAGTCGACGGCGAACCAGTCGCGCACCGAGCGGGCGATCGTCGGCCCCACCCCGTCGGCCGCGGCCAGCTCCTCCTCCGAGGCGGCCATGATCCGGTCGAGCGAGCGGAAGTCGCGGGCCAGGGCCTGCGCCGCCGTGGGGCCCACGTGCCGGATCGACAGCGCGACCAGCACCCGCCACAGCGGCACGTCCTTGCGGGCCTGCAGGTTGGTCAGCAGCCGCTGCCCGTTCGCCGACAGGCTGCCGTCCTTCTTGGTGAAGAAGGCGGTGCGGCGCAGCGCGTCCTCGGTCAGGTCGAAGACGTCGCCCTCGTCCTCCAGCAGGTGCTCGGCGAGAAGCGCGATCGCCGCCTCGTAGCCGAGCACCTCGATGTCGAAGGCCCCGCGCCCGGCCACGTGGAAGACGCGCTCCCGCAGCTGTGCGGGACACGAGCGGGCGTTCGGGCAGCGGATGTCGGCGTCGCCCTCCTTCTCGTGCCGCAGCTCGGTGCCGCACTCGGGGCAGTGCGTCGGCATGACGAACTCGCGCTCGTCGCCGGTGCGCGCGGCGACCACCGGCCCGAGGATCTCCGGGATCACGTCGCCGGCCTTGCGCAGGACGACCGTGTCACCGATCAGCACGCCCTTGCGCCGCACCTCGCTCGCGTTGTGCAGCGTGGCCAGCTGCACCGTGGAACCGGCCACCTTCACCGGCTCCATGTACCCGAACGGCGTCACCCGCCCGGTGCGCCCGACGTTCACCCGGATGTCGAGGAGCTTGGTCGTGGCCTCCTCCGGCGGGTACTTGAACGCGATCGCCCAGCGCGGCGCCCGCGCCGTCGACCCCAGCCGCCGCTGCAGCGAGACCTGGTCGACCTTGACGACGACGCCGTCGATCTCGTGCTCCACCGAGTGCCGCTGCTCGCGGTACCGCTCGACGTACGCCCACACCGCCTCGAGGTCGCCGACCACCTCGTACCGGCTGCTCACCGGCAGCCCCAGCGCGCGCAGCCGCTCGTAGGCCTCCGACTGCCGCTCCGGCTCGAAGCCGCGCCGCGCGCCCAGCCCGTGCACGACCAGCCGCAGCGGCCGGGACGCGGTGATCCGCGGGTCCTTCTGCCGCAGCGAGCCCGCGGCGGCGTTGCGCGGGTTGGCGAACGGCGCCTTGCCCTGCTCGACCATCCCGGCGTTGACGTCGGCGAAGCCCTCGATCGGGAAGTAGATCTCGCCGCGCACCTCGAGCAGCTCGGGCAGGTCGTCCCCGGTCAGCTGCTGCGGGACGTCGGCCATCGTGCGGACGTTCGCCGTCACGTCCTCGCCGGTGGTGCCGTCGCCGCGGGTGGCCGCCCGCACCAGCCGGCCGTTCTCGTACACCAGCGCCACCGCGACGCCGTCGACCTTCAGCTCGCACAGCCAGCTCACGCCCGCCCCGGCGTCGCGGGTGACCCGCCCGGCCCACGCCGACAGCTCGTCGCTGTCGAAGACGTTGTCGAGGCTCTGCATCCGCTCCAGGTGCTGCACCGGCGCGAACGTGGCCGTGAACCCGCCGTTGACCTTCTGGCTCGGCGAGTCGGGCGTGACCAGCGCCGGGTGCGCGGCCTCGAGGGCCTTGAGCTCGGCCATCCGCTCGTCGTACTGCCCGTCGCTGACCAGCGGCTCGTCGCGCACGTAGTACGCGAAGGCGTAGCGGTCGAGCTCCTCGGAGAGGTCGCGGTGGCGGGTGCGCGCGTCGTCGGGGACCTGCGTGAGGTCCTCCCGGTCGGCGACCGCGGCGACCTGCGGGGCGTCCAGCTCGGCGTCGGTGCTCACGCCGGAGACGGTATCCGCCGCCTCCGACGGCGAACCGGTCGTTCCCCCGGCCGGGTCGGCGGCCCGGTCACGCGGCAGGGTCACTGCGGCAGGGTCACTCCGGCAGGAGGTACCGCGCCGCCTCGCGCACGTGCGTCATCGCCGCCCGCGCGTACGCCGGCGAGGCGCCCGCCAGGCCGCACGACGGGGTGAGCGTCACCGCGGCGTGCAGGTCGTCGGCGGGGAAGCCGAGCTCGCTCCACCACGCCCGCAGCCGCGACGCCGTCGCCTTCGCCTGCGGCAGCGCGGAGTCGGTGCCGGGGACGACGCCGGGCAGCAGGTGCACCCCCGCGTCGACGGCGGTGCCGAGCGCGTCGAGGTCCTGCACCAGGCCCAGGTCGAAGGACAGGGCGGCGGCACCGGCCGCGCGCAGCAGGTCCAGCGGCACCCGCGGCGCGCAGCAGTGCACGACCACCGGCCCGGGCAGCGCACCGACGACGGCCCCGAGCTCCGCCTCGACGTCGGGCGCGGCCACCGCGGGCAGCCGGCCGAAGCCGCTCGCCGTCGGCAGGGCGCCCTGCAGCACCGCGGGCAGCGACGGCTCGTCGAGCTGGACGACGACCTGCGCGCCGGGCACCCGGGCGCGCACCGCGGCCACGTGCGCGGCGATGCCCTCGGCCAGCGACTGGCCCAGGTCGCGCCGGGCGCCCGGGTCGACGACGGCCCGCTCCCCGCGCTCGCGCTCCAGCGAGGCGGCCAGCGTCCACGGGCCCGCGGCCTGCACCTTGAACGGCCCGGAGTGGCCCTCGGCGACGTCGTGCAGGGCGTCGAGGTCGCGGGCCAGCAGCTCCTGCGCCCGGCGCAGGTCCACGCCCCCGCGCGGCACCAGCCGCCAGCCGGCCGGCGTCAGGTCGACGGCGAGGTCGACCAGCAGCGCGGCGCTGCGCCCCACCAGGTCGGCGCCGGGCCCGCGGGCCGGCAGCTCGGGCAGGTGCGGCAGGCCCGGCAGCTCGCCGAGCACCACCCGCAGCGCCTCGGCCGGGTCCGTCCCCGGCACCGACCCCACGCCGGTGGCCCCGCCCCAGGTCAGCGGCTCGCTCACGCGCGGACCGTCCCCTGGCCGAGCACCAGGTCACCGCGCACCGGGTCGGGCGCGTACAGCACCGCCGACTGCCCGGGCGCCACGCCGCGCTGCGCGTCCGCCAGCGCGAGCACCAGCCCGCCGTCGGGCGCCGCGGTGACCTCGCAGGCCACCGGGGCGGAGTGCGCCCGCAGCTGCACCTCGGCGCGCAGCGGCAGCACCGGCGGCTCCCCCGTCCAGGTGGGCGGCGCCGTGCGGACGACGTCCACCCCGGCCAGCTCCGCCGTCCCGACCGTCACCGTGCGGGTGACCGGCTCGATCGACAGCACGTACCGCGGCCGCTGGTCGCCGACGGCGATGCCGAGGCCGCGCCGCTGGCCCACGGTGAACCCGTGGGTGCCCTCGTGCGTGCCCACGGTCGCCCCGGTGGCGGCGTCCACGACCGGGCCGGGAGCCGACCCGAGCCGGCGGGTGAGGAAGCCGCGGGTGTCGCCGTCGGGGATGAAGCAGATGTCGTGCGAGTCCGGCTTGGTGGCGACGGCGAACCCGCGCTCGGCGGCGATCGCGCGCACCCGCTCCTTGGTCATCGACCCGAGCGGGAACCGGGCGCCGGCGAGCTGCCCGGGCGTGAGCACGCCGAGCACGTAGGACTGGTCCTTGGCCGCGTCGACCGAGCGCCGCAGCCGGCCGTCCTCCAGCCGCGCGTGGTGGCCGGTGACGACGGCGTCGAAGCCCAGCGCCAGCGCCCGGTCGAGCACCGCGGTGAACTTGATCCGCTCGTTGCAGCGCAGGCACGGGTTGGGCGTGCGGCCGGCGGCGTACTCGGCCACGAAGTCGTCGACGACGTCCTCGGTGAACCGCTCGGCGAGGTCCCACACGTAGAACGGGATGCCGAGCTCGTCGGCGACCCGGCGGGCGTCGTGGGCGTCCTCGACGCTGCAGCAGCCGCGGGCGCCGCTGCGCAGCGTCTGCCGGTCGGGCGAGAGCGCCAGGTGCACGCCGGTGACGTCGTGGCCGGCGTCGACGGCCAGCGCGGCCGCGACCGCCGAGTCCACGCCCCCGCTCATGGCGGCGAGCACGCGCATCAGCGGCCCATCCCCGCGCGACGGGCGCGCTCCACCACCGGGGCGATGACGGCCAGCAGCGCGTCGACGTCGTCGTCGGTGCTCGGCGAGCCCAGGCTGAACCGCAGCGAGCTGCGCGCCCGGTCGGCCTCGGCGCCGACCGCGGTGAGCACGTGGCTGGGCCGGGCGACGCCGGCGCTGCACGCCGAGCCGGTGGAGCACTCGATGCCGCGGGCGTCGAGCAGCATGAGCAGCGCGTCGCCCTCGGCGCCGGGGAAGGACAGGTGCGCGTTGCCCGGCAGCCGCCCGGGCCCGCCGGCCACGACGTCGTCGAGCGGGGGGCCGTTGAGCTGCGCGTCGGGCACCTGCTCGAGCACCCCGGCCACCAGCCGGTCGCGCAGCGCGGCCAGCCGGGCGGCCCGCTCGGGCCGCGCGGCGACGGCGGTGGTGGCCGCGACGGCGAGACCGACGATCGCCGGCACGTCGAGGGTCCCGGAGCGGACGTCGCGCTCCTGGCCGCCGCCGTGCAGCAGCGGCACGCACTCGGCGTCGCGGCGCAGCAGCAGGGCGCCGGCGCCCATCGGACCGCCGAGCTTGTGCCCGGTGAGGGTGAGCGCGTCGACGCCGCTGGCACCGAAGTCGACCGGCACCTGACCCACGGCCTGCACCGCGTCGGTGTGCAGCGGGACGCCGGCGGCGTGCGCCACCTCGGCCAGCGCGGCGACGTCGCTGACCGTGCCGATCTCGTTGTTGGCCCACATCACGCTCGCGACCGCGACGTCGGTGCCGTCGCCGAGCGCGTCGGCCAGCGCGTCGGGCGTGACCCGGCCGGTGGGCTCCAGCCGCAGCCAGGTGACCTCGGCGCCGTCGTGCTTGGCCAGCCACTCGGCGCTGTCGAGGACGGCGTGGTGCTCGGCCGGGCTGACCACGAGCCGGCGACGGCGCTGGTCGGCGTCCCGCCGCGCCCAGTACAGGCCCTTGACCGCGAGGTTGTCGCTCTCGGTGCCGCCGCCGGTGAACAGCACCTCCGACGGCCGGGCGCCCACGGCCTCGGCGAGGCGCTCGCGGCCCTGCTCGGCGGCCCGCCGGGCGGCGCGGCCGCTGGCGTGCAGCGACGAGGCGTTGCCGACCCGGCCCCACTGCTCGGTCATGGCGGCCAGCACCTCGGGGAGCACCGGCGTGGTGGCCGCGTGGTCGAGGTAGGTCACCGGCCCAGGTTAGTCGCGCACGACGGATCCGCCGCCGGCGCGACCGTGCGCCCGGCCACCCGGGCGGTCAGCAGCGCCGGGACGGTCAGGACGGCGACCGCGGCGAGCACGGCCGGCCACAGCGGCCCCCCGGCGTCGGCGGCGCCGGCCACCAGCACGCCCGAGAGCCCGACGCAGATCGCCGACGCGGTGGCGTCGGAGATCTGCAGCGCGGCGGAGTTGGCCCCGCGCTCGGCCTCCGGTGACTGGTCGAGCAGCAGCACCCCGACGCTGGGCATGCCGAGCCCCATCCCGACCCCGGCGAGACCCCACGTCAGGTAGGCCGGCCAGCCGCCCAGGGCGGGGACCGCGACGGTCGCCGTGGCGGCCACGCCGACGGTGAGCACCAGGGCCCCCAGCCGGAGCACCCGCTGCCGGGGGACGTCGGGCCGCCGGCCCTGCAGCTGTGCGGCGACCACCCAGCCGACCGCGCCCGCGGTCAGCGGCAGCCCGGCGGTGGCCGCGCTCCACCCGTGCTGCTCGGTCAGGACGAACGGCAGCAGGGCGTCCATGCCGAAGAAGGCCCCGGCCAGCAGCCCGCGGGACGCGACGACGGCGGGGATGCCGCGGCGGGCGCGCACGGTGCCGCGCGGCAGCAGCCGGCGCAGGCCCGCGGCGAGGGCGGCCGTCCCGAGGACGGCGATGCCGGCGGCGGCGAGGTCGAGCCGCTGCGCGGCGTACTGCAGCGCGGCGATGCCGGCGCCGGCCAGCAGCGCCCACCCGGCCCGGCTCCGCCACGGCGCCGCGTCCGCGGGCGGGGTCCCGCCGGGCGCCCCGGT
This sequence comes from Geodermatophilus sp. FMUSA9-8, assembly GCF_037034165.1. NCBI lineage: Bacteria > Bacillati > Actinomycetota > Actinomycetes > Geodermatophilales > Geodermatophilaceae > Geodermatophilus > Geodermatophilus sp. FMUSA9-8. Next base: position 124,120 of record NZ_JBAGKE010000009.1, on the reverse strand, counting down.
GAGGAGCAGCACCAGGCCGGCCGCGACGAGCGGCACCAGCCCGAGGAAGACCGCCCGCCAGCCGACGTGCGTGGTCAGCAGGCCGGCCGCGAGCGGCCCGAGCAGCGCCGGCAGCACCCAGCCCGCGGCGAAGGCGCCGAACAGGCTGGGGCGCAGCCGGGAGTCGTAGGCCTGCCCGGCGACGACGTAGAGCAGCACGATGACCACCCCGGCGCCCAGCCCCTGCACGGCGCGGCCGAGGACGAGCACGGCCATGTGCTGCGCGAGGCCGGCGACGACCAGGCCGGCGGCGAACACCACCACGCCCGCGAGGACGCCCGGTCCCGGGGGACGGCGGTCCCCCACCTCGCCGCCGAGCACCATCCCGACGACCGAGGTCACCAGGAACGCGCTGAACGTCCACGCGTACCAGGCGACGCCGTCGAGCTCGGCGACGGCGCGCGGCATCGCCGTCCCGACCGCCATCGCCTCGAAGGCGACCAGGGTGACCAGCGTCAGCAGGCCGACCGTCGTCCGCCGGTGCGCGGCGTCCCAGATGCTCGCCGCCGCCACGTCCCGCCCGCCCACCGGTCCCCCTGTCCCTCTACGAGTGCCCCGAACGCCGACGGGCGCCGACCCCCGGGAGGGGGTCGGCGCCCACGGAACGTGATGGAACGGCCTCCCTGCAGGGTCCCGCGGCGAGCTCGCGAGCCGTGAGGGGCAGGGAGGTCCTTCGTCAGCCCCTGCGGCCCTTGATGAGCTCGGTGGCCTGCGGGGCGACCTGGAACAGGTCGCCGACGACGCCGAAGTCGGCCAGCTCGAAGATCGGGGCCTCGGGGTCCTTGTTGACGGCCACGATGGTCTTCGAGGTCTGCATCCCGGCGCGGTGCTGGATCGCACCGGAGATGCCGACGGCGATGTAGAGCTGCGGCGAGACGGTCTTGCCGGTCTGCCCGACCTGGAAGCTGTGCGGGTAGAAGCCGGAGTCGACGGCGGCGCGCGAGGCACCGACGGCGGCGCCGAGCGAGTCGGCCAGCGCCTCGATGATCGAGAAGTTCTCCGCGCTGGCCACGCCGCGGCCGCCGGAGACGACGATCGAGGCCTCGGTCAGCTCGGGGCGGTTGCTCTTCTGCTCGACGACCTTGTCGACGACGCGGGTGAGCTTGGCCTGCTCGGAGAGCTGGACCTGCACCGGGACCTCCTCACCGGCGGCCGGCGCCGGCTCGGGGGCGACGGAGTTGCCGCGCAGCGTGTAGATCGGCGTCCCGACGGTGACCTTCGAGTGCACGATCTGCGCGCCGGCGAAGACCACCTGGGTGGCGGTGCCGTCGGCGGCGATCTCGGTGACGTCGGTCAGGAAGCCGCTGCCGGTCTTGAGCGCGAGCCGGCCGGCGACCTCCCGGCCCTCCGGGGAGGACGGGATGACGACGGCGGCCGGCGAGACCTGCTGCACCAGCTGGGCCAGCACCTCGGCCTTGGGGGCGACGAGGAACTCGTCGATCTCCGGGGACTCGGCGACGTAGACCTTCGCCGCGCCGTACTGGGCGAGCTGCTCGCGGGTGCCGCCGAGGACACCGGGGCCGCCGGCGACGACCGCCGAGACCTCACCGAGTGCCCGCGCGGCGGTGAGCGCCTCGAGGGTGCCCTTGCGGACGGTGCCGTCGGCCGGGTTCAGCTCGACGAGGACCAGGACCTCTGCCATGGGTGTTCAGTCTCCTCTTCGCTTCGATCCGGGCCGGGTCAGACGAGCTTCTGCTCGGCGAGGAAGCCCACGAGCTTCTGAGCGCCGTCGCCCTCGTCGGTGACCTTCACGCCCTCGCCCTTCGGCGGACGGCCGGAGAAGTCCACGACCTGGCTGGTCGCCGTGGCGAGGCCGACGGCGGAGGGGTCGACGCCGAGGTCGGCCAGGGACTTGGTCTCCACCGGCTTCTTCTTGGCGGCCATGATCCCCTTGAAGGAGGGGTAGCGCGGCTCGTTGATGGTGTCCCAGGTGGACACGATCGCCGGCAGCGGCGCCTCGAGCGCCCAGAAGCCGCCGTCGGTCTGCCGCTCGACCTTGACGGTCGAGCCCTCGACGGTGAGCTTCTGCGCGCCGGACAGCTGCGGGAGGCCGAGCCGCTCGGCGAGCAGCGCCGGCATGACCGCGACCTGGCCGTCGGTGGACGTGGCGCCGGTGAGCACCAGGTCGTACTCCATCTGCTGCAGCGCCGCGGCCAGGACCCCGGAGGTCTGGATCGCGCACGAGCCGTGGATCGCGTCGTCCACCACGTGGACGGCCTTGTCCGCGCCCATCGACAGGGCCTTGCGGATCGCGTCGGTGGCCGAGGCGGGGCCGACGGTCAGCACGGTGACCTCGCCGCCCTCGCGGTCGCGGACCTGCAGTGCCTCCTCGATCGCGTACTCGTCGATCTCGTTGATGACGTTGTCCGCGGTGGCGCGGGCGACGGTGTTGTCCGACGGGTCCAGCGAGCGCTGGGTGCCGGAGTCGGGGACCTGCTTGACCAGAACGACGATGTTCATCGCCAGACCTACCTCCGCGATCGGTCATGGGGGACGCGGGCCCGCGGCCCGCCTGGCTCCGATAGTGGAGGTTACTGCGGGGTAACGGAGCGCCGGACCGGGGTGCGGGTGAGGCCCGTCACGCCGGGAAGCGGCCGGTCGCGGCGAACTCGTCCAGTACCGCGGAGTACGGCGCGAGGTCCAGCCCGCGGGACGCCACCCAGGCGTCGGAGTGGTACGTGTGCGCGTACCGCTCGCCGCCGTCGCACAGGAGGGTGACGACGCTGCCGGTGCGGCCCGCCGCGACCATCTCGGCGACCAGCCGGAACGCGCCCCACAGGTTGGTGCCGGTCGAGCCGCCGGCCCGCCGGCCGGTCGCCCGCTCCAGGTGCCGCACGGCGGCCAGCGAGGCGGCGTCGGGCACGCGGATCATCCGGTCGACCACCGAGGGCAGGAACGACGGCTCCACGCGCGGCCGGCCGATCCCCTCGATGCGCGAGGCGGTGCCGGTGGTCCACCCCGGCTCGTCCTCCACCCAGCCGGGGAAGAACGCCGACCCCTCCGGGTCGACGACGGCCAGCCGGGTCGGGTGCCGCCGGTAGCGCAGGTAGCGGCCGAAGGTCGCGCTCGTGCCGCCGGTGCCCGCGCCGACGACGACCCACTCCGGCACCGGGTGGCGCTCGAGGGCCATCTGCTCGAACACCGACTCGGCGATGGTGTTGTTGCCGCGCCAGTCCGTGGCCCGCTCGGCGTGGGTGAACTGGTCGAGGTAGTGGCCGCCGGTCTCGGCGGCCAGCCGGCGCGCCTCGTCGTACATCGCCGACGCGTCGTCGACGAACGCGCAGCGCCCGCCGTGGAACTCGATGAGCGCGACCTTCTCCGGGCTGGTGGAGGCCGGCATCACCGCGACGAAGGGCAGGCCCAGCATCCGGGCGAAGTACGCCTCGCTCACCGCCGTCGACCCGCTGGAGGCCTCGACGACGGTGCTGCCCTCGGTGATCCAGCCCGAGCACAGCGCGTGCAGGAACAGCGAGCGGGCCAGGCGGTGCTTGAGGCTGCCGGTCGGGTGCGTCGACTCGTCCTTCAGGTACAGGTCGACGCCCCACTCCGGCGGCAGCGGGTAGACGAGCAGGTGGGTGTCGGCGCTGCGCACCGCGTCGGCCTCGACGGCGGCGATCGCCCGCTCCACCCACGCGCGGCCGGCGGGGTCGGAACGGTCGACGTCGCCGGTGCCGGGGTGCTCCACCCGGCCATCCTCGTGCAGGCCGGCCGGACGGCGGCGCGCACCCTCCGTCGCGGCGGGGTGGCGCAGCGGCGGGACGCGGCGGTCCGACCGGGCGGGGAGCCGGCGCCGGGCGGACGCGGCTCCCGGCGGGACGCCGCGGTCCCTAACCTCCCGGCGACCCGGACGTCCACGCCCGGCCGCGGTCCGCGGGCCGGGCAGCCGAGGAGCGCGCCCATGCCCCGCGAGTTCGGCCGCTACGTCCTGGAGGAGATGATCGGCGCCGGCGGCATGGGCGAGGTGTGGCGGGCCCGCGACACCCGCTTCGACCGGCTCGTGGCCCTCAAGCTGCTGCCCGAGGCGCTCAACCACGACGCGGAGTTCGCCCAGCGCTTCCGCCGCGAGTCGCACGTCGCCGCCCGGCTGCGCGAGCCGCACGTCGTCCCCATCCACGACTTCGGCGAGATCGACGGCCGCCTCTACATCGACATGCGGCTGGTCGACGGCCGCGACCTCGGCGCGATCCTGCGCGACGGGCCGCTGCCGCCCGCGCGGGCGCTGGCGCTGCTGTCCCAGGTCGCCGAGGCGCTCGAGGCCGCGCACGCCGACGGCCTGGTGCACCGCGACGTCAAGCCGAGCAACGTGCTGGTCACGCCGAACGACTTCGTCTACGTCGTCGACTTCGGCATCGCCCGGTCGGTGGGCAGCACGCGGACGTCGCTGACCATCACGGGCGCCACCGTCGGGACGCTGGACTACATGGCGCCCGAGCGCTTCACCGACCAGCCGATCGACGGCCGGGTCGACGTCTACTCGCTCGCCTGCGTGCTCGCCCAGACGCTGACCGCGCGCAAGCCCTTCGGCGGCGAGGACCTGCCGGCACTCCTCTACGCGCACCTCTACGCCGAGCCGCCGCGTCCCAGCGACGTCGTGCCGGGGCTGCCGCCCGGGCTCGACGACGTCGTCGCGCGCGGGATGGCCAAGCGGCCCGAGGACCGCTACGCCACCCCCACCGCCCTGATCGCGGCGGCCCGGGAGGCGCTGCGGGACGGCGCGGGGAAGGCCCCGCGGGAGGCGCCGGCGCGGACCGTCCCGGCCGCCGGGCTGCCGGGCGCGGCACCCACCGTCCTCGGCGTGCACTCGCGCGACGGCGCGCACAGCTCCGTGCAGCCGCTCGGCCCGCCGCCGGGAGCGGTGCCGCCGGGGCCGGTGCAGCCGGGGCCGGTCCCGGCCGGCCGGCCCGCCCGCCGCGGCCGTGCCCGCCGCGCCGCCCTGGCCGCCGCGGCCGCGCTCGTGCTCGCCGCAGGCGGCCTCACCTGGTGGCTGTGGCCGGACGGGTCGGCCGGCAGCGCGGCCACCGGGAGCACCGCCACCGACGACCCGCACGGCGACCACACGACCGCGCCCGCCCCGTCCGGCGCGCCGACCCGCCCGAGCGCCGAGCCCGAGGCCAGTGTCGCGGTGCCCACGCAACTCGGCGACCCGATCCCGGTCCCGCCCACGCCGGGGTTCATCGCCGTGGCGCCCAACGGGCGGTACGCCTACATCGCCCACCGGGACGAGGGCGTGGTGAGCGTGCTGGACACCAACTCCCTGCAGCCGGTGTCCACCATCCGGATCGACGCCGGGCCGCCGCAGTTCATCACCTTCTCCCCCGACGGCGCCCGCGCGTACGTGACCGTCACCAACCCGCCCGACTACACCGAGAACGCCGTCGTCTACCTCGACACGGCCACCAACCGGCCGCTGGACACCGTGCCGGTCGGTCTGCGCCCGTACGCGCCGCAGACCTCCCCCGACGGCGCGCTGCTGTACGTGCCGCTGCACGACGAGGGGCGGGTCGAGGTGCTCGACACCGAGCGAGCCGTGGAGGTCGACTCCTACGAGGTGCCGGCCAACCCGCACTGGATCGCCGTCTCCGAGGACGGCACCCGCGCCTGGACCGCCAACCACGAGTCCGACGTGCTCTCGGTGCTCGACCTCACCGACGGCGGCCGGGTGCTCGACACGGTCCCGGCGGGCGACTCGCCGCACAGCGTCGCCATCTCCCCCGACGGCAGCCGGGTGGCGGTCGTCGCCTTCGACAGCAGCGAGGTGTACGTCGTCGACACCGCGACCGGCGTCGAGGTGGCGCGCGGCCCGGTCGGGGCCCGGCCGCAGGACGTCACCTGGGCACCGGACGGCCGGCGCTTCTACACCGCCGACGTCGACGGCGACACGATGTCGGTGGTCGACGCCGAGACGCTCGCCGTGACCGCCAGCCCGCGCACCGGCGACGGCCCGACCAGCGTCGCGGTCTCCCCCGACGGCGAGCGGGCCTACGTCACCAACCTCAACGACGCGACGGTCGTCGTCTACGAGCTCGGGGCCTGACCCCTCAGTCCGCGGACGCGGGCTCCACGAGCACCGGCCGCTCGGCCGGCGTGACCGTCACCGCGGTGCCGGGGGTGAGGCCCTGGCTGTCGGCGCTCGCGACGTCGGCCTGCACCTCCACGCCGTCGGGCAGCGCGACCGCCAGGCGGGTGGTGGCGCCGGAGAACGTGCGGGTGACCACGCGGCCGGCGCCGTCCGGGTCGGCGGCCACGGTGAGCGCCTCGGGGCGGACCAGCGCGGTCGCGGGGCCGGCGGGCGGGGTGGCGCCGAGGACCTCGCGGCGCACGCCGAGGAACTCCACGTCGCCGTCGCCGAGCTGCGCCGGGATCCGGTTCATCGTGCCGACGAAGCCGGCCACGAACGCCGTCGCCGGGCGCTCGTAGAGCTCGTCGGGCGAGGCCACCTGCTCCAGCCGCCCGGCGCGCATGACCCCGACCCGGTCGGCCACCGACAGGGCCTCGGCCTGGTCGTGGGTGACGAACACCGTGGTGGTGCCGAGCTCGAGCTGGATGCGGCGGATCTCCTCGCGCAGCTGCACGCGCACCTGGGCGTCGAGCGCCGACAGCGGCTCGTCGAGCAGCAGCACCTGCGGGGCGACGGCGAGCGCGCGGGCCAGCGCCACCCGCTGCTGCTGCCCGCCGGAGAGCTGGTGCGGGTAGCGGCCGCCGCGGTCGGCGAGCCCGACCAGCTCGAGCAGCTCGGCGGCCCGGCCCGCGCGCTCGGCCTTGTCCCGTCGGCGCACCCGCAGGCCGTAGGCGACGTTGTCGGCCACGGTCATGTTCGGGAAGAGGCTGTAGGCCTGGAACACCATGCCGACGTCGCGCTTGGCCGGGGGCAGGCCGGTGACGTCGCGGCGGTCGAACCGGATCCGGCCGGAGTCGGGCACCTCGAACCCGGCGATCGCCCGGAGTGCCGTGGTCTTGCCGCAGCCCGAGGGGCCGAGCAGGGCGAGGAACTCCCCGCCGGCGATCTCCAGGTCCAGGCCGTCGAGGGCGAGCACCGACCCGTAGCGGCGGGTCAGCCCCTCGAGCCGGACGGCGACGCCCGGCGCCTCCCGGAGGTCGGCCGGCGCGGCCGGTCGGACGGCGGTCATGCGGGGTCCTCCTCGCGGCGCCGGCGGTCCAGCGCGGAGATGAGCAGCAGCAGCGCCCAGGTGAGCAGCAGGGACAGCACCGAGACCGCGACCGACAGCCGCGGCTGGGAGCCCGAGATGCGCACGATCCAGGTGGGGAAGGTCTCGAAGCCGAGGATGTTGGCGACGGTGAACTCGCCGATCACCAGGGCGAGGGTGATGAAGGCGGCGTTGAGCACCGACGTGCGCAGCACCGGCAGGACGACGGTGAGCATCAGCCGCGGCCACGAGGCGCCGAGCACCCGCGCCGCCTCGGTGAGCGTGCGCAGCTGCGCGCCGCGGACGCCGGCGTCGAGCGCGCGGTAGACGAACGGCAGCGCCAGCACGACGTAGACGAGCACCAGGATCCACGGCAGCGCCGGCTCCTGGAGCGCGAAGAACGCCTCGGCCAGCGGGGTGCCGTAGAAGTGGTCGGGCGCCCAGGCGAGCACGCTGCGCACGCCGACCACCAGCGCGATCGGCGGCAGCAGCAGCGGCACCAGGGTGAGCAGCTCGACCACCGGCCGCCAGCGCGGCAGCCGCAGCTCCACGAGCACCACCGTGGGCACCATGAGCAGCAGCGCGATGACCACGGTGAGCACGCCGAGCAGCAGCGAGCGGCCGAGGTTCTCGGCGAAGCCCTCCGCCGTCGGGATGCCGGTGTAGACGTCGGCGGTGATCCCGTCGCGGCTGCGCAGGGTGAACCACGTCGAGGCGGCCAGCGGGACGAGGAAGTACAGGCCGAGGACGGCGAACACGGCCCAGCGCCACCAGCCCCGGCCGCGGCGGGCGGGACGCACCGGCGTCTCCGGCTCCACCCCGCCGGCGCCGGCGACCGCCGCGGTGGACAGCCCGGCGGAGGTGGCGCTCACGCGAGCCACCGCGACGCGCGCCGCTGCACCCAGGTGTAGAAGACCATCACCAGGCCGACGAGGACGACCATGCCCAGCGCCAGCGCCTTGCCGAGGTTCTCCGCGCCGACGATCACGTTGCTCGACAGCGAGTCGGCGATCTGCAGCGTCACCAGCGGCACGCTGCTGCCCACCAGCGCCCGGGCGGTGGCGTAGGCGGCGAACGCGGAGGCGAACAGCAGCACCGTGGCGCCGAGCACCGGCGGGGCGAGCACCGGCCCGCCCACGTGCCGCCAGTACTGCCAGCGGCTCGCGCCGAGCACCTCGGCGGCCTCCCGCCACTGCGGCCGCAGCGCCTCGATCGCCGGGACGATCGTCAGCACCATCAGCGGGACCAGGAAGTAGAGGTAGACCAGCGCCAGGCCGGTCATCGAGTACAGCGAGAAGCCGTCGAGACCGAGCGGGCCGGTGAGCACCGCGGTGACCACGCCCTGCGTGCCGATCGTGGCGATGAAGGCGAACGCCAGCGGGATCCCGCCGAAGTTGGCCAGCACGCCGGACGCGGTGAGCACCAGGCGGCGCAGCAGCCGGCCGCGGCGGCTGGTGACGACGGCGAACGCGAGCGCCAGCCCGAGCACGGCGCCGAGCACCGCGGTGATCGCCGACAGCCGCAGGCTCCCGGCGTAGGACCGGGCGTAGGCGCCCTCGGCGATCGCGCCGAGGTTCGCCGTCGACCAGGACTCCTCGAAGGTGACCGGGTCGACCGCGCGGAAGGCCTCGACGGCCAGCACGCCGACCGGCAGCAGCAGGAAGACCGCGACGTAGAGCAGGAACGGCACGATCCCCAGCAGGGGCAGCAGACGCCCGCGCCGGCGCCCCCGGGGGGACACCGGCGCGGGGCTCTCGACGACGGTGCTCAGCCCGAGATCTCCTGGTTCCAGCGGGTGGCGACCACCTGCTGCGCGGCGGTCTCCTGCTCCTGGGTCGGGAACTCCGCGGTGCCCTCGACCGGCGGCAGGGCGGCGAGCGCCTCGGCGTCGGCGGTGCCGGCCTCCTCCATCGCGGCCTGCCGGACCGGGCGGGCGCCGCCGACCAGGTAGAGGTTCTGGCCGCGGTCGGAGTAGAGGAACTCCTGCCACAGCCGCGCGGCGGCCGGGTGCGGGGCGTAGGCGCTGATCGCCTGGCTGTAGTAGCCGCCGAACAGCCCGTCGCTCGGGACGGCGACCTGCCACTCGACGCCGTCGGCGGCGAGCGTCTCCGTCAGGCCGGCGTTGAGGTAGTCCCAGTCGATGGCCAGCGGCGTCTCACCGCTCTGGATGGTGGCCGGGGTGATCTCGACCGGGTTGAAGTTGCCGGCCTCCTTCACCTGGGCGAAGAAGTCGATGCCCGGGCCGATGTCGTCGAGGCTGCCGCCGTTGGCCAGCGAGGCCGCCCAGACGCCGGCGAACGCGGCCGCGGCCTGGGTGGGGTTGCCGTTGAGCGCGACCTGGCCCGCGTACTGCGGGTCGAGCAGGTCGGCGAAGCTGGTCGGGCACTCGGCGATCACCGTGGCGTTGCAGCCGATGGAGATGTAGCCGCCGTAGTCGTTGTACCAGTGGCCCTCGGGGTCCTTCTGGCCCTCGGGGATCTCGTCCCAGGTCTCCACCTGGTACGGCGCGAGGAGGTCCTGTGCCTGCGCCTGGCGGGCGAAGGCGGTGCCGAGGTCGAGCACGTCGGGCGCCCGGTCCTGGCCGCGCTGGCTCTGGACGGCGTTGAGCTCGTCCTGGCTGGAGCCGTCGGGCAGGGCGCTGTTGACGGTGATCCCGTACTCCTCCTCGAAGGCGGAGATGATCTCGCCGTAGTTCGCCCAGTCCGGCGGGAGCGCGATGACGTTCAGCTCGCCCTCGGCCTGCGCGGCCTCGACCAGGGCGTCCATGCCGCCGAGGTCCTCGGCCGAGCGCGCGCTCGCCGCGTCGCCGCCGCCCCCGCCGCCGGAGCTGCCGTCGTCACTCCCCCCTCCGCAGGCCGTGAGCACGAGGGCAGCGGCCGCCAGCACGGACGCGGTCCTCAGGGTGGGGGTGCTTCGCACGGGGTCCTCCAGGGGAAGGGAACGGAACGGCCGGAAGGCCGTGCGGATGGTGACAGAACCGGACCGTCCGGGAGGCGGGATCCGGTGGCCGGCGGCGGAACAGTCGGCGACGGGGAGCCCTCAGCGGCCGGTGAAGGTCGCCTTGCCCGGGCCGCTCTCCAGGAACGAGCGCATGCCGGTGGCCTGGTCCTCGGTGTCGAAGAGCTCGGCGAACAGCCGGCTCTCCAGCTCCAGGCCGCCCTGCAGCGGCAGGTCCAGCCCCTCGTCGACCGCCCGCTTGGCCGCCGCGAGGGCCAGCGGCGGCCCGGCGGCGAACTTGCGCGCCATGGCGACGGCGGTGTCGTACACCTCGGCGTCGGGGACGACGGCGTCGGCCAGGCCCATCTCCAGGGCCTCCTCCGCGCCGACGTGCCGGCCGGTGAAGACGAGGTCCTTCGCCTTGGCCGGGCCGACCAGGCGGGCCAGGCGCTGCGTGCCGCCGGCGCCGGGGATGACGCCGAGCAGGATCTCGGGCTGGCCCACCTTCGCCCCGGCGCCCATCACCCGGAAGTCGGCGCACAGCGCGAGCTCGTAGCCGCCGCCGAGGGCGTAGCCGGTGATCGCCGCGACGACGGGCTTGGGGATCCGCGCGACGGCGGTGAAGGAGTTCGTCAGCTCGCGGCCCCAGGCGACCATCGCGGTGCCGTCGAGCTGCGACATGGCCTTGATGTCGGCGCCGGCGGCGAAGACCCGCTCGCCGCCGTAGAGCACCACCGCGCGGACGTCGGCGCGCTCGGCGGCCTGCACCGCGGCGGCGCGCACCTCGGTGTGCAGCTGCTCGTCGATGGCGTTCATCTTCGGCCGGTCGAGGCGGATCGTGCCCACCCCGTCCTCGACCGACAGGGTCACGAACTCCGGTGTTCCAACCATGCCCGGCACCCTAGCCAGGCGGGCGGCGTCAGGACCGGCGGCGAGCGGTGAACCGGCCGTCGGCGCGGGTGAGCTGCAGGGGCAGGCCGAAGGTCTCCGACAGCGTCTCGCCGGTGAGCACCTGGCCGAGCGGGCCGGAGGCCACCACCCCGCCGCCGCGCAGCAGCAGCGCGTGCGTGTAGCCCGGCGGGATCTCCTCGACGTGGTGGGTGACCAGCACCTGCGCCGGGGCGAACAGGTAGCGGGCGAGGTCGGACAGCCGGCTGACCAGGTCCTCGCGGCCGCCGAGGTCGAGGCCGGCGCCGGGCTCGTCGAGCAGCAGCAGCTCCGGGTCGGGCATGAGCGCGCGGGCGATCTGCACCCGCTTGCGCTCCCCCTCGCTGAGCGTGCCGAACGGCCGGTGGGCGATCGCCTGCACGCCCCACTGCTGCATGAGCAGCGCCGCGCGGGTGAGGTCGTGGATGTCGTAGCGCTCCCTGCCCCGCCCGACGACGGCGTAGCCGGCCGACAGGACGACGTCGCCGGTGCGCTCGCCCGGCTCGATGCGCTGGGCCAGGGCGGCGCTGGTCAGCCCGATCCGCGGCCGCAGCTCGAACACGTCGACGGCGCCCATCGTCTCGCCGAGCAGCCGCACCTCGCCGCGGGTCGGGTGCATGTGCGCGCCGGCCAGCTGCAGCAGCGTCGTCTTGCCCGCGCCGTTGGGCCCGAGGACCACCCAGCGCTGGTCGGGCAGGACGGTCCAGTCGACCCCGCGCAGCAGGTGCGAGGTGCCGCGCACGACGTCCACCCCGCGCATCTCGACGACCGGCTCGGCTCCGGGGGGTGCGGCGCTGCTCGACACGGCCCCATCCAAACAGCACCCCTGGTCCCGCCGCCCGGGAGGCGGACCGGGCACGATCGCGGCGTGAGGACTCCTGAGCACGGCACCGGCGGCCCGGAGGTGTGGCCCGGCTCCCCCGCGCCGCTCGGCGCGCACTGGGACGGCACGGGCACCAACTTCGCGCTGTGGTCGGCCGGGGCGAGCGCCGTCGACCTGTGCCTGTTCGACCCCGACGGGACCGAGTCCCGCCACCGGCTGCAGGAGACCACCCACCAGGTGTGGCACGGCCGGCTGGCCGGCGTCGGCCCCGGCCAGCGCTACGGCTACCGGGTGCACGGCCCCTACGACCCGGGCGCCGGGTCGCGGTGGAACCCGGCCAAGCTGCTGCTGGACCCCTACGCCCGCGCCGTCGACGGCGAGCTCGCCCTCGACCCGGCGCTGTTCGGCTTCCGCCCCGACGGCGTCGACGCCGCCTCCCCCGACCCGCGCGACTCCGCGCCGTTCGTGCCGCGCGGCGTCGTCGTCCACGACTCCTTCCCGTGGGACGGCGACCGGCGGCCGGCGACGCCGTGGTCGGACACCGTCATCTACGAGGTGCACGTCAAGGGCGCCACGATGGGCCACCCCGACGTCCCCCCGGCGCTGCGCGGCACCTACGCCGGCCTCGCGCACCCAGCGTTCGTCGAGCACCTGCAGTCCCTGGGCGTCACCGCCGTCGAGCTGCTGCCGGTGCACCAGTTCGTCAGCGAGCCGCACCTGCTGCGCCGCGGCCTGACCAACTACTGGGGCTACAACACCCTCGGCTACTTCGCCCCGCACGCCGCGTACAGCTCGGCGGGCTCGGGCGGCGCGCAGGTGACCGAGTTCAAGGCGATGGTCAAGGCGCTGCACGCCGCGGGCATCGAGGTCGTGCTCGACGTCGTCTACAACCACACCGCCGAGGGCGACTCGACCGGGCCGACGCTGTCGCTGCGCGGCATCGACAACCCGGGCTACTACCGGCTCGACGGCGCCAACCGGGCCCGCTACACCGACTACACCGGGTGCGGGAACACCCTCGACGTCCGCCGGCCGCAGGTGCTGGCGATGCTCATGGACTCGCTGCGCTACTGGGTCACCGAGATGCACGTCGACGGCTTCCGGTTCGACCTCGCCGCGGCGCTGGCCCGCTCGATGCACGACGTCGACCGGCTGTCGGCGTTCTTCGACGTCGTCCACCAGGACCCGGTGGTCAGCCAGGTGAAGCTCATCGCCGAGCCGTGGGACATCGGCGAGGGCGGCTACCAGGTGGGCAACTTCCCGCCGCTGTGGACCGAGTGGAACGGCAAGTACCGCGACACGGTGCGCGACGTGTGGTCCGGGGCGCGGGTGGGCGTGCGCGACCTCGCCTACCGGCTGACCGGCTCCTCGGACCTCTACCGCTCAGACGGCCGCCGGCCCTTCGCCAGCGTCAACTTCGTCACCGCGCACGACGGCTTCCCCCTGGCCGACCTCGTCACCTACGAGCACAAGCGCAACGAGGCCAACGGCGAGGACAACCGCGACGGCGAGAGCCACAACCGCAACTGGAACTGCGGCGTCGAGGGCCCCACCGACGACCCGGAGGTCACCGCCCTGCGCGCCCGCCAGGTGCGCAACCACCTGGCCACGCTGCTGCTGTCCACCGGCGTGCCGATGCTCACCGCCGGCGACGAGCTCGGCCGCACCCAGGGCGGCAACAACAACGCCTACTGCCAGGACAACGGGATCTCGTGGATCGACTGGGAGGCCGTCGACGGCGAGCTGCTGGAGTTCGTCAGCCGCCTGGTCGCGGTCCGCCGCGGCGCCCCGGTGCTGCGCCAGGAGGCGTTCTTCGAGGGCCACGAGATCCCCGGCACCGGCGGCACCCGCGACGTCGCCTGGTTCGCCCCGGGCGGCGGGCAGCTGACGACGGCGGAGTGGTTCGACGGCGGCCTGCAGACCGTCGGCATGTACCTCGACGGGCGCGGCATCCGGCACCGCGACGCCCGCGGCCGCCGGGTGGTCGACGACTCCTACCTGGTGCAGCTGCACGCCGGCCCCGACCCGGTGACCGTGCACCTGCCCGGGCCGCCGTGGGCCGACGGCTACGAGTTCGTCGTCAGCACCGAGTACCCGACCGGCGTCCCCCCGCGCCCGGCCGTCGTCGCGCCCGGCCCGATCGAGGTGCCCCCGCGCTGCGTCTGGCTGCTGCGCGTCCTGCGCCGGCCCTGACACGGCGAGAGCCCCGGTCCGCGGGGACCGGGGCTCTCGGCGTGAGCGGTGCCGCTACTCCTGCGGCTGCTCGTAGGTGATGACGGTCCAGCCGAGCAGGAGGCGGTCGCCGTCGGAGAGCGGGTGGGCGACGCCGGGCTCGAGCTGCGTCCACTCGGTGGCCTCGGGGCCGGCGACGTGGGTGCCGTTGAGCGAGCCGAGGTCGGTGAGGGTGACCTCGCGGCCCTGGCGCTGGATGGCGGCGTGCGCCGAGGACAGCACGTTCTGCGTGTCGGCGATCGGCACCGGGCGGGCGTTGCCCGCGGTCACCAGCTCGTGGCTGTCGGGGCGGCGGCCGAGGACCAGGTCCTCGTCGACGGTGACGACGAGGCCGTCGTCGAACCGGAGCACCGGCGCGGAGGCGCTGTCGGGCTTCCAGAACGCCGTCTCCTCGCCCTCGTCGGCGCGGGAGGGCGCCGACGACGCGGCCGAGGAGCCGCCCGGGGTGTAGGACGGCGCGGCGCCGAAGGAGGAGGGGCCGGCGAACCCGGCGTCGGAGCCGGCGGTGAACGACGACGGCTGCGCGGGGGCCGACGGCGGGACCGCGGCGCCGGCGGACGCGGCGGCGGCGAGGTGCAGCAGCGCGCCGGAGCCGGGCACGGTGCCCTCGGTGAGGTCGTAGGCGACGCCGGGCGGCATCGACGGGGCGGCCTGGCCGGGGCCGACGTACAGCGTGCCGCCGAGCGGGAAGCCCGCGGCGAGGCTGCAGCCCTCGGTGGGCTGGCCGGAGACCGGGACGCCGTCGACGGCGGGCTGGCCCTTGCCCGACCAGAGCGCGACGCCGGTGCCCGCGCCGCCCTGGGAGTCGGTCAGGACGAGCGCGAAGGACGCCGACCCGCTCCCCAGCGAGTGCACCTGCGCGGCGACGGCGGCCAGGACGCGGTCGGCGCCGGGGCCGGAGACGCCCAGGCAGGCGTGCAGGGCGGCGACGAGCGCCGGCGAGCCGGGAGCGTCCACCCAGAGCAGGCCACCGCCGCGTCGGGCGACGACGGCGTCTCCGGGCAGGACTTCACAGCGGTCGGGCATGCGCGCCAGCCTAGTGACCGGGCCGGGGTCCGCGCGGCCCGGCGGCCACCGCCACGCCGGTCGCCCGCGCCCGGTGGGGACGCTGCGACCGGCGTGACGGGTGATCCCGGGGGCTCGCCGGGGTCAGGCCGAGCGGACCAGCCCCAGCTCGGCCGGGTCGGCCAGGTGCTCGGAGTGCGGGAGCACGCGCACGGTGTAGCCGAAGGCACCGGTGCGCTCCAGCGGCAGCGTGGCGGTGAACCAGTGCCGGGAGCCCTCGGTGTGCTCGTGCGCCATCGGCACCGTGGTCACCTCGTGCAGCCCGTCGGCGTCGTCGACCCGCCCGTAGGCGGCCTGCACCTCGACGTCGCCCGGCGTCAGGTGCGGCAGCTCCACCTCGGCGCGCAGCGCGAGCGTCGAGCCGATCTCCGGGGTGTCACCGGCGCCGGTGGCCTCCACATGCGCCACCCGCACGCTGCTCCAGTTCTCCAGCAGCCGGGCCCGCCACTGCGCCTCGTCGCGCGCCGGGGCGTAGCCGCCGTCGGCCATCGACCGGGCCGAGCCCGCGGCCGGGACGTAGAGGTGCTCGACGTAGTCGCGGACCATCCGGGTGGCCAGCACCTTCGGCCCGGTCTCGCGCAGCGTGTGCCGCACCATCTCCACCCAGCGGGTCGGGATGCCGTCGCGGTCGGTCTCGTAGAACCGCGGCAGCACCTGGGTGGCCAGCAGGTCGTAGATGGCGCGGGCCTCGACGTCGTCGCGGCGGGTCGGGTCGCTGACGCCGTCGGCGGTCGGGATCGCCCAGCCGTTCTGGCCGTCGAACCACTCGTCCCACCAGCCGTCGCGGATGGAGAGGTTGAGCCCGCCGTTGAGCGCGGCCTTCATGCCCGAGGTGCCGCAGGCCTCCAGCGGCCGCAGCGGGTTGTTCAGCCAGACGTCGCAGCCCCAGTAGAGGTAGCGGGCCATGCCGATGTCGTAGCCGGGCAGGAACGCGATGCGGTGCCGGATGGCCGGGTCGTCGGCGAACTTCACCATCTGCTGGATCAGCTGCTTGCCGCCGTCGTCGGCGGGGTGGCTCTTGCCGGCGATGACCAGCTGCACGGGCCGGTCCGGGTCCAGCAGCAGCGCCCGCAGCCGCTCGGGGTCGCGCAGCATGAGGGTGAGCCGCTTGTACGACGGCACCCGGCGGGCGAAGCCGATGGTGAGGACGTCGGGGTCGAAGGCGGTGTCGGTCCAGCCGACCTCGGCCTCGGCCGCGCCGCGGGACAGCGCGGTCTCCCGCAGCCGGCGGCGCACCTCCTCCACCAGCCGGCCGCGCAGCATCCGGCGGGTGTTCCACAGCTCCAGCGCCGGGATCCGGTCCACGCCGTCGAACACCGCGGCGCCGGCGCCCTCGAACGGGTCGCCGCTGCGGGAGGTCTGGGTGCCGAGCTCGACGAGCTCCCGCGCGGTCCAGGTGGGCGCGTGCACGCCGTTGGTGATCGAGCCGATCGGGACGTCGGCCTCGTCGAAGCCCGGCCACAGGTCGCTGAACATGCCGCGGCTCACGTGCCCGTGCAGCTCGCTGACGCCGTTGGCCCGCTGACCCAGCCGCAGCCCCATGTGCGCCATGTTGAACTTCGCCGGGTCGTCCTCGGCGCCGAGCGGGATGAGGTGCTCGAGCGGGACGCCGAAGCCCGCGAAGTAGCGCTCGATCAGCGCGCGCGGGAAGCGGTCGATGCCCGCCGGGACCGGCGTGTGGGTGGTGAACACGGTGCCCGCCCGGACGGCCTGCAGCGCCTCGGTGAAGGTCAGCCCGTGCGACTCGGTGAGCTCGCGGATCCGCTCGACGCCCTGGAAGCCGGCGTGGCCCTCGTTGGCGTGGAACACCTCCGGCTGCGGGGTGCCGGTGAGCTGGCAGTAGGCGCGCAGCGCCCGCACGCCGCCGATGCCGAGCAGCATCTCCTGGCGCAGCCGGTGGTCCTCGTCGCCGCCGTAGAGCCGGTCGGTGACGACGCGCTCGGCCGGGGTGTTCTCCTCGATGTCGCTGTCGAGCAGCAGCAGCGAGACCCGGCCGACCTGTGCCCGCCAGACGTGCGCGTGCAGCGTGCGGCCCTCGGGCAGCGGCACGGAGATGACGACGGCCGACCCGTCGGGCTGGCGCAGCAGCTTCACCGGCAGGCCGTGCGGGTCGAGCGAGGGGTAGTGCTCGAGCTGCCAGCCGTCGGCCGACAGACCCTGCTCGAAGTAGCCGGCCCGGTAGAGCAGCCCGACGCCGATCAGCGGGACGCCGAGGTCGGAGGCGGCCTTCAGGTGGTCACCGGCGAGGATGCCGAGGCCGCCGGAGTACTGCGGCAGCACCTCGGTGATGCCGAACTCGGCGGAGAAGTAGGCGATCGACCGCGGGGCGTCGGGCCCCAGCGACTGGTACCAGTGCTCGGCGGACAGGTAGTCCTCGAGGTCGTCGACGACGTCCTGGAGGCGGCGCAGGAACCGGCGGTCGGTGGAGAGCGTGGCCAGCCGCTCGGCCGACACCTCCCCCAGGACCTTCACCGGGTCGTTGCCGCACCGGCGCCAGAGGTCGGGGTCCAGCGTCTCGAACAGGTCGCGGGTCTCGGCGTGCCAGGACCAGCGCAGGTTCATGACCAGCTGGGACGCGGGTGTGAGGGCCTCGGGGAGGGCCGCCCGGACGGTGAACCGACGGAGTGCTCGCACGGCGCGAGCCTAGTCAGGCGGGCCCCGCGCGACAGGGTGGACGGATCACACCCGTCACGGCACCGGGACGTGCCGGAACCGGACGGGTGGGCGGCCCCCGGCCGAGGTGTGGGCGACCCCCCGGCTGGATAGCGTGGCCGCGATGACTCGCCGACCTGACCTCCGCCTCGGCATCTCCGATGTCGCCCCCGTCGTGTCCTGCGGGTCCTTCTCGGCCCGCGCCGTGGTCGGTGAGCACCTGCCGATCACGGCCACCGTGTTCCGCGAGGGCCACGACGCCGTCGCCGCCGACGTCGTCTGGACCGCTCCCGACGGGACGCGCGGTGCCTTCACCCGCATGCGCCGCTTCGGCGAGGAGCCCGACCGCTGGATCGCCACGGTCGTGCCCGACCGGGAGGGCCGCTGGACCTTCCGCGTGGAGGCGTGGAGCGACCCGCTGGCCACCTGGCACCACGCCGTCGAGGTGAAGATCGACGCCGGCCAGGGCCCGGCCGAGCTCGCCAACGACCTCGAGGAGGGCGCGCGGCTGCTCGAGCGCGTCATCGCCGACACCGCCGCCGACGCCGACGCCGAGTGGCGCGGGCGGCTCACCGACGCGGTCACCGCGCTGCGCGACGGGACGCGCGGTCTGCACGAGCGCGTCGCCCCGGCGCTGGCCACCGGCCTGCAGCAGTACCTCGACGGCCACCCGGTCCGCGAGCTGGTCACCCCGACCGCCGACCACGAGGTGTGGGTCGACAGGCCGACCGCGCTCTACGGCTCCTGGTACGAGTTCTTCCCCCGCTCGGAGGGTGCCGTCGTCGGCGGGCAGCCCACGCACGGCACCTTCACCACCGCCGCCGACCGGCTGCCGGCGATCGCCGACATGGGCTTCGACGTCGTCTACCTGCCGCCGATCCACCCGATCGGCACGGTCAACCGCAAGGGCCCGAACACCGCCCAGTTCCCCGGCGGCAACCCGAACGAGATCGGCCCGGACGACGTCGGCTCGCCGTGGGCGATCGGCAGCGCCGAGGGCGGGCACGACGCCGTCCACCCGCAGCTCGGCACGATGGAGGACTTCCGCGCCTTCGTCGAGCGCACCCGCTCCCTCGGCATGGAGGTGGCGCTCGACCTCGCGCTGCAGGCCGCGCCCGACCACCCGTGGGTGGCCGAGCACCCGGAGTGGTTCACCACCAAGCCCGACGGCACGATCGCCTACGCGGAGAACCCGCCGAAGAAGTACCAGGACATCTACCCGGTCAACTTCGACAACGACCCCGAGGGCATCTACGCCGAGGTGCTGCGGGTCGTGCGCGTGTGGATGGACGCCGGCGTGCGGATCTTCCGCGTCGACAACCCGCACACCAAGCCGCTGGACTTCTGGCACTGGCTGATCTGGAAGGTCAAGGAGACCGACCCCGACGTGCTCTTCCTGGCCGAGGCGTTCACCCGGCCGGCGATGATGCACCAGCTCGCGCGGATCGGCTTCACGCAGTCCTACACGTACTTCACGTGGCGGACCGGCCGCGAGGAGATCGAGGAGTACGGCCGGGAGCTCGCCTCCAACGCGCACTACATGCGGCCGAACTTCTTCGTGAACACCCCGGACATCCTGCACGCGAGCCTGCAGTACGGCGGCCCGCCGATGTTCAAGATCCGCGCGGTGCTCGCGTCGATGATGAGCCCGACCTGGGGCGTCTACAGCGGCTACGAGCTCTTCGAGCACGTGGCGGTCAAGCCGGGCAGCGAGGAGTACCTCGACAGCGAGAAGTACCGGCTGCGTCCCCGCGACTGGGCCGGCGCCGAGGCCGCCGGGCGGAGCCTGGCGCCCTACCTGCGCAGGCTCAACGAGATCCGGCGCGCGCACCCCGCGCTGCAGCAGCTGCGCACGCTGCGCTTCCACGGCGTCGACAACGGCAACCTGCTCTGCTTCTCCAAGACCGACCCGGGCTCGCAGGACGCCGTCCTCGTGGTCTGCGCGCTCGACAGCCAGAACCGGCAGATCGGGACGACGTCGCTGGACCTGCCGGCGCTCGGTCTCGACTGGCACGAGCGGTTCGCCGTGACCGACGAGATCACCGGCGCGCGCTACGACTGGGGCCAGTTCAACTACGTCGAGCTCGACCCCTACTGGGAGCCCGCGCACGTCTTCTCGGTGCACCTCCCCCGGCCGGTCACCTGGCCGCCACCGGTCCGCTGAGCGCCGACCGCCCCTTCCCCGGACCACCGCTGAACCGCGAGGACGACCCGCTCCGATGACGCTCCCCGTGCCCGATCCCACCGACTCGACCTCCGGCCTGCCGCCGCGCGGCAGCGACCCGCTGTGGTTCCAGCGCGCCGTCTTCTACGAGGTGCTCGTCCGCGGCTTCGCCGACAGCAACGCCGACGGCATCGGCGACCTGCGCGGCATGCTCGACAAGCTCGACTACCTGCAGTGGCTCGGCGTCGACTGCCTGTGGCTGCCGCCGTTCTTCGCCTCGCCGCTGCGCGACGGCGGCTACGACGTCAGCGACTACACCGCGGTGCTGCCCGAGTTCGGCGACATCGACGACTTCCGCGCCCTGCTGCAGGCGGCCCACGCCCGCGGCATCCGCGTGATCATCGACTTCGTCATGAACCACACCTCGGACCAGCACCCCTGGTTCCAGGCCAGCCGCAGCGACCCCGAGGGCCCCTACGGCGACTTCTACGTGTGGGCCGACGACGACACCGGCTACGCCGACGCGCGGATCATCTTCGTCGACACCGAGAGCTCGAACTGGACGTTCGACCCGGTGCGCAAGCAGTACTTCTGGCACCGCTTCTTCTCCCACCAGCCGGACCTCAACTTCGAGAACCCGAAGGTGCAGGAGGCGATCATCGACGCCCTGCGCTTCTGGCTGGACCTGGGCATCGACGGCTTCCGGCTCGACGCGGTGCCCTACCTGTTCGAGGAGGAGGGCACCAACGGCGAGAACCTCCCCCGCACCCACGAGTTCCTCAAGCACGTGCGCAAGGTGGTCGACGCCGACTACCCCGACCGCGTGCTGCTGTGCGAGGCCAACCAGTGGCCGGCCGACGTCGTCGAGTACTTCGGCGAGAACGGCGACGAGTGCCAGATGGCCTTCCACTTCCCGGTCATGCCGCGGCTGTTCATGGCCGCCCGCCGGGAGCAGCGGTTCCCGATCTCGGAGATCATGGCCCAGACGCCGCCGATCCCCGACAACTGCCAGTGGGGCATCTTCCTGCGCAACCACGACGAGCTGACCCTGGAGATGGTCACCGACGAGGAGCGCGACTACATGTGGGCGGAGTACGCCAAGGACCCCCGCATGAAGGCCAACATCGGCATCCGCCGCCGGCTGGCGCCGCTGCTGGAGAACGACCTCAACACCCTCGAGCTGTTCAACGCGCTGCTGCTGAGCCTGCCCGGGTCGCCGGTCCTCTACTACGGCGACGAGATCGGCATGGGCGACAACATCTGGCTCGGCGACCGCGACGGCGTCCGCACCCCGATGCAGTGGACGCCCGACCGCAACGGCGGCTTCTCCACCGCCGACCCGCAGCGGATGTACCTGCCGCTGAACCAGGACCCGGTCTACGGCTACCAGACCACCAACGTCGAGGCGCAGCTGCGCAACAGCAACTCGATGCTGCAGTGGATCCGCCGGATGATCGCCGTCCGCAAGGAGCACCCGACCTTCGGCCGGGGCACCTATGAGGAGATCGGCTCGCGCAACCCGACGGTGCTGTCGTTCGTCCGCGAGTTCGGCGACGACGTCGTCCTGTGCGTCAACAACCTCTCGCGCTTCCCGCAGCCGGTGGAGCTCGACCTGCGCCGGTTCGAGGGCTACACGCCGATCGAGCTCACCGGCCGGGTCGAGTTCCCGCAGATCGGCGTGCTGCCCTACATGCTCACCCTCGCCGGGCACGGCTTCTACTGGTTCGAGCTGGCCAAGCCGGCGGAGCCGGTCGAGGAGCCCGCCGCGGAGCCGGAGTCCGCGACCAGCCCGGTCGCCGACGCGCTGCTCGCCGCCGGCCTCGTCAGCGAGGCCGAGCAGATCCCCGGCGGCAGCGACACGCGAACCGGCGACGACGTCCCGCCCAGCACCGGAGGACCCCGATGAGCACCGCCCTGGCCCACGTCCTGCGGGACTGGATGCCGCACCAGCGCTGGTTCGGCGGCAAGGGCCGCGAGTGGGCCGACGTGAGCGAGGAGGGCTTCTTCCTCTCCCGCTCCGAGCCGGTGCTCTCGGTCCACCGCGTCCGGGTCACCTACGCCGACGGCGCCGTCGAGACCTACCTCGTGCCGCTGTCGTGGCGGGCGCACCCGGAGGAGGACCTGACCTCGGCCTTCGTCGGCGCCGTACCGGTGAAGGACGCCGAGGGCGCCGACCGGGAGAACTACGCCTACGACGCGCTGCGCGACCGCGACGCCACGACGCCGTGGCTGACCCACCTGGCCGCCGCCTCGACCGTCGGGCCGATGCACTTCTCCCCCTCGGGGAGCTCCGCCATCCCCGAGGGCGTGCCCGGCGACGTCATCTCCACCGAGCAGAGCAACACCTCGCTCGTCTACGGCCAGGACGCCATCCTCAAGCTGTTCCGCCGGCTCGAGCCCGGGCTCAACCCCGACGTCGAGATCGGCGAGGCGCTGCGCCGCACCGAGAACCCGCACATCGCCCCACTGCTCGGCCACGTCGAGATCGACACCCCCGACGGCGAGCCCGCCACCGTGGCGATGCTGCAGACCTTCGTGCCGAACGCCAGCGACGGCTGGCGGCTGGCCACCGCGAGCGTGCGCGACCTCTACGCCGAGGGCGACCTGCACGCCGACGAGGTGGGTGGCGACTTCGCCGCCGACAGCGAGCGGCTGGGCGCGGCGACGGCGTCGGTGCACGCCGACCTCGCGCGGGTGCTGCCGACCGAGCCCGCCGACCGCGACTGGTTCGCCGCCACCGCCCGGGGCATGGTCGAGCGGCTCGAGGCGGCACTGGCCGTCGTCCCGCAGCTGGAGGAGCACCTCGAGCGGCTGCGGGCGGTCTACGCCGCCGTCGCCGACAGCCCCGAGACGGTCGTGCGCCAGCGGGTGCACGGCGACTTCCACCTCGGCCAGGTGCTGCGCACCGCGACCGGCTGGGTGGTGCTCGACTTCGAGGGCGAGCCGGCCCGGCCGCTGGCCGAGCGGCGGCAGCTCGACAGCCCGATGCGCGACGTGGCGGGCATGCTGCGCAGCTTCGACTACGCCGCACGTCACATGCTCGTGGAGCAGCCCGACGACCCCCAGCGCGCGTACCGGGCGCAGGAGTGGGCAGTGCGCAACCGCGGTGCCTTCTGTGCGGGCTACTCGGCGGCGAGCGGGATCGACCCGTGCGGGGACTCCCCTCTCCTGCGGGCCTTCGAGGCGGACAAGGCCGTCTACGAGTGCGTCTACGAGGCGCGCAACCGGCCGAACTGGCTGATGATCCCGCTCCAGTCGCTCTCCCGGCTCACCGCCGGCGAGGCCTGAGGCCCGCACCGCACCGCACACAGACGAGACGACGGCAGCAGAGGACGGCACCCCGACGATGACGACGAGCGACTCCACCGGCCACGAGACCCCCGAGGCGCCGGCGACCAAGGACGAGCTGCAGCGGGTGGTCGAGCAGAAGGCGGCTGCCGCCGAGGCGGCCGAGAGCGAGCCGATCGTGAACCCGACGCCGGCCCGCAAGCGCGCCCCGGCCAAGAAGGCCGCCGCGAAGAAGGCCCCGGCGAAGAAGGCCGCCGCCGCGCTCGCGGACGGCGACGGCGCGGCCGAGCCCGCCGCACCGGCCAAGGCCGCGAAGCGGACGACGAAGAAGGCCGCCGCGGCCGCCGGGGACGGCGCCCCCGCGAAGGCCACCCGCAAGCGCGCGCCGGCCAAGAAGACGGTCGCCGACACCGCCGCCGAGCCCGCCGAGCAGGTGATCGTCGAGCAGGGCGGCACCGCGACGCCGGTGGTGGCGCCGGCGCCGATCGCCGAGCCGGGGTCGCCGACCGGCGCCCCCGCGGAGCAGCCGGAGGCGCCCGACCCGGACCCGGCGACGCCGATGACGCCGCAGGCCCCGTCGGAGTCGCCGTCCGAGTCGCCGTCCGAGGCCCCGTCCCCGTCGCCGTCGGAGGCCCCCGCCCCGTCGTCGTCGCAGGCCCCCTCCGGCGCGTCTGCCGAGCCGGCTCCCGGCGACGGGGGCGGGCTCGCCTCCGGCGCCGGCGGCGAGGGCGACCACGACCCCGTCGACGAGGTGACCGAGGAGGACCTGCGGGCCATCGTCGACGGCTGGTCGCGCGACCCGCACCGGGTCCTCGGCGCGCACCCGTCCGGCGACGGCTGGGTGGTGCGCGCGCTGCGCCCCGACGCCGCCGCCGTGGCCGTCGTCGACCAGGACGACGCCCGCTACGACGCCCGGCAGATCCACCCGGGCGGCGTCTTCGAGGCCCGTCTCCCGAGCCAGCCCGGCGACTACCGGCTCGACGTCAGCTACGGCAACGGCGAGGGCGGCACCGACACCTTCCTCGTCGACGACCCCTACCGCTGGCTGCCGACCCTCGGCGAGCTCGACCAGTACCTGGTCGGCGAGGGCCGGCACGAGCGGCTCTGGGAGGTGCTCGGCGCGCACGTCCGTCGCTACGACACCCCGCGCGGCCGGGTCGAGGGCGTCTCCTTCGCCGTGTGGGCGCCCAACGCCCAGGGCGTGAAGGTCACCGGCGACTTCGACTACTGGGAGGCCCGCTCCTACCCGATGCGCCAGCTCGGCTCGATCGGCGTCTGGGAGATCTACGTCCCGGGCGTGCAGGCCGGCAGCCGCTACCGCTTCCACGTGCTCGGCGCCGACGGCGTGTGGCGCGAGAAGGCCGACCCGATGGCGTTCGCCACCGAGGTGCCGCCGCTCAACGCCTCCGTCGTCACCGAGTCCACCCACGAGTGGCGCGACGACGAGTGGCTGGCCGCCCGCGAGCGCGGCGGCTGGCACGAGCGGCCGATGAGCATCTACGAGGTGCACCTCGGCTCGTGGCGGCAGGGGCTGTCCTACCGGGAGCTGGCCGAGGAGCTCGTCGACTACGCCGTCTCCGCCGGGTTCACCCACCTGGAGTTCCTGCCCGTCGCCGAGCACCCGTTCGGCGGCTCGTGGGGCTACCAGGTCACCAGCTACTACGCGCCGACGTCGCGGTTCGGCAGCCCCGACGACTTCCGGTACCTCGTCGACCGGGCGCACCAGGCCGGCCTCGGGATCATCGTCGACTGGGTGCCCGCGCACTTCCCCAAGGACGCCTGGGCGCTGGGCCGCTTCGACGGCACCGCGCTCTACGAGCACGCCGACCCCCGCCGCGGCGAGCAGCCGGACTGGGGCACGTTCGTGTTCAACTTCGGCCGCACCGAGGTGCGCAACTTCCTCGTGGCGAACGCGCTGTTCTGGGCGCAGGAGTTCCACGTCGACGGCCTGCGCGTCGACGCGGTGGCCTCGATGCTCTACCTCGACTACTCGCGCGAGGACGGCGAGTGGGTGCCCAACGTGCACGGCGGGCGGGAGAACCTGGAGGCGGTGTCCTTCCTCCAGGAGGTCAACGCCACCATCTACCGCGAGGTCCCCGGCGTGGTCACCATCGCCGAGGAGTCGACCGCCTGGCCGGGCGTCACCCGGCCCACCCACCTCGGCGGCCTGGGCTTCGGCTTCAAGTGGAACATGGGCTGGATGCACGACTCGCTGGCCTACGTGGCCCGCCAGCCGGTGCACCGCAGCTACCACCACAACCAGCTGACGTTCTCGATGATGTACGCCTACTCCGAGAACTACGTGCTGCCGATCAGCCACGACGAGGTCGTGTACGGCAAGGGCTCGCTGCTGCGGAAGATGCCCGGCGACCGGTGGCAGCAGCTGGCCGGCGTCCGCGGCTACCTGGCCTACATGTGGGCCCACCCGGGCAAGCAGCTGCTGTTCATGGGCTCGGAGTTCGCGCAGGACGGCGAGTGGGCCGAGAGCCGCTCGCTGGACTGGTGGCACCTCGACGACCCCGCGCACCGCGGCGTGCTGGAGCTGGTGACCGACCTGAACGCCCGCTACCGCGAGACCGAGGCGCTGTGGTCGCTCGACGTCGACCCGGCCGGCTTCCAGTGGATCGACGCCAACGACGCGGGCGGCAACGTCGTCACCTTCCTGCGCTACGGCCGGCCGAAGGTCGCCGACGTCCCCACGCCCACGGAGGCGGCCGAGTCCGGCGACGGCGGCACGACGCCCGCCGGCGGGCAGACGCCGGGGCAGGCGCTGGCGGTCGTCTGCAACTTCTCCGGGTCGCCGCACCACGGCTACCGCATCGGCCTGCCGCGCGGCGGCCGGTGGCGCGAGGTGCTCAACACCGACGCCGAGGGCTACGGCGGCTCCGGCGTCGGCAACTACGGCGGCGTCGACGCCGTCGAGGAGTCCTGGCACGGCCAGCCGTTCTCGGCCACCGTGTCCGCTCCCCCGCTCGGCACCCTCTGGCTGCTGCACGAGGGCTGACGCCCGCCCGACGCTCCCCGGCCCCGCCGCGCTCCCCGGCCCCGCCGCGCTCCCCGCGCGGCGGGGCCGCGCGCAGACCCGTTCCGCGCTCCTCCCGGTCCGTGCATCATGGCCCGGCTCCGCGCCGCCCCCGGCGGCGCCGGGCGGTCCCGCCGGCTCCGCTGCCGGCACCGGCAGAGGAGGAACACCGCGCGATGAGGCATGCCCGACGACCCGGACTCGCCGTCCTCGTGGTGGGCAGCGTGCTGCTCGCCGGGTGCTCGGGCACCGTCGCGGGTGCCGCGGCCCCCGGCCCGGGGGTGCCGGCCGACGTCGCCGCCGCCGACTTCCCGATCACCGGCTCGGCCGACACCGAGGCCGACCGGCGGGCGCGCAACGCCCTCGCCGACCTCGACGCCTTCTGGTCCGAGGCGTACCCGGAGTTCTTCGGCGAGGAGTACCAGCCGATCACCGGCGGCTACTTCTCGGTCGACTCCACCGCGATCGACGCGTCGGCCTACCCGGCCACCGGGATCGGCTGCGCGGAGGCGCCGGAGGACCCGGAGGGTGTCGCGAACAACGCCCACTACGACCCGAACTGCGACGTCGTCGCCTACGACCGGGCGCTGCTGCAGCAGCTCAGCGAGGCCAACGGGCCCTACCTCGGCCCCGCGGTGATGGCGCACGAGATCGGCCACGCGATGCAGGGCCGGTTCGGCTTCGCCGACTCCACGATCGTCGTCGAGACCCAGGCCGACTGCCTGGCCGGCGCCTTCACCCGCTGGGTGGTCGACGGCAACGCCGAGCACACGGCGCTGCGGATGTCGGAGCTCGACAGCGTCGTCCTGGGCTTCATCGGCCTGCGCGACCCGGTGGGTCTCGCCCCCGACGACGACCGGGCGCACGGCTCGGGCTTCGACCGGCTGTCGGGCTTCTACGCCGGCTTCGAGGGCGGCGTCGGCACCTGCCGCGACGACTTCACCGAGGACCGGCTGTTCACCGCCACCGAGTTCCTCACCGAGGACGACCTCGACAACGAGGGCAACGCCCCGATCGACGAGATCGGTGGCCTGGTCGAGCAGACCCTGCCCGCGTTCTACGAGTCGGTGTTCCCGGGTCTGGGCGCGCAGTTCACCGCGCCGGCGATCGAGACGTTCGAAGGCACGGCACCCGACTGCGGCGACATGGGCGCCGAGGACCGCGACGTCGGCTACTGCGAGGCCGACGACACCGTCTACGTCGACGGCGAGCTGCTCAGTGGCGCCTACGAGCAGATCGGCGACTTCGCCGTCGCGGCCGCCGTCTCGGTCGGCTACGCGCAGGCCGTCCGCGCGCAGCTGGACCTGCCGGTCGACGACGCCGCCGCGATCTCGTCGGCCGTCTGCCTGACCGGCTGGTACACCGCCCGGTTCTGGACCGGCGACTTCGAGCAGATCGGCAGCCTCTCCCCCGGCGACGTCGACGAGGCCGCCGTCTTCCTGCTCACCTACGGCCAGGAGGACGGCGTCTTCCCCAACACCGACCTGTCGGGCTTCGAGATGGTCGACGCCTTCCGCGACGGCTTCCTCGAGGGCGGGGCCGGCTGCGACATCGGGCTCTGACCTCCTCATCCGCGCCGGCGCCGCGTTCGGACGGCGCCGGCGCGGGTAAGGGCGCGCTGATGAGCCAGACAGCGCGCTCCCGGGGCCTGCTCGCCGCCGTGGCCACGCTCGGCGTCCTCGCGACGTCGGCGTGCTCCTACGTCGTCATCGGCACGCCGTCGTTGCAGGGCATGCCCTCGCAGTCGGTCGACGACGGGACGCTGCAGATCGTCGGCTCCACGGACAACCCGATCGATGCGCTGTCGCGCAACGCCCTGGCCGACCTGGAGACCTACTGGTCGCAGACGTTCCCCGACGTCTACGGCGAGCCGTTCCCGCCGCTGGCCGGCGGCTACTTCAGCGTCGACCCGAACGACATCGACCCGGCGGCCTACCCCGAGGGCATCGGCTGCGGCACCGACCCGCGCGACCTGGAGAACAACGCCTTCTACTGCTCCTCGCAGGGCGTGCCGAACTCCGACTCGATCAGCTACGACCGCGCCTTCCTCGGCGAGCTGGCCTCCCAGTACGGCGAGGTGCTGCCGCAGCTGGTGATGGCGCACGAGTTCGGCCACGCCGTGCAGGGGCGGGTGGGCTACCCGCGGACGTCCATCGCCACGGAGACCCAGGCCGACTGCCTCGCCGGCGCGTGGACGGCCTGGGTGGCCGACGGCAACGGCGAGTACGCCTCGGTCGACACCGCCGACCTCGACCAGCTGCTGCGCGGCTACTTCCTGCTGCGCGACCCGGTCGGCACCGGCTCCGGCGAGCAGCAGGCGCACGGCTCCTACTTCGACCGGGTCTCGGCCTTCCAGGAGGGCTTCGACGACGGCGCGACGGCCTGCCGCGACCGCTTCGGCCCCGACCGGGTCTTCACCCAGGGCGAGTTCACCAGCGATGCCGACTTCGCCAGCGGCGGCAACGCGCCCTTCCCCGACACCGAGGACATCCTCGCGGCGTCGCTGCCGGAGTTCTGGGACCGGGCGTTCACCGAGGTCCTCGACGCGCAGTTCACCGAGCCGGAGCTGCAGAGCACCGACGGCCCACCGTCCTGCGCGCCGTCCGACGTCGCGCTCGTGTACTGCCCCGACGGCGGCGACGGGTCGGGCCTGGTCGCCTACGACGCCGACTTCGCCTCGGCCGCCTACGACCTCGGCGACTTCGCGCTGGTCACCGGGGTCGCGATCCCGTACTCGCTCGCCGCCCGGGACCAGCTCGACCTGTCCACCGACGACACCGCGGCCCTGCAGTCGGCGGTCTGCCTCACCGGCTGGTACTCCGCGCAGGTCTACAACGCCCAGCTGACCTCGGTGACGATCTCGCCCGGCGACCTCGACGAGAGCGTGCAGTTCCTGCTCGAGTACGGCAACGACCCGGACGTGCTCGCCGACGTCGAGCTGACCGGCTTCCAGCTCGTCGACCTGTTCCGCGCCGGCTTCCTGAACGGCGCGGCCAGCTGCGACGTCGGCGTGTGACCCCGGGTCAGTACAGGGCGGCCATCAGCTGACGGCGGGCGGCGACGACCCGCGGGTCCTCGGCACCCACGACGTCGAACAGCCCGACCAGGTGCACGCGCGCGGCGTCGCGGTCCTCGCCGGCGGTGCGCCGCACGGTGTCGACCAGGCGGGCGAAGGCGCCCTCGACGTCTCCGGTGCCGAGCAGGAAGTCGGCGGCGCGGGTCTGCGCGGCCACGTCGTCGGGGGCGGCGTCCGCCTGCGCGACGGCGTCGGGGCCGGCGTCCTCGGCGCGGCGGATGAGCCGCACCTGGCTGAGCGCGAGGCCGGCGACCGGGTGGTCGGGCTCGGCCTCGAGGATCGCGGCGTAGGCGGCCTCGGCGGCCTCGAGGTCACCGCGCTCGAGCGCGGCCTCGGCGGCGTCGAGGCGGGGGTCCTCGAGGCCGTCGTCCTCGCCCTCGGCCGCGCCGGGGACGGCGCCGCCGGTGGTGGCGCGCACCAGCTCGGTGACGAACTGGCGGGCCTGCTCCTCGGGGATGGCGCCGGTGAACTCGGCGACCAGCTGCCCCTGCCAGACGGCCTTGACCGCCGGGATGCCCTGCACGCGCAGACCCTGGGCCAGCGCCGGGTTGGCGTCGACGTCGACCTTGGCGAGCACCCACGAGCCGCCGCCCTCGGCGGCGAGGCGCTCGAGCACCGGGGACAGCTGCTTGCAGGGGCCGCACCACTCGGCCCACAGGTCGAGGACGACCGGCACCTGGAAGGAGCGGTCGAGGACCTCGGTCTGGAAGGTGGCCTCGGTGACGTCGACGACCGCCGAGCCGGGAGCGCCCGCGGGGGCCGCGGCGCTGGGCGGCGGGGCTGCCTGGGCCCGGGCGGCGGCCTCGGAGCGCGCCTTGACGGCGGCGAGGTCGACCGCACCGGCGAGGGAGGCGGCCAGCTGTGCCTGCTGGGCCTGCGCGCGCGGGTCGGGGCGTCCGGGACGGGTGGGCTGCATGGCTCCCATGATCCCACCGGCGCGGGCGCGCCGCGTCAGCCCTCGGCGGACGGGGCGGGGTCGAGCCCGGCAACGTCGCCGGCGCCCAGGCGGACCCGGCGCAGCAGCTCGAACAGCGTCTCCTGCTCGGCCTCCGGCAGGTCGTCGAGGCCGAAGCCGAGCGCGGTCAGCTCCCCGGTGGCGGCCTCCACCACGGCGCGGCCGCGCTCGGTGATTCCGGCGAGCACGCCGCGGCCGTCGGCGGGGTTGGGCCGGCGGTCGACGTACCCGGCAGCGGCCAGCCGGTCGATGGCGTTGGTGACGCTCGTCGGGTGCACCATCAGCCGGCTGCCGATGACCTTGAGCGGCAGCTGCCCGGCGCGGCTGAAGGTGAGCAGCACGAGCACCTCGTAGCGGGCGAAGGTCAGCCCGTGGGGGCGCAGCACCTCGTCGAAGCGGGCGAGCAGGATCTGCTGGACCCGGAACACCGACGTCGCCGCGCGCATCGCCGAGGCCGGCCCGAAGTGCTGCTCCCAGGTCTCCCCCGCGCGCTCGATCGGGTCGAACGGCAGCCCCAGCGCCCGGACCATGCGCCCGACGCTACCTGCCGCGCCCCGCCACCCCCTCCGCGACGCCGACCGGTCACCCAGTCGCGCCACGTCGACCTGCGGCGGTCTCGGCCGTCCCGAGGGGACACCAGGTCGACAACGGGCGCCCCGCCTGTGGACGGCTCCAGCGCGGGATCGGCCCGCTCGGCCATCCTCCGCCGGTGCCGATCCGCCCCTTCCGACCTGCACGGCTGCGTGGCCGTGTGTTCCGCGGCTCCTCCCAGGTGGCCGCCGGCCGTCTCACGCGGGGACAGCTGCGCAGCACCGCCTGGCAGCGCCTGTTCCGTGACGTCTACGCCTGCTCGACGGTCGCCGTGACCCACGAGGTGCGCGCCGGTGCCGCGGCCCTGCTGCTCCTGCCCGGAGCGGTGGTGTCGGGCAGGAGCGCAGCGGTCCTCTGGGGCGTGGACGCTGCCGGCCCGGACGACGACGTCGAGCTCACCGTGCCGCCCGGCTCGTCGGCGTCGACCGTGCCAGGCGTCCACGTCCGCCGGTGGGCCCTGGCGGCCGACCAGGTGACCACCCGGCGCGGCATCCCGGTGACCACTGCGGCGACCACCGCGGTCGATGTCGGCCGCGGCCGGGGAGCACTGGAGGACTCCGTCGCACTCGTCGACGCACTCGTCGTCGCGAGGGCGACCGGCCTTGGCGCCGTCCGTGCGGCTGCTGCGGCGGCGACCGGACCCGGCTGCCGACGTACACGGCGCGTCGCCGACCTGGCCGACGGGCTGGCCGGCTCGCCGCAGGAGACCCGGCTCCGACTGCTCCTGCACGGGTCTCGCCTGCCCCGGCCGCTCGCCCAGCACACCGTCCTGGACGACGACGGCCGATTCGTGGCGCGGGTGGACTTCGCCTGGCCCGAGCAGCGGGTCGCCGTCGAGTACGAGGGCCGGTGGCACGGGCGGCCGCAGCAGGTGGCCCCCGACCGCGCTCGTCTCAACCGGCTCACCGCGGCGGGGTGGCGGGTGGTCTTCGTGACCGCCGAGGACCTCCGCGAGCCCGGTCTCGTCGTCGCCCGTGTGGCCGCGGCGCTCGCGATGACCCCGCCCGTTGTCGACCTGCGGCTGTCTCGGCGGGGCTGAGGCAGCCGTAGGTCGACAACGGGCGCAGGGCGCGAGGCCGAATGGGTGTCAGGCGGCGGGGCGCAGGCGCGGGACCCCGCGGACGCCGAACACCTCGCGCAGCGCGACGCGGGCCGCGTTGTCGCCGCACGCGCCGTGCACCGCGGGCCCGGGCGGGGTGGCCGCCGAGGCGAGGTACACGCCGTCGACCGGCGTCTTGTAGGTGTTCCACCGCGGCACCGGGCGGGCGAGCATCTGCCGCAGCGACGCCTCGCCGTTGGAGATGTCCCCGCCGACGTGGTTGGGGTTCCACGCCTCCATCGCCGGGGCGTTCTTCACCGCGCGCGCGACGATCGTGTCCCGGAAGCCGGGCGCGAACCGCTCCACCTGCGCCTCGATGGCGTCGGTCATGTCCACCGGCGAGCCGTGCGGCACGTGCACGTACGCCCAGAACACGTGCCCGCCCTCGGGCGCCCGGGTCGGGTCGACGACGGTCGGCTGGACGGCGAGCACGTAGGGCTTGTCGGTGATCCGGCCGGCCGCGGACGCCGCCTCGCCGGCGATCGTCTCGGTGAGGTCCCCGGCGACGTGGACGGTGCCCGCCCGGCGCACCTGGGGGTTGGTCCAGGGCACCGGCTCCGACAGCACCCAGTCCATCTTGAAGACGCCTGGCCCGTGCTTGTACCGCGACACCCAGCGCCGGTAGCCCGGGTTCACGCGGTCCCCGGCCATCTCGACGAAGGCCCCGGGCGTCGTGTCGAGCAGCACCGCGGGGACGCCGTCGAACTCGCGCAGGTCGGTGACCCGGTGCCCGGTCACCACCTCGCCGCCCTGCTGCTCGAGCGCGGTGACCATCGCGTCGGCCAGCCGCTGCGAGCCGCCCTCGACCAGCGGCCACCCGCGGTGGTGGGCCAGCATCCCGAGCACCATGCCCAGGCCCGCGGTGAGCGGCCGGCCGAGGTCGAGCATCCCGTGCGCGGCCGCCCCGCCGATGAGCGCCCGCGCCTCGTCGGTCTCGAAGTACCGGTGCACCAGCCAGCGCACGTTGGGCAGCGCGTTGAGCGCGAAGTGCGTGATCGCGCCGACGCTGCGGGTGGGCAGCCGCCGCAGCCGGCTCATGAGGAAGAAGTCGATGACGTCCTGGCCGTGCTCGACCAGCGGCTCGAACAGCCGCCGGTAGGCCGCGCCGTCGGAGCCGAGGCCCTCGGCGGTCTCCTCCAGCGAGTACCGCGACACCGCCGCCCGCCCGCCGTCGAGCGGGTGCGCGTAGGCGATCTCCGGGTGCACCAGCCGCACACCGCGGCTGGGCAGGTCGAACTCGCGGAAGAAGGGCGCGGCGGCGGCCATCGGGTGCACGCTCGAGCAGGTGTCGTGCCGGTAGCCGGGCCGGGTGAGCTCCTCGGTGCGCATCCCGCCACCGGGCTTGTCGGCCGCCTCGACCACCTGCACCCGCAGTCCCGCGGCGGCCAGCCGGAGAGCTGCGGCCAGGCCGTTGGGTCCCGATCCGACGACGACGGCGTCCGGCTTCCCGTTCACCGGGACAGTCTGCTCGCGGGACCTGGGAGCCGCCCGGTCACAACGAGGCGAGGAGCCGGTCGGCGGCGCGGTAGGGGTCGGTCTCCCCCGCCACCACCTCGGCGGCGAGCGCGCCCAGCGCCGCCGACCCGCGCACCTCGCCCATCCGCTCGCGCAGTCCGGCCAGCGCGATCGCCTCGATCTCGCGGGCGGCCCGCTCGGCGCGGCGGCGGGCGCCCTCGCCGGAGGAGTCCAGCCAGCGGCGGTGCTCCCCGACCTCGGCGAGGACCCGGTCGACCCCCTCGTCGCGCGAGGCCACGGCCCGCACGATCGGCGGTCGCCACGCGCCCGGGCCGGTGTGCCGCCCGCCGAGGGACTGCATGTACCGCAGGTCGCGCACGGTGGCGTCGGCGCCGTCGCGGTCGGCCTTGTTGACGACGAAGACGTCGGCCACCTCGAGGATCCCGGCCTTCGCCGCCTGGATGCCGTCGCCCATCCCGGGCGCGACGAGCACGAGCGTGGTGTCGGCGAGCGAGGCGATCTCCAGCTCCGACTGCCCGACGCCGACGGTCTCCACCAGCACCACGTCGCAGCCGGCGGCGTCGAGCACGCGCAGCGCCTGCGGGGTCGCCCAGGCCAGCCCGCCGAGGTGGCCGCGGGAGGCCATCGACCGGATGTAGACACCGCGGTCGCCGGCGTGGTCCTGCATCCGCACGCGGTCGCCGAGCAGGGCGCCGCCGGAGAACGGCGAGGACGGGTCGACGGCGAGCACGCCCACCCGCCGGCCGGCGGCGCGCAGCGCGCGGACCAGCGCCGTCGTCGTCGTGGACTTGCCCACCCCGGGCGAGCCGGTCAGGCCGATGACCTGCGCGTGCCCGGTGTGCGGGGCCAGCGCCGCGGCGACCTCGCGCAGGACCGGGCTCGCGTCCTCGACCAGCGAGATCAGCCGGGCGACCGCGCGGGCCTCGCCGTCGCGGGCCCGGGCGACGAGGTCGGGGACGTCGACAGCGCGCCGGCCCCGCCGCCCACGGGGGGCGACGGGGCCGGGCGTCGCGACGGCCGTGCCGTCCAGGACGACGCCGTCCGAGGTCACGCCTTCGCGGGCACGTGCAGGATCAGCGCGTCGCCCTGGCCGCCACCGCCGCACAGCGCGGCCGCCCCGACGCCGCCGCCGCGACGGCGCAGCTCCAGGGCCAGGTCGAGGACGATCCGGGCGCCGCTCATGCCGACCGGGTGGCCCAGCGCGATCGCGCCGCCGTTCGGGTTGACCTTCTCCGGGTCGATGCCGAGCTCGCGGGTGGACACGATGCCCACGGCCGCGAAGGCCTCGTTGAGCTCGACGAGGTCGAGGTCCTCCGGGGCGATGCCCTCGCGGGCGCAGGCCTTCTGGATCGCCCGCGACGGCTGGCTCTGCAGCGTGGCGTCCGGCCCGGCGACGACGCCGTGCGCCCCGATCTCGGCGAGCACGGTGCAGCCGAGCTCGGCGGCCTTCTCCGCGGACATGACGACCACCGCGCACGCGCCGTCGGAGATCTGCGAGGCGGTGCCGGCGGTGATGGTGCCGTCCTTGGCGAAGGCCGGCTTGAGCTTGGCGAGCGTCTCGACCGTGGTGTCGGCGCGGATGCCCTCGTCCTCGCGGAACTCGATGGGGTCGCCCTTGCGCTGCGGGATGAGGACGGGGGTGATCTCCTCGTCGAAGACCCCGTTCTTCTGGGCGCGGGCGGCCTTCTGGTGGCTCTCCGCGGCGAAGGCGTCCTGCTCCTCGCGGGTGAGCTGGTACTGCGCGTTGGCCCGCTCGGTCAGGGCGCCCATGGCGATCTGGTCGAAGGTGTCCGACAGGCCGTCGTGGGCCATCGAGTCGACCAGCGTGGCGTCGCCGTACTTGGTGCCGGTGCGGGAGCTCGGCAGCAGGTGCGGCGCCTGCGTCATCGACTCCATGCCGCCGGCGACGACGACATCGAACTCGCCGGCGCGGATGAGCTGGTCGGCCAGCGCGATCGCGTCGAGGCCGGACAGGCAGACCTTGTTCAGCGTGAAGGACGGGACCGTCATCGGGATGCCGCCGGCGACCGCGGCCGGGCGGGCCGGGTTCTGGCCGGCGCCGGCCTGGATGACCTGGCCCATGATCACGTAGTCGACCTGGTCGCCGCTGATGCCCGCGCGCTCGAGGGCCGCCTTGATGGCGACGCCGCCGAGGTCGGCGGCGGAGAAGTCCTTGAGCGAGCCGAGGAGCCGGCCCATCGGGGTCCGGGCGCCGCCGACGATGACCGAGCGGGACATGCTGCCTCCAAGGGCGCGTCGCCGACGCTGGCGACCGCGGATCGGGCCGCACCCGCAGGACAGCGAGTCGCGGCGAACGGGCTGCCGGTCAGGATAGATCGGTTCTCCAACCGGGTCGACGGGCCGCCCGGGGGTCCCGTCGTCCACCGGGCGGCGGGCGGTCCGGGGTGGACCCGCAGGGCGTGATGCCCGCCACACGGCAGAGTCGTCTCAGACGTCTTGCGCCAAGATGGTCCGATGACCGCCGACGCCCCCGCGGGTCTACCCGCCGAGCTGTTCACGACCATCGACCACGTCGGGATCGCCGTCCCCGACCTGGACGAGGCGATCGCCTTCTACGCGACCACCCTCGGCGTGCGCTCGGTGCACGAGGAGACCAACGAGGAGCAGGGCGTCCGCGAGGCGATGCTCGCCGTCGGCACCGGGGAGACGCGCATCCAGCTGCTCGCGCCGCTCACCCCCGAGTCGACGATCGCCAAGTTCATCGGGCGGTCCGGCCCCGGCCTGCAGCAGCTCGCCTTCCGCGTGGACGACGTCGAGGCCGTGAGCGCCACGCTGCGCGAGCGCGGCCTGCGCCTGCTCTACGACACCCCGAGGCGGGGGACGTCGGACAGCCGCGTCAACTTCGTCCACCCCAAGGACGCCGGCGGCGTGCTCGTCGAGCTCGTCGAGCCCGCCCGCACCGCGCACTGACCCGTCGCCGGGCCCGGTGAGACGTCCGCCACGGTCTCGCCGCCCACCCTCGCGACGCCCGGTTACCCATCGGTAACCTCCGCCGCACCGCACCGCCCTCCGAGCCAATGAAGACCCGGGAGACACACGTGGACGCCATTCGGGACGCCATCCTCGCCGACCAGCTCAGTGACATCGGCGGCCTGCCGGTGCCGGAGTCCTACAAGGCCGTGCTGGTCCGCAAGGACGAGCAGGACATGTTCGCGGGCCTGCCTCCGAAGGAGAAGGACCCGCGCAAGTCGCTGCACGTGGAGGAGGTCGCCACCCCCGAGCTCGGCCCGGGCGAGGCGATCGTCGCCGTCATGGCGTCGTCGGTGAACTACAACACCGTCTGGACGTCGATCTTCGAGCCGGTCAGCACCTTCGGCTTCCTCGAGCGCTACGGCCGCCAGAACGACCTCACCAAGCGCCACGACCTGCCCTACCACGTGGTCGGCTCCGACCTCGCCGGCGTCGTGCTCAAGGTCGGCGCGGGCGTCAACAAGTGGAAGCCCGGCGACGAGGTCGTGGCCCACTGCCTGTCGGTGGAGCTGGAGGACCCGGCCGGCCACGACGACACGATGATGGACCCGCAGCAGCGGATCTGGGGCTTCGAGACCAACTTCGGCGGCCTGGCCGAGCTGGCGCTGGTCAAAAGCAACCAGCTCATGCCCAAGCCCGCCCACCTGTCGTGGGAGGAGGCGGCCGCCCCCGGGCTGGTCAACTCCACCGCCTACCGGCAGCTGGTCAGCCGCAACGGCGCGGCGATGAAGCAGGGCGACGTCGTCCTCATCTGGGGCGCCTCGGGCGGCCTGGGCTCCTACGCCACCCAGATGGCGCTCAACGGCGGCGCCATCCCCGTCTGCGTCGTCTCCTCCCCCGAGAAGGCCGACATCGTCCGGTCGATGGGCGCCGAGCTGGTCATCGACCGCTCCGCCGAGGGCTACCGGTTCTGGAAGGACGAGCAGACCCAGGACCCCAAGGAGTGGCAGCGCTTCGGCAAGCGGATCCGCGAGCTCACCGGCGGCGACGACGTCGACATCGTCTTCGAGCACCCCGGCCGCGAGACCTTCGGCGCGAGCGTCTACGTCGCCAAGAAGGGCGGCACGATCGTCACCTGCGCCTCCACCAGCGGCTACATGCACTCCTACGACAACCGCTACCTGTGGATGAACCTCAAGCGGATCGTCGGCTCGCACTTCGCCAACTACAAGGAGGCGTGGGAGGCCAACCGGCTCATCGACAAGGGACTGATCCACCCGACCCTGTCGAAGACCTACGCCATGGACGAGGTCGGCCAGGCCGCCTACGACGTCCACCACAACCTCCACCAGGGCAAGGTCGGCGTGCTGACCCTCGCCCCCGAGGAGGGCCTCGGCGTCAAGGACGCCGAGAAGCGCGAGAAGCACCTCGCCGCGATCAACCGCTTCCGCGGCGTGTGACCACGGTCCCCGGGCCCGGTCGACCGGGCCCGGGGACCGTGGCATGCTGCCCGCCCGGGCGCCCCTCGCGGGCGCCCGGGCACCCCGGGGGGGACCGCTTCGTTGACCGACGGGGCGCGGTCCGGGGGCTCGGTGGCCCGCGGTGCGGGCCCCGTCCGACACGCTGACGACACCCCCCGACTCTGCGAGGATGAACCGCATGACCGATCCCCGCCGCGACCTGCTGCCCATGCGCGAGGCACAGCACTCGTTCGACGTGGTGCTGCGGGGCTTCGACCGCCACCAGGTGGCCGAGACGATCGAGCGTCTCGAGGCCGACATCCGGGTGGCACTCGCCGACCGGGACGCCGCGGCCGGCCGCGTCAGCGACCTCGCCGGGCAGCTCTCGGCGATGCACGCGGAGATCGACCAGCTGCGCCGCAGGGCCGCCAACCAGGGCCCGGCCACGTTCGAGAACATGAGCGAGCGCATCTCGCACATGCTCCGGCTGGCCGAGGAGGAGGCCGCCGACATCCGCGGCGCCGCCGAGCAGGAGGCCCGGGCGCTGCGCGAGCAGACCGCCGCCGAGGAGCGCGCGATGCTCGAGCGGCACGCCGCCGGGCGGGCCGAGGTCGAACGGATGCTCGCCGAGGCCCGGCAGAACGCCGAGCAGATCGCCAGCAAGGCGCAGATCCGCGCCGACGAGCTGGTCACCAAGGCGCAGGAGAAGGTCGCCCGCCTCGACGCCGAGTCCCAGGCCCGCCGCACCAAGGTCGAGCAGGACTTCGACATCGCGCAGCGCGCCCGCCGCGACGAGGCCGCGCGCGCCGCCGACGAGCGCGAGCGCGCGTCGGTGCAGGCCGCGCAGGACCGGGTCGCCGCCGCCGAGGCGCACGCCGCCCGCATCGTCGGCGAGGCCGAGGCCTCCGCCGCCGCCATCCGCCGCGTCCGTGACGAGCTGACCGGCCGCCTCGTCGAGGCCCGGCGGGTGCTGTCCGCCCTGCCCGAGCTCGGCGACCGCCCGCAGCCCCGCCCGGCGGGCCCGCAGCAGCCCCAGCAGGGTCCCGCCCCGCAGGGCCAGCAGGCCCCGGCGGCCCAGGGCCCGGCCCCGCAGGCCCCGGCGCAGCAGCCGCGGCCGGGGGCGACCCAGGAGGCGCGCCTCCCCCGCCGCGAGCCGCAGGGCCCGCCCACGGCCATGCAGCCCGCCGTCGGCCCGCAGACCGGGATGCAGCCGGCGGTCGGCCCGCAGACCGCCGTCCAGACGGCCGTCCAGGCCGGGGCGCAGCCCGCCGGGGGCCCGCAGACGGCGCCGCCGCGGCCCGCGCCCGGCCGAGCGGTGACCGCGCCGCAGCCGGTGACCCAGCCGGCCACCCAGCCGCCCGGCGCCTCGCCCGAGCAGACGCAGTCGATCCGCCCGGTGCACACCAGCGCGCAGGACGAGGGCCGGCACTCCGGCGGCTCGACGCGCGTCGACAGCGCCCG
Organism: Geodermatophilus sp. FMUSA9-8; assembly: GCF_037034165.1. Lineage (NCBI taxonomy): Bacteria > Bacillati > Actinomycetota > Actinomycetes > Geodermatophilales > Geodermatophilaceae > Geodermatophilus > Geodermatophilus sp. FMUSA9-8. The sequence goes on along the minus strand of NZ_JBAGKE010000009.1, from coordinate 84,777 downwards.
GTCCGACAGCGCCCGGCCCGAGGGCGCCCCGGCCGAGGAGTCCCGGGCCCCGGGCGAGGGCCCGCAGACGCAGGTCCAGCCGGCGGTCGACCCGCGGGACACGGGCAGCCAGCCGGCCGTGCCCGGGCGGCGCTGAGACCCGCCCGCAGTTCTCCGGCGACGCAGCGCGACCGGCGCGCGGACGGCGGCCCGGCAGGGTAGGCAGGACCCGTGCCTGACGCCGCCGGACCGGAGGGCACCGGACCACGGCACGCCGCTCCCGAGGACGACGGCGGCCCCGCGCCCGGCGCCGCCCCGGCGCGGACGCCCTCCCGCGCCCGGCACCGGCGGCGCCCGGCCCTGTCGGGACCGCCGGGCCGGGGCGCGCTGCTGGCCCCCGTGCTCGCCGTGCTGGTCGTCGGCGCCGCGTTCGTCCCGCGGCTGACCGGCGACGCCGGCGGCAGCACCACCGGCCCGTCCCCGGCGCCGTCGTCCGGGTCGACCGCCGCCGCGGCGTCTCCCGCCGCCGGCGCGACCTCGCCCGCCGACTGGCTGGCCGCCGCGCTGCCGCCGTCGACCGACCTCGCCGCCTCGGCCGGCGTCCGCGAGGAGCTCGCGGCGGAGGGCGTGCCCGCCGACCGGCTGCGCCCCGCCGAGCAGGGCGCGTCCTCGGGGAGCCTGCTCGCCGTCGTCGGGCCGGCGCCGGAGGGCGCGCGGGTGGTGGCCGCCTTCGACCGGCCCGGGGACGGCAGCCGGATGTTGGTCGTCGACCCCGCACCGGCCGAGCCCACCGCGGAGGAGCTCGACCGCCGCCGCGCGCTGGCCGACGCGCTGCTGGCCAACCCGGCCACCGGCGAGGACCCCGCGGTCACGGCCGTCCTGCGGGCCGGCGACGTCGACGCGCGGCTGCTGAGCATGCTCGCCGCCGTCGCCGCGCGGGAGGGCGTGCGCATCGCCGGGTTCCCCGCGCTGCCCGGCGAGGAGGCCGGCGACGCCCCGGCCCGGCGGGTGCTGGTCGGCGCCGTGGCGGGCGCGCCGGTGCCCGCAGACGCGGCGGCCACGGCGGCGCTGCGCGAGTGGCTCGACGCCCAGCTGCCGCCCTACCGCCCCGACGACGTGCAGGTGAGCGACGCGGGCGTGCTGGTGTCCTTCCACTACGTCTCGGCGCCCGACGCCCTGGTCAGCGCCGCGGCGGGCTGACGGCGCGCCCGGGCGGACCTCGGCGTGCGACCCGCCCGGGCGGCGGGTAGACGTGGGGCGGTCGCCCGGCTCCGCCGGTGCGCGGGGTGCCGCGAGCAGCGCGGGTCCGGACACGGGGAGGACGCAGTGACGAGGACGAGCCGGGTCCTGGCGGTGGCGGCATTGACGGCGGGCCTGGCAGGCCTGCCGCTGCCCGCGGCGAGCGCCGCCGACGGGGGGCTGCTGCGCCTGGCGCACCTGTCGCCCGACACCCCCGCGGTCGACGTGTACGTCGACTCGGTCGCCGACCCCGCCGCCGGGCAGGTGTTCCCGGCGGTCGGCTACGGCACGGTGTCGGACTACCAGACCGTCCCCGTCGGCACGTACGCGATCAGCATGCGGGCCGCGGGCGCCGCCCCCGACAGCCCGCCCGTGCTGTCGACGACGGTGCAGGTGGGCACCGACTCCGCCCGCACGGTGGCCGGCGTCGGGCCCTTCGCCGACCTGGGCCTCGAGGTGCTCGAGGACGACCTGACGCCGCCCGCGGCCGGGTCCTCGCGGGTGCGCGTGATCGCGGCCGCGGCGAGCGCGCCGACCCTCGACGTCGCCGTGCCCGGCGGCCCGTCGGTGGCCACCGACCTCGCCTTCGCCGAGACCACCGGCTACGTGGACGTGCCCGCGGGCGTCACCAGCATCAGCGTCACGCCCGAGGGCGGGCAGGCCACCGACCTGCCGGTGCAGGTGGACGCGGGCTCGGTCTACAGCGTGCTCGTCCTCGACCGCCCGGGTGGCGGCCTGAGCGTGCAGACGGCGCTCGACGCGGCCAGCCCGGGGGTGGTGCCCGCGGGCGGCGTGGAGGCGGGCGCCGGCGGGACGGCCGGGGACTCCCCGTCGCTGCCGGTCGTGCTCACCGCGACGGCCGGTTCGCTGGCCGCGGGCGGCGGGCTGCTGCTGGTCGCCTCCCGGCGCACCGCAGCCGCGGGCCCGCGGCACGCCGCCGGCCCGCGGGCGCGGTGACCTCCCCCCGGCGACGTCCCGCCCCCCGCCGTGCGCGGCACCGCGCACCCCGCCGGCGGGGGGCGGTGCTGCTGCGCGTCGTCGTCGGGGTGCTCGCCCTGGCCGCCGGGGCGGCCGTCCTGCTGGCGCCCGGGTCCCCATCGCCGGCCGGCGCGGCGGAACCGTCGCCGGCCCCGTCGCCGGGCGGCCCGGTGGTGCTGGCCGCTCCGCCGCCCGCGACGACGGCGGTGCCCACCCGGGTGCGGGTGCCGGCGATCGGCGTCGACAGCGCGCTGGTCGACCTCGGCCTCGACAGCGCCGGCGCGCTCGGGGCGCCCGCCGACTTCGCGCTGGCCGGCTGGTACGCCGACGGGCCGGTGCCCGGCGAGACCGGCCCCGCGGTCGTGGCCGGGCACGTCGACTCGACCGCGGGGCCGGCGGTGTTCTTCCGGCTGCGCGAGCTCGCCCCCGGCGACGAGGTGCTCGTCGACCGCTCCGACGGCGCGACCGCCCGGTTCACCGTCACCCGTGTCGAGCGGCACCCGAAGGACGCCTTCCCCACCGAGGCGGTCTATGGCCCCACCGCCGACGCCCAGCTGCGGCTGGTCACCTGCGGCGGCGCCTTCGACCGCTCGGTGCGCAGCTACGAGGACAACGTGGTGGTCTTCGCGCGGCTCGTCTAGCGACGGCGGTCGCGGGCCCGCCAGCAGGCGGTGTGCCAGTGCCGGCGCAGGTCGGCCGCGGAGTCGGTGTCCCACGGCTCGAGGTCGGAGTCGCGGGCGTAGGCGGGCCACGTGACCACGTGCGGCGTGCCGGGCCGGATCTCCTGGTCGCAGCCGGGGCAGCGGTAGGCCTTGGTGCTCGCGGCGCCGCTCAGCTGCCGGACGACCCAGTCGCCGTCGCTGGCCTCCTCGACCGGCTCGGGGCGACGCGACAGCGGGGGGCGGCCGCCCGGCCGCCCCCCGCTGCTCCGTCGTCCCCGGCGCGGCACGGCCTCAGCGGCCGGAGTGGTCCCGGAACCCGCGGCCGGTCTTGCGGCCGAGGTACCCGGCGGTGACCAGGTGCTCGAGCAGCGGAGCCGGCGCGAAGCCGGGCTCGCGGAACTCGGTGTAGAGCTCCCGCTCGATCGCCAGCGACACGTCGAGGCCGACGACGTCGAGCAGCTCGAAGGGACCCATCGGGTAGCCGCAGCCGACCTTCATCGCGGCGTCGATGTCGTCGGCGGTCGCGTAGTGCGCCTCGAGCATCTTCACCGCGTCGTTGAGGTAGGGGAACAGCAGCGCGTTGACGATGAACCCGGCGCGGTCGGTGCAGGATACCGCGTGCTTGCCCAGCTGCGCGCAGACCGCGTGCGCGGTGGCCGCGACGTCGGGGGCGGTGGCGATGGTGCTGACCACCTCGACGAGCTTCATCACCGGCGCGGGGTTGAAGAAGTGCAGGCCGACGACGTCACCGGGGCGCTCGCTGGCCTTGGCGCACTCGATGACCGGCAGGCTCGACGTCGTCGTGGCGAGCACCGCGCCCGGCTTGGCGATCTCCCCCAGCGCCGCGAACAGCGCCTGCTTGACCGGCAGCGACTCGACGACGGCCTCGATGACCAGGTCGCGGTCGGCGAGGTCGTCGAGCGACGTCGTGCCGCGGACCCGGCCGAGCGCCTCGTCGCGGGCGGCCTCGTCCAGGCGCCCGCGGGCCACCTGCTTGTCCAGCGACCGGGCCAGCGCCGTGCGGACGGCCTCGACCTTCTCCGGCGAGCGGGCCTGGAAGACGACGTCGTAGCCGCCCTTGGCGACGACCTCGATGATCCCGGTGGCCATCGTGCCCGAGCCGACGACGCCGACCAGCGAGACCGGGCGGGCGCCCTCGGCGGCGCCACCGGCCGGCGGGGTGGCGGCGTCGGGGACGACCTCGGCGGAGTCGCGGCCGGCGTAGGTGTAGAAGCCGCGGCCGGACTTCCGGCCCAGCAGGCCCGCGGTCATCATCTGCTTGATCACCGGGCTCGGGGCGTGCAGCCGGTCGCGCGACTGCTTGTACATCGTGTCGAGGATCTCGTAGGCGGTGTCGATGCCGATGAGGTCCATGAGCGCGAGCGGGCCCATCGGCAGGCCGCAGCCCAGCCGCATGGCGGCGTCGATGTCCTCGCGGCTGGCGTAGCGGTTCTCGTACATGGAGACCGCGTGGTTGAGGTAGCCGAACAGCAGGGCGTTGGCGATGAAGCCGGCCTTGTCGCCGATCGTCACGTCGACCTTGCCGAGGCGGGCGGCCAGGGCCTCGACGTCCTCGATGACCGAGGGTTCGGTGACGACGGTGCGCACCACCTCGACCAGCTTCATGACCGGCGCCGGGTTGAAGAAGTGCATCCCGATGACCTTGCTCGGGCGGCCGGTGGCCACCGACAGCTCGGTCACCGACAGGCTCGAGGTGTTCGTGGCCAGGATGGTGTCCGGCGGGCAGATCTTGTCGAGCTTGGCGAACAGGTCGGTCTTGAGCTCCATCCGCTCCGGGACGGCCTCGACGACCAGCTCGGCGGAGGCGAGGTCCTCCAGCGAGGTGCTGAACCGGATCCGGCCGAGGATCGCGTCGCGCTCCGCCGGCTCCAGCTTGCCGCGCGAGACCGCCTTGTCCGTCGACTGCTCGACGTGCCCGCGGCCGCGGCCGAGCGCGTCCTCGCTGATCTCCACGGCGGTCACCGACAGGCCCGCGCGGGCCAGCACCTCGGTGATGCCCGCACCCATGGTGCCGAGCCCCACCACGCCGACCTCGGTCAGTTCTCTGGCCACGCTGCCATCCCTCCGTACCCGTTCCGACCGGGGCAGTCTCCCACCCGGGACGGCGGCGGTTACCCCTGGGTAGGGTTCAGAACAGGCGCTGCGTGGGGTCGTCGGTGCCCTTGAGGACGGCGTAGTCGACGGTCACGCAGTCGATGCCGCGGTCGCCGGCCAGCACCCGCGCCTGCGGCTTGATCTCCTGCGCGGCGAACACGCCCTTGACCGGCGCGAGCAGCGGGTCGCGGTTGAGCAGCTCGAGGTAGCGGGTGAGCTGCTCGACGCCGTCGATCTCCCCGCGCCGCTTGATCTCCACCGCCACCGTGCGGCCGTCGGCGTCGCGGCACAGCAGGTCCACCGGGCCGATCGCCGTCGGGTACTCCCGGCGCACCAGCGTCCAGCCGGCGCCGAAGGTCTCCACGTGCAGCGCGAGCAGCCGCTGCAGCTCGGCCTCGACGCCGTCCTTCTGCAGGCCCGGGTCCACGCCGAGCTCGTGCGAGCTGTCGTGCTCGACGGCCTCGATCGTGATGACCAGCTGCTCCCCGGCCTTGTTGGTGACCGTCCAGGTGCCGGCCCGGCCGTCGGGGGTGTCGACGAGCTCGTCCTTGAGGGTGCAGGGCGGGGTCATCCAGTTGAGCGGCTTGTAGGCGCGGTCGTCGGCGTGCACCGACACCGAGCCGTCGGCCTTCACCAGCAGCAGCCGGGTGGCGAGGGGCAGGTGGGCGGTCAGCCGCCCGATGTAGTCGACCGAGCAACGGGCGATGACCAGGCGCACGGGCGCCGACGGTACCGGTCCGGTCACGACGGGAACCCCGCGGCCGGGGTCGGGCGTCGCACGACCGTGACGACGACGTCGACGGCCCGCGCGGCCGGCCTGCTCGCCCTGGCGCTCTCGCTCGCGGCCTGCGCCGGGGGCGGCGGGGACGCCGCGGCGCCCTCCCCCGACCCGGCGCCGCTGCCGCCCGGGCTGGTGCTGCAGGTGGCGCACACGGGCGGCTTCACGACACCGGACGAGCTCGCCGCCCGGCTGCCCGTGGTGAGCGTCTACGGCGACGGGCGGATCCTCACGCAGGGCCCGCAGATCGAGATCTGGCCGGCGCCGGCGTTGCCGAACGTGCAGGTGCAGCAGGTCGGCGAGGACGTCGTCCGCGACCTCGTGCAGGCCGCCGTCGACGCCGGCGTCGAGGAGTCCGGCGACCTCGGCGAGCCGCCGGTGGCCGACGCGCCGACGACCCGGTTCACCCTGGTGACCGGCGGTGGGACGGCGGTGCGGGAGGTCTACGCGCTGTCCGAGACGCCCGACGACTCGGTGACGCCCGAGCAGGCGGAGGCCCGCACGCGGCTGCGCGGGCTGGTCGACGAGCTCACCTCGCAGACCGGGCCGAGCGAGCCCTACGTCCCGCAGACCGTCGCCGCCGTGGTGCAGCCGCATCCCGGCGGCGACCCGGAGCTGCCGCAGCCCGACGTCGCCTGGCCCGGGCCGGAGCTGCCCGGGACGCCGCTCGGCGCGGGCCTGACCTGCGTGAGCGCCACCGGCCGCGAGGGCGCCGACGTGCTGGCCGCGGCCGCGTCGGCGAACGCCCTCACACCGTGGGTCACGCCCGACGGCGGCCGCTGGTCGGTCACGTTCCGGCCGGTCCTCCCGCACGAGACGGGCTGCGCCGACCTCGGGCGCTGACCCGGTGGCTCAGACGCCGAGGTGGGCCAGCGCCTGCAGGAGGAGCGTGCCCTGCCCGCCGGCCAGCTCGGCCAGCACGGTCGACCCGCGCACCTCGTCCGGGGTGAACCAGGTGAGCTCCAGCGCGTCCTGCTGCGGCGCGCAGTCGCCCTCCACGGGCACCACGTACGCCAGCGAGACGGCGTGCTGGCGGGGGTCGTGGAACGGCGTGACGCCCGGCGTCGGGAAGTACTCGGCGATGGTGAAGGGCTGCGGCGCCGGGGGGACGCGCGGCAGCGCGAGCGGGCCGAGGTCCTTCTCCAGGTGCCGCAGCAGCGCCGAGCGGACCCGCTCGTGGTGCAGCACCCGGCCCGAGACCAGCGCCCGCTTCACCTGCCCGTCCTCGCCGATCCGCAGCAGCAGGCCGACGGCGGTGACGACGCCCTGGCCGTCCACCCGCACCGGCACGGCGTCCACGTAGAGGATCGGCAGGCGCTCCCGCGCGAGGTCCATCTCCTCGCGGGAGAGCCAGCCGGCGTCGGACCGCGTCACCTCGGACATGCGGACTGTCTATCCGACGCGGCCGCGGGCGGCCCGGCAGGGTCCCCCGATCAGTCGGTCCAGACCGCGGGTCGCTTCTCCAGGAACGAGCGCATGCCCTCGCGGGCGCCGTCGAGCTGGCTGGCCGCGGCCATGACCTCGACGGCCGTGGCGTAGGCGTCGCGCTCGGGCCGGTCGAGCTGGGCGTACATCGTCCGCTTGCCCCACGCCTTGCTGGCCCGCGAGCCGCGGGTCGCCCGCGCCACGAGCTCGTCGACGGCGGCGTCCAGCTCGTCATCGGGGACCACGCGGTTGACCAGGCCCCAGTCCAGCGCGGTGCGGGCGTCGATGACGTCGCCGGTGAGGGCCAGCTCCATCGCCCGCTTGCGGCCGACGTTGCGGGCGATCGGCACCATCGGCGTGTGGCAGAACCAGCCGCCCTTGCCGCCCGGCGCGGCGAAGCCGGCCGACTCGGCGGCGACGGCCAGGTCGCAGGAGGCGACCAGCTGGCACCCGGCGGCGGTGGCCAGCGCGTGCACCCGGGCGACGACGACCTGCGGCACCTGCTCGATGGCCTGCATCAGCTCGGTGCACAGCGCCAGCAGGCTGCGCACGTCGGTCAGCGGGGCGTCGAGGACGTCGGCGAAGTCGTGACCCGCGCTGAACACCGGCCCCTCGCCCGCGAGCACGATGCCGGCGGCGTCGCCCTCCCCCACCTCGCGCACCGCGGCCAGCAGCTGCTCCAGGTGGTCGCGGGACAGCGCGTTGCGCCTCCGCGGCCGGCACATGGTGATGCGGACGACGTCGCCGTCCCGCTCGACGCGGGGCGCACCCTCAGCGGTCATGTGGCCGACCTCACCACGGCGGGGTCGCCGCGGGCAACGCCGCTGGGGAGGCTGGAGGCGTGCAGCCCGAGGAGGTCACCGACACCGCGCCGCGCGCCGCCGGCCGGACGCTGTTCACGCAGGGCTGGCGCGACGTCGCGTTCGTGCACTGGGCGGTCGACCCCGCCGTCGTCGCGCCGCTGCTGCCCGCCGGCACCGAGCCCGACGTGCACGACGGCGCGAGCTGGGTGGGTCTCGTGCCGTTCCGGATGCGGCGCATCGGCGTCCTGGGCTCCCCCGGCCTGCCGTGGGTCGGCTCGTTCCTCGAGACCAACGTGCGGCTGTACTCGGTCGACGCGCAGGGCCGCCGCGGCGTCGTCTTCCGGTCCCTCGACGCCGACCGGCTGCTGCCGGTGCTGGTCGCCCGGGCCGCCGGGCTGCCCTACCTGTGGTCGCGGATGCGGTTCGCCCGCGACGGCGACCGGCTCACCTACACCTCGCGCCGCCGCTGGCCCGGCCCCCGCGGCGCCGGCGGGCGGGTGGAGCTGCGCGTGGGCAAGCGGCTGGCCGCGCCCGGCCCGCTCGAGCGGTTCCTCACCGGCCGGTGGGGGCTGCACCAGACGACGCTCGGCCGCACCCGCTACTGGCCCAACGAGCACCCGGCCTGGCCGCTGCACCGCGCCGAGCTGCTGACCTGGGACGGCGACCTGCTGACCGCCGCCGGGCTGCCCGGGGTCGGCGGCCCGCCGGACAGCGTGCTGTTCTCCCCGGGCGTCGACGTGCGCTTCGGCCCGCGCCGGTAGCCGTCCGACGCCGTTCCGCCACCGCTGGGCAAGCGCTCTCCCAACCGTCAGGATGCCGGGGTGGGCTCTCCCCGGTCGCTCGCCGCTCCCCCGACGTCCGCTCCCTCCGACGACTGGGTGCACCGGCTGCTCGACCTCGCCCGGACCCGGCTCGACATGGACGTCGCGTGGCTGTCGGTGTTCACCGAGGGCAGGCAGGAGGTCACCTCGGCCACCGGCGCGCTCGACGCCATGAACGTGAGCGAGGGGATGTCGCTGCCGCTGGAGGAGTCCTTCTGCGTGCGGGTGCTCTCCGGCCAGCTGCCGCCCGTGGTGACCGCGGCCGACCGCAACCCGGTCACCCGCGACCTGGCGGTCACCGAGGCGCTGGGCATCGGTTCCTACGTCGGCGCCCCCGTCCGCGACGTCGACCGGCGCCCGCTGGGGATGCTCTGCTGCCTCAGCCGCGACGCCGGCGAGCACCTCGACGGCGCCGCGGTGCGCACGGTGGAGATGCTGGCCGACCTGATCGGCGAGCGGCTGGCCGCGGAGGAGTTCGCCGAGGCCGAGCTCACCGCGCGGCGCGACCGCGTCGTCGACGTCCTCACCCGCCGGGCGGTGACGATCCACCTGCAGCCGGTCGTGGACATGCGCTCGGGCCGGGTGGTGGCGCACGAGGCGCTGGCCCGCTTCCCCGGCCGGGAGGAGGGCCCCGCGACGCTGTTCTCCGACGCCGCGGCGGTCGGGCTCGGCGTCGAGCTGGAGCTGCTGGCGGTGCGCTCGGCGCTGGAGCTGGCCGACCGGCTCCCGCCCGGCACCCGCCTGGCGGTCAACGTCTCCCCCGAGGCGCTGCTCGTGCCCGCCGTGGGCCGCACGCTCGTCGAGGGTGCCGCCGCCACGCCGCTGACGGTCGAGGTCACCGAGCACTCCCCGATCGAGGACTACCCGGCCGTGCTGGTCGCCGTCGAGCCGCTGCGGCGGGCGGGGATCCGGCTCAGCGTGGACGACGCCGGCGCGGGCTACGCGAGCCTGCGGCACATCCTGCGGCTGCGCCCGGACACCATCAAGCTCGACATCGCCCTGGTCAGCGGCGTGGACACCGACCCGGCCCGGCAGGCGATGACCGCCGCGATGGTGGCCTTCGCCGCCGAGACCGGGTCCGCGCTGGTGGCCGAGGGCGTGGAGACCGCCGCCGAGCGGGACGCGCTGCTCGCCCGCGGCGTCCGGCTGGGGCAGGGCCACCTGTTCGGCCGCCCCGCCCCGCTGGACCGCGCGGCCGGCGAGCAGACCGGCTAGGCCGGCGCGGGGACCCGCTCGTCGAGGCCGTTCGCCTCGCGGACGACGTCGACGACCTGGCCCATGATGTCGGTGAGCCCGAAGTCCTTGGGCGTGAACACCCGGGCCACGCCCTGCTCGCGCAGCCGGCGCGCGTCGCTGTCGGGGATGATCCCGCCGACCACGACCGGGACGTCGTCGAGCCCGGCGTCCCGGAGGCCCTGGAGCACCGCCGGCACCACCTGCAGGTGCGAGCCGGACAGCACCGACAGCCCGACGACGTGCACGTCCTCCTCGACCGCCGCCGACACGATCTGCGCGGGCGTGAGCCGGATGCCCTGGTAGACCACCTCGAAGCCGGCGTCGCGGGCCCGGACGGCGATCTGCTCGGCACCGTTGGAGTGCCCGTCGAGGCCGGGCTTGCCGACCAGGAACCGCAGCCGCCCGCCGAGCTCCTCGCCGGTGGCGCGCACCCGCTCGCGGACGGCCACCAGCGTCTCGTCGGCCTCGCCGCCGCCGGTGGCCGCGGCCACGCCGGTCGGGGCGCGGAACTCGCCGAACACCTCGCGCAGGACCCCCGCCCACTCCCCCGTCGTCACGCCCGCGCGGGCGCACGCGAGCGTCGCGGGCACGAGGTTGACGTCGCTGCCCGCGGCCTCCCGCAGGGCGGCCAGCGCGGCCTCCACCGGCGCCGGGTCGCGCTCGGCACGCCACCGGCGCACCGCCTCCTGGGCGGCGCTCTCGACGGCGGGGTCGACGACCTGGATGGCGGCGTCGAGGTCGGCCAGCAGCGGGTTGGGCTCGGTGCCCTCGAACCGGTTGACGCCGACGACGACGTCGTCCCCGTTCTCCATCCGGCGCCGCCGCTCGGCCAGCGAGGCGACGAGCTGGCCCTTCATGTAGCCGGACTCGACGGCGGCCACCGCCCCGCCCATCTCCTGCACCCGGGCGATCTCGGCGCGGGCGCCCTCGACCAGCTCGGACACCTTCCGCTCCACGACGACCGAGCCGGTGAACAGGTCGTCGTACTCGAGCAGGTCGGTCTCGTAGGCGAGCACCTGCTGCAGCCGCAGCGACCACTGCTGGTCCCACGGCCGCGGCAGGCCGAGCGCCTCGTTCCAGGCGGGCAGCTGCACCGCGCGGGCGCGGGCGTCCTTCGACAGCGTGACCGCGAGCATCTCCAGCACGATCCGCTGCACGTTGTTCTCCGGCTGCGCCTCGGTCAGGCCCAGGGAGTTGACCTGCACGCCGTAGCGGAACCGGCGGTGCTTCGGGTCCTGCACGCCGTAGCGCTCCTGCGTCAGCTCGTCCCACAGCTGGGTGAAGGCGCGCATCTTGCACATCTCCTCGACGAAGCGGACGCCCGCGTTGACGAAGAAGGAGATGCGCGCGACCACCTCGCCGAAGCGCTCCTGCGGCACCTGGCCGGAGTCGCGCACGGAGTCCAGGACGGCGATCGCGGTGCTCATCGCGTAGGCGATCTCCTGCACCGGCGTCGCCCCGGCCTCCTGCAGGTGGTAGCTGCAGATGTTGATCGGGTTCCACTTCGGCATGGCCGTCACCGTGTAGGCGACCATGTCGGTGATCAGCCGCATCGAGGGCCCGGGCGGGAACACGTAGGTCCCGCGCGACAGGTACTCCTTGATGATGTCGTTCTGCGTCGTCCCCGCCAGCTTCGCGACGTCGTGGCCGTGCTCCTCGGCGACGGCCTGGTAGAGCGCGAGCAGCCACATCGCCGTCGCGTTGATGGTCATCGACGTGTTCATCTCGTCGAGCGGGATGCCGTCGAACAGTGCGCGCATGTCGCCGATGTGCGTCACCGGCACGCCGACCTTGCCCACCTCGCCGACGGCCAGCTCGTCGTCGGGGTCGTAGCCGGTCTGCGTCGGCAGGTCGAAGGCGACCGACAACCCGGTCTGCCCCTTCGCGAGGTTGCGCCGGTACAGGGCGTTCGACTCGGCGGGTGACGAGTGGCCGGCGTAGGTGCGCATGACCCAGGGGCGGTCGCGGTCCTTCGGCGCTGAAGGGAACGGCATGCCCGCGGAGTGTAGGGCTGTTACCGGCCAGTAGCAGCACCGGTCCGGAAGCTCCGGCGGTGGCACACTCGATCGTGGACGACCGTGCCGGCGGGGCGCGGCCGGGGTCGACGGAGGGGGCCGGGATGCTGCAGCCGGGCAGTCTCAGCTACATCGCCGGGCCGGTCATCGCGATCGTCGTCATGGTCCTGCTGGCGCTCTTCATGCGCTGGGCCTTCGGCGGCAGCTCGACCGGCGGCATGCGCCGCGGCCGTCCCACGCCGTCGGACGACGGCCTGCTGACCCGCGTGGCCACGCTGTCGCGGCGGGAGTCGGCGCTGGCCCTGCGCGCGGTCCTGTCCGACGCCGGGATCCGCTCGACGATCCGCTTCCCCGAGGCGCACCGGGCCGACGTGCTCGTCTTCCCCGAGGACGCCCCCCGCGCCCGCGAGCTCGCGGCCTCGTTCCCGGCCCGTTAGCGGCCCCCGTGCAGGGGCCCGGGCCGAGCGCAGCGAGGTCCGGGGGGCACGGGGGTCCTTCCTCAGTCGGGGCGCTCGACCCGGCGGATCTCGGCGCCGAGGCCGGTGAGCAGCTCGACGAAGTCGGGGTAGCCGCGGTCGACGTGGTGCACGTCCTGCACCTCGGTGACGCCGTCGGTGAGCAGCCCGGCGAGCACCAGCCCGGCGCCGGCGCGGATGTCGGTGGCCAGCACCGGCGCGCTGGAGAGCCGCTCGCGGCCCCGGACGACGGCGTGGTGGCCGTCGATGCGCACGTCGGCGCCCAGCCGGACCAGCTCGTTGACGAACATGAACCGGCCCTCGAACACGTTCTCGGTGATCAGCGCCGTGCCGGTGGACACCGCGGCGAGGGCGACCGCCATCGGCTGCAGGTCCGTGGGGAACCCGGGGAAGGGCAGCGTGACGACGTCGACCCCGCGGGGCCGCTCCTCCATGGCCACCCGGATGCCGTTCTCGACCACCTCGACGGTGGCTCCGGCGCTGACCAGCTTGTCCAGCGGGACGGCGAGGTGGGCGGGCACGGCCCGCTCCACGACGACGTCGCCGCGGGTCATCACCGCGCCGATGGCCCAGGTGCCGGCCACGATCCGGTCGGGGACGGTGCTGTAGGTGACCGGGCGCAGGGCGTCGACGCCCTCGATCGTCAGCGTGGACGAGCCCGCGCCGTCGATCCGCGCGCCCATCGCGGTGAGCATCGAGCAGATGTCGACGATCTCCGGCTCGCGCGCGGCGTTGTCGATGACGGTCGTGCCCTCGGCGAGCACCGCGGCCATGAGCAGGTTCTCGGTGGCGCCGACCGACGGGAAGTCCAGCCAGATCGAGGTGCCCTGGAGCCTCGGCGCGGTGGCCACGAGGAAGCCGTGCTCGCTGTGGATGGAGGCGCCGAGCCGCTCGAGGCCGGAGATGTGCATGTCCAGGCCGCGGGAGCCGATCGCGTCGCCGCCGGGGAGCGCGACCTTGGCGCTGCCGCAGCGGGCCACCAGCGGGCCGAGCACGCTGATCGAGGCGCGCATCTTGCGGACCAGGTCGTAGTCGGTCTCGGTGTCCGGCTGCTCCGGCACGTCGACGACGACCCGGCCGCCGCCCCCGGGCTGCCCCGAACGCTCGTAGGTGACGCCGCAGCCCAGCCGGCGCAGCACCTCGCTCATGATCGCCACGTCGAGGATGTCGGGGACCTCGTCGATGGTCGTCCGGCCGGAGGCCAGGAGCGCCGCCGCCATGAGCTTGAGGGCGCTGTTCTTGGCGCCCGTGACGCGGACCCTGCCCGTGAGGGCCGTGCCCCCGGTCACCTCGAAGCACTGCACCGGCCCACCCTACGGCCGGCGGCCTCCGGCCAGCGCCTAGTCTCCTGGCCATGACCGTCCGGCTCACCCGCATCTACACGAAGACCGGTGACGCCGGGCAGACCCACCTCGGCGACATGAGCCGGGTGTCGAAGACCGACCCGCGCCTGGTCGCCTACGCCGACGTCGACGAGGCCAACAGCGTCATCGGCGTCGCGCTCGCGCTGGGCTCGCCGACGCCGGAGCTGAGCGAGCTGCTGCGCAGCGTGCAGAACGACCTGTTCGACGTCGGCGCGGACCTCTGCACCCCGATCGTCCCCGACCCCGCGTACCCGCCGCTGCGGGTGACCGCCGCCTACACCGAGCGGCTCGAGGCCGCCTGCGACGAGCACAACGAGGCGCTGCCGAAGCTGACCAGCTTCGTGCTGCCCGGCGGCACCCCGCTCGCGGCGCTGCTGCACCAGGCGCGGGTGGTGGTCCGGCGGGCCGAGCGGAGCGTCTGGGCGCTGCTGGAGGCCGACGGCGAGCGCACCAACCCCGAGACGGCGCGCTACCTCAACCGGCTCTCGGACCTGGTGTTCATCCTCGCCCGCGAGGCCAACCCCGACGGCGACGTCCTCTGGGAGCCGGGGGCGCACAGCGGGGTGCACGCCCAGCGCGCCGCCCGCGGCTGACCGCCCGGGTCGGCCGCCGGGCTCGCCCGCCCGGCCGGCTCCTAGGCCGTGGGCGGGGCCGACTCCACCCAGGACAGGAAGCCGGTCACCGTCGCGGGGTCCATCGCCAGCTCACGGGGCCCGTTGTCGGTCTCGCAGGACACCACGACGGCGTCGTCAGGCAGCGCGACGTCGTCGCGGCCGGGCGCCCGGCGGCCGGCGACGTGCAGCTCGGTGCGGCACAGCCGCTGCTGCGGGCGCACCGACAGCGACACGGCGCGGTACCAGAGCAGCGCGTCCCCGCCGTACCAGGCCACGCCCACCGCCCAGCGCGAGCTGCCGCCGGGGCGCAGCCACATGGTCACCGCGCCGAGGCCGGAGAGCAGGAACCGGCGGCGCAGCAGGAAGGCGACCACCAGGGCGACGACCAGCCCCGCGGCGACGACGAGGAGGGCGGTGGTCACCGGCGGGTCGTGCGGGAGCGGTCCGGTCGGGTCAGGCCGGCCGGGTCAGGCCTGGCCGGCGGCGCGCAGCCGGGACTGGGCGCGGCGGGCGGCGGCGAGCGCGTCGGGGTCGTCCCCGTCGGCCTCGGCGCGGCGCAGGGCCTCGCGGGCCCGCTCGACGTCGATCTCGGAGCTGATCTCCGCCGTCTCGGCGAGGATCGAGACGCCCTGCGGCGTCACCGACAGGAAGCCGCCGTGGGCGGCCGCGACGACGTCCTGGCCCTCGGTGCTGCGGATGGTGACGACGCCGCCGGGGGCGAGCTCGCCGAGCAGCGGGGCGTGGCCGGGCAGGACGCCGATCTCACCCTCGGTGGTGCGGGCGATGACCATGCTCGCCTCGCCGGACCAGATGGTCCGCTCGACGGCCACCAACTCGACCTGCAGGGTCGCCACGACACTCCTCCGGGTCCACCGACGCTGCGGTGCTGGGACGCCGGCCGGACGGGCACGGCGACGGTCGCCCTCACTCTAGCCGCGCGCGTCGCGGGGTCCGGCGCGGGTCGGCCGCGGCCACCCCTTCGGGCGGCGGCCTGCCCGGGTGCTCAGGCGGCGCGGCGGTAGAGCAGGGTCCAGCGGCCGACGCGGACCCAGGGGTGGCGCACCGTGGAGGCCGGCGCCCAGTCGTCGGTGTCGTAGCAGATGTCGTCGACGGAGGAGACCGGCGCCGACGGCGGCCATGTCCAGCCGGGGTCCGGGGTGCTGACCGGCAGCCGGCTCACCGTGCCGTGCGTGCTCGTCCCGTCCAGCCAGTCCATCGTCACTCCCGTGCTGCGCGTCCGGTCCCTCCGGGGCGCCACCTGCTGTGTCGGCACGCAGGCTCCCGCTCTTGAGGGTCGATCCGCCAGCCACCTGCCCACGGGGGTGCCCCGCTCAACCCCCCGTCCCGGCGCGCCCGGGCAGGTCCCGACGCTGTGTCACCGGTCCGGCACAGAGGACATCGGCGCAGGTCACGGACCCGTAACGGCGGGACGGGGAGCCGGGGAAGCACGACGGCCGGGCACCCCCGTTCGGGGTGCCCGGCCGTCGACGGACCGCGAGAGGTCAGCCGCGCTTGAGCTTCTCCGCGTTGCGCTCGAGGTCCTCGAGCCCACCGCACATGAAGAAGGCCTGCTCCGGCACGTGGTCGTAGCTGCCCTCGGTGAGCGCCTTGAAGGCCTCGAGGGTCTCCGACAGCGGCACGAAGGAACCGGGCTGACCGGTGAAGGCCTCGGCCACGAACATGTTCTGCGAGAGGAACCGCTCGATCCGCCGCGCGCGCTGCACGGTGACCTTGTCCTCCTCGGAGAGCTCGTCGATGCCGAGGATGGCGATGATGTCCTGCAGCTCCTGGTAGCGCTGCAGGATCTGCTTCACCGTCTGGGCGACCTGGTAGTGCTCCTGCCCGACGTACTGCGGGTCGAGGATCCGGCTGGTGGAGTCCAGCGGGTCGACGGCCGGGTAGATGCCCTTCTCCGAGATCGGCCGCGAGAGCACGGTCGTCGCGTCGAGGTGGGCGAAGGTGGTGTGCGGCGCCGGGTCGGTGATGTCGTCGGCGGGCACGTAGATCGCCTGCAGCGACGTGATCGAGTGACCACGCGTCGAGGTGATCCGCTCCTGCAGCTCGCCCATCTCGTCGGCGAGGGTCGGCTGGTACCCCACGGCGGAGGGCATGCGGCCCAGCAGCGTGGAGACCTCGGACCCGGCCTGGGTGAACCGGAAGATGTTGTCGATGAAGAGCAGCACGTCCTGGTTCTGCTCGTCGCGGAAGTACTCCGCCATCGTCAGCGCCGAGAGCGCCACCCGCAGGCGGGTGCCCGGCGGCTCGTCCATCTGGCCGAAGACCAGCGCGGTCGAGTTGATGACGCCGGACTCCGTCATCTCCGTGATGAGGTCGTTGCCCTCACGGGTGCGCTCGCCGACGCCGGCGAACACCGACACGCCACCGAACTCCTGGGCGACGCGGCGGATCATCTCCTGGATGAGCACCGTCTTGCCCACGCCGGCCCCGCCGAACAGGCCGATCTTGCCGCCGGCCACGTAGGGGGTCAGCAGGTCGATGACCTTGATGCCGGTCTCGAGCAGCTCGGTGCGGCCCTCGAGCTGGTCGAACCGCGGCGCGTGGCGGTGGATCGACCAGCGGGTGAGGTCGCTGCCGTAGCCGGGCTGGTCGAGGCACTCGCCGAGGGCGTTGAACACGTGCCCGGTGACGCCCTCGCCGACGGGCACCGAGATCGGGGACCCGGTGTCGGTGACCGCGGCGCCGCGGACGAGGCCGTCGGTCGGGGCCATGGAGATGGTGCGGACCACGTTGTCACCCAGGTGCTGGGCGACCTCGAGGGTCAGGGTCTTGCCCAGGTCGGCGAGGGTGACGTCGACGTGCAGGGCGTTGAACAGGTCGGGCATCGCGTCGCGCGGGAACTCGACGTCGACGACCGGCCCGGTGACCCGGACGACGCGGCCGGTCGTCTGGGTGGTCGGACGGTCCTCGGTGACGGTCATGGGGTGCTCCTGGGATCTCAGGTCCGGACTCCCCGTCGCGGGCGACGGGGCGGGGTGGTCAGTCGTCGGCGTTCGCTGCGACCAGCGCGTCGGCGCCACCGACGATCTCGCTGATCTCCTGGGTGATCTCCGCCTGCCGGGCCTGGTTGGCCTGGCGGGACAGGTTCTTGGCCAGCTCCTCGGCGTTGTCGGACGCCGACTTCATCGCCCGCCGGCGCGACGCCGACTCCGAGGCCGCGGCCTCGAGCAGCGCCGCGTAGATGCGGGTGGTGACGTACTTGGGGAGCAGCGCGTCCAGCAGCGCCTCGGGTGAGGGCTCGAACTCGTAGGAGGTGGGGACGCCGGAGTCACTGGGGCGCTCGCCGTCCTCCTCCCCCGCGTCCTCGAGCTCCGAGGTGTCCATCGGGGCCAGCCGGCGGGCGGTCGGCACCTGGGACAGCAGCGAGACGAACTCGGTGTAGACGATGTGCACCTCGTCGACGGCGCCGCTGCGGTCGGCGTCGTCCCCCGGCGCGAACACGTCGATCAGCGCGCGGCCGACCTCCTGCGCGTCGGAGTAGGCCGGCTGCTCGGAGAACCCGGTGAAGGTCCGCTCGACGGCCCGGTCGCGGAAGGAGTAGTAGGTCTCCCCCTTGCGGCCGACGACGTAGAGCACCGGCTCCTTGCCCTGCTGGCGCAGCTGGCCGAGGAGCTCCTCGGTGCGGCGCAGCACGTTGACGTTGTACGAGCCGGCGAACCCACGGTCGGAGGTGACCACCAGGACCGCCGCCCGGCGCGTCTCGGTCCGCTCGTTGAGCAGCGGGTGCTCCAGCGTCGCGGAGGACGCCAGGGCCGAGAGCACGCGGGTGATCACCCGGGCGTAGGGCTTGGAGGCCTCCACCCGGGCCTGGGCGCGGACGATGCGGGCGCCGGCGATCAGCTCCTGGGCCGAGAAGATCTTCTTCGTCGACTGGGTGGAGCGGATGCGGCGCCGCAGCGCGCGGAGGGAACCGGCCACGTCAGGCGCTCTTCGTCGTCGAGACGCCCTGGGCGGTCGCGCCGCCGTCGCCGTCGTCGGTGAGCGAGGAGCCGTCCGACGTCGTGAACGAGCCGTAGAACGACTGCACCGCGCGCTCGAGGCTGCTGACGGCGTCGTCCCCTAGGGCCCGCGAGGTGCGGATCTCGTCGTAGACGCCGGGCTCGGACCGGCCGATGTGGTCGAGGAACTCCGACTCGAAGCGCCGGACGTCGCCGACCGGGATGCGGTCGAGCTTGCCGGTGGTGCCGAGCCACAGCGAGACGACCTCGCGCTCGACCGGGTAGGGCTGGTACTGGCCCTGCTTGAGCAGCTCGACCAGGCGCTGGCCGCGGTCCAGCGTGGCGCGGCTGGAGGCGTCCAGGTCGGACGAGAAGGAGGCGAAGGCCTCGAGCTCGCGGTACTGGGCGAGGTCCAGGCGCAGCCGGCCGGCGACGGACTTCATCGCCTTGATCTGCGCCGAGCCGCCGACGCGGGACACCGAGATGCCGACGTTGATGGCCGGGCGGACACCGGAGTTGAACAGACCCGTCTCGAGGAAGATCTGCCCGTCGGTGATCGAGATGACGTTGGTCGGGATGTAGGCCGACACGTCGTTGCCCTTGGTCTCGATGAGCGGGAGACCCGTCATCGAGCCGGCACCCAGGTCGTCGGAGAGCTTCGCGCAGCGCTCCAGCAGGCGGGAGTGGAGGTAGAAGACGTCGCCCGGGTAGGCCTCGCGGCCCGGCGGGCGGCGCAGCAGCAGGGAGACGGCGCGGTAGGCCTCGGCCTGCTTGGACAGGTCGTCGAACACGATGAGGACGTGCTTGCCCTCGTACATCCAGTGCTGGCCGATGGCCGAGCCGGTGTAGGGGGCGATGTACTTGAAGCCGGCCGACTCCGACGCCGGTGCGGCGACGATCGTCGTGTACTCCATCGCGCCGGCCTCCTCGAGGGAGGCGCGGATCGCCGCGATCGTCGAGCCCTTCTGGCCGACGGCGACGTAGATGCAGCGCACCTGCTGGGCCGGGTCACCGGTCTCCCAGGCCTGCTTCTGGTTGATGATCGTGTCGGTGACGATCGCCGTCTTGCCGGTCTGGCGGTCGCCGATGACCAGCTGGCGCTGACCGCGGCCGATCGGCGTCATGGCGTCGATGGCCTTGATGCCGGTCTGCATCGGCTCGTGCACCGACTGCCGCTGCACCACGGTCGGGGCCTGCAGCTCCAGGGCCCGGCGCCCGGTGGTGGCGATCTCGCCGGCACCGTCGATCGGGTTGCCCAGCGGGTCGACCACGCGGCCGAGGTAGCCGTCGCCGACCGGCACCGAGAGGACCTCGCCGGTGCGGCGGACCTGCTGGCCCTCCTCGATCCCGGCGAAGTCACCCAGGATGACGACGCCGACCTCGCGGACGTCGAGGTTCAGCGCCAGGCCGCGGACACCGCTCTCGAACTCGAGCAGCTCGTTGGTCATGACCGAGGGCAGGCCCTCGACCCGGGCGATGCCGTCGCCGGCCTCGGTGACGATCCCGACCTCTTCCCGGGACACGTCCGGGGAGAACTCGGTGACGTAGTTCTGGATGGCACTGCGGATCTCGTCTGCGGAGATCGTCAGCTCGGCCATGGCTCGCGTCCTCTTCCCTGCTGGGTCGTGCTGTCTGTGGTCTGGGGTGGGGCGGGTCAGCCGGCGAGCCGGCGGCTCGCGACCTCGAGCCGGTTCGCCACGCTGCCGTCGATGACCTCGTCACCGACGCGGACGACGAGACCGCCGAGCACCGCCGGGTCGACGGTCACCTGCAGTCCGATGGTCCGCCCGTAGATCCGGCCGAGCACGTCCTGCAGCCGGCGCTCCTGCGCCGCGGTCAGCGCCACCGCCGTCGTCACGTGGGCGACGGAACGGCCGCGCCGGGCGGAGGCCGCCTCGGACAGCCGGACGATCCGGTTCTCCGCGTTCCCCACGTGCCGCGCGGTCAGCGAGTTCCGCAGCAGCGACTCGGTGACCGGGCTGACCCGGCCCGTGAGCAGCCGGTCGAGCAGGGCCGACTTGCCCGCCACGGGCGCGCGGTCGTCACCGAGGATGCGGCTGAGCTCGGGGTCGCCGCCGACGATCCGGCCAAACCGGAAGAGCTCGTCCTCGACGCCCTCGAGCTCGCCGCGCGCCTCGGCGGCGTCGAGCCCCGCCTCCGTGGCGAGCACCTCGGTGGCCTCGACCAGGTCCAGCGGGCGCGACCAGCGCTGCCGGGCCGCGGTCTGGACCAGGTCGACGGTCGCCTCCGACACCCGCGAGCCGAGGACCCGCTGGGCCAGGCCCGCGCGGTCGGCCGGCTTGACGGCCGCGTCCGACAGCGCCCGCCGCAGCGCGACGCTGCCGTCGAGCAGCCGCGCGACGGCGAACAGCTCGTCGGCGAAGGCGAGCAGGCCCGGGCCGGCCGCCCCGCGGGTGGTCGCCGCCAGGCGCTCGCGGGTGACCGCGAGCGCCTCCCGGCTCGAGGCGTCCATCAGCGGTCCGTGCCGGGGACGAACACGGTGCTGCCGGTCCGCCCGTCGGTGGCGCCGCCGGCGCTCATGCCGTCGAGCGTGTCGAGGAAGCGGTCGACGGTGCCCCGGCGACGCGCCTCGTCCTCGAGGGACTCCCCGACGACGCGGCCGGCCAGGTCGACGGCGAGCGTGCCGATCTGGCCACGCAGCTCGTTGATGACCGACTGGCGGTTGGCCGCCAGCTGCTCCTCGCCGCGCGCGACGATCCGCGCGGACTCCTCCTGCGCCTGCGTCCGCAGCTCCTCGAGGATCTGCTGGCCCTCGGCGCGCGCCTGGTCGCGGATCTGCGCGGCCTCGGTCCGGGCCTCGGCGAGCTGGGCGCGGTACTGCTCCAGCGCCGCCTTCGCCTCGGCCTGCATGGCCTCGGCACGCTCGATGCCGCCCTCGATCGCCTCACGACGAGCGCGGAAGACCTGCTCGAACCGCGGCGCGATGAGCCGGAAGAACACCACCATGACGATCGCGAAGGCGATCAGGCCGATGATGATCTCACCGAGCGGCGGGATGAGCGGGTTGGCACTCTCCGCAGCGAGGATGCTCATGGTCTCAGTGTCCTGTCTCTGTGGTCGCTGTCCCTACCCGGAGGCGGGGATCAGGTGCCGAAGACGAAGGGGACGACGAAGCCGATCAGGGCGAGCGCCTCGGAGAGGGCGAACCCGAGGAAGGCGTAGGTGCGGGTCAGGCCGGCCGACTCGGGCTGCCGGGCCGTGGCCTGGATGTAGGCCGCCCACACGATGCCGACGCCGATGCCGGGGCCGATGGCGGCGAGGCCGTAGCCCACGGAGCCGATGCTGCCGGTCAGCTCAGCGAGAAGATCCATGACGGGGTGTTCCTCCTGTGTCGTCGCCCGGTGTCGTCCGGGCGGCTTGCGGGGGTCGTGCGGGTGGTGCGGTCCGGGTGGTGCGCGGGGAAGCCCCGGGGCTCAGTGCTCGGCCTCGATGGAGCCGTTGAGGTAGGTCCCCATCAGCACGGTGAAGACGTAGGCCTGAAGGAAGATGACCAGCAGCTCGAAGAAGGTCATCACGATCGCCATCAGTGCCGAGATCGGGCCGAAGACGATGGAGAAGTTGTCCCGGCTGAACAGGTAGACCGCGCCGAGCGAGAAGACGACCAGCAGCATGTGGCCGGCGAACATGTTCGCGAAGAGCCGGACCGCGAGGGTGAACGGCCGGACGACGAAGTTCTGCAGGATCTCGATCGGGGTGACCAGGATGTACATCGGCTTGGGCACACCGGGCAGGAACAGGATGTCCTTGAAGTACCGGCCGGCACCCTGCTCACGGATGCCGATGTAGATGTAGATGACCCAGCAGATGGCGGCGAGCACCAGTGGGAAGGCGAACTTCGACATCGGCGAGATCTGCGCGAACGGGATGATCGCCATCAGGTTGTTCGCGAGGATGAAGAAGAACAGCGACGCGAGGAACGGCGCGAAGGGGATCCCCCGGGGCCCGACGACGTCGCGGGCGATGCCGTCACGGACGAGCGAGTAGCCGCTCTCACCGATGAACTGCATCTTGCCGGGGACGATGGACGGCTTGCGCACCGTCATGACCATGAAGACCAGCATCGCGAGCGTGGCGAACCACAGGCCCAGCGTGATGCGGGTGATGGCGAAGTCGACGCCCAGCAGCGAGAACTCGGCGATCGGCTCGGGGTAGAACTCGCTCAGGCCGGGGGCCTGGAAGCCGTCGCCGGCGCCACCGCCCTCGGCGGCGAGCACGTCCACGAGCGCGAGGGCGCTGGAGGTCACCGTTGTCCCTTCTGCGTCCTGGGCCGGCTCCGTCGTCCGCCCGGGGTCCTGCTGTTCTCGGTCGCCCCCGGTGTCGGAGGCGGACCGCCGTACCGTTTGACGACCAGGTAGATGGCCACGGTGATGCCGAGGAGGATCCCGACCGGCAGGAACACCCGCGTGTCCAGCCACCGGTCGATCAGCCAGCCGGCTCCGCCCCACACTGCCAGCCCGGAGATCATCGTCCCGATGACCGCATAGCCGGTCTCGGCACCGCTGCCCCGAGGAGCGGCTGGTCGCGCAGGTCGGGGCCGGGGCTCCCCACGGGTGAGGTCGTCCTCGGCCATCGCCCGGACACTATCAGCCGCGTGTCGCGGGCCCTCCCGGTGCCGGGGAGCCGGTCCCCTGACCGGGTGGCGCGGGGGGCGTGACGTAGTAGAGCGGCCGGGTCCACACCCAGCGGAGCTGGACGCCGCTCCACAGCAGCGCCCCGACGATGACCGTCCACGCGAGGGTGAGCCGGTCGAGCCAGCCGTCCTCGGGCAGGGCGTCGAGCACGGCGAAGAGCACGAGCGCCTTGACGAAGAACATGCCGAGGGCGGCGGGCAGCGTGAACGTGTCGTTGATCCGGCCCGCCCAGGCGATGACCACGCCGCTGACCACGAAGAACGCCGTCACCACGGCGGCCCCGACCAGGACGCCGACGGCGTCGGCCCAGCCCAGCGTCAGGCCGACGACGAGCGCGGCGACGGCGGCGACCGCGCCGGTGACCAGCGCGCCGACGCGGAGGAAGGACAGGTCCCAGGGGACCTCGGTCCCGGGGCGCGGCGCGCTCACCGGGTCACCTGGCCGGCGCCGGCCGCGCGCGGCGCGGTCGTCCCGGGCGCCGACGCGCTGTTGGGAGAGGACGGTGGCGCCGCGACCGGGCCGGCCGGCCGGCGCTCGCGGGCGGCGCGGGCGGTCGGGTGCGCGGCGCGGCTGCGCCGGCGCTGCGCGGCGATCTCGGCCGCCCGGGCCTCGCGGGCCGCCCGTCGGGTGTGCGGGCTGAGGACGACGACGACACCCACGGCGAGCAGGACTCCGATCACGACGAGCAGCTCCGCCGTCCCGCCGGTGATCGAGAGGGCCACCGCGCCGAAGGACAGGAGAGCCGCCCAGAAGTACATGGTCAGCACCGCCCGGCGGTGCGAGTGCCCGATGGACAGCAGCCGGTGGTGCAGGTGCATCTTGTCGGGTGAGAACGGCGACTGTCCGCGGCGGGTCCGGCGGATGACGGCCAGGACCAGGTCGACGAACGGGATGAAGAGCACCGCGACCGGCACGAGCAGCGGCAGCGTCAGCGGCAGCAGGCTGGCCGCGGAGTCGAAGGTCTGGGCGTCGACGCGGCCGGTGGCGCTGACCGCGGCCGCCGACAGCATCAGGCCGACGAGCATCGAGCCCGAGTCGCCCATGAAGATGCGCGCCGGGCTGAAGTTGTGCGGCAGGAACCCGAGGCACGCGCCGGCGAGCACCGCCGTGATGAGGGCCGGGGCGCTGGCCACCTCGTCGTAGCCGACCCGCCCGAGGTTGTAGCTGTAGGCGAAGAACGCCAGGGCCGCGATGGCCGAGACGCCGGCGGCCAGCCCGTCGAGCCCGTCGATGAAGTTGAGCGCGTTCACGACGAGGACGGTCAGCAGGATCGTCAGCGGCACGCCGACGTCGGGGCCGAAGGAGATCGTGCCGATGTCGGCGACCGGCAGGAACAGGAACGCCAGCTGGACGCCGAGCAGCACCATCACGCCGGCCGCGGCGATCTGGCCGGTGAGCTTGGTGAGCGCGTCGAGGCCGAACTTGTCGTCGAGCACGCCGAGCAGGCAGATGAGGCCGCCCGCGGCCAGCACCGCGGCGGTCTGGGAGTCCTCGAACGTGCGCTGCAGGGCCGGCAGCCGGGTGGCGACCAGCACGGCGGCGGCCACGCCCAGGTACATGGCGACCCCTCCCCCGCGCGGGGTCGGGATGACGTGCACGTCGCGCTCGCGGGGGGCGGCCATCATCCGCAGCCGGACGGCGGCCACGCGGACCACCGGCGTCGCCAGGAACGTCACCAGCGCCGCGGTGAGCAGGACGACGGCGTACTCGCGCACGGCTCAGCCCCGCTCGGGACCGCGCCGGACCCCGGCCGGGCGCGCGGCGGAGGGGCTCATCGCGACGGTGCTCCCGGGGCGAGACGACGACAGCGGACTCCCCACGGTATCCCCCGGGACGGGACCGGAGCGGGACGTCGGCCCCTGCGCAGGGTCCCGCCGCGCGCGGAGCGCGTGGTGGGGGGCGGAGGGGTCCTTCCTCAGTCCGTGGTGTCGGGCAGCACCTCGCGCACGCGGTCCACGGGGACGGCACCCACCCGCAGCACCCGCGGCACGGGGCCGGTGCAGTCGACGATCGTGCTGGCCGCGGAGCCCGCGCGCGGGCCGCCGTCGAGCACCACGGCGGCGTGCTCGCCGAGCTGGGCCACCGCCTCCTCCGCCGTCGTCGCGGCCGGGCGGCCGGACCGGTTGGCGCTGGACACCGCGAGCGGGCCGGTGCGGCGCAGCAGGTCGCGGGCGACGTCGTCGTCGGGCAGGCGGACGGCCACCGTGCCCTCGGCGTCGCCGAGGTCCCAGGCCAGCGACGGGGCGTGCTCGACGACGATCGTCAGCCCGCCGGGCCAGAACGCCTCGGCGAGCCGTTGCGCCGGCTGCGGCACGCTCATCGTCAGCCCGGCGAGCGTGGAGGCCTCGCCGACGAGGACGGGCACCGGCATCGCGCGGCCGCGGTTCTTCGCTCCCAGCAGGCGGGCCACCGCGGCGGGCGAGAACGCGTCGGCGCCGACGCCGTACACGGTGTCGGTGGGCAGCAGGACCAGCTCGCCGCGGGCGATCGCCGCCGCGGCGGCGTCGAGGCCGGCGGCGCGGGCCTCGGGGTCGGTGCAGTCGTAGACGTCGGCCACGGGACGCGAGTCTCCCCCACGTACCGTCCGCGCCGTGCGCAGGGAGGCGGCGGCGTCGCTGGTCGGGGCGCTGCTGACGGCCGGCTGCGCGACCGGGGCACCCTCGACGCCGGCCGGGCCCCCGGCGGGCGTCCGCTGGGACTACCAGCTCGGCGGGGCGTCGGAGCCGGGCGAGGGCGTGGGGATCGTCGTCCGCGACCGGACCGCGGCGCCGGCCGCGGACGTCTACTCGGTCTGCTACGTCAACGCCTTCCAGACCCAGCCGGGCGGCGACGGGGTGCCGCCGGACCTGCTGCTGCGGACCCCGGGCGGCGCCCCGGTCGAGGACCCCGACTGGCCGGGCGAGTTCCTGCTCGACGTGTCGGCGGACGGCGCGCGGGACCGCGTGGTGGAGCTGGTCGGCGGCTGGGTGGCGGTGTGCGCGGCGGACGGCTTCGACGCCGTCGAGCTCGACAACCTGGACAGCTGGACGCGGTCGGCGGGGCTGCTCGCCCGCTCCGACTCGGAGGCGGTCGCCCGGGCGCTGACCGCGCGGGCGCACGAGGCGGGGCTCGCCGCGGCGCAGAAGAACGCCGCCGAGCTGGCCGGGACCGACCTGGGGTTCGACTTCGCCGTCGCCGAGGAGTGCGCGGCGTACGGCGAGTGCGGGTCCTTCGCCAGTGCCTACGACGTCGTGCTGGCGGTCGAGTACGCCGACGGGCCGTTCGCCGCGGCCTGCGCCGCCGGGCTCGACGGCGTCTCGGTCGTGCGCCGGGACCGCGACGTGCGCCCGCCCGGCGAGCCGGGCGCGGTCACCCGCTGGTGCCCCTGACCGTCAGCGGCGCACGGCGGTGGTGAAGCGCGGGCGGCCGGCGAGGTCGGGGTGGTCGGCGACGTCGCCGAAGTCGCCGCTGCCGCGGACCAGCGCCGGGAGGGAGTCGCCCTGGGCGTCGGCGTGCTCGATGCCCAGCCCGCCGCCGGCCGGCAGCAGCCGGGCCGCGGTGCGCAGCAGCCCGCGGACGACGTCGAGGCCGTCGGGGCCGCCCCACAGCGCCAGCGGCGGGTCGTGGTCGGCGACCTCGCGGGGCACGCGCGCGCCGTCGGGCACGTAGGGCGGGTTGGAGACGACGAGGTCGACGGCGCCGTCGAGGTCGCGCAGCAGGCCGGGGTCGGTCATGTCACCGGCGAGCACGGTGACGGGGGCGTCCCCCGCCGCGGCGCGCAGGGCGGCGTTGTGCCGGGTCCACTCGATCGCCTGCGGGTCGCGCTCGACGGCGGTGACCCGCGCGCCGGGGTGCTCGTGCGCGATGGACAGCGCGATCGCGCCCGAGCCGCTGCCCAGGTCGACGACGACCGGCTCGGCGACGCCGGCCAGCCGGGCCAGCGCCCACTCGACGAGCTGCTCGGTCTCCGGCCGGGGCACGAACACCCCCGGCCCGACGGCGAGCTCGAGGTGGCGGAACGGCGCCCGGCCGGTGAGGTGCTGCAGCGGGACGCGGGCGGCGCGCTGGTCGAGCAGCGCGGAGAAGCGGGCGGCCGCGTCGTCGTCGACGCCGTCGAGGGTGAGCAGCGCGGCGCGGGACCGGCCGAGGACGTGCGCGAGCAGCAGCTCGGCGTCGACCCGCGGGGACGCGACCCCGGCGTCGGCGAGCCGCCGGGCGGCGTCGGTGAGCAGCGTCCTGGGACTCGGGGACATGGGTTCTAGGACCCGGCCGCCAGCAGCTCGGCGGTGTGCGCGCGGGTGAGCGCGTCGATGACCGGGTCGAGCTCGCCGTCGAGGACGGCGTCGAGGTTGTGCGC
The DNA here is from genome assembly GCF_037034165.1 of Geodermatophilus sp. FMUSA9-8. Taxonomy (NCBI): domain Bacteria; kingdom Bacillati; phylum Actinomycetota; class Actinomycetes; order Geodermatophilales; family Geodermatophilaceae; genus Geodermatophilus; species Geodermatophilus sp. FMUSA9-8. The sequence continues at coordinate 57,328 of NZ_JBAGKE010000009.1, read as the reverse complement.
CTTGAAGCCGACCCGGTGGTCGGAGATGCGGCTCTCCGGGAAGTTGTAGGTGCGCACCCGCTCGCTGCGGTCGACGGTGCGCACCTGGCTGCGCCGCTGGTCGCTGGCGGTGGCCGCGGCCTCCTCGCGGGCGGCGGCCAGCAGCCGGGAGCGCAGCACGCGCAGCGCGGACTCCCGGTTCTGCAGCTGGCTCTTCTCGTTCTGCGAGCTCACCACGATGCCGGTGGGCAGGTGGGTGATGCGCACGGCGGAGTCGGTGGTGTTCACGCTCTGCCCGCCGGGGCCCGAGGAGCGGAAGACGTCGATGCGCAGGTCGTTCGGGTCGACGGTGACGTCGACCTCCTCGGCCTCGGGCAGCACGAGCACGCCGACGGCGGAGGTGTGGATGCGGCCCTGCGACTCGGTGACCGGCACGCGCTGCACCCGGTGGACGCCGCCCTCGAACTTCAGCCGCGACCAGATGCCCTCGTCGGTGCGGGACTTCACCGCGATCGAGACGTCCTTGTAGCCACCCAGTTCGGCGGGGACGGCGTCGAGGACCTCGGTGGCCCAGCCGCGGCGCTCGGCGTAGCGCAGGTACATGCGCAGCAGGTCGCCGGCGAACAGCGCCGACTCCGCGCCGCCCTCCCCCGCCTTGATCTCGAGGATGACGTCCTTGTCGTCGTCGGGGTCCTTCGGCAGCAGCTGCTCGCGCAGCCGGTCCGAGAGCTCGTCGATGCGCGTCTCGAGGCCGCGCGCCTCCTCGGCGAAGGACGGGTCCTCGGCGGCCAGCTCGCGGGCGGCGGAGAGGTCGTCGCGGGCGGCGTCGAGCGACCGGGCGGTCTCCACGACCGGCGCGAGCTGCGCGTACCGGCGGCCCAGGCGGCGGGCACGGCCGGCGTCGGCGTGCACGGCGGGGTCGGCGAGCTCGGACTCGAGCGCGGCGTGCTCGTCGAGCAGCCCGCGCAGCCGGTCGGGAGCGGCGTCGGGGGTGCTGCTCATCGGGTACCTCTCGGACGGGCCGTACGGGGTGCGGACACGACGACGGCGCCCGTCCCACGCGAGGTGGGACGGGCGCCGTCGGGGGTGCTACTTCTCGGCGTTCGCGCCGCGCTTGCCGAAGCGCTTCTCGAAGCGGGCCACGCGGCCGCCGGTGTCGAGGATCCGCTGCTTGCCCGTGTAGAACGGGTGGCACGCGGAGCAGGTCTCCACGGTGAGCGTGCCGCCGGGGGCGGTGCTGCGGGTGGTGAAGGTGTTCCCGCAACCACAGGTCACCGTGGTGGTGTGGTAGTCGGGGTGGATGCCGGGCTTCATGATGCTGCCTCTTCCGGGGACGTCGGTGCTGTCTGGCTGAACGCCGGCGGCCGGCCGGTCATTCCGGGCGCGCAGCGGGGATCGGCCGTCCAGTGTCCCAGACGGCCGGGCCCTGCTGCAGCGGTGGTGGCTAGTCCCTCTCCGGGCCCAGCGTCGTCTTCTGGATCTGCATGAGGAACTCGATGTTGTTGCGCGTCTTGCGCAGCTTGTCGAGCAGCAGCTCCAGCGCCTGCTGCGGCTCGAGCGCGGCGAGCACCCGGCGCAGCTTGATGACGATGGCCAGCTCGTCGGGCGACATGAGGATCTCCTCCTTGCGCGTGCCCGACGCGTTGACGTCGACGGCCGGGAAGACCCGCTTGTCCGCCAGCCGGCGGTCGAGCTTGATCTCCGCGTTACCGGTGCCCTTGAACTCCTCGAAGATGACCGTGTCCATCGTCGAGCCGGTCTCGACCAGCGCGGAGGCGATGATGGTCAGCGAGCCGCCGTTCTCGATGTTGCGGGCGGCGCCGAGGAAGCGCTTGGGCGGGTAGAGCGCCGTGGAGTCGACACCACCGGACAGGATCCGCCCGCTGGCCGGCGCGGCCAGGTTGTAGGCGCGGCCCAGGCGGGTGATCGAGTCCAGCAGGACGACGACGTCGTGGCCCATCTCGACCAGGCGCTTGGCCCGCTCGATGGACAGCTCCGCCACCGTGGTGTGGTCCGACGGCGGGCGGTCGAAGGTCGAGGCGATGACCTCGCCCTTCACCGACCGCTGCATGTCGGTGACCTCCTCGGGCCGCTCGTCGACGAGGACGACCATGAGGTGGCACTCGGGGTTGTTCGTGGTGATCGCGTTGGCGATCGCCTGCAGCACCATCGTCTTGCCGGCCTTGGGCGGCGAGACGATGAGCGCGCGCTGCCCCTTGCCGATCGGCATGACCAGGTCGATGACCCGGGTGGTCAGCTGGTGCGGGTCGGTCTCCAGGCGCAGCCGCTCCTGCGGGTACAGCGGCGTGAGCTTGGTGAACTCGGGGCGGTTGCGCGCCTGCTCGGGGTCGAGGCCGTTGACGGTGTCGAGCCGCACGAGCGCGTTGTACTTGTCCTTGCGCTCGCCCTCGCGGGGCTGGCGGACGGCGCCGGTGATGGCGTCACCGCGGCGCAGGCCGTAACGGCGCACCTGCGACAGCGACACGTACACGTCGTTCGGGCCGGTCAGGTAGCCCGAGGTCCGGACGAACGCGTAGTTGTCGAGGACGTCGAGGATGCCGGCGACCGGCAGCAGGACGTCGTCGTCGCTGACGGTGGGCTCGCTCGGCTGGTCGAAGCGGTCGCGCCCGTTGCGGCGGTTGCGGTCGCGGTAGCGGCGCCCGCGGCGGCCGCGGCCGCCCTCGAAGTCGTCGTCGTCCTCGTCGTTGCGGCCGTCGTTGCGGCTGTCGCCCCGGGTGTCGGGACGGCCGTCGGTGCGGGTGTCCGCGCGGTCGGCACGGCCGTCCCGCTCGGCACGGTCGGTGCGGCCGTCGCGGTCGGCGCGGCCGTCCGGGCGGGCGGCGCGCTCACCGCGCTCGGCGCCGCGGCCGTCGCGCTGGGTGTCACGGCCGCCGTCGCGCTGGGCGCGCTCGGCGTCGCGGCCGTCCCGCTGGCGGTCGCCGTCGCGCTGCGGGCGGTCGCCGTCGCGGCCGGTGCGCTCGGCACGCTCGCCGTCGCGGTCCCGCGGGGCACGGTCGCCGTCACGGGGGGCGCGCTCGCCGTCCCGGTCGCGGCCGTCGCGCCGGTTGCGGTCGCGGCGGGACGGGCGGTCGCCGTCGGCGCGCTCGTCCTCGGTGCGCTCGGCGGGCGGCGCGGTGTCGGCCACGGGGGCCGGGGCCTCGGCGACCGGCGCCTCGGCGGGTGCCTCGACGACGACGGGGGTCCCGGCGGTGGGCCCGGCGGTCCCGGCCGGCGCACCGGCGGGGCGGCTGGCCGCACGGCGGCGGCGCGGCGTGGTCTCGGCCGGCGTGGTCTCGGCCGGCGCGGCCTCGGCGGGGGCGCTCGCGGCCGGGGCGGTCAGCGGGCCGCCGTTGGCGCCACCGCTCACGGGGGCCTCGACCGGCGCGGCGGTCGCGGCGATGCCGCGCGGGGCGTCCTCGGCGGGCGCGCTCGCGGCGGGCACGGTCTCGACCGGCGCGGCCTCGACCGGCGCGGTGGCGGCGGGTGCGGCGTCGGCCGGCGCGCTCGGCGCCGGGGTGCCGTTGCCCACCTGGCGGGCGGAGATGGCGGCGACGAGGTCGCCCTTGCGCATGCGGCCGACGCCGGAGATGCCCAGCTCGGACGCGAGTCGCTGGAGCTCCGGGAGCAGCATCCCGGCGAGCCCGCTGCCGCGGCGGCGGGACCGGCCCGCGGCAGGCGCCTCGCCCGTCGCGCCCGCGGGGGCGTCGGCGGTGGCGAGGTCGGTGGTTTCGCTCACGTACAGGTCCTTCCCTGCGGTGACCTGCGCCTACCGGCGCAGGAGGTGACCCGGCGCCGCCCCTGCCGACCGGTTGAGGGCAGGGCAGAGCGGCGGATCGAGTGGGTGCGGAGCGGGGATCTGCGTCGACAGGAAGGGTCGTCGGAAACGTTCCGCGCGAGGCTCGCCCGAGAGGCGGCTACGCCGAGAAGACTAGACTCGCCCCACAGACGGGACAACACCGCTGGCCAGCGGAGTGTTCCTCGTTACGCCAACGATACCCCAGGCGTCACACGGGACACGCGGGCGCCGCCGTGGTCCACCTGCAGGGGGTACGCGCGCCACCCGTCCGGGGTGAGGGAGCTCACTTCACGGACCCGCCGGGCCGACGCCGGGTCGCCGACCGCGTCGTCCGGGTGGCGGCGGGTCAGCACCAGGACGCTCGGGCCGGCGCCCGAGACCACGGCCGCGTGGCCGGCGGCCCGCAGCCGGTCGACCAGCGCCAGCGTCCCGGGCATCGCGGCGGCGCGCTGGCGCTGGTGGAGGCGGTCGTCGGTGGCCTCGAGCAGCAGCCCGGGCTCGGCGATGAGCGCGTGGACCAGCAGCGCGGCCCGGGCGGCGTTGTAAGCGGCGTCGTCGTGCGGGACCGCCGCCGGGAGCAGCGTGCGCGCCAGGTGCGTCGAGAGGGTCTCCGCCGGGACGAGGACGACCGGCAGCACCTCCTCGCTGACCGGCAGCCGGTCGGCGCGCGCACCCTGCGGCGTCGTCCAGGACAGGGTCGCGCCGCCGAGCAGGCACGCCGCGACGTTGTCGGGGTGCCCCTCGATCCGGTCGACGAGGCGCAGGACGGCGTCGAGGTCGACGGTCTCGACGTGCGGGCACAGCCCCCAGGCGCCGAGGACCCCTGCGACGACGGCCGCGGCCGACGAGCCCATCCCCCGACCCTGCGGGATGGCGTTCTCCGCGCGGACCGACAGGCCCGCCGGCGTCCAGCCGAGCTCCTCGCAGGCGGCGCGGAACGCGCGCACGACGAGGTGGCGCTCGTCGGTGGGCAGCTCCCCCGCGCCGACGCCGGACACCTCGACGGTCAGCCCGCCGTCGGTGACGGTGAACTCGACGACGTCGTGCAGCGTGAGCGCCAGCCCCGCGCAGTCGAACGCGGGGCCGAGGTTCGCGCTGGTGGCGGGGACCCGGACCCGGACGGCGGAGCTCACAGACCGAGCTGCGCTGCGGCCGCGGCGGCGTCGACCGGCACGGTGAGCGGCGCGGGCGCGCCGGAGATCGCCCACTCCGGGTCCTTGAGGCCGTTGCCGGTGACCGTGCAGACCACCCGCTGGCCGGGCTCGAGCTCCCCGGCCGCGGCGGCCTTGAGCAGGCCCGCGACCGATGCGGCCGACGCCGGCTCCACGAAGACGGCCTCGCGGCGGGCCAGCAGCCGGTAGGCGGCGAGGATCTCGCGGTCGGTGACGGAGTCGATGCGCCCGCCGGACTCGTCGCGGGCGGCGAGCGCCTTGGTCCACGACGCCGGGTTCCCGATGCGGATCGCCGTCGCGATGGTGCTCGGCTGCTCGACCACCTGCCCGGTGACGATCGGGGCGGCACCGGCGGCCTGGAAGCCCCACATGCGCGGGCGCCGCGTGGCCGGGCCGTCGTCGGCGTACTCGCGGTAGCCCTGCCAGTAGGCGGTGATGTTGCCCGCGTTGCCGACCGGCAGGCAGTGCACGTCGGGGGCGTCGCCCAGGACGTCGACGACCTCGAAGGAGGCGGTCTTCTGCCCCTCGATGCGGTACTGGTTGACGCTGTTGACCAGGCTGACCGGGTAGTCGATCGCGAGCTTGCTGGCCAGCGCCAGGCAGTCGTCGAAGTTGCCGTCGACCTGCAGCAGCTTGGCGCCGTGCACCAGCGCCTGGGCGAGCTTGCCGAGCGCGATCTTGCCCTGCGGCACGAGGACGGCGCACACCATGCCGGCGCGCGCGGCGTAGGCCGCGGCGCTCGCGCTGGTGTTGCCGGTGGAGGCGCAGATGACCGCCTGCGCGCCCTCCTCCTTGGCCTTGGTGATGGCCATGGTCATGCCGCGGTCCTTGAACGACCCGGTCGGGTTGGCGCCCTCGACCTTGAGGAACACCTCGCAGCCGGTGCGCTCCGAGAGCTCCACGGCCCGCACCAGCGGGGTGGCGCCCTCCTGCAGCGTGACCACCGGCGTCGTGTCGGTGACCGGCAGCCGCGACCGGTAGGCCTCGATCAGCCCCGGCCAGAAGGGCGAGACCGCACCGCGCAGCGTCCCCGTCATGACAGACCCTCCACCCTCAGCACGCTCGTGACCCCGCGGACCGCGGGCACCTCCCGCAGCGCCGCGATCGTCGCCGAGAGGGCGGCGTCGGGGGCGCTGTGCGTGACGATGACCAGCGTGGCGGCGTCGCCGTGCCCGTCCTGGCGCACGGTCGCGATGCTCACCTCGTGCCGGGCGAACTCGGTGGCCACGGTCGCGAGCACGCCGGGCACGTCGGCGACGTCGAGGCTGACGTGGTACCGCGTCGGCGTCTCGGCGATCGGCCGGGCCGGCAGCTCGGCGTAGGCGCTGGGGCCGGCGCCGGCGGCGCCGGCGACCCGGTTGCGGGCGACGGCGACGAGGTCGCCGAGGACGGCGCTGGCGGTCGGCTCGCCGCCGGCGCCCTGGCCGTAGAACATCAGCTGCCCGGCGGCCTCGGCCTCGACGAAGACGGCGTTGAACGCCCCGCCGACGGCGGCCAACGGGTGCGACGTCGGGATCATCGCCGGGTGCACGCGGACGGCGACGGTGTCGCCCTCGGCCTCGTCGGGGCGGCCCGCCACCCGCTCGCAGATGGCCAGCAGCTTCACCGTGCAGCCGATCTCCGCGGCGCGGGCGACGTCGGTGGCGGTGACCGACGAGATGCCCTCGCGGTGCACGTCGGCGGCGGTGACCGCGGTGTGGAACGCCAGCGACGCGAGGATCGCGGCCTTCGCGGCGGCGTCGAACCCGTCGACGTCGGCGGTCGGGTCGGCCTCGGCGTAGCCGAGCTCGGTGGCCTCGGCGAGCGCCTCGCTGAACCCGGCGCCCGTCTCGGCCATCCGGGACAGGATGTAGTTCGTCGTGCCGTTGACGATGCCCACGACCCGGCGGATCTGGTCGCCGGCCAGCGACTCGCGCAGCGGGCGCAGCAGCGGGATCGCCCCGGCCACCGAGGCCTCGTAGTAGAGGTCGACGCCGGCCTTGGCGGCCGCGGCGTGCAGCGCGACGCCGTCCTCGGCGAGCAGCGCCTTGTTGGCGCTGACCACCGACTTGCCCGCCTCGATCGCGGCGAGGATCAGCGAGCGCGCGGGCTCGATGCCGCCGATCACCTCGACGACCAGGTCGACGTCGTCGCGGGTGACCAGGCCGTGCGCGTCGGTGGTGAGCAGGCCGGCAGGCACCTCGGGGTGCCGGTCGGGCCGGCGGACGGCGACGCCGACGACCTCCACGGCGCGGCCGACGCGGGCGGCGAGGTCGGCGGCCTGCTCGTCGACGAGCCGCAGGACGGCGCTGCCGACGGTGCCGCAGCCGAGCAGGGCGACCTTCAACGGTCCGGTCACGAGCGGGCTCCCACCGGGTGCTCGGGCGCGGGCTGGTCGACCGCCGGGGACGGCGCGGGCCGGCCGGCGAGGACGGCGTCGAGGGCGAACACGTCGGACAGTGTCTGACGCCGGACGATCTCGGTGGCGGCGCCCTCCCGCACGGCGACCACCGGCGGCTTGAGCAGGTAGTTGTAGTTGCTGGCCATCGACCAGCAGTAGGCGCCGGTGGCGGCGACGGCGAGCAGGTCGCCGGGCTGCACGTCGGAGGGCAGCCACAGGTCGCGGACCAGCACGTCGCCGCTCTCGCAGTGCTTGCCGACGACGCGGCACAGCGCCGGCGGGGCGTCGGAGGTGCGGTTGGCCAGCACGCAGGTGTAGCTCGCGTCGTAGAGGGCGGTGCGGATGTTGTCGCTCATCCCGCCGTCGACCGACACGTAGTTGCGCACCTGCGGGGCGCCCTGCCCGCCGCTGCCCAGCCGGACCGGCTTGATCGTGCCGATCTCGTAGAGGGTGACCGTGCCGGGCCCCGCGATCGCGCGGCCGGGCTCGACGGCCAGCCGCGGCACCGGCAGGTCCAGCGCGGCGCACTCCATCGCGATGACCGCGCGCAGCCGCCGGGCGACGTCGCCGGGGGTCACCGGGTCGTCGTCGGAGAGGTAGGCGATGCCGAAGCCGCCGCCGAGGTTGAGCTCCTCCAGCACCTCGCCGGTGGCCTGGTGCACCTGGCCCATCAGGCCGACGACGCGGTGCGCGGCGGCCTCGAAGCCGGCCGTGTCGAAGATCTGCGAGCCGATGTGGCTGTGCAGGCCCGACAGGTGCAGCGCGGGCTCGCGGATGACCCGGACGGCGGCGGTCAGCGCGTCGCCGGTGGCCAGCGAGAAGCCGAACTTCTGGTCCTCGTGGGCGGTGGCGATGAACTCGTGGGTGTGCGCCTCGATGCCGACCGTGGTGCGGACCAGCACCGGCACCGGGGCGCCGCCGGCGGCCACCCGCTCCGCGGCCATGGGCACCAGCCGGTCGATCTCGTCGAAGGAGTCGAGGACGACGTGGCCGATGCCGGCGTCGACGGCGAGCTGCAGCTCCACCAGCGACTTGTTGTTGCCGTGCAGCGCGATCCGCTCCGCGGGGAAGCCGGCGGCCAGGGCGACGGCGAGCTCGTTGCCGCTGCAGGCGTCGAGGTGCAGGCCGTCGTCGGCGATCCAGCGGGCCACCTGGCCGCAGAGGAACGCCTTGGACGCGTAGTGCACGTCGGCGCCGTCGAAGGCGGTGGCGAAGTCGGCGGCGCGGCCGCGGAAGTCGTCCTCGTCGAGCACGAACAGCGGGGTGCCGTGGGCGCGGGCGAGGTCGGTGACCGCCCGCCCGCCGAGGTGCAGCTCGCCGTCGACCCGGCGGGCCGAGCGCGGCCACACCTGCGGGTCGAGCGCGCCGAGGTCGGCCGGGGGCATCCCGGCCGACGGCGGCGGGGCGAAGGCGCCGTGCAGCGGCCCCGCCGGGTGCGCCCTCACATCCTCTCCGGCGCGGAGACGCCGAGCAGGCCCAGGCCGTTGCGCAGCACCACCGCGGTGGCCGAGCACAGCCACAGCCGGGCGGTGGTGAGCGGGCCGGCCTCCTCGTCGCCGCGGGGCAGCACCCGGCAGGCGTCGTAGAAGCGGTGGTAGGTGCCGGCCAGCTCCTCGAGGTAGCGGGCCACCCGGTGCGGCGCCCGTAGCTCGGCGGCCGCGGCCACCACCCGCGGGAACTCGGCGATGGCCCGGAGCAGGTCGTTCTCCCGCTCGTGGGCCAGCAGCGCCGGGTCGACGTCGCCGGGCTCCCCCAGGGCGAGGCCGAGGTCGGCGGCGTTGCGCAGCACCGAGGCGATCCGGGCGTGCGCGTACTGGACGTAGAAGACCGGGTTGTCGTTGGTCTTCCGGCTCCACAGCTCGACGTCGATGTCGATCATCTGGTCCACCGACGCCCGGGCGAGGGCGTACCGGGCGGCGTCGACGCCGATCGCGTCGGTGAGGTCGGAGAGCAGCACGATCGTGCCCGCCCGCTTGCTCATCCGGACCGGCTCGCCGTCGCGCAGCAGGTTGACCAGCTGGCCGATGAGGATCTCGAGGTGGGTGTCGGGGTCGTCGCCGGTGGCGGCCACCAGCGCCTTGTACCGGCCGACGTAGCCGGAGTGGTCGGCGCCCAGCATGATCACGACCCGGTCGAAGCCCCGGGACCGCTTGTCGAGGTAGTAGGCGCAGTCGGAGGCGAAGTAGGTCGTCTCGCCGTCGGCCTTGACCAGCACCCGGTCCTTGTCGTCGCCGAACGTCGTGGTGCGCAGCCACACCGCGCCGTCGGACTCGTAGACGTGCCCCTGCTCGCGCAGCCGGGCCAGCGCCTTGTCCACCGCGCCGGTCTCGTACAGCGACTTCTCCGAGAACCAGACGTCGAAGTCGACGCCGAAGCCCTCCATCGACCGGCGGATCTCGTCGAGCATCAGCGCGACGCCGGTGTCGCGGAACGCCTGCCGCTGGGCGTCGTCGTCGCGGTCGAGGACGTCGGGGACGGCGGTGACCACCGACGCGGCGATGTCGCCGATGTAGGAGCCGCCGTAGCCGTCCTCGGGCACCGGCCGGCCCTGCGCGGCGGCCTGCAGGCTGCGCGCGAAGCGGTCGATCTGCGCGCCGGCGTCGTTGATGTAGTACTCGCGGGTGACCGCGGCGCCGCTGGCCTCGAGCAGCCGCCCGATCGCGTCGCCGACCGCGGCCCACCGGCTGCCGCCGATGTGCACCGGGCCGGTCGGGTTGGCCGAGACGAACTCGAGGTTCAGCGTCTGCCCGGCCAGCGGGGTGGTGCGGCCGTAGGCCTCGCCGGCGGTGACCGCCTGGACGGCGATCTGCCCGAGGGCGCCCTGGGCGAGGGTGACGTTGAGGAAACCGGGGCCGGCGACGTCGACCCGGGCGACGCCGGGCTGCTCGCGCAGCTCCGCGGCGAGCAGGTCGGCCACCGCGCGCGGCGGCATGCCGGCGGGCTTGGCCAGGCGGAGGGCGACGTTGGTCGCGTAGTCGCCGTGCTCGGGGTTCTTGGGACGCTCGACGAGGACGTCGTCGGGGACGGCGACGGCGAGCGTGCCGCGCTCGACCACCGCCGCGACGACGGCCCGGACGAGGTCGCGCAACTGCTCGGGTGTCACCGCGACATCGTAGTCAGCGGCCGCGACCCGACTTCCGTCACACCCGCGGTGCCCGGGCGCGCACAGGCGACCGACCTATGCTCGCGGGCGGGAGCGGCGGCGCAGCCGCGCTGCCCCGCGCGGACGGGCCCCCATCGTGGGCCACCGCGCACGCGCGCACCACTCGGGGCGCCGCCAGCGAGACGAGGACGAGGAGAGCACGTGGCCAAGGACCGCAAGCCCGACGCCGGCCGCAGCGGAGGCGGGGCGGGTCGCTCCGGCGGCGCGACGGGCAGGGGCGGCTCCGGCGCGCGGCCGGTCTCCACCACGAAGGGCGGCGCCGGCGCACGCCCGTCCGGCCGGGGCCGCACCCGCCCGCCGACGCAGGTGGTCACCCAGCAGCGGCCGTGGGGCCTGATCGCCGCCGCCGTCGCCGTCGTGGTCTTCGCCGCCGCGGCGATCACCTACGCGGTGGTGCAGGTGCGCCAGGCCGACGCCGAGCGGATCGACGCGATCGACGAGATCGCCGGCATCGAGAGCTTCGACTACGCCGCGGGCCAGGAGCACGTGACCACCCCGGTCGAGTACGACCAGTCGCCGCCGGTGGGCGGCCCGCACGACGGCAACTGGGCCGACTGCACGGGCACCGTCTACGACGTCGACGTCCGGCACGAGAACGCCGTCCACTCCCTCGAGCACGGCGCCGTCTGGATCGCGTACAACCCCGACGAGGTCTCCGACGAGGACGTCGAGCGGCTGTCGGGGCTCGTCGACGGGATCTCCGGCCGGCTGATGTCGCCCTACGAGGGCCTGGACGCCGCGGTGAGCCTGCAGTCGTGGAACCACCAGCTGAAGGTGGACTCCGCCGACGACCCGCGCATCGAGCAGTTCGCCGACTTCCTGACCTTCAACGGCGACGTCGAGGGCCACTACCCCGAGATCGGCGCGAGCTGCGAGAACCCCGACTTCGCCGCCAGCCCGCTGGTCGCCGGCGACGCGAGCACCCCGGTCGGCCCGAGCGACGCGCCGACCACGCCGACCATGGGCGCCGAGGGCACCACCGAGAGCACCACGGAGTGAGGCCGCGATGACCGCCACCGCCACCCGTCCCGAGCAGGACGCGCCGGCTCCGGCGCCGGGCCCCCGCGGGCGCGGCCTGCGGGCGGCGCTGCTCGCCGTCATCGCCGTCGCGCTGGTGGCGCTCGGCGGCGGGCTGGCGGTCGGTCTCGGCATCGGCGCGAGCGGGACGCCCACGGCGGACTCGGTCGACGCCGGCTTCTCCCGCGACATGGCGGTGCACCACCGGCAGGGCGTGGAGATGGCCAACCTCGCGCTCGACCGCAGCGCCGACCCCGAGGTGCGGCAGCTCGCCTTCGACATCTCCAGCACGCAGACCAACCAGGCCGGACAGATGGAGGGCTGGCTGGCGCTGTGGGGCCTCCCCCGCTCCGGCGGCGACCACATGGCCTGGATGGGCGACGCGCACGCCGGCCACGACATGTCCGGGATGTCCTCGGACACGTCGTCGGACAGCGACGGCGCGCTCATGCCCGGCATGGCCACCGAGACCGAGCTCGCCGAGCTGCGCACGCTGACCGGCACGGAGTTCGACGTGCAGTTCCTGCGGCTGATGACCCGCCACCACCAGGGCGGGTTCGACATGGCGCAGTACGCGGCGGAGAACGCCTCGGAGGCGGCGGTGCGCACGCTCGCCCGGTCGATCGCCGAGACGCAGACCGCCGAGGTGACGACGATGGTCGGGATGCTCACCGCGCGGGGCGGGACGCCGCTGCCGGCGCCCTGACGCCCGCCGTCGGGACGGGCGGGGGCGGCTGGTAACTTCTCCCCTACCCGGGCCCCCGTAGCTCAGGGGATAGAGCACCGCCCTCCGGAGGCGGGTGCGCAGGTTCGAATCCTGCCGGGGGCACTTCACGAAACGCCTGGTCACCCGAGGCTTTCTGCGCCGCAGGAACCCGATCCTCGTTTGTCGGGTCGGCCGCGGTACACATCGGGTACACGGCAGCTGCTCGCGCGGCCTCCATCGCCTCGGCCACAAGGTCGAGGCGATCCCCGAACAAGTGCCCGTACTGGTCGAGCGTCATCGCGGCCGACGCATGGCCGAGCATCTGCTGGACGACCTTCACGTCCGCGCCCGCCGCGATCGCCAGCGACGCCGCCGTGTGCCGCAGCTCGTGGGGGTGCAACCCCGCGAGTCCGATGGAGGCCGCGGCCTCGTCGAAGGCGGCCCGCCGGAACACCGTCGCCCGGAGGGCTCCGCCGCCGCGCACGCCGCTGAAGACCAGCTCGTCGTCGCCCCTGCCCTGGACGAGCGTGCTCAGCTGCTCGACGAGGAAGCCCGGGATCGGCACCTCCCGCCGGGTGTGGCCCTTCGGGGAGCCCCACACCTGGCCGGCGCGGTGGACGGTGGTGACGGACTCCGCGATGACCGCGCGACGGCGGGCGAGGTCCAGCCGGCCCACCTTCAGCGCCGCCAGCTCGCCGAACCGGACACCGGTGTAGGCGAGGAAGAGGACCACCAACCGATAGGTGTTGTTCTCGCGCTCGGTGAGCCGCCGGTGCTTGCTGACCACTGCCGGTCGGGCGCACGCCGTCGCGAGCTGGTCGACCTGCCGGTGGGTCAGGTAGCGCCGTTCCTGGCCGACAGCCCGCGGCAGCTTGATGCCGGCGGCGGGGTTCCTCGCCAGCCGGCCGTCGCGTACGGCCAGGTCCAGGATCAGGGAGAGCACGCGGTGCACCTTGCGCACCGTGGCCGGCTTCCCCTGTACCGCCAGCCGCGTCACCCACCGCTGCACCTCGGCGTGGGAGACGTCGGCGAGCTTGACCGTGCCCCAGGTCGGTGCGACGTGACGGCGCACGATCCCGGCGTAGCGCTCCAGGGTCGAGGCCTTCAGGTGTGCCTGCCCGGCGAGCCACCGGTCGGTCCATTCCCCCACGGTCAGCCGTGCGAGGGCGGGGTCGACGTAGGACCCGACCAGCTTCGCCGACTCGACGGTCGTCAGGTAGCGCTCGGCATCGATCCGCCGGTCGAAGACCTTGACCCGCTGCCGCCCGGTGGGGTCGCGATACCGGGCATACCACCGGGTCTGGCCGGAGCGCTGACGCTTCTCGATGCTCGCCATGCCGACCTCCTAGCAGGAACGACTGTCACGTCGGCGCTGGTCATCCACAGCCGCCCTGTCATCCACAGAGGGAACCCGGCAGGCGGGGCGCGGTGATGCCGCTGCCTCGCCGGTCAGCGAAGGCCGGCCGCTGCGGTGGCGGACCTCCTCGGCGACCTCGGCCGCCCGCTGCTCGGTCAGTCGGGTGCCGTCGGTGAGTCGGACGTCGTCGGCGTCGAGGGCGACGTCTGCACCGATCGATGTACTCGTGGTGACCGACGGCGGAGCGCTCGGTAGCGGCGGAGTGCGCTCGGTCATGGGTCTCCTCTCCAGCCGGGTCGGCGTGCTGAACGCCCGCAGTAGTTTTCCCGTGGACTTCACGTTGTCTCGCTGCATTTCCTGTAGTCCTCGCCCGGAGCCGTTCGGGCCGACGGCGGATTCCGCGTCATCGCCCGAGCGACGGCCCGGCGTTGCACCGGCCGGCGGACAACTGGAAGTAGGACTGCTCCGGCTGGGGAAGCTGGGCGCCGAGGGCGGTCGGCTGCGGTGTTCTCGGACGCTCCCGGGCGTCGGCGGTGCGCTGCGCCCGCCAGGCGTCGCGTGCGGCCCCGAGCCAGCCGGATGGCTGGGTGAGCAGAGCCGGCTCGGCCGTCAGGCAGGTGATGCGGGCGCGGATGGCGGCCAGTTCAGTGCGGGTGGCGGCGATGTGCCGGTCAGTGTCCGACAGTCGCTCCGCCGGGTCGAGGGTCCAGGCGAGGGATCCGAAGCGAGCGAGCCGGCCCTCATGCTGACGGCGGGCGTCGACAACCGCGGCCTCGGCGTGCCGGTGGGCCTCCTGGGCGGTGGCTGCAGCCGCGTGCCACTGGGCGTGCTCCGGGTAGGCGTGCTCTGCGTGGTGACGGGCGTAGGAGTTGAAGGCAGTCCACAGCCGCGGTCGGTCGTCGGCCCGGTCAGCCAGGCGCGCAATCTGCTGCGGGTCTGTGGGCATGGTCGGCAGGTAGGGCCGCCAAGCATCCGCCCAGTCGACCAACTGCTCGCCGGCCCGGGTCATCGCCGCCCGCCGAGGCCAAAGCCAGCCGGGACCATCAAGCACGAGCTGCGCGGCGTCGCGGGCGGCGTTCCGGCCGGTGTCCCAGCTGGCGAGCAGCGTCTCGCGGATCCGGTCGGTCTCGGCGGTGACGGCCGCGCCGCTGGCGTCGGCGCGAGCCGCGGCGTCACGGGCGTCGATGGCCGTTTGCCGGGTCCGGTCTTCCAGCGCGGTGAGCTGGCCGGTGTGGGCGGACTCGAGCGCGACTATCTCGCGCAGCGCGTCCCGGCGCGGCAGGTCGCGGGCCAGCCGGTCCAGGCAACGCTGCTCGGCGGACCACGCAGAGTGCAGATCGGCCAGCACCTGCTCCGGCGGGCGCGACGTGGCGTAGCGGGCGGCTTCGGCGGCGGCCAGCCGGGCGGCGTGGGCGGGGCCGAGGTCGGTGCGGTCGCGGGCGAAGACCGCCAGCCACTGCTCCCGCGCCTCGGCGGGGTCGGCCGCCACCAGGTGTGCGGTGTTGGCGGTGCGGCCGCGGGTCATCCCGACGTAGGCCGCGGCCGCGCCGGTGTCCTCGCCGACCACCAGGTGCGCGGCGGTCACCGTGTCGCCCTGGGTGCCGTGCGCGGTGGTGGCGTAGGCCAGTTCCACATGCGCGGTGACGTAGTCGGCGGGCAGGACCCGCGCCCCTTCCCCGGCCGGGGGAACGGCGGGGGTGACAGCCGGGGTGACGGCGGCCTGCCCGCCGCCGGCTGGGGTGACATGCGGCGCGTCGTCGGGGGTGGCGAGCAGCCCGCCGTTGCGGCCGACCGCGGTGACGACCCAGGTGTCCCGGTTGGCCACGCCGAGGTCGCGGTCGTTGCGGCGGGTGGCGATCAGGTCGCCGACGCCGATCCGCTCTCCCGCCCCGGTGACCACCACCCGCCGGTCGTCGACCCGGCCGTCGGCGACGAGCCGGTCCCGGATGGCGGCGCTGAGGGCGGCGGCCTGCTCGCGGGTGGCGACCACCACGGCCACGCGCTGGCCCGCGGTGTAGGAGATGGCCGCGGCGGCAGCGAGCGCCTCCCGCAGCGCCTGCGGGTCGGGGTGCAGCCGGAGCTGCCCGCGGGCCAGTAGCGCGTCGAACACCGCCCCGGGGTTCTCCCCGGCGCGCATCGCCAGGGTCAGCTCGGCGTAGTCAGTGTCCGGTGTGGTGCGGCCGGTGGCCTCGATGCGGGTGAAGCGGTGCACCCCGACCAGGGTCAGGTGCCCGGCCGTATCGACCTGGGCCGCCGCCAAATCGAGGACGCCCCCGCGGCCGACCGCCGCGAGCTGATGCCGGTCCCCGAGCAGGGCCAGGTGCACCCGGCACTCGTCAGCGACCGTCAGCAGGGCACGGGCGGTGTCTTGATCGAGCATCCCGGCCTCGTCGACGACGAGGAGGTCGCCCGCGGCCAGCCGCGCGGCGTCCCGGGGGCCGGTGTAGAGCGCTCCGGTGACCGGGTCAGCCTGGCCGGGCGACAACCGGGTCCAGGCACCGTCGGCGGTCCAGCGCCAGCCGTACGCGAAGGCCAGCCGCGCCGCCGACGACGCGGCAGTCGCGCCGACCTCCGCGGCGGCGACCCGGGCCGCCTTCAGCGTGGGGGTGACGACCACCAGCCGGCGCCCCTGCCCGGCCAGCAGCGTCCTGGTGGCGGCCAGGGTGGTGGTCTTGCCGGCGCCGGCCGCGCCCTCGATCACCACCAGGCGCCGCGGGCCGGCGAGCGCGGCGACCGCCGCGGCCTGCCGCGGATCCAGCCCCGGAGCACCGGCTGCGACGTCGACGCGCGCTGTCAGGTTGGCGCCCGGGACGCCGACCGGGCGCTCGCTGGCGCGGAAGGCCAGCCGGGCGGTGAGGTCGGCCTCGACGGCGAGCACCGGTGCCGAGGTCCAGGCGCGGATGTGCTCGGGCACCCCGGCGGCAGGACTGTCGCGGTCCAGCAGCGGCCGGCAGCGGGACAGGGTGCGGGCGGTGAGGTCTTCGGCAAGCTCGCTGCGCACCGCCGGATCGGTGACGATGCCGGCGGCGGCGAGCAGCTGCTCGACCTCCCCGCGCACGTCGGCGGCGTTCCACGCCGAGCGGGCCGCGCCCAGCCGGGCCAGCACCCGCTCGACGGCCCCATCGCGGTCCAGTGCACCGACCGGCGTGGGTGCCAGCTCCACCGGCCGGTCGCGGTCGCGATACCCCAGGGCGGCCAGCTCGGCCAGCCACCGGGCGGTGAGGTCCTCCCCCGGCTGGGGCTGCACCTTGTCCGGGCGGCCAGCCGCCCACGCCCGCGCGTCCCAGGAGCGGCGCAAGACCGGGCCAGGGGATTCACCGGGATGTGCCGCAGTCCATTCCCGTTCGTAGGTTTCGATGTTCCGGGCGATCTGCGCGGCCCGCGCGCTGAAGGCGCCCACGAAATCCGCCAGCTGCCGGATCTCCCCACCGACATCCAGCGCGTATCCGTGGGCGGCGAGCGCGGCGCGGAATTGCGGGTCACAGGCGACCGCGGCGTGCCCGATACCGTTGATCGCGGCGAGGAAATCGCGGACACCGACGGTGTGGAGACCGCGCCATCTCCCGGCCGCGAACACCCGGGCGTTGATCTGCAGGTGCAGATGGCGGTGCGGATCGCCGGCCCGCGACGTGTGGTGCGCCACCGTCACCGCCTCGGCCACCTCGACCGGCATTTGCACTTGCCCGCCGCGCGGACCGACGCGGCTGGTGGCGTGTTGCCCGAGCCAGCCGACGATCTGCTCGGCCGCCCACGCCTGGGCGGCGTCGTACGCCGCCGCGATGTCCGGGTGCAGCGCCGCGGCCAGCGACCACGTCTTCGGGCCGTTGACCACCACCTCGACAAACCGCACCGCACGCCTGTCGGCGCGCAGTTGCCCCCACGGCTGGCCGGTGCCCGGATCACGGCCGGCCACCCAGGTCTCGTAGGCGTCGCCGGTCAGCGGCGCCAGCTCGCTCACCCGCCCTTCGGTGACGCGGAACCGGCGGGCGACGCCGGCGCCCTCGGTGAGGTAGTAGTCATCGGCCCGGCCCCGGTCCGCCTCCAGGTAGTGGCGGGCAGCCGCCGGCGCGCCGGCGTAGATCTTCATCCCGCCGTGCATTGTCAACGCCACCCCATAATGACCAACGAATCACTCCTAGAAACGGCGACGGGCCCCGCGAAGCGGGGCCCGATCTACCTCCGAAGGTAGCATGCGTGCCGTTCTCGGGTGAAGACCGAAGATTGCGTTGGAAAGACTGGATCAGCAGGCGGCGAGTCGTCGCTGGCGTCGTTTCGTTGGTCGTTTACGGCGATTGTCGATCGAGCAGGTCGCCCTCTTGCCGGGGGCTGCAGGTGCTGACGAAGATCAGCTCCGCGATGCACCGGCTCGCATCACGCAGCCCCTGCGACACGGCGCGTGGACGTTGAGCGACAGCCGGATGATGTGGCCGCGAGGGGCTGGCAGGGTGTCCCGGTTGCCCTCCCCGTGCGGGAAGGGTCACCGGGCGGGTCTTACGGGACGGCGGACACGGGGCCCCTGCGCTGTTCTGCGGTCTTCCTGCGGGGGGTTCATGTGGTGCCCCTGTACCGCGTAGGCAAGGGCGAGGGTTCAGCATGTGGGACGTGCTGCCGACCGCTGTCATCACTGCCGCCAACACTGCTGTCGGGGAGGTGTCGATCAATCCTGCTGAGGTCCGCGGCGAGGGAGGGGCGGCGCAGCCGGTGCTGGTCATGCCGGTTGTGGTGCGGCTCAACGCCCGCCCGAAGGAACAACAGCTAGCGGTGCTGTCGCTCGAGGCCGACCTGGCCGAGGGAAGCCAGGCCGGACTGGGTCGCGTCGGCACCGACGCCCGAGACCTGCGGCCAGGCATGCACGTCGCCAGCGCCGAATGGGGCACCCCGCAGAACCGGGTGGAGCTCCGGTTTCCGCTGCCCCGTCCGCTGTTGGAGAGGCTGGAGAGCCATCGGCACCGGGGCGATGGGCGCCTGCAGTTGACGTTGAGCCTCCGTGTGGTGCTGGCGTGGGTTCGGGCACGCAACGACATCGCGCAGCCGGTCGATACGCGAGTCCCGTTCGACTTGCGGTACGGGATGTTGGCCGACGTCATGCTGTTTTGGAGCCCGTCGGTCGGCGACCTGTCGTTCTTGGTGGAGCAGAGCACCTGGGTCACTCAGGTGCTCCCGGCGCTGGGCCACGACGCGATACGGGTCGTCGAGGTCCATCTGCCAACCGAGTTGGACGACGAGCGCGCCCGCGCGGCGTTCGGCCGGCAGCTGCGGCATTTTGACCACCGCGGCTACCGAGAGAGCGTCGCCGCCAGCCGTGACCTACTACACGCCTGGGAGAAGCGCCTGGGAGCCACGCGAGATCGCCCAGTTGCCGCGGTCGTGGCCGAGGCGCAAGGGTGGGGCGCGGAGGACCCCCGGAGACGGTTCCTCGACCAGCTCTGGACTGCGGCCAAGGGCCTGGCCAACACCGTGCTCCACGAGGCCAACCAACCGACGATGCTGAATCTGAGCAAGCCCGAGAGCAAGGCCCACCTTCTGCTCACCGCTGCGCTGTCGGAGTGGCTGACCAGGCTCACCGAGTAGGGATCGGCTTGCGGTCCTCGTCAGGTGGTGCGGGCAAGTTCGTGCTCGACGGCTCGCCTGATCCACTGCGACAGCGAGCGGTCGTCGGCGGCAGCTCGCTCGCGAACCTGGCGCAGCAACTCCTCCGGGAATCGGACCGGCACTGGAGCGCTTAAGTAGCCTGGCCTGGCTCGACGGCGCACGGGGGGTCCCTGAGGCACCTGGTTGTCGGCGTCGGCGTAGAAGGCGTGCTCCTGCTCGGGAGTTATCCCCTGGGTGCTGTCGTGCTCTGGTGTACTCATCGGTCCTCCCGGTAACGGTGGGCGAGATGGTCGGCGGCGGGGTAGCAGCCGATGGGACGGCAACGGCGCCGGTCACCGGCGCGCGAAGGGGCCAAGGGCACGGTGAGCACGAGTCCGGCGACCTCCGCGACCATCAGCCAGTGCGCTGGCGGCTTGGCGGGGTAGAAGAGCGGGTCACTGGCCCAGACTTCGGCGATGTCGTCCAGGCCGAGCCCGGGATGCTTGAACAGGTGCGCGGCTTGGCGGTCGATCTCGAACGGCCACTCCTCGTCGAGTGCGTCGACATCGAAGCGGTCCACTAGCCTAGTGTACCTAGAGCGACTACAAACGACTACGATTGCTGCGTGATGGTTGCTAGCTCTGGTGGTACGTCGGGGTCGGCTTGACTGCCTGGCGTGGCTTGACTGCCTGGCGTGGAGAGTCGATGCGGGAAGTAGGAGCGCTTGTCGCTGCCGTACTGACATTCACTACATCTACAGCTCGTTCTCGATACGTTCCGGCTCCGCCGCTGAGAGGGATATGACCAACCGCACGCCCCACTCGCATATGCAGCCTTGGTGCAGGACGAAGCGCTCATGATGATCGATTACAACGTCAGCGATCACTGGTCGGAGGACGAGCCCGCGTGGGTGAAGTCGCTCGTGTCGTCGCTGGACCGGCGGCACGGTGTGAGCACCGTCCTGCCGCTCACCGTCGTGGTCGAGGAGATCCTCGGCTGGGTTGAACTCGCAAGCGGACCGGATGCCTGGCGGAAGCCAGCAAACCGCGACTCTCTGCAGAAGGATCTCTCGGAGTCGATTGAGGCACTCGGGGGCGCCATACGCGCCGAGATCGGGGGACCGCTCGAAAAGTTTCAGACAGCGTTCTCCCGACTCACGGGCAGTGCAGCCTCCGTACTCAGCCAATCACCCGGGATGCGCACCGATGCCGCATGGGCTGACGTCGTCGCGACTGCCGAGGCTCTCCTAGCGGTCCTCAGCTCGGATGCAGCCGTCGGCGCAAGTTGGGACGACCTGGTAATGACGGCGAAGAACCGCGCGCTGCAAGGCAGAGAGTACCGCCCTATCGCGGAACTCCTCTTCGAGCAGATCCGCAAGCGTGGGCTTGATGCAGAGTCGACCTTCCGTGACATTGTCTCCGCCGTCGCGTTCGGTCGCGATCCGGGGGACTTCCCGGTCGGCCAGAAGGACGTTCCGCTCGACGAACGTGTCACTAAGGCCGGCACAATTGCGTCGACGCCAGCACAAATCGAGCCGATTGTGGTGTGGCTGGGGTATCAAGGCCGTGTGCTTCCTCGACTGAGCGCTGGCCGGGTCGCATTCCTCGATGCGCACTGGGCGGTTCCCAATGCTCGGCCCGATGGTCAAGGATTCGAGCACAAGGCTGAGCTCTGGGAATTCGTGAGAAGTGGCCACCTGTTCGACGTGGCGACTCATGTCGACGAGGAATCGGACGTCGACTTCCTCGTGCGCGTTGATCTCGGAGAGACCACTGCGGCCGGAGCAGTCCTACGGGCCATCGCCATCGTCGACACCATTCTAAACGTGTCAATCCACAACGCGGGAGGGATCCGCCCGCACCTGGCCCAGTACGGCGTTCTGCGCAGTGGGAAGCTTGGGTCGACCAGTTTCTTGGTGTCTCCGCGAGAAGTGGGCTTCCCCGACGACCACTACGGCGCTGGCATCACCGCGGAAGCACTCGAGGAGCATGGGCCGAGGATCGCCGAGGCACTCGCTCGCGAGAAGCTACCACGATTCCTAGCCGCGGCGCTCGAGGTGCAGGCGACCGCGGACCACCCCTTCAGCCGCGACATGGCGCTACGAAAGCCCTCCGAGGCGGACATCAGTAGTGTGATCCCCCTCGCGGACCGGGTGGTACAGCACATCGCCGCGCATGCCGCGATGGATCCGAACGCCCTGTTCAAGCAACTCGGCAAGCGATGGCCGCATGCAAGGTGGCTCACCGACGTCCGGCGCGCCGTTCACATGTGCCTACTCGGCGGCGGACGGCGCGAAGAACTTCTCGGAGCGCTCAGCGGCGAGTGGTTCAACCTCAAGCGTCCCTGGATCCTCTTCGTCGCCGATCGAGCTGAAGACCTGCTCGCCCTCTGTCGGATCGAGCCAGAGCGAGCGTGGATCGCGCGGATGTTTCAGAGCGTGACAGACCACGCCTCCTACGCCGCGCTCATCAACGGGTACACGAAGGAAGAACAGGTCCTTGAGGCCCGACGCCGCCGCGTGCGGAACGCCCTGGTGCACGGGAACCCTGCGAGTTTTGCGGTCATCGAGTCAGTTCGCGAGTACGCGGAGTTCCTGGGTAGCACTGCACTCCGACTGGGTCTTGAGTCGTACGTGTCTGCGTCGAGTCCAGCGACCGCTCTAGCCGAACGCACCGCCGAGTTCGAAGCGATGCGTCTAGGTCAGGACGCCGCCAGCTACTGGCAACACCGCGTCGCGGCCGGAGATTGAGCCAGCGGTAAACCGCTTCGGCGAGACTGAATCCTCCAGTCGGACAAGCCCGCGGATGTCCGCCTTAGGGATCGTCTCACTATGACTTCGGTGCCTTCGATGAGGGCCGCAGGGTCCTGTCGAGCCTGTGGTGGGTGATCGAGGAGCTTGTTCCTGACGGGCTGTGGGAGTGGGTCGCCCCGCTGGTGTCCGTGCGACCGGCGCTGACTGCTGTTGGCGACGGGTGAGAAGGGACCCCAGACGGCCCGCAAGGGGATCCGCCAACGGGACACAATTCTCTTGCCGGCCAGGGGGGCGTTACATGTAACGTCGTCCCATGGCGAGCACCCGAGACCGTGTGCGCGAGCATCGACAGCGGCTGCGCGAACAGGGCCTGAGGCCGGTGCAGATCTGGGTGCCCGACGTGCGGGCTCCGGAGTTCGTCGCGGAATCTCACCGTCAGTCGGCTGTCATCGCGGGCAGCGAGCGCGAGGTTGACGACCAGGCGTTCGTCGACGCCATCTCCGTCGATTGGGACGACGAGGCGGAGCCCGCCGAATGAGGCGAGGCGACATCTGCATCGCAGCCGCACGTGGCCCCTGCACCGGCAAGCCGAGGCCCGTTGTCATCGTCCAGGACGACCGATTCGAGGCCATCGCCTCCGTTACGGTCTGTCCGCTGACCACCCATCTGGTGGAGGCGCCATTGGTCCGGATTCCTGTGGAGCCGACTGCCGCCACCGGGATCGAGCAGCCAAGTCACATCATGGTCGACAAGGTTGTGACGATGTCGCGGGCTAATGTGCGCAGTCATCTTGGCCGGCTTGCCGATCCGGATGTCGTTCGGCTCAACCGCGCACTGCTGGTGTTTCTCGGACTCGCTGAGTGACGAGTCCACCTCACACGCGGTGACCCGCAATCCCTTGCGCTGAGGAAGATCGGCGCACTCTATCGGGCTCACATGCCGTGACATGGGTTCGCCGATGCGAGCAGCGAGGACTCGGGTTCAGTAAGGGGCTGGTGGGCGGCACCCACTGCGACCGGTTCCCGACCCGGGAGCGCCGTGGGGGCCTCCGAGGCGGTCCACTTGTCTGTGGCGCTCGATGGCGCCCGGCCGGCGCGTCCCTCGCCCGTCCCCGACGGTTCAGAGGTTGGTTTGGGGCCAGGAGATCACTGGCGGGAGCCGTTCACCGGGGTGTGGGACGCCGTCGGAGGCGGGGGTGATGCTGCGGGGTTCGTGGCTGCCGGCGGCGTGGGCGATCGCGGCGAGGACGAGGGTGAGGGCGTGGCGGTCCAGTCCGGCGGCGAGGTCGCCGAGGTCAACCGGGTGGCCGTCGGCGATGCTGGCGGCTGCCCGCAAGACCTGCCGTTGGCTGGTGCTGCCGGTGATCGTGCCAATGCGCAGGGCCCCGTCGAGATCGGGCCAGTTGATGTGGGCCCACAGTCCCGCGCCGTCGACGTTGCCGTCGAGGGTGATCAGCCCGGCCCGCTGCAGCTGGGGTAGCCAGTGGCCGGAGGTGAGCAGCAAGAGGATCGCGGCCTCGTCGGAGTAGTCGCCCAGGGCGGCGCGCAGCAGCGCGTTCTCCACGTCGACCGGGTCGAGGTCGGCGGCTCTGGGTTCGAGAATCACTGGGTTTCCTTTCTCCCCCGGCCCGCGGGGGTCGGGGGTGAGTGTGCCGATGGGGTCTGACTGACAGGCGCCGGCTGCCGGCGAGTGTCAGGGCGGCGGTCGTGGTCTGGTGAGCGCGTCGGGCCGGCAGGGCCGCCGGCACCTTGCTGACAGCTGGCCTCGACGCCCCACGGCGGGGCCACGCACAGATCCCCGCCGCCGGCCGGCCACCCCGAACCAGCCGCCGCCTGGTCGCCCCCGCGGAGTGCGGGCGCGGGCGGACGCCGGTCAGGTGACTTCGGATGCGGGATCAGCGGTGGGTTGGCCTGCGGCGTCGACGATCTGTTGTTCGATGTCTGCGAGGGTGTAGCCGCAGGCGGCTGCTCGGCGCGCTCGCCGATCTGCTCTGCAAGGCGGCGATCCTCGCCGCCCTGGCGGCATCGGCTGCCTCTCGCGGCGCGGGGCTCAGCTGCGGTCCCCGGCTTCTCCCGCCGGTCCGACTGCTGCCCCTGGCTGTGGTGGTGGCGCTGGTCATCTGGACCCTCCCGAAACGGGAGCCGTCGCCGGTACGGGAGGGAACTGCGAAACCGGTGTCCTGCCACCCATTCCCCCGGCCCGTCCGGCAAGGAGCTCTGCTCAGGGGCCGGGAACGCGCGGGGGACGACCGGACCAAGATTGCTTCCACAGCGAAGCGCCCGAAGGGCGGAAGGATCTTGGTCCGGTCGGAGGAGACGGCGCGGGAGGCCCCTACGTTGAGCTGCCGGACGGGTCGGGGGACCAGCAAGGACAGCCCGCCGCAGGCGGACCGTGACGACGGCGCAGCCGGCGCCACGCGCAGCGTGGCCCGAAGGGTGCTCCTGGGCCCGCCCCAACGGCCGCGGCGGGACGACGATGCCAGCGACCCCGACGACCAGTGATGCCTGGTACCCCGACACGTCGCAGAAGGCCCTGGCGGACCTGTCACGCGTACCGCCACCTGGCTCGTGTGCGGTGTGCAGCGACATGAGTCGAGCGTGGGCAGCGTCACCGCCCGCCCGAAGGTGTCCGTCCCGATGTTGTGGACAGCAGCCGTTGTCCACAGGCACCGGTAGCGCCTCAGCGCCCCGATAGTCGCCTGCACCGGCCGACAGGAGGACAACAGGAGAACCCTCAGGTCGGCCGCAGACCCGCGGTGGTCCTCCAGTCCGGGCTGCACGGGTCCCCCGAGGTGACGTCCCAGGAAGTGGTGTAGCTGGTCGGAGGTCCTGAGCTCGTCGGTGAAGTGCTGGCGCGTGAGGGGCCACCGCGTGGATGTTCTGCGTGTTCCCGCCAAGGTTCACTCAGAGAAAGGCCACGCGATGGCCCTGGACCAGTCTGCCCTGCTCGAGCTCCTCGAGGCACTGAAGCTTGCCGACGTCGACGACCGCATCCGCGCCGCGACCGAGACGCTGTACCAGGCGTTGATCGAGGCCGAGCTGACCGCGGTGATCGGCGCCGGCCCGCACCAGCGCACCGAGTCCCGCACCGCCCACCGCAACGGCTCGCGACCGCGCACGCTCACGACCACGGCAGGGGATCTGGAGTTGCGGATCCCGAAGCTGCGCGCCGGCTCGTTCTTCCCGTCACTGCTGGAACGCCGGCGGCGGATCGACCAGGCCCTGTTCGCGGTGGTCATGGAGGCTTATCTGCACGGCGTCTCCACCCGCAAGGTCGACGACCTGGTCCGCGCGCTGGGCGCCGACACCGGCATCTCCAAGTCCGAGGTCTCCCGGATCTGCGCCGACCTGGATGCCGAGGTCGCCGCCTTCCGGGACCGCTCGTTGGCCGAGACCGCGTTCCCCTACGTCTTCCTGGATGCGACCTACTGCAAGGCCCGGGTCAACCGCCGGGTGGTCTCCCAGGCGGTGGTGATCGCCACCGGCGTGGCCGCCGACGGGCACCGGGAGGTGCTCGGCTTCGCCGTCGGCGATAGCGAGGACGGCGCGTTCTGGACCGCGTTCCTGCGCACCCTGAAGGCCCGCGGACTATCGGGCACCCAGCTGGTCATCTCCGACGCGCACACCGGCCTGAAGGCCGCCATCAGTGCGGTGCTGATCGGCGCGGCCTGGCAGCGCTGCCGGGTGCACTTCATGCGCAACGTGCTCGCCCGCGTCCCCAAGGGCAACAGCGAGATGGTCGCCGCCGCTATCCGCACGATCTTCGCCCAGCCCGACGCCGAGCACGTGCGCTCCCAGCTCGACGTCATCGCCGGCATGCTCGGCCGCCAGTTTCCGCAGGTCGAGGCGATGCTGCGGGAGGCGCAGGACGACCTGCTGGCCTTCACCGGCTTTCCCGTCGCGCACTGGAAGAAGATCTGGTCGACCAATCCGCTGGAACGGCCGAACAAGGAGATCAAGCGGCGCACCGACGTCGTCGGCGTCTTTCCCAACCCGGCCGCCCTGCTCCGGCTCGCCGGCGCGGTGCTGGTCGAGGCCCACGACGAATGGCAGGTCTCCGACCGCCGCTACCTCTCCGAAGGCTCCATGGCCCTGCTTGCCACCCGCACCAACTCCGCTGAGGAGGTGGCGCAGCCGGCACTGATCGCGTCATAGTCCAACCCGCAGAACACCCCGCGGCCGGTCAGAGCTACACCACCCCACGGGACGTCACCGTCCCCCGACTGCCGTCGGTCTACCGGCGAGGGCGCTGCCGAAGCGCAGGCGCCGCGCAAGTCGGCCAGGGACAGCGGCGCGCGGGGTGTCACCCCGCATCGCCCCAGGACGAACGAGGCGGTCCGGGAGACCGCTCACCGGGAGGGGGCCAAACCCAACCACATCACTCGGGCAGGCGCACCGTCTGGCTCGGCGCCGCCCCGGCGCCGGTAGATGCAGGGCCTCCGTCGCCGGCAGGTGACGCCCCACGGGTGGCCACTACAGGAGAACAACCGGAGACAGCTCAAGAAAGTTGGTCGTGAGGTGTCACCACCGGGCCCGAATTGGCGCCTTCTGAAGCAAAAGGCACCGCCCACCACCGACGATCCCCGGGAGCCAGCCATGCCCGACTCCACCGCCGACCACGAAGCCGAGCTGCTCACCATCATTGAGGCCGCGGCCGTACTCCGCGCCCCCGTCGCCACCCTCAGGTACTGGCGACACCTCGGCACTGGCCCGAAGAGCTTCCGACTCGGCCGGCGCGTCCTCTACCGCCGCGACGACCTGCGGGCATGGGTCGACGCACAAGCAGACCATTCCCCGCGCCGAAAGCTACCCGCGACTCCATAGAACGGCTGGACCGGCATTGGGCGGCATCGGACCTCCAGAAGCAGACGGTGAGACCTTAAGGCCGCTCCTGCTGCTAAGCACGTGAAAGACGACGACCGGCAATAGCCCAGTCCCGACACGGACCCGCCACCCAGCGATACCCCATTACGAGTTCGCGGGGACGAGGTCCGCGGAGGTCCACTCCTGTACGGATGCTCAGGTCAGCCAGGTAAGGCGGTCGAGGCCGGACGACTGCGGATGACCGTGGACGGCCCGCGGTGGCACACAAACTGGCACACGGCATGACCCTCCAGATGAAGGGGATACCCGGTCGACCAGTCAAAGCCAGGCCCAGCTCAGGTGATGATCCTCAGCCTTCCAAGCTGACTGTGCGGGTTCGATTCCCGTCACCCGCTCCACTGCGGTGCCGCGGGACACCCTTCACAGGTGTCTCGCGGCGCCGCGCACGCGTGGCTCAGTACTGCCCGGGGTCTCGCGGGTCAGCGTCGACGGGGCCCCCTGCCTGCAATCGCCGGTCAACTTCAGAACCGGAACGAGGAACGCCAGGCCGAATCGGAAACCGCATGCCGCTCCGCCTCTGACGCTGCGACCAGACGTCGAAAGGGCGAGAGCGAGCGGACCCGCAACAGCCAAGAGGCGGAGATCGTAGGGCGGAAATGCCAGCCACAAGCACAGGCCACCGAGTACGGACAGAATTGCGGCGATCGGCATGGGCCCAAGCGCGCGTGCTCTCGACAGCTCGGGCTGGCCGCCCAGGGAGCGGACGGATCCACCCGAGCTAGCACCAGCCGACGGCGCGGCGCTCTGGACGGTCATGATGACCCCAGGGACCGGTGGGCGAGAGATGGAGACGTCAGTCGGGGACACGGTGCACAGGGACCGCCAAGCTCGCGCATCAGGTGACGGCGACCCGTTACCTCAGACAGCGGAGCTGCCCAGCCCGGTCGCGGCCAGCCATGCGCGCAGCCCTCGACGCAACCGTGGTTGATCAGCCAACCCCCCGGTGGTGACATCCGGAGGTTGTCCCGGGACAACCTCTCCCGAGCCGCAGTTCGACGAGAGGAGAAATCCTGAGAGCGAATTCGCTTTGGATACCGCGGGCAAGGTGATCAGACGGCTGCGTCGACGTCGACGCCTCGCTCCCGAAGCCAGGCCATGGGGTCCACGCGGCTGCCCTCGAGCCCGCCCTCGTACACCTCGAAGTGCAGGTGTGGGCCTGTGGACTGGCCTCGGCTGCCGACTAGGGCGATGGTTTCGCCGGCGTCTACGTACTGCCCCGCCTCGACCAGGATCTTCTCCATGTGGCCGTAGACGGTGACGTCCCCGTTTTCGTGAAGGATGTAGACCGCCAGGCCGAAGCCACTGGCTGGCCCAGCCCTGAGGACGACCCCGTCGGCCGCAGCGAACTCCGGAGTGAGCATGGGGGCGGCAAGGTCCAAGCCCTGGTGACTGGTGCCCCAGCGGGGGCCGAAGCTGCTGGTCAGCCTGGCCCCGTCGATGGGGAACACGGTCTTCGGCCGGGCCGCCTCGATCGCGGCGGCCTCCGCCTCGGCACGGGCCGCGCGGGAGGCAGCCACATCCTGCAGGCGCGCCTGGGCCTCCGCCACCGCGATCGACGCCTGCGGCGCAACCTCGAGACCGTCGTCCTCAGTCAGGAGCGCCTGCTGCGCCCCGAGCACAGACGTCGCCTCGGCCGACGCCGCCGGTGTGCCGGTCAGACCGGAGCCCGCCGCGCCGATCCCCCCGGCGAGCAGGGCCGCCAGAAGGAGCGCCGGCCGGCGGGCCACACACGCCGAGCCGAAGCGACGGAGGCGCGTGTCGTGACGGGAGGGCGGATGGACCGCAACAAGGAGATCGGTGGGGGCATCCCGACCCAAGCGGGCGTCCATGCATCTACCCTTCCGTCTGTCCACCGCCGAAGGGGAGTTCGGCTGCCCTCCCATCCCAACATCGCGTGACCCGCTCGTGACACTGCGTTCGGCGGGTCGTTCCGGACACGCCGTGCGAACCGCCTCACACTCCTCGCCAGTCACAGTTGCGTCCTTCACTGATGTAATTCGAAGGGCCGGCAGCGGTCCGCGTTTCTGTCCCCTCGCGACCACGACCTCACCGGTTCTGCTCCCGGTGTTCCCACCATCCGGCCCGGCCCTCGACTGCTGGGCCGCACTACGACCGCAGGGTTCATGCCGCCCCGACCACTTGGGCGTCGGCGGTTTCCACCTACCACCGGCTGCTGTACTTCGACGAGGTGGCCGAGCGACGGATCAGCGTCGACGACGCCTGGAAACTGACCCCCTGGCGCCGTGGAACCCGCCCGTCGCTAGGGGTCAACTTTGGAGCGTCGTTGACGATCTGCACGCCTGGCGGCACGACGTGGCGCTGGCCAGATGGTCGCCGACCGGGTCACCTTCCCAGGCAGCATGGTTGGCGCGTCGCTACGGCGTGACGGCAACTGGCCAGTCAGCACACAGCCGTTCTCCCGGCGGATGATCGAGGACGACTCTGCTATGGCCGACCGCCGTTGACTCGAGTCGGCGTCCGCTTCGTGGCTGACGTCGCCCGCGACAAGCTCAGGAAGACTCGGCTGCTCATCGCCAGCCACTGTGCGCACAAGTACCCGGCAGCTCGACTGTCACACGAGAATCGACCGCGCGATGGCCGCCCCTGTCTGGGCCGGCCGTGTCGCGCAGCGGAGGACGACAAGGCAACGCCGCTCTTGCCGCGTCCCCAACGGCATCGACCTCCCCGAGCACAAGCACACGCTGCTCCAGCAATTCGCCAGACCCGGCCATCGCCGACCAGCGCTTCCCCCTCGGCCACCGGGGTTCGATCAGAATCCGGATCCACTTGTTGCCGACGCTCTGACAGGCGTCGCCGCGTACCGGCCGCACGCACAGCTGCCCTCGCCCGACGATGTCTGGTTCCGCTACCTGCGCGGCACGGACCTGACTTCCCTCGGCGTGCCCGACCGTATCGTCACCAAGATCCCGACCGCGTATCTGGACTTCCGGCGCACACAGCCGACCCGACGAGGAGGTTCTCGGACTCCGCCATGACGACATCGACCACGTCCTCGAGGACCGTCAGGTGCGCCGCACGAGCCAGGCCGAGGTCCTCCGCAGATACCGCCACGGCCCGTAGGCGCACCGGGTCGATCACACGTTCGCGCTGACGCGGCGGGTCAGCAGCGCATCACACCTTCTCTCGGCCGAAGGGGGAAGCCGGATCCGCTGGAGGCGAGGTCTCAGCGGCGTCCGAGCGGGCAGGCCGCTTCCGCGCCGTGTCACCGCGCAAGGCCGTCACAGCGAACGACAGTGCTCCGGTGACTATCGCGGTGTCGGCGAGGTTGAACGTAGGCCACCAGCCGGTGTGCAGGTAGTCGGTGACGACGCCGTCGGCGCCCCGGTCGGCGAGGTTGGCCACCGCGCCGCCCAGGATGAAGGCCAGCGCGGCCAGCTCCGCTCGGCCACCGCGGCGTGCCGCGCGCCAGGCGAACACCGCCACCGCCGCGGTGATCGCGGCGGTGACGGCGACCACCAGCCAACCTGGAGCCTCGGCGCCGACGGAGAACGCCACACCGGGGTTGTAGGCGAGGCGCAGGTCCACGAGTCCGAGCTCCACCCCGGTCGCAGTCAGTTGCTTCTGCGCCCACGCCTTGGAGGTCAGGTCCACCGCCGCGACTGCCCCTGCGGCCGCGGCCAGCCCCAGGCGTCGGCGGTGAGGCCGGCCACGCCGGGGACAGGAGCCCTGTGCCTCGCTCATGGGAGCACACCGGTCATCTCGACGGACAGCCGCGTCGGCGAGGCGAGCCCGGCGGCCTGCAGCTTCGTCCGGTCGGCGCGCGTGCCGTTGCCCGAAAGCGCGATCCCGGCGACCTCCTGCAGCAGCACGACGGCAAGCAGGCCGAAGGCGCAGAACTGCGCCAGCGGCGTCCGCCCGATCACGACGCCCAGCGGCAAGAAGACGTTCCGCAAGGAGGTCCGACGAGCCCGGCGGGCGCAACTGAACGCCTGCGGCACGTGCCACAGATCCTCGCCCATGAGCGCGATGTCGGCGGTTCCGATGGGGAGGTCGGTGCCCATCGCGCCCACCGCCATGCCCAGGTCCGCGGTGGCCAGGGCCGGGCCGTCGTTGACGTTGTCTCTGACCATGGCGGTGCGCCGGTCGTCGACCAGTCGCGTCTTGTCCTCCGGGCGCAGCTCCGCGTCTACCTGATCGATGCCCACTTCCAGAGCCGTGGCGGTGATGTCGCCGACGAGCACTCCGGCTTCGATCCGCCCGGGACGGGCCAGCCGCGCCGGGCGGCCGCCCACTCCTCCCTCGAGCTCGGCTTCAACGACGGCCTCGACGTCGTCCACCCTTGGGACGCCGGGAACCACGCTCGGCATCGCCCGGCCGAGTGGATGCTCGCTACCTACCTTCAGTGCGGCGTCGTCGTTCAACACCTGCTCGCGGGTCACCCCCGGACGTTAACGACCTCCACCACCACGGCCCGGTTGCGGGTCGGCGTGCCGGTCTGCCGATCGGGCATCAGCCTTGTCGCGCTCCCGTGTGGCTGACGCGACGCTCACCGGGCCGGCCTTGTGTCCGTGGTCGGCCGGGCCCGCCACAGCGGGCGACCGGGAGCAGCCGTTCTGTGATGGCATCAGCCGCCTCATGAGACGTCCACCTGCGACTGTTCACAGTCGTCCCACGACTCGGAGTCGTCCCACGACACGCAGGGCTCGGTCGCACTCGCGGCGAGCAAGCTGGCGGCAACGTAGGTTCGAGCGGCTACCGGACCTCGCAGCCGTTCGGTGGCAGCGGCCAGACCTGATCAGCTCCTCGACGGTCGCCAGCTTCGGTCGCCGGCCGACCTTCGACCCAGCTGCGCCCCCGCTCGACCGGCGGATCCGGCTGAGCCACGACGACGAGGAACCAATGCCGACGACCGAACTTTCACCACGCGGGCCGTCGCTTCCCCCTCCGGGCCGGATTGGCCGCCGGGGGGCACGGGGCGCCCCCCGGACACCCGAGGTGCCCGGTCGTGGCCAGCGCCCGCGGAGCCTGCGGGCGCTGGCCACGGCGTGGCTGGGCCGCCTGGTGGAGCGGCGGATCCGCAGCAACGGCCTCGACCTCTCCAAGCTCACATTCCTCCCGCAGGCGGCGCGGCTGCCGCTGCTGCGCAACGGCACGGACCCGGTCCCCGCGCTCGCCGAGCTACGCAGGCACTGCCCAGTGCAGCGGCTCGGCCTGTCCTTCGGCTTCGCCGTCCACCTCGTGACCGGCTACGAGCAGGCCCGCGCCGTCCTCGCCGACGGCGACTCCTACAGCAACGACATGCGGCACCTGTTCCGCGACTCCAGCGAGGGCTCGGCCGCCGACGTCGGTGGACTCGGCTTCACCGATCCGCCGCACCACACCCGGCTGCGCAAGCTTGTGGCCCCGGAATTCACCCGGGCCCGGCTGGCCACGCTGGAGCCGATGATCGAAACGATCGTGACCCGCCGGCTCGACGAGCTCGCCGCCGCTGGATCGCCGGCGGACCTGGCCGCGCACGTCTCCTCCCGCGTCCCCATGGACGTGATCTGTGAGCTGCTCGGCCTCGACGACGCCGACCACGACGCCTTCGTCCGGCTGGGCACCCAGCGCTTCGACGCCACCGGCGGCACCGCCGCATCGCTCGGCGCGGTGTCCGAGCAGAAGACGATGCTGCTC
Source organism: Geodermatophilus sp. FMUSA9-8 (assembly GCF_037034165.1). Taxonomy (NCBI): domain Bacteria; kingdom Bacillati; phylum Actinomycetota; class Actinomycetes; order Geodermatophilales; family Geodermatophilaceae; genus Geodermatophilus; species Geodermatophilus sp. FMUSA9-8. Next base: position 24,915 of record NZ_JBAGKE010000009.1, on the reverse strand, counting down.
GACGTGGTCGCCCGCCAGCGCCGCGACCCCGGCCCCGGCCTGATCGGCCGCATCCTGCAGGCCGAGGGCGAGACCATCTCCGACAACGACCTCGCCGGCCTGGTCGACGGCATCGTCACCGGCGGCTACGAGACCACCGCCAGCACGATCTCCATGGGCACCGCGGTGCTGCTGCGCGACCCCGCTCACGCCGCCGTCGTCCGCGACGGTTGCCGCGCCGACGTCGAGCGCGCGGTGGAGGAACTGCTGCGCTACCTGACGGTCGTCCAGGTGGCCTTCCCGCGCTTCGCCAAGCGGGACCTGGAGCTGTTCGGCTGCCCGGTCCGCAAGGACGACGTCGTCGCCGTCTCCCTCAGCGGCGCCGATCGCGACCCGCTCTGGGCCGGCCCGGACCCGGATCAGTTCGACCCGACCCGGTCTCCCGACGGCGGTGGGCACCTCGCGTTCGGCCACGGGATCCACCGCTGCGTCGGCGCCGAGCTCGCCCGCATGGAACTGCGCATCGTCTTGCCAGCCCTGTTCCGCCGCTTCCCGGATCTGGCCCTCGCCGTCCCCGAGGACCAGCTCGCCTGGCGCCGCCTCTCCTTCGTCTACGGCGTCGAGGAACTGCCCGTCTCCTTCTGACCACGTGGCAGAGCCAGCCGGGCCGGCCGACCGCGATCCGGGCCAGACAGACAGCGGCCGGACCACAGCACCACGGGCAGCGGCCGCGGCTTCACGGGCCGGGCGGCGGCGATGTCGGCCGCCTGGTCGCCTCGGCGGCGGCCCGGTCAGGAGCGAGCAGGTCGGCGCCGACGCCGACACCCTGGCCTCGCTCAACCGTGCGCTGGCCACCGCCGTCACCGTTGCGCCCCGGCTGCCGGCAATCCGCCCGGGGACCCTCGTGGCCATCGAGGAGGCCCATGGCCGGCAGCAGCCTTCGTCACGGCAGCCGGCGGGTCGATCCGGCTGGTCGGCAAGGACCGGCGGCCGGCGGCGGTCGGCGCCGGCGGCCGCGCAATGGCACCCAGCCGCGCGGATCACCTGTTCGGCGGGTCCTGGGCCAACCTGCGTAGGCGGGCGTTGTAGGCCTTGAGCTCAGCGTCGAGCCGGCGATCGCTCACCTTCGTTCGCGTTTCCTCCGAACGGGACCACTGCAGGTAGACGACAGCGAAGGCGATGATGCTGGGCACTTCGCCGGCACCCCAGATGATGTTCCCGGCCGCCAGTTGATCGGTCATGACGTCGATACCCCAGCCCGGCGGCGGTTGCGCGAAGGCTCGGACGACCGGAGTGCTGGCCATCATGAGCGCCACCGCGAAGAAGGCATGCAGCGGGCCAGGCAGCCCGAGCTCCACGATCCGTATTGCAGGCGAGGCCCGGTGCGGCCACGGACCGAGGGCAAAGGCCCCACCGAATGCCAGCAGGCCCGTGCCCAAGAAGAACAGGAGCATGGCGACGTTTCCCCACCAGCTGCTCATGAGAAAGTCGAAGATGGGCGTGAAGTAGATGCCGTAGAGGCTGCCAACGAAGATGACGGTCGTGACGACGGGATGGGCGAGCACTCGCGCCGTCTTGCTGCGCAGCCCTCGCAACAGGAGCCGCCTGCACACGGCACCCCAACCATGGCGCGGCAGAGCACGAATGGCCAGGCTCACCGGGGCCCCGAGCATGAGCAGCATCGCCGAGAGCACGGTCAAGACCATCTTCTGGAGCATGTGAATCGAGAACAGCATCATCCCGTAACCCATGACCTGAGTCGCGGTCACGAGCAGTACGGTCAGGATTCCGGTTACGAAGGTGGCGGTTCGGTTCCACGGCCACCGACTGCCCCGTCGCCGGAGCGCCCGGACTCCCAGTAGGTAGGCGATGAGTGCCAGCACGGCCAACCCTGGCACCAGCGACGTGGCGTCGAACTGCGGGATGAACAGTCGCAGCAGCGTCGGCGGCTCCGTGGGCATGTGCATCATCCGGCTCGAATGTGATCCCACGGTTATACCTTTCCGAGACGACTGGGCGGACATCGGCCTGCGCTGACAGCAGGAGGGCGATAATCATCGGCCTGGCCGACTGGTCGGCCAGGGTGTCGGATCGCCGCCCTAGCCTGGTCCCGCGTGCCGAGAGGGATCAGCGGTGACCGTGGGCGGAACGCCGCGCCCACCGCAGCAGGAACGGGAGCGCCGTCGAGTCGAGGTAGGTCAGCTCGCGGACGTCGATGGCCACGACCGCCAGTTCCTCCAGGCGCCGCCGCAGCTCCAGCCGGTTGACGGCAGAGCTGTCGACATGACCCAGAAGGTGGAGCACCCAGCCGTCTCCCTCCTGTTCCACAGAGATCGAGCCCCCACCCACGGCAATGGAGCCGCTGTGGTCCTCGGTCACCCGGGTGATGTGATCCGGCAGTTTGGCAAGCTCGGAGTCCACGGTGCGCTGCACCATCCGCTGCGTCGCCCTCTGCTGCAGGGTGTGCAGCAGGCGGTTGCGGCCCTTGGGCTGGTGCGTCACCGTGACGGTGACCTGGGTGGCGCTCCGCTCGGAGTCGGCGAGTTCGATGCGGGTCTGCCAGATCTCCCGTGGCAGTTTCAGGCGGGTGCCGATGCATCGCCGGGCGACCCACTCGACGATCTCCCCGCTTACCGAGTTCGGCGGCGGTGGCACGCCGTCCAGCCGGCCGGGCACACAGACGAACCGGGTTCCCTTGCCAGCCGTCCGGCCCCTGACGGCAGCCGGAAGCCGGGCCGAACCAGCGCCGCACAGCTCCCTACCCGGCAACCTGTCGCGCGGTGCGCCTCATCCTGCGGGAAGCCGCCTGGCGGGCGGCTTCCCGTCCCGAAGTCCAGACCGAGCCCTGCGGCCGGACTTTGCCACCAATTGCTCCCGTGCCGCCCAACTCAGCGTGCGGTGAAGTCCGTGCTCGCCGTGGCGGCAGTGAATTCGTCCAGCCGAACCGAGACGGTCACGGTCCATGCGCCGGGGGTCGGGATGGACACCGCGTCGCCGATGTAGTGGCCCGGGCCGCTGGGCACGAGGTCGACCTCGAGCGGGCCGATCTCCTGTGCGGACTCGGTCAGTGTCACGCGGATTTCCTGCGGCTGGGTGAGCTGTCCGGCTTGGTCGAAGAGGTAGACCATGAGCGTGTTGGGCCCGGTGGCGGCTGGGTCGACGGTGATCTGCACCGAGCCGGCCGCCGAGGAGCCATCCTCCCCTTGCAGCGGCAGGGTGACGTCCACCGACTCGGCGACCTGCGACCGGGCCGGCGGGGTGCCCACGAGCACCGCCGACAGCGCCAGCACGACAGCGCCGATGACGACCTCGACCAGCACCGAGCGCCGTAAGGCACCCAGGTCCGCCGTCGCCGCCTCCACCTCGACCGGGCGCCACGTCGCCGCGGTGTGTGGGGCCACCGTGTCCCCGGCCTCGGCGCTGAAGGCATGGGCGGTGACCCGGCGACCACCGGGGCGGTTCCGGGGAATCCCCAGGTGTTGCAGCACCCACGCCCGGGAGATCCCGGCCGCAGCCAGCAGCAGCAGCACGAGCGCCAACTTGGCGACCAGCAGCCAGCCGTACGTGGTGGTCACCAGCGCGACGGGTGATCCGACCTCGCGGACCGACTGGAGGATGCCGGTGACGACGAGGGTTACGACTGCCCCGAACGCCAAGCGGGAGTACTTGGGCAGCGCGGCGGCCAACGCCGCCGCGGGCACGCCGGGTCGCACCACACCGGTCAACAGTGCGGTCAGGCCGCCGAGCCATACGGCCATCGCCGCGACGTGCACGGCCGTGATCGGCACCGCGAGCGCGGGCAGCGGGCCGGCGACGGGGTGACCGACGGCCGCCGTCGTCAGCACCAGTCCGGCAGCCGGAAGCGCTGCGACGGCGATCAGTGCTGCCGGCGGGCGTGTCCCCCGGCGCCAGATCACCGCCAGCGCCGCTGCCAGGAGCAGCGCGCAGAGCCCGCGCAGCAGCAGCGTGAGACCGAACGCGGAGGAAGTCGTCGCCGCCAGGACGGAGGGATCGAGGAGGGAACCGAGCCCGGTGCCAGCGGCGTAGGGGCCCTGGAGCAGGAACGTCAGCAACCCGCCGAGGACGACCGCGGCCAGGCCGGTCGAGGTGAGCCGGCGCATCAGCGGCACGGCCCAACCGGCCGGCCAGCAGACCAGCAGGAACACCGGGACGCCGAGTCCGAGCGCCACGCCCGCAAAGCCGAGCCATCGGGCGGCCGGGAGGGCGCCGGCCACCACCGAGTCGACGTCCTGCGCGCCAGTGACTGCCGGCGGCGCCACGAGCTCGCCGTCACCGACCACGAAGGCGTAGGCGCCGGCGATGGGGTGGGAGTCCTCCGAGACGACTCGGTAGGTCACCACGTAGCTGGCGTCCGAGAGGTCACCGCGCAGCGGGATGGTCACAACCGCGCCGGCCACCGTTGCCCCGGTGTCCACGCGCTCCCCGCCCGGTGCCAGCACCCGTGCGTACCCGGCGCCGAGCTCCACCGCTTCGGTGAATTCCAGTCTGACCTCGGAGGGCGCGGCGGACAGCCGGGCCCCATCGGCGGGTGTCGTGGTGGCGAGGGTGGCGTGTGCCGATGCCGGCCGAGCCGTGACCACGTCGACGAGCACGCCACCGGTGACCGCACCGACCAGCAGCATGACCACGGCGAACATGCGCCTCATACCCACGCCTCCCTCAGGGACGCGGCGGAGCGCCAACGTCGGCGTCCCCGCCAGGCCACGGTCGCCACGAGCCCCACCCCGACGAACATCAGGACGTGCAGGACCGCGCGCTCGACGTGCACCCATCCCGCGTCCAGGTCCGACAGGGTGAGCGCCGCCAGGAGCGCGCTGAAGCTGGCGAGGAACGGGAGCGCCCCCGCCGCCAGCCGCGGTGCGGCGGCCACCGCGAGGAAGGCCACCGCCACGGCGAGGTTCCACGCTCCGGTCTCGTGCGCCATGTGTACCGGCGCGCTCATGGCGCCGGCGCCCCGCTGCAGCGCCGGCCAGGCCAGCCCGGCCTGAGCCACCCCGATGGCCAGCAGGGCCAGCCGCAGGGCGGTGCCGAGCACTCGGCGTCTGACGGCGGCCGCCGTGGCCGGCGACGACGGTAGGGCCGCCAAGATGGCCACCGTCAGATCGGGCACTTGTTGTGCCGGGGTGATCCGCACCCGGCGGGTGACCTGCGCGACCAGGCTGCTCCAGGCGGCGCAGGCCGCGCAGGTCGCGAGGTGGCGATCGAGCGCGGCGACGGGCATCCCCGGTGACTCACCGTCGAGCCGCGCCGAGATCGCCTCACGGAAGCCGGCGCACCGCCCGCCTGGGTCATCGCCGCTCATCGCGCTCGACCTCTCTACGTACCGGATCCGTCAGCGATTCGTCATCGCCGCTGGCTCGAGGCGCGTCGTCGCCAGAACCACAGCACTCCGGCGAGCACCACAGCCACCACGACCACTCCGGCGACGATCCACCCGGTGGCCGAGGAGTCCTCGGTCGTCACAGCCGCCGCCTCCTGCGGGGCAGACGAGGTGGTGTCTGCCCCGGCCGACGGGCTGGTGGCCGTCGGCGTGGCGGCCGGAGTGCTGGGCGCCGTCGTCGTCGGGGCAGGGGGTGCGGGAGCGACGGTGATCGCCGGCGCCGGCTGTTCGGGGTTGGGGTTGGCGTCGGTGGGCAGCTCAATCCAGGCGTCCTCGCGGCCGTCGGAATAGCGCAGCAGGGTCTTGAACGGCAGTTCGGTGCTGTCGCGCGGGAGCATGTCGATCGTGATGCCGTACTCCAGGTCGACCCCCGATCCGATGTTCGGGCCGCTCACCTCGTAGCCGTCGGGGGTGGCCGTCAGGGCCCAGCCGCCCGGACCGGAGGCCAGGGACACCGTGGCCGGGTCGATGCCGGAGGGCAGCTGCGTCTTCACCCCGACGATGCCGGCGGTGGTCGACTCGGCCTCCGCGAGGAACGAGACGGTCACCGGCCCGGTGCCGGCCTGTGCGCCCTCGGCGGTGGCTTCGACGTGGGCGCCGGCCGGGGCCTGGCCCACGAGGAGGAGGCCGAGGCTGCACACCGCCACGGTCGCGGCGCGTCGTATGAGACGAGTGGAGTAGTCAGTCACGGTTCATTGGTCGTCGCCGGCGGCCGTGGAGTTCCCGTCCTCGTCAAGATCGCGATCTACGACCGGTCTGTGGGTCAGCAGCCGAGGCTGATGCCGCGCGCGGCCAGCCACGGAGCGGGGTTGACCCGGTTCTGGTACAGCCCGCCGGTGTGCGTCTCGATGTGCAGGTGCGGGCCGGTGGACTGGCCCCGGTTGCCCACCTCGGCGATCTGCTGGCCGGCGGCCACCGTCTGGCCCGCGGTGACGAAGTACTGGTTGATGTGGCCGTACACGGTGATGGTGCCGTCGGGGTGCTGGATGTAGACGGCCAGCCCGAAGCCGTTGGCCGGGCCGGCCTGGAGGACCACGCCGCCCTCTGGAGCGAAGATGGGCGTGCCGATGGGGGCGGCGATGTCGATGCCGTTGTGGTTGGTGCCCCAGCGGCTGCCGTAGCAGGAGGTGACCCGGCCGTTCACCAGCGCGCCCGCCCCGGCGCTGGCCTGGGCGAGCTGGGTGCGCTGCTGCTGTTCCCAAGCGGCGATCGGATCGGGGGCGCCTCGGGCGGCGAGCAGCCGGGTCTCGGCGTCCTTGAGCTGCTGCTCCAGGCCGGCCTTCTCCGCGGCGGCCGCGTCGTAGGCCTGCTGCGATGCCGCGAGCTGGGCCTGGGCGGCCGCGTCGGCCTCGGCCGCGGTGCGCGCGGCCGCGTCGCGCTCGGCGACCGCGGCCCGCGCCGCCCGGTCGGCTTCCTCCTGGCGCTGCCGAACGGCCTCGGATGCCTCCAGTCGGGCGGCACGGTCTTCGCCGAGCAGGTCCATGGTGGCTGCGCGCTGCAGCACCTCCTCCGGACCGGCCGCATCCAGCAGCAGGGCAGCATCGCCCAGGGGGGCGGATCCCATGAACGCCTCCCGCCCGAGGGCGGCGACGTCGTTCTCTGCCTGCGCGGCGGCCGCCTGTGCGGCCTCCAGCTCGGCGGTGGCCGTAGCCGCGGCCACCTGGGCCGCGGCGAGGTCGGCCTGCGCGGCACGGGACGCGTCCGCGGTGGCCTCGGCCTCGACCGTCGCTCGCTGCAACTCCTCCTCGGCCATCGCCAGGCGCTGGTTGATCCGCTCGATCTCGACGGGGAGACCGTCGCCGGCGGACTGGCCCTGCCCCGCGACGACCGGCGCCGCGACCGCTGACGGCAGCCCGCCACCGGTGAGGAGCGCCGCGACCGCCACGGCGGAGACCAGGAGGTGCCGCAGGCGACGGGCCGGGCCGCGGTGGAGCCGGGCGTGCGCCGAGTGAGGAACAAGAAGGGTGCGGCAGGCGCGGTTGTGCAGGGTCGCCAAGACGGCGGCTCTCCGTTCTTCCTGACCGCCTACCGGGTTAGCTGACGGGTTCGGGCTGGAAGACGCCCTACCTGGAGCGCACGCAGGCGCGCCGCCAGGATTCACCCCAGGGGATCGGTGGGTCCCCGGTCCATCCGGCCAGTGGCACGGACGGTTCGGCGAGGTCCGTTCGAGGCCCTCGGGTTGAGGAGCACGGCTCAGCCGGACCGGACGGAACGGTAATACGAAGCAGCTTAGTTGTCACGGTTGGGTAACGACTCGCTCCGCACGCGCGCGTTCGCGCGCATGGAGCACCTCGTTGCACTTGACGGGCCACCGAGGGTGGGTGCCGCCGCCCTCGACGGCCGGCTGGTGCGTCATCTCCAGTCGACCGCCGGCATCACCTGATTGCAGATAGGCCGAGGTGAAGGCTGCGACGGCGGGGCCAGGGATGGGTGGCCGCGCCGCGCCGCCGCCAGGCGTCGACGCCACCAAGGTGCCGGACGCCGACACGTCATGGCGACGCGGTGGACGTGCCCCGTTCCGAGACGTCGCCGCAGGAAGGCAGCCCGTTTGAGACCAGGTTCACACCCCCGCTGATGCCGAGGCTCACGGGGGCGATCAGGTGGAGAGGCTAAGCCTCACCGTTGCTGCCACCGGAAGCTGCCTCCTCGGGCGGGCGGTCGCTGCCGAACTCACACAAACTCATCCCGACGCAATCCCGCCTGTCGACGTGTCGCCGAGCAAGATCGCGCCCTAGGCTCCGCGTGCCCGCGCGGAGCCAGGCCGCTTTCCTTCACCGAGGCGTCGCCGATGTCGGCCGCGAGGCTGCGGGACCTGCTCGGTTGCCTCGACGGTGCGTGGCGATCACGAACCCGCATAGGACCGCCATCGCGGCGGCCGACACCAAGGACGCCACGTCGAGCAGGTCGAGCCAACTGCCACCCCGCTGGAGCGGCCGGAGCGGGGAGATCAAGCGCGTGAAGACGAGGCCCAGCACCGTGAGTCGGCAAAGGAGGGAGGCGGCCACGTAGACGGACGATGTGTCCCGGATTAGCAGCAGCAGACCGAGCAAGAGCAGACCGGCCACGCAGAGCACAGAGACGACGCCCCGGTAGATCGCCTCGTTCCACTGCGCGGGGATCACTGGAACGTAGGCGGCGGCGGCGACGATCCCAGCCGCCGCAGCTGGCCACCGCAGCCGTGAGCGCAACGCCGGGCTGTCGGCGAGCGAGCCCAGCCAGTGGGGCAGCGACGGAGGTCGGATCATCGTCGTCAGTTCCTCGGGTTTCGTTCAGCGTGGACGGGACCACTGTGGCGCGGCTGGCCGGTTCACCGACCAACTCCGACCAACGTAACTACTACTGCCGTGAGGTCAGGACCGACTCTCGCCGGGGCGGCAGCCGCGCAGCCGACCGGCACCGTCAGGACGGGCCCCGGCTCCGTCCCTCGGGGGCCACTGCCCGTCCCGGGCACCGCCATCTACGGTCCTGCCCACCCGGGGGACGGCGTGGACGTCGCCGGACGGATCCACCGGACAGCTTGTCGCCCTGACCGCGACTCCGGTGCCGCGCTTCTCCCCGCCGAAGCCGCCGACCCGACCTGCCGGGCTTACGCCGTCCGAGCGTGCGACTGCTGGCGGCGCTCAAGGTTGTCTCGACATTCGACGACAACAGAAGGGACAGGCGTGGACGGAGGCCGCCCCGTCCGGCCGGTCTCCTGCGCGAGTGTTCCGCGTGTTGTCTTTGTTACGGAGGGTAACGCTGGGACGCTGCGCCAGCTCTTCCACGCGACACCCCTCTTCCCCAGGGAGCAACATGCTGTCGAGCCGCCCGGACGCCTCGCGGTTCACCGAATCGGGAGGCGTCCGCCGCCCGTGGGTCGCACCCGGTGTGCTGCGGACCGCGCTCGTCGGCGCGCTGAGCGGTGCGCTGTTGCTCGGCAGCACGGCTGCGGCCGTGGCCGTTCCAGCACCGCCGCCGAACCCCAGCGACACCGAGATCGGCGCCGCGCAGTCCGCGCAGGACGCCGCCGCCGCCGAGGTGGGCCGGATCGCCGCGCTGGTGGCTGCCGCCCAGGTCGAGCTGGAGCGCGTCACGGTGCAGGCGGAGGCGGCCAGCGCGGCCTACCTCGCCGCCGAGGAGGCCCTCCAGCAGGCTCAGGCGACCGCCGAGCAGACCGCCGCCCAGTTGCAGGCCGCGTCGGACGCCATCGACGCGGCCGTGGCCCGCCTGGGCACGTTCGCCCGCGACAGCTACATGAACGGCAGCACCTTGACCACCACCGCGGCGCTGCTGGACTCCGCCGGTCCCGGCGAGCTGATCCAGCGGGCCGCGCTGCTGGACTACGTCGGGGACACCCAGGTCGACGTCCTCGACCAGCTCGAGATCGCCCGGGTGCAGCAGGCCAACGCCGACTCCGCGGCCCGGGCCGCCCGGGACGCCATGGCCGCCGCGGCGGCCGAGGCCGAGGCGGCCAAGGCCGCCTCCGATGCCCAGGTGGCCGCCCAGCAGGCCGCCTACACCCAGGTCACCGCCGAGAAGGCCGGCTACGAGCAGCAGCTGCAGGCCGCCCAGATCCGGCTGCTCGAGCTCCAAGGGGAGCGCGACGCCTACCAGCAGTGGCAGCAGCAGAAGGCGGCCGAGGAGGCCGCCGCCGCCGCGGAGGCCGCCCGGGCCGCGCAGGAGGCGGCCGCCGCGGCGGCCGCGGCCCGCGCCGCGGCCGCCGGCACCGGCTCCAGCGGCAGCGACGGCACTTCACGGGACGGCGGTGTCGCTACAGGATCGTCGAACTACGTCAAGCCCACGTCCGGTCGGGTCAGCAGCTGCTTCGGTCCGCGGTGGGGGACGATGACCTACGGGTTGGACATCGCCGCCCCCATCGGCACCCCGATCTACGCGGCCACCTCCGGCGTGGTCAAGCGCGCCGGCACCGCGACCGGATTCGGGCTGGCCGTCTACATCCTCGGCGACGACGGCGCGGTGACCGTCTACGGACACATCAACCGCTACTTCGTCAACGCTGGGGAACGCGTGGTGGCCGGTCAGCAGATCGCCGAGGTCGGCAACCGCGGTCAGTCGACCGGCCCGCACCTGCACTTCGAGGTGCACCCGAACGGCGCCATGTACAGCGGCGCAGTCGACCCGGTGCCGTGGCTGCGCGCCCGCGGGGTCAGCATCAGCGGCTGCTGACCCCGACGTGATGAACCACCCGCCGTGCTGCCACGGAGCACCGCTGACGGCGCATCGCGCACCGTCGTCCCCCTGATTTCGGGGGTTCCCCCGCCCCTCGATGCGGCTGGTAGCCGAGCGGGGACTCGGCAAGGCTCCGGGTTGCCACTGCTTGCGCCGCGACAGGGAGGACCCAGGTGATCACGCTGACCGAGGAGCCCGCCGCTCCCAGCCAGAGGATCCGACCGAGCCGCAGCCTCCGGCGCTGGCTGTCTGCCGCGGCCCTCGGCCTGGCCACCGCCGGCGCCCTGCACGTCGCCGCGGCGGTCGACCATCTGCCGGCCGGCGAGCTCGCGGTCGGCTTCTTCCTGCTGACCGCCGCCGCCCAGCTCGGCCTCGCGGCGTGGCTGGTGGTGCGCAGCTGGGCCGGCTCGCCGCCGGACCACCGTCTGGTCGCCCTCGGCCTGCTGGGCACCGTGGCGCTCCTCGGCCTCTACCTGGTCTCCTACACCACCGATCTGCTCGACGCCTTCACCGTCACCGACGGCTCGGGGGCCGGTGGGCACTGGTCGTCGTCCTCGGGGCACGGCGGAACCGCGCCCGCCTCCTCGGGCGTCGACCCCGCCACCGGGGTGGACCTCTCCACGGGGGTGGCGATCCGCTCCGAGGGCCCCGTCGCCCTGGCCGGAGAGCCGGTGGATGCCGGGCACGGCCCGGGGGCGCTGGGCACGGCGACGGTCGCGGCCGAGCTGCTCACCGTCGCCGCGCTCACCGCTCTGCTGCCGCGCACCTGGCGCGGCCGCGCCACCAACGCTTTGCTCGGCGTGGGCGTGCTGGCCTGGGGGCTGTGGTTCACCGGCGTCCTTGCCTGACACCCCTCCAGCCCTCACCGCGGAGGCGGACTCCACCACCCGCGCCGCCGCCCACGGCGGGAGTCACGGCGCCGGCAGCGGGGTGCCGCCCCGCGCGGCGAGCATGTCGGTCATCGTCTCGACCTCTGCGGTCTGCGTCTCGGCCATGGTCCGGGCCAGGGTGGCGAGAGCGGGTTGCGCGGCGTTTGCGGCCGCGTACTCGGCCATGTCCTTGGCGCCCTGGTGGTGGCGGATCATGAGCCGGAGGAACTGGACGTCGAACGCCGACCCGGTCAGCCCGCGCAGCTCGGCCATCTCGTCCTCCGTGGCCATGCCCGGCATGAGGCTGTCGGCCACGCCGGAGCCGGCTCCCATCGACGACATGTCATGGCCGGAAGCGCCGTTCATCCAGGCCATGGACTGACCACCGGAGACGCTCAGTCCCCACAGCGTCAACCAGCCCTGCATCCGGCCGACCTGGTTGGTCTGGGTGGAGGAGATGTCGAAGGCCAGCTGCCGCACCTCCGGGTCCTGGCTGCGGTCGGCGGCCAGGTTGGCCATCTCCACGCCCTGCAGGTGGTGCGCCGACATGTCGCGGGCGAAGCCGGCGTCCACGGAATCGGTCGACGGCGGGTCGTCTCGCCCGATGCCCAGCGCGACGGCCAGGCCCCCGCCCAACACGACCAGCCCCAGCGCGATGACCGTCACCAGGCCGGCGGTCAGCCACCGCGTTCCCGCGGGCCGCGCCGTTGGCCCTCCTGGCGCCTGGACGTCCGGCTCCCGAGTCTGTCGGTGTAAGCGGCTGGTCACGGCGCCTCACTCACCCGCCGGCGCGGCTGGCGTCGCCGGCCACGAGTGGCGTGCTGATGAACGTGGGGTTCTCGCAGGTCGCCCCGGGTTCGGGAGTGCTGTCCGGATTGAAGGTCAGGAAGTCGACGGCCTGCCGGAGCCGCGGGTCGGTGGCCGAATCCACCGTCAGCTGGTTGTTCCACGACTGGAGGCTGATCGGGGCACCGAGTCCCGGGCGAGGCGACAGCATGAGCCCCGACGTGCCGTCGACGAGTTCGCTCAGCGTGGCGATGTCGTCCTGGGCCACCCGCTCGGGGTCGTAGGTGATCCACACGCCGCCGTGCTCGAGTGAGTGGACGGCGTTCTCGTTGCGGATGTCGACGGAGTACACGGTTCCGGTGCAGTCGGCCCACTCGCCGTCGTGGTCGCCCCCGACCGGAGGCGACTCCGAGTAGTCGACCGGAGTCGCCACGTGCCCCTGACCGTTGGGGTAGTCGTAGGTCTGGAGCCCCGTGATCTGCTCCGCCGTGGTCACCTTGTCGGCGTTCGCCCGGTTCACCGTCACGACCGCGTACCCGATGACGGCGACAGCGAAGACCGCTACGGCGAGCGCGGCGGCGATGAGGCCCCAGGGCCGGGGCTGCCGGGTGACGGCCTGCGCGGCCGGCCGGGTCCGCCGGCCCCCCGCGCCGCTCCTGCGCCCGGCTGGCCGCGATCCTGCCTTGGTCGCCCTGGCCCGGCTCGACCCGGCCCGGGCCCCGCGGTCCTTGTCGGTTGTCCGGTCGTTGGCCACAGGTCTCCTCGGGGGTGGGCGCGGAGCGGGAGGACGGGCAGACAGCCCTACTAAGGCCCTTAGTGTAGGTCGGCGATGTCCGCCCGCCGGGCCGCGGCACTGGGATGGGAAGGCGCGGCGGCGGAATCGGCAGCAGGTCGGCGAGTCCGCGAGAGAGAGCAAGGGCGCGACGACGGACCCCGCCGTGAAGGCCGGCCGGCCGCGGGCCCGGATCTCCTGCCTCCTCATCGGGGGACTCTGCACGCCCCGCCGTCTTCGATGCCGCGAGGATGCACCGTTGGACGAGTGGGACGAGTCGGTGCCGCCGCGGCGGCTGGCCCGGGCACTACACGGCCGCCTGGCGGGCAACCCGACGGCGTTGCTGCCGGACCGCGATCATCGCCGGCATCGCCGTTTCGGCCGCGACTCAGTCCCACATGAGCCGGCGCCGCCCGGTCGTGGCGGGCATCTTCGGCTGGCCCTCTGTCCCTGGAACGCCCGTGGTCGACCTACGACTCACCACACGGGCCCAGCTCGGTGCCTGCAGGCGCAGCGGCTCTGGAAGGTCGTACCCCCACCGCTGATCGGCGCAGGAGCCCGACAGAGGGGACCCGACGGCCTCTCGGCAAGCCCGGACGCCAGTCAATCGCAGGGGTAGCAGCGACGGCTGCGGCGCTCGCCCAGATCCTCACCGTCAGCCGACGATGCGGCGCCCGAACCGGTATCCAGCCTGATCGACAGTGGTGACGGCGACAGGCTGCCCGAATGTCCGGGCGTGCACCATCTGGCCGTTGCCGATGTAGAGACCGACGTGACTGATCGGGTCGTAGAAGAACACCAGGTCACCCGGCTGCAGTTCTGCGCGCGATACCTGCCGGCCCACGGTCGCCTGCGACCGGCTGGCGCGCGGCAGAGACACTCCGGCAGCCGCATACGCATAGGACGTCAGGCCGGAGCAGTCGAACCCATTCGGGCCCGATGCTCCCCAGACGTACGGGTCACCCACCTGGGCGAGGGCTGTCTCGATGGCCGTGGCAGACGCGCTGCCGGGCACGACCGGCAGCTCGGCGACCTTCGGCGCAGCCAGCGTCGGACCGGCGATCGCGGTCGTGACGGCGGCCTGCTCCTCCGCGGTGAGCCGCGCGAAGTCCGACTCGTACTGCTCGATCCGCCCCTGCACCTCAGCCTGCTGCGCCTGCAGCTGACCGAGCGCGGCCGCGGCGGTCGCGGCGGCCTCGGCCGCCTCAGCCTCGGCCCGCTCGGCCGCGTCCTGCACGAGGGCGACCTCGGCGATGACCGCGTTGGTGTGGTCGGCGATCGCGTCGAGCGTCGCCATCTGCTGGACGAGCTCGGTCGCGGAGTCACTGGTGAGGAAGGCCGCCACCCGCGACTGGTTCTCGGCCATGAACCCGCTCTGAGCGATGGCACGCAGCTGCGGCTCATAGGCGTCCAGCCTGCGCCGGGCGTCGGCTGCCTCGGCGGCAGCAACGCGCGCCGCCTCCTGATGGCGCGCGACGATCACCTCGGCCTCGTCGATCTGCGCGTCGATCGACGTGAGCTCCTGGGCTGCCTGCCGCACCTGCTCCATGGCCTCTGCGGCGGTCCCGGGCTCGGCGGAGGCGGCCGACGGCGACAGCAGTCCCCCGGCGATCAGAAGCGCACCGACGGCGAGGACCGCCCGCGGACGGCGTCGGGTGGTCGCGCGCAAGAGCTGCACCGGTGGCCTCCGTGAACCGCGCCGGGCCCAGGCAGGGGCCACGTTCCGTGCGCGTCGTGAACGGACGGTAGGGAGCAGATGTCGACAAGTAGGGCACGGCGCGCTCGGCACGGTGCACCGTGGCATCACCCGCCTCCCACGCGCCGCAGGAGCGCAGACCCGCCCCGTGCGTGAGCCCGCAACCCCGGGACGGGCTGTCGGACAACGAGCCATGCACGAGCCCCCGCCAGGCACGCAACCCCGCGCGCGGCACGGGATACCCGCCCGCGCAGCGAGCGGACGGCCGGGACGCTGCTCTGCAGCGTCAAGCCGCCGGATCGAGACCATGAGCTGGTCCCGCCGGGAGTTGGGCCTGGATCGGGGTCTGGATCGCTGATGATCCTGGTCCCGGGACGCATCCACGGCCCAGCTCGGCCGCGCCACGACGGACGGGAGCGGCGAGTCGGTCCGAAGGAAGCCCGGAGGCTCAGGACGAAGGTCCGCCAACCCTGCGGCGAGCCCCCCGGCGACCCGCATCGACGTTTACTACCTTTGCGAGTCGTGACGACACGACCCGGCCTGATGGGCCAGGCTTCTCCCGCCGACAGCTGCACCTCCCTCGACGCTGACACCGGCACCGGCCGGCTACGGCGGAGCTGCCACTGATGGACGGCCTTGCCCGGGTGCAGTCGCGCATCGCCGAGATCCAGGCGCAGCTTGCGCCGCTGGCGACACGACCTCGCACCACATCGACCGACTGGGCGTCCGCTGCGACCGCCGCCGGCTTGACCTCGGATGCTGCGCTGCCGTCCCCGAACGCCGGGAGTTCGGCTGCCGGTGCGAGTGGTCCGACGCTGCCGGTCGGCGGAACGGACGCCGGGTCCGCCGTCACGGCCAAGGCGCTCGAGTATCTCGGAGTGCCCTATCTCTGGGGCGGCACCGACCCGACCAAGGGTCTCGACTGCTCCGGATTCACCCAGTCGGTCTACAGGAGCCAAGGCATAGAGCTCCCCCGGGTCTCCTCACAGCAGGCGACGGCCGGACGAGCGGTCCCATCGATGACAGAGGCGCGCCCCGGGGATCTGCTGTTCTTCGACTATTCGCCGGAGCGGCCCGGCATCGACCACGTAGGCATATACATGGGCGACGGCAAGATGATCGCCGCGCCCCAACCGGGTGAGGTCGTGAAGATCCAGCCGGTGGGCAACCCCACCGTGATCCGACGCGTGCTTCCCGACGCCTAGCGAGGACAGCGGGGCTCCTTCGCCGAGAGCCAAGCCAGGTGTCGAGCCGCCCCACGGGCGCACGCCGTGAACCGCCGACTCGACGTGCGTTTCTCTTCATGAAGGGGCCGTCGTCTCCGGTTCGTCCCCGCATGCGGCTGTGCGGGCTTGGCGGCCGCGACTGGTGGCGCGCCAGGATGTCGACGCCCGTGAAGCGAGTCAGAGTGTTCGCGCCGAGCCCGTCACATGGCCGACCCGCGAGGCGCCGTGGGCGACAGTACCCTCCTCCGCCCGTCGCGAACAACGAGCCGGTCGGGCTGACGGGAGACCCGGCAAGTCAGGCGCCGTACGGTCACTCACAGTCAGAGGACGTCGCCGGACGGATCCGGCCCACCACTCTGAACGACCGTGATCTGAGATCAGACGGCGAGAGCCCGACCGGACCGGCGGTGTGTCAGTCCACTCCGCCGTAGGAATGCAGTCCCGTCGAGACGAGGTTCACGAAGAGGAGGTTGAAGACGAGGCTGGCGAAGGCCAACAGGTTGATCCAGGCCGCCGGCTTGCCGCGCCACCCGGCGGTGGTGCGCGCATGCAGGTAGACGGCGTAGAGCACCCAGGAGATGAAGGCCCAGGTCTCCTTGGGGTCCCAGCCCCAGAAGCGACCCCACGCACTCTCGGCCCAGATCGCCCCGGCGATGACGGCGAAGGTCCAGATCGGAAAGCCGAAGACGGCCGTGCGGTGCGCGACGCGGTCCAGCGCCGCCGCCGCGGGCAGCCGGACGGCGAGACCCGCCGAAGGCCGCGCGTCCGTCGGGATCCGCTGTTCATGGCGGATCTTGACCAGGTAGAGGGCGCTGGCCACACCGCTGACGATGAAGATCCCGAAGGAGATGATGGCCGCGGAGACGTGCACCGCGAGCCAGTCCGAGCGAAGCGCTGCGATCAGCGGACCGGCGGCGGCGTACAGGTAGAGACCGATCAGCACGAGGCCGAAGACCGCGAGGCCGAGGACGAAGGCGCCGATGCGGCGAACTCCGGGAACTCGGGTCGCCACCACGAGGTAAGCGATGACGCCGATGAGTACCGACGCCGTTCCGAACTCGTACATGTTGCCCCAGGGGACCCGCCCCGTGGCGGCGCTGCGGGCAACGAGCACCCCGGCGTGCAGCGCTGCACCCAGCGCTGTCAGGGCCAGACCGGCGAGACCCCACCGGCGGGTCGACGCGACGCGCTCCCCCACCGGCAACAGGTCCCCGACGTGCCGGGGCTCGTCGCCGGGGGGCGGGGCGCCGACGCGGGCGACGGTCGAGGCGCGCCGTTCGGCGCGCGGGGTGCCGTGCCGTCCGAAGGCCAGTTCGGCGCTGAACACCAGCACCGCCAGTGAGTAGACGGCGATGGTGGCGCTGAACAACGAGTCCGACAATGCCGACCACTCAGCGGGAGTCATGCGGGGCCCTTCCTTGCGGGAGGCGTTGGCTGTCGGGTTCTGACCGGGAGAGGCTGAACGCTGTGCGCCGGGGCGGTGCGGCGCTCTTCCTCACCGGAGCGGCGAACCGAGCCACCTCGCCGAGGTCGACGACCTTCCCGCACAATCAGCTCCTAGCCCGGATCGTAGATGCCGGCCCAATTGGACCTGGGATCGGGCTCGCGGCGATCCACGACATGACACGTAGGGCCTTTACCGTGCCCGGACGACGGCTGCAGTCAGGGCGGGAGCGCGAGGACCACGCCGCCCCGCCTACTAATGCGCCTCGTAGCCTATCGGGACGGCAGACGAACCCGACGCGGATCGAAGCCGCTTGCTCCTGGTCGTCAGTGATCCGCGGGCCGGCGCAAGGAGCAGGCCCCGTGGAGGAGCCGCCGTGAGTAGGCACTCGAAGACCCGGCCGTGTCCGACTGCGCCTGTCCACTGCCAAGCCGAAGCGAGGATGCCGTGACCGACCTGCAGACCCGCCCGGCACGGCCGCCGTCCACTCCCTCGCGAGGTGGACTGCTGCACCGGGGAGGGCGGTGGCTGCTGCGCCGCTGGCGGTGGTTGACCAGCATGCGGACGGCGGTGGTGCTGCTGTTCCTGCTGGCCCTGGCGGCTGTGCCGGGATCGCTGTTCCCGCAGCGGTCGCTGACCCCGAGCGCGGTGGCCGGGTTCTTCCGGGAGAACCCCGACCTGGCGCCGGTCCTGGACAGGCTCGGCATGTTCGACGTCTTCTCCAGCCCGTGGTTCTCGGCGATCTACCTCCTCCTGTTCATCTCCCTGATCGGCTGCCTCGTTCCGCGCTCCATCGAGCACGCACGGGCCCTGCGGGCCGACCCGCCGCCCGTGCCGCGCCATCTGCACCGGCTGCCCGATCACGCCACCGAGGAGGTGCCGCTGACCGCGGAGGCCGCGGCCGAGCGGCTGGAGGCCGACCTGCGGTCGGCGCGCTTCCGGGTGGCCCGGCGCGACACCGCCGCCGGCGTGGAGATCTCGGCCGAGCGCGGCCGGATGAAGGAGACCGGCAACCTCGTCTTCCACCTCTCGCTCCTGGCGCTGCTCGTCGCGCTGGCCGGCGGCAAGCTGTGGGGCTACGAGGGCAGCATCCTGGTCACCGAGGGCGACGGCTTCTGCAACTCCTTCCAGCAGTACGACCGCCACGTCGCCGGCGCGCTGGTCGACCCAGACACCCTCACGCCGCTCTGCTTCGACCTGGAGGACTTCCGCGCTACGTACGAGCTCAACGGCACGCCGGCGTCCTTCACCGCCGACATCGGCGTCCAGGCCGAACCGGGAGCCCCCACGGAGCAGACGACGATCGGGGTCAACGACCCCTTCCGCTCCGACGGCGACCGTCTGTACGTGACCGGGCACGGCTTCACCCCCCTGTTCACCGTGACCCTGCCGGACGGGCAGGTCTTCGAGCAGTTGTCGGCCCCGTTCCTACCCCGGGACAGCGCGACGTTCGCCAGCGAGGGCGTGGTGAAGCTGCCCGACCTCGGCGACGGCTCCGGTGACGGCTTCGCCCTGGAGGGCTTCTTCGCCCCCACCGGCCTGGTGCAGGGCGGCGTCCTCACCTCGGTGGACGCACGGCCCCTCAACCCGCAGGTCGCCGTCATCGGCTACCGCGGCTACCTGGGTCTGGACAGCGGCACCCCACAGTCGGTGTTCTCGCTGGACCAACGGCAGATCGACGTGGGAGCGCTGAACCGGATCGGCGAAGCCAACCTGAGCGTCGGGGAGAGTGCGACGTTCGAGGACGGCACGGTGGTCCGGTTCGACGGGTTCCGGGAGTTCGCGGCCCTGCAGGTCTCGCACGATCCGGGGCAGGTCGGCGTCCTCATCAGCGCGATCACCATGCTGCTCGGGCTCCTGGCGACCCTGCTGGTGCGCCGGGAACGGGTCTTCGCCCGGATCACCGGCACGCCGGTGCCGGGCTCCGGCGACGAGCGATCGACGACGGTGTCGCTGGCGGGACTCGCCCGCGGCGGCAGCGGCGACGTGCACGAACGACTCCGCGGACTCTCCACCAGCCTGCTCGGTGAGGGGCGGCTGACGCAACGCCACGACAGCTGACTCGCGAGGCGGCTCCGGTCGCCCGCGGATCCTCCCGTCCCCCGACTTCATAAGCTGAGCCGTGCCACCTCGCCCGCCGGTCCGCACCGGCCCTGCCCCGGCCGGCCGGACGAGCCCGCCGCCCCACCGCACGTCCACGGCCCGCCGATGGGCGGCCGCGATCGTCGTCGCGTTCACGGTGAGCAGCTGCGGAGCCGGCTCGCCGACCTCGGCCGGAAACACCGACGCGACTCCGGTCACCGTCCCCGCCGACGTGGCCAGCTGCGAGGCCTTCGCCGCCGACGGCGCCACGGTCGGCGGTGCGGCAGGGGTCCCGGCACTGCGCCTGCCCTGCCTGGTGGGGAGCCAGGAGGTGGCACTGGAGGACCTCGGCAGGCGCCCCGTCCTGGTGAATCTGTGGGCGAGCTGGTGCGCTCCCTGCCGCGAGGAGATGCCGTTGCTGCAGGAGGCCTACGAGCGCTATGGCGACCGGATCGGGTTCCTGGGGGTCAACACCCAGGACACCCGCCCGGCCGCGGTCTCGCTGCTCGCCGACCTGGGGGTCACCTACGCGCACGTGGTGGACGAGGACAAGGCGCTGCTGACCGAGCTGGCCGCCCCCGGGCTGCCGGTCACCCTCGCCGTTGCCGCCGACGGCCGCGTCGTGGACCGGCAGGTCGGGCCGGTGTCTACCGCTCGGCTCGAGGAGCTCGTGTCCCGGCTGGCGGCCGAGACCACCGCGCCGTGACCGGGACGCAGGAAAGGCCCCCGGTGGCCACCGGGCGCGCGGGCCCCGGCGCCCGCCCTCGGCGTGCGTGACCGGTGGCTGCCCGGCTGGCGGCGCCTGATCGCCGGTGTAGCCGCCGGTGCACTGCTGGCGGGCAGCATGCCCCCGCGGTCGGCGTGGTACCTGGCGCCGGCCGGTGCGGCCGTCCTCACCTGGGCCCTGCTGGGTCTGCGGTGGCGGCCGCGGCTGGTCCTGGGCGCAGTGGCCGGGCTTGGCTTCTTCGCGCCGACGCTGTCCTGGCTCACCGGCTTCCACCCGGCCGGCTTCGCCGCCGTCCTGGTGCTCGAGGTGACGTTGTTCGCCGCTGCGATGCTGCTGGTCGATCCGAGTCGGGAGCGCTGGTGGACGGTTCCGGTGGCGCTCGTGGCGCTGGAGGCCGTGCGCGCCCGATTCCCGTTCGGAGGATTTCCCCTCCCGGGGATCGCGCTGGGGCAGCTCGACGGCCCCTTCGCCGCGGCCGCGCCCCTCGGGGGCTCCCTGCTCGTCGTCGGGCTGACCACCGGTGCGGGAGCGGCGGTGACCGGGCTGTTCGTGGCTCGGCGGGTCCGCACGCTGGTGCTCGTCGCGGCTCTGGTCGCTGTCAGCGCGGCCGGCGTCGCCCTCGCCGCGCCGGACGGCGCACCGGCCGGCCAGCTGCGGACCGCCGTCGTGCAGGGCGGCGGGCCGCGCGGCATCCCCGCCGTCCGGGCCGACGAGCAAGCGGTCACCGAGCGGCTGTTCGACGTCAGCGCCGAGCTGCCCGCCAACCTGGATGTGGTCCTGTGGCCGGAAAGCAGCGTCGTCGTGACCGAGCCGGTGACCGACACCGCCGAGGCCGACCGGGTGGCGGCACTCGCCCGGCGCACCGAGGCCACGGTGGTCGCCGGGGTCACCGAGTCCGGGTCGACGACATTCCGGAATGTCGCGGTGGCCTGGGGACCGGACGGTCGCATCCTGGATCGTTACGAGAAGGTGCACCGGGTGCCGTTCGGCGAGTACATCCCCGCCCGCGGCCTCTTCGAGCGGCTCTCCGACATGACCGCCCTCGTTCCCCGGGACGCCGTCCCCGGCCGCGGCCCGGGGTTGCTGGACACGCCCGCCGGGCCGCTGGGCGTGGTCATCTCCTACGAGGTCTTCTTCTCCGACCGCGCCCGTGCCGCCGTCACCGCCGGCGGCCAGGTCCTGCTGGTACCGACCAACGCCGCCTCCTACACCACCGAGGAGGTGCCGGCCACCGAGGTCGCGGCCGCCCGGATGCGCGCACAGGAGATGGACCGCGCCGTCCTGCAGGCCGCGCCCACCGGCTACACCGCGATCGTCCTGCCCGACGGGCGCGTCGCCGCGCAGGGCGAGCTCGGCACGCCGGAGCTGCTGACCGCCGCCGTGCCGCTTCGTACGGGGCTGACTCCGTACGCCCGGACCGGCGACCTCCTGGTTCTGCTCGCTGTCGCGTCAGCCCTCATCGCCGGGCCGGCCATCCGCGCCCTACACCGGAGACGCCGCGCTCCCGACGCCTGCCGGCGAACATCTACGTGAAGGGGGCATCGTGAGCATGGTCGGGCAAGCGGCGGCGCTCGCGCGGTTGGGTCGTGCACTGGCCGATCCGACTCGGGTCCAGTTGCTCATGGCTCTCCGTGACGCACCGGGCTACCCCGCCGACCTGGCCGAGCGGCTCGCTATCACCCGGCAGAAGCTCTCCAACCACCTGACGGTTCTGCGCAGCAGCGGTCTGGTCACTTTCGTGCCCGAGGGCCGCCGGTCGCGCTACCGACTGGCAGTCCCCGCGGTTGCTGACGCCGTGGCAGCGTTGCTGGACACCCTCCTGGACCTGGACATCGGTCGGGGATCGTCGCCCAGCAGTCGCCTGGACCCATGATCCTCCATATACGCCCGGGCGTCCTCCCGCACTGCTGGGCGGTGCCGCTCGGCGTAGCTCAGAAGCCCACCGGTTCCTCGACGTGCTCGTCGGGCTCCAGCTGGATGGTCGGATGGGTCACGCCGTATCTGGTCATGAGGATGTCCCGTGTCTGGTCGAGGATCCCGTGCCAGTCGACGTCGACGTCGTCGACAACGACGTGCACGGTGGCGGCCTCCATGCCGCTGGTCAGCGTCCAGATGTGCAGGTCGTGCACCTCCTTGACGCCGGGGACGGCGGCCAATTCCCTCGTCGCGGCGGCGACGTCCACCCCGGGCGGCGCGACCTCCATGAGGATCCGCAGCGCCTGGCGCATCAGCTGCCAGGTTCGCGGCAGGATGAACAGCCCGATCACCACAGCGACGATCGCGTCGATGGAGCGGAACCCGGTCACGGTGATCACGATCGCGCCGACGATGACGCCGATGGAGCCGAGCATGTCGGAGAGCACCTCGAGATAGGCGCCCTTGAGGTTGAGGCTCTCCTTGGACCCGGCCATCAGCAGCCGGAACGAGATGATGTTGACGATCAGGCCGACACTGGCGACGACGAGCATCGGCACCCCGAGAACCTCCGGGGGCTCGCGGAAGCGCTGCACCGCCTCGTAGAGGACGTAGAACGCGACGCCGAAGAGCAGCAGACCGTTGATGACGGCGGCGAGCACCTCCAGCCGGTAGGTGCCGTAGGTCCGCCCGCCGGCGGCCGGCCGCTTGGCCAGCTGGATCGCCGCCAGCGCGAGTCCGAGGCCGAGCACGTCGGTGCCCATGTGCGCCGCGTCGCTGATCAGCGCCAGCGATCCGCTCACGATGCCGCCGACGACCTCGACCAGGGCGTAGGTGGCGGTCAGCCCGAACGCGATCGCCAGGGACTTCTGGTGCTCGGCTCCGGCGCTGCCGATCCGCGGCCCGTGGGCATGCCCGCCGCCATCGCCGTGGTCGTGGCCCTGCCCGCCGTCGTGGTCTCCGGCGTCGCCCCTGCGGCTCATCGTGCGCCCGCCTCGACAGGGACGGCGCCCAGCGGCGTGGCGTGGGCGTGGTGGGTCAGCGCGAGGTCGAGCAACATCCGCACGTGGGCGTCGGCCAGCCGGTAAAAGGCCCGCCGTCCACTGCGACGCACCGCCACCACGCGATGCGCGCGCAGGAGCCGCAGCGCGTGCGACACCCCGGACTCGCTCTGCCCGCAGGCCGCCGCCAGATCGCACACGCACATCTCCCCGTCCAACAGAGCCACCAGGAGCCGCAGCCGCCCTGCGTCCGCCAGCAACCCGAAGGTCGCCCCCAACTCTTCCACCACGGCAGGGTCTGGCAGGCCGGCTCGAACCTGATTCACGCGCTCGGCGTCGTGCCGATGCTCATGTCCGTCAAGGTCGTTCCCGCCGGCCACGCCGGCAGCGACATCTGAACGACTGCTCATATGTGAAAGCTAGCATGTAGTGCCCCACCGCACAGCTCGCAGGCCCACGACTCCAGTCGTCGCCCGACGCACCCCGGCCCGGGACATCCCTGCACACCCGCCGTGGGCATCGCCGGATCGATGCCCACGGCTGACGGAGGACGTCCAGGCCCGGCGCACCCACGCGCGCCGGAACGGGCCGCAGAGCGCCGTCGTCCCAACATCCGTTGTTGCGTTGTATGGTCGGAGATAGCTGGCGCCGCCGGCGCTGACCGGATGAGGAGTGCGACCCGTGAGCGCCGATCAGTGCGACCTGCTGTGTCTGGACCTGCAGCACGCCGAGGAAGTCCGCGAGGGCCTGCCCGAACTCGACGAGGCGCAGCTGCATGCCACCCGGTTCAAGGCGTTGGGCGACCCGGTACGGCTGCGGATCGCCACGGCGCTGCAGTCCGGGGACGAACTGTGTGTCTGCGATCTGGCCTGGGTCTGCGGCGCCAGTCAGAACCTGGTGTCCCACCACGTGCGGGTGCTGCGTTCGGCTGGACTGAGTGCTTCTCGCCGTGAAGGCAAGCTGGTCATGTACCGGCTGACCGCCGCCGGTCACCGCCTGCTGGCCGCCACCGACTTCATGACTGCTCGTGCGCTGACAAGCCCTGCCGGTGCCGAGGAGCCCGGGGCCCTGTCCGGTGACGTCGTTCGTTCCGGCGGCCGCCACGGCGGCACCATCGACCTGCAGGAGGCCTGACATGTCCGATCTGTGCTGTGGTGGGGACGACGACCGCCGTCCGGCCGACCGGACGGGCGGGAACACCGCGGTCCCCCTCCGCCTTCCGCTGAGCCCCGTCCCCGCCAGCGCGGCCGCCGTGTCCGAGGACGGCTGCGGAGACGGGTGCGCCTGCTGCGCCCCGACGGCCGCCGCCCCCCGGACGGCGTCAGCCGTCGGGGACGGATGCGGCGATCCCACCTGCTCCGCCCCCGTCCCTGCTGGCGAGGGCGAGGAGGAGCCAACCGCACTGTGGCGGTCGCGGTCCGCGCAGCTCGCCGGCGTGGCCGGGGTGCTGTGGCTCGCCTCGGAACTGCTCGGCTGGCTGGCCGAGGGCGACGTCGTCTCCACCTTTTCCACGATCCTGGCCGGCGGAGCGGTGCTGGCCGGCGGCGCGACGTTCGTGCCGGGCACCCTGCGGGCGCTGCGGCGCGGCAAGATCGGTGTCGGCACGCTGATGACCGTCGCCATGCTGGGCGCGATCGCGCTCGGTGCGTTCGGCGAGGCCGCGATGCTGGCCTTCCTGTTCTCCCTGGCCGAGGCCCTGGAGGACTACGCCGTGGCCCGCACCCGCCGCGGGCTGCGGGCGCTGCTGGACCTGGTGCCCGCCCGGGCGACGGTGCTGCGCGGCGGCGCCGAGGTGGAGGTCGACCCCGCAGAACTGGTTCCCGGCGACGTGCTGGTGGTCAAGCCCGGG